>DATDFV010000304.1:0-42253 GCA_036522415.1 Pyrinomonadaceae bacterium | reverse complement strand
TAACGAGCTGTTTCACGGACTGCCTCAGTCGCCGCTGGGTCTCCTCCATCCACTAACTCAATCAGCTTCCGCATCGTCGAGACACGTTTTCCGTTGGTGTTACGCAATTCTGCGTAACGCTTCAACGTTGCCTTGTCCGACCCGTAAAGGTCCCAACATCCGCGCTGACCACATCTACATTCGCTGCCGCTCAGATCAATTGAAATGTGGCCAAATTGTCCCGCAGTATTATTTCCACCTCGATAGAGACCGCCGTCGATTACGACGCCGCACGCCAGGCCGGTGCTCACACTGACGTACAGAAGATTTCGTACATGAGCGTATTGCGCTTTGCCGTGCCAAATCTCCGCAAGCGCGGAACAACGAGCAGAGTTATCGATTATGACGGGTAGGCCAGTAGACTTTTCCAGCAAATTAACAACTGGAACATCGCGCCAGGGAAGGACCACTGAGATGAGAAACTTGCCTCGGTGGTTATCAACAAGTCCTGGCAGGCTTACGCCGATTCCCGGGAATTCAATGAACGAATCGTGTTTCGCGCGAAGCTTTCGAATCTCCTTCCCGAGCCTGTTAAGAAATGCAGTTGCGTCAGCGCCTGTTTCGTAACTAACTCGCGAAACTATTCGGTTGTTGAAGTCGCTGAGCGCGAGAATCGTTTCATCAGCGCGAATGTCGACTCCAAACAGGCCGAAACGTTTCGCGTTCAAACGGAGAGGAGTTGGCGGTTTGCCACCAATAGGGGTGGTTCTTCCCGATCCATCTTCGATGATGCAAGAGTCTTTTAATAGTTCGCCGGTAATTGTAGAGATCGTGGCCTTGTTAAGACCGCTGATCTTCGCGATCTCAGCACGTGAGATTGGCTGACGATCCGATAGAATGTTGAGCAGAATACGACGGTTCACCAAGCGGAGCATGTCGTGACCCGCGGTCTTGACGTCAGCCAAGTTCGGTTTTCGGGTAAAGGTCTGACGGGGAATGGCCTTCATAATGGACCCAAGTTGGATCTGACTTTCAAATCGAAGTCCCAAAAGTTGAAGGCGGATGCCAAAAGAAGAATTGCGGAAACTCTTCTTTTGGCATTTCCATTTCGTCTTTCCGGCCCACGAGGCTAAAAAGTGAGGCGCAACCTCAACCGGATGAGTCTACGATTGTCGATGCCCTCTTGATTGAAACTCGTGTTGATTCGCCCGAAGTCTTCGTTGGGTGTAATGTTCGTGATCGGGAGGAGTCGGCCCGTAGTTTGATCCACATCAAGGTCAAAGAAGCCGAGGTTCGCGAAGTACATATCCGTCGGAGAGCGAAGAGGGTGGTTGAATACATTGTTAAAGTCAGCGCCCACTTCTAGACGAGTTGTATCAGTGAACTTGAAAAACTTTCGAATGCCAAGATTCACGCCCCACGTGCCAGGTCCCGTGAGAATATTCCGTCGTGCGACGTTCGGATTGTCCAGGGCATCAGCGCCAACCGGGGGCGGGGCGAAGGCCGCGGGATTGAAGAATTGATCGCCTTGTTTGATGTACTGTTTGCCGCTGAGCACTAAAGGTCGAAAGCTTGTGCCATTGAATCCTCCCACCGCATCTAGAAATTCACTGGCTACGTTTCCTGGGAAAACGGGATCACAATTGTCGCATTCCCAATATGGAGTGAAGCCCGTACCACTCTTGGCGAACATGTTCCACGACAGCTGGAAGCCACCGAAAGCTGCATCTGCCCAATTGGGAATGTCGTTACCGTACTTTCGGCCTTTTCCGAAAGGCAGTTCATAAATGCCATACGATACGAAGCGATGCCGAGACACAAACGCATCGCGCGCGAAATCGTTGCCTGGGATGAATTGGTTGTAGAAGGTGCCGCCAAGGCTTGCGTTTCCCGTATCAAAACCGTCACCCTTCTGGTCCAGCAAAGTGTAGCTCGCGTTGAATGTCAGTCCATTCACGAAGCGTCTGTTAACTTCGATCTGTAGTGCGTGTGAGCGGCCGCTACCAAAATTGCCGTAACGAGCCATGAACGTTCCGAGTTCAGGAAACGAACGGCGGGCTGCATCGATCGAGCCATCACAATTACCCTCGTTCGGATCGCAGATTATGATGTTCCCGTCGTCGTCGAATCCATGTGTACCAAATGGCGTGTCGCTTGGTGGGAGCATGTTCAGGTCTATTCCACCGATTAATCCATGCATGCGGGTCCCGAGGTAGGAAACCCGAACGGCTATCTGCGATCTTAGCTCGCGCTCGAATGTCGCGTTGAATTGTTCGATCCGCGGTTGTTGTATATCAATCGGAATACTGTTAGCGTCCGGAAAGGAGTCAAAACTATTTAAGACCCCGCCCGTGAACGGCGTCACACCTGGAGGAGTCAATCCACCCGGAAATCCACCGAGCGGTGCAGCACCAGTAGTTCTTTTAGTAAGTGGGTGGTTAAATGGCGAAGATGCGAGCGCATCACGTATTCCTTGTGCGGAAGCGGTTGGGTAGAACATTCCATAGCCGCCGCGAATGACCGTTCTATCATTGAGGCGCCAGGCTACGCCAAGACGTGGCGCAAAATTGTTTCGATCAGAGTTGACAAGACCAGGACCAACGCCAGCCGTGTCGGCGTCAACTACGCCATAGTTAATTATGCGCGGATCGATTTGGGGTAGTACATCCAAAGTCGGAACTATGAAGCGGCCCTTCCGATGAGTGGTTGGGTCGACGAAGTTCGGATCGAAATTCACCAAAAGATTGTCTTTATCTTTGAATGGTGTGATCAGTTCGTAGCGCAAACCAAGGCTGAGGGTCACACGCGGATGAATCTTGTACTCATCCTGGGCAAAGAAACCGTACTCGAAGTTTGTTGCATCGAGGTCGCCGCGGAGCTTCTCGACGAATTGGACCGTGTTAGGCGGCAACCCAATCAGATACCGGGCCCAGGCATCCGTCGCCGCACCACCGGTGTAGTTGATGCGGCCTCGCGGATTTTGCCTGTTGGCAACAAAGCCATCCGTACCATGATTACGTACAACGTCGACGCCTCCTTTCAAGCTATGTAGACCCTTTATCCAGGTTAAAGTATCCCCAAAAGTAATGAGCTTCTGATCGAGCGTGCGATTGACGCTCCGGCCGCCGTTATTGATCAGAGCGAAGTTTGCAACGCTGATCGCCGTATGACCAGGAGTATCTATTGCTGCGGGACCGAGCACCGATCCGACACTCGTAATGTCTGAGTCGCTGAAACCTATGCCACTCAGAAATTCGCGCAGAGTTCTCGGAGCCCTTCTGAATAAGCTCTGCGAATTAAAGCCGCCTCGAGCTTCGTTAACAAGATTGGACGAGAACAACTTCGAGTACGAAAGTGAGAGCGTGTGGTTGCTCTGTTCATTGTCTCGGAGTCCAAAGGCCGGATAAAATGCGCCCGCTACTTGTCCTGAAGTACTTGGATTCCTTTGATAATTGTAAACACCGTAGAACTTATCATTCGCTGTGAAGTCGTGATCGATTCTTGCGGTGACGAGGTCACGCGTGTTCCGCGAGGCGACGTTCTGTGCAAAATCGCGTAACCTTCCGCGAGAATCGACCGGGGCGTCCAAACTCGACTTTGGGTAGTAAGTCTGTATTAGTTTGGCAACTGTTGGATTCAGGAATCGCGACGGAATATTGATAAAGCGACGAGTTGCACCTACGAGAACGGTATTTGCAGCCAACTCTTCTGGGGTGAGCAACGGGAGAATAGCTCCAGGAACCGCAGGCTTATTACTATTGCTGAGTTGGGAGAAGTCAGCGTTCAGGAGGCGTTGGCCGGGCAATGTGTTTCGACCAGCAAATCTTACAGTATCAACGCTCCAACGCCGTTCATAAGCACCAAGGAAAAAGGTCTTCTTGTTACCAAACAGGCGCAATGGACCATTTAGAGAGCCACCCGTCTCATTGAGATTAAAGTAAGGCTTGGGATAATCCGGGCGCGCGGGGTTTGGGACAAAGGTAGCCAGATTGTTTTTGTCCTGGATGGTCCAAGCGGCTAACGCTGAGTTTTTGTTATTGTAAAAGAGAGAGCCGTGGAAGTCTTTCTCTCCACGTTTAGTATCAATCCGGATGTTCGCGATGCCGGCATACTCAGCAGTGAAGTTATTTGACAGGACTGTCAATTCGCTGACTGCCTCCAGCGAGGGTTGACTGGCGGTTGCGCCTCCGAAGATTCCTCCGTTGGAGCGCTGTCCATCTAACGAGAACGCTGCACCATAGCTCTGCGCGCCGATGAATTTAAAATCGAGTCCGTCTGCAGACGTTGTGATGTTTGGATTGAGATACAGGAACTGGTAGATGTCGCGACTATCACGTGGTAGTTCGACGAGTTGCCTATTATTAATTGAACCGCTTATCGTCGGAGTTTCGGTTTGAATTAAGCCGGCTTCTGCGCTTACATCCACCATAGCACTCGTTTCACCTACTTCAAGCCTGGCATCAGCGCGGACCACATCACTACCGGATAAGACTGCGTTGATAACTGTTGTCTTAAAACCCGGTGCCGTGATGGTCACCTTATAATTCCCAGACTTCAGGTTTGGTACTTCGTAATCGCCCTCGCCATTAGTTTTAAGCGTTTGCGAAATATTGGTTGCCAAATCCGTTACCTGGACCGAGGCATTGGCTACGCTGGCCCCTTTTTCATCCACCACAGTTCCTCGAATAGTTCCTAAGTGGGTGCCCTGAGGGTAAGTGACTCTGCCGACGCAAAACATAAATCCGATCACGAAAAGACTTGTAATGATTGTTCGTGCGAATCTCATATCCGACTCCTTCACTGAAAACTAAAGCGTTCAAGAGAACCACGCATGTTTTACGTGGGGCTCTGCTCTTTTTTTGGTTAGTTAGCATCCCAAACGAACCGCCCAAAACTCGGCGCTTGACTCCGGGGCCTTGGGTTAGTTTGAGTTAAGAACTAACTCCTAACTTTTTTCTCCTGGTTGTAGAAGAGCTAAATTGTGTTGATTAACGTTTGGACTTGGTCTAGTCCGCGGCAATTAAAAATCCAGCCAGCTTATAGCACTCGTCTGGATCGGATTGCAAGGAGTTTCTTGGACACGTTGCAATTTTGAACACCCGATCCATCTATTTGGTCATCACTGCATAGCCCTTTGGCTCCGTGGAATCACCGGCAGAATCAACGCCGAACTAAACTGACGGTCGTGGTAGATCGTCTGGTGCGCTTTCACAGTTCGCGATGAACCAGCGATGTCCTCCCCCGTATTCAAATTTCGGTTAAATCTCGGGAAATTGCTGCTGGAAACGTACAACCTTATGCGATGTCCGGCCTTGAAAACGTTCCCAGTTGCCCAGAGGTCAATGTGGTACTTGTAAACTTTGCCAGGGTCAACTGCTGAAGGTGCACTCAGACCATCGCGGTAACGCGCACGCACGATCCCGTCAGTAAGAAAACGTGCATAACCGTTTGTATCGACGTCGACGAGTAACGCGGTGAAATCAGTGTCAACTGCAGAGGTCGCTGCATAAAGTTCAACCGAAACGAATCCAGTGACCTCTGTATCCTCACTAAGTGGAGGCGTAGAAAAAACCAAAACATCGGGTCTCGATTCATTCGGGCGTTGATCTGCAGGACCCGGTGGCAGCGAGGCGCCGCAACAGAGGCGACCCCCAATTGTGGGAACGGGATTGTTGGGATCGTAATCAAACTCGTCTTTCTTCTCGGCCGCTGGCGCAGCAAGGCTTAACGAACCATCGCCAACAATACCGTTAGCTCCCTTTGTCGAATGCAAGTAGTACTTCGTATATAGCGTCCGCTTCAGTGGAAACTCTTGTTCGTCACGCCAAACATTGTCGCCCATTATGAAGAGTCGGACAGGAGCTGAAGACGAATACTCGTTCTTAACGCCTTTGAGTGAATAGTCGAACCACTTCAACGCGGTTGCTGTCATGTCGAGCACCGCTACCTTACCGAAGACAACATCACCAACCTTCCCTTCCGGAGAAGTTGGAGCATGCGCCCATGGACCAATAATCAGTTTTTGACCGTTTCGCGCCGACAATGTGGCCGCTTTATCTCGAAGTCCCATGTAGTTCTTGATTGAACCGTTCAGGAAGAGATCGTGCCAGCCACCTCCATGCAGACCCATGACTGTCATTTCTTGATAATGATCGGAGACTCGCCACTTCTGCCAGTATGCATCATTACGTTCATGAGTGAGCCAATCGCGAAAGTATGGAGCTAATGATGAAGGCTGCGGCGTTTGCAGAATCGGATAGTTTGCTAAGGGCAATTCTTTTATCCATTCTTTTGGCGATTGGGTCCTCTCTACTTCCCTGCGTACTGTATCGATCGCAAGAATCGAACTCCATGAACTACTGAACCACTGCATGAGTGCGCCGCTTTGATATGTCCATCCATCGTAATACTCCGACGCAGTCACATAAGGAAAGATCGCGACCAAATGAGGAGGCACTGCCATCGCGGCCAACATTTGAGTCGCTCCTACATATGATCCGCCAAACATTCCTACCTTTCCATTTGACCCACTTAGTGCAGCAGCCCATTCGACGGTGTCGTATCCATCGGCGCTTTCATCCCGGAACGGATAGAAGTCGCCACCAGATTCGTAGCGACCTCGCGTATCCTGCAGCACAACGATGTACCCGTGCGAGGCCAACTCGTTTGCCATCGCTGCTTCGTCGGTGCGGTTGTAAGGTGTGCGCTCTAGCAGAACTGGAAACTTCTCATCACTGACTGGCCGGTAAACATCCGCCGCGAGTATCACGTTGTCGCGCATCTTCACGCGAACACCCTGGTCGATCGTGATTCGGTAAAGAGTTTGTGCCGGCGCGTTCGGAACATTGATCGTGAGGAGTAAAACACAACTAAGTAAGAGGGCTCGCCTAAAATGATTTCCCATCTTTGTTTTGCTCCAAAGCTAATACTCACTTATCGCAGGCCCGGTGTAATACCCTGAGCATCGTGGTCCTGGGACCGCAGGCGTCCCCGCCTGCCCGCGTCCAGCTCAACCAACTCTGTTTTATCCAGTGGCTGAAATCTTTGCTATTGGTTCAGCTGGACGCTGGCAGGCGGGGACGCCTGCGGTCCCAGGACCATGATGCTCAAACTTCAAAATCTCACCCCTCTCCCCTGATTCTGCATGAAGTAAACAAGTTGGCTCGTAAATTGAAATGCCCAGTTAAATGCGCGCGCCGGATGATTCAGATCGATTCCGGCGGCTAAATCGAGGAAGCGTTTGAACCGTCGCGTGTAGACGGTCCTTCGTTTCGGATCTTTAGTAAAGAAGTTGCCGAGTGCAAACGTGTACGCCATCTCCGTGTTGTGCATTTCCATGTCCGGCCCAAGTTCGCCTGGCGAGGCTTTTGGATCGTTCAAAGCGAAGCAGTTGATCACGTAGTAAGCCTTTGAACCGTCCGGTACGATGCCTTGACGATCGAGAAAATCGCACCACTTCACAACCATCTCCGCGATGCGCTCGTCTTTCGTCAACGTCCAGTAATGGAAGAGAGGATCCAGAAGTAAAGCCATCATCCAGGCTGAGGTTGCACCCGGAAAAGTCGCTTCATTTGGGTCATAGAGTTCCCAGTTTTGACGTAACGAACCGTCGGGCGGCTGGCCATCAGGCGGCTGCTGTTGATGCTTGTAATACGCATCCACACATTCGCGGGCTTTGTCCCAATACTTTCTGTCACCCGTCATTTCCCAACCGTGCAAAATCCCCAGGAGCCCGTAGCCTTGATGTCGCAACGTCCAGAAGCTCCGACCTTTTTCCGGATCAACTCCGAGTGGAACCTTCTTAATCTCCGCCGGCCGATAGACGGGGTCCTGATGATTGAAACAGTACTCAGCCATTAGTTTTCCACATGCTGACGCACGTTCATCTCCGGTGAGCAGGTAATGAATGTGCATCGCTCGGGGGTAAACATATTTCAGATCGGGACCTTTCAGAGTAAATATCCCGGCGTCTGGACCATCCAGCTTCGTATGCACTCGTACGAAATTCGCAGCGTGATATGCGGCCTGCAAGTATTTACTCTCACCAGTTCGGGCGTACATCTTGTAGTAACAAGTAGTCCGATCAAAGAGCCACTCGTGGTAGACCTTACTATCGAGGTATGCAAGCGAACCCGGAAAATTCCTCTCAACCAGTTTGTCGTAGCTTGAATATTCACCGGATGAAGCGGCAGGAATCTGAGGGCCAACAATGCCTGATGCACATAACCACTCGGCCGGCAGAACCGCCAACACTCGAGGACCTTGTAGCCCTTGTTCATCTCGCAGCGTAGTTGTAATTGATGCAAACTCCGCCGTGGTTTTGGGCTGTCGAGCAAATCTAATCGTTACTCGCTGAGTTCTCTGTTTGGAAAAATCGAGTTTGAACTGAACCAGCAACGAACGAATCGATCCATCTCGACCTCCCACTCGCCATGGCTCAAGCGAACGAATTGCAGCAACTAATTCCGAACCATCATCCGCAAGAACGCGGACCTTCTTCGACTCATTCAAAAAATTCAACGGTAATGGCAAACCAAAGCTTACAAGTTCATTACCTAAATCATCGGCCTGGCCTTCAAGCCTGACGACCACATTTTTCGCGGCTAAAAAGACTCCGTGTCTCGCGAGCGGAATCGCAAAAAAAGAAAGCAGCGCTTGTTTGATGAATTGTCGCCGAGAGTTTTCAACCACAGACATAGCTTTACAGACCTAACAGCCGAGCCGCATTTTCGTAATACACCTTCCGAAGAATTTGTTCGGGCAATCCAACTCCATATATGCGCCAACGTCCCTGAGGAGGAATTGGTGCTGGCGCGTAATCGAAATACTCGTCTTCAGTCTCGAGAAACCGGTAATAGATCTCGTAGAGCTCGTTACAAAAAATCTGTTGTGGAGTTTCATTGCCATGCGGTGTTGCGTCGGTCGCGAACAGTATTCTGTCCTGATATTTGTCGAAGAACTTTTGCGACAAGCGCGGTTGCCGCCCAAGCTCACCGATTCGCGCCGCTATATCGACATACATATTCGGATACCGATCGAGCCACTCCGAAACCGCAGGTAAGTTTTCCGAATTCGCCGTATGCAACGCTACGAAGTTCGTCTTTGGGTGTCGCTGGATGACACGATTTCTCGCCTCCTGAAGCTCCATGTTGGTGGGAAAATCCTTGCCGTGAAACGACCAGTCGGGATGTGCGCTCAACTCTTCATAACGTTCATTGAAACGATCTGTCGGCAAGAAGAACGCATCGGGATCCGAAACATGAATTGCGACAGGCATATTCAAAGCGCCGGCCGTTTCCCACATCTCATCGAACCGTTTGTCGTCGACTTTCACCAGTGGACCTGTGGTCACATTTTCGCGCAGATAGAGTCCAAGAGTCTTAAGTACTTTCAATCCACGCGCTCCGGATCGTTTAGCTGCCTCGAGTTGTTCAGCCTGAAACCGGGAATAGTTTGGCATCTTTGTTTTTGAGTACCATGGCTCAGTGAAAACTATGAAGCGATCCGGATGCGGTTGCTGCCAGTGCTTCACAGTCTCGTCCAGCAGTGGCCCGTAACCGCCGGTGAGATTCACCATAATCTTTATGTTTTTGGCATCCATCACCTGAAGAATTTCGTTCGTCGTGGCAGCATGATGAACTACATCTGCTTTGCCTTTTCGATCCACCCACGACAGGTGAGTATGAAAATCAATGTTTGGAAAACGTGACCTCGGTACATGCGTCTCGGGCACATGAAGCATGCTCTTCGGTTGATAGTCTTTGAGCGCCAATGGCTGGGCAATTTTAGCTGATGCGTTTGTACGTTGTGTCGATTGTGCATTCGTATGATCTATGAGTTGAGCGCCAACTGCACCTGCAGTAGCTGCTGCAACCGTCTTTAGCCATTCTCTTCTAGATCGCTGGGTCATACAGCCTCCGATGATCAATGATTCCCATCGCATTCTCCTCTGCGCCTCTGCGTTCTCTGCGTCTCTGCGGTCCCATGGGGCTTGATAATTTTTCACCGCAGAGACACAGAGAACGCAGAGCCGACGGAGAGAAGAATGCAAATTCAAAAATTAAAATTTGACAATCTTGCCGAGTTCGATAAGTATGCACTACCGTTTGTTAGTAACTCGAACTAACCTGTGATAACTCAATTACCTCTACGACACGTGTTCTCCTTTTTGTCGTGGACGATTAGTGAGTCACGCGGGTTATAGCATTCGCGAACAAAAACTGGCAATGCGTTTTTTTCTAAGATTGGTTCTCCGTTTACTGTTGCGTAGTGGTTTTACACGGAGCTATCTGACTGCTTCTGCGCTTACTTTCAGTCTCACCGGGCTTTAGCCCGGTGATGAGATCGCTCTCGGCTACAAGAAACCGTTTAAACGGTTTCTTAAGTTGCTGGCCGGGTAAATCACCGGGCTAACGCCGCGGTGTGAATGAGACGATCGGGCTCGGCCGTTGTTTGCAAAGGCGTCTGCACACAATGAACCTAGTGGAATTAAAGAGAGTCCTTACTCAGCTCGCAACCGCTGAAGATTCGGTCTTTGACGAGTGGCGTGCACGTCTTTTCAACCTGGTGCAAATGTTTGAGGATACGTACGGCGATGGCGACGTTTCACTCCTGCGCGCGCCGGCACGGATCAATATTCTTGGCGAACATATCGACTACGTTTCTTATCTTCCGACTGCATCGCTGACGTTTGGTAGTCGTGAGCACGATGCTCTCATGCTCTACAGGAAGGCTGCCCAACCTGAGGTTCGCGGCAGATCAACGTCCCCGGCTTATGGCGCTTTCTCGTTTCCTCTATCGGAAACTCGTGTACCTGAGATCGCTGACGGCATTGAGTCGGAATGGCTCTCGTTTCTCAACGAAAGAAACGTTCCCGCGCCGGGTTGGCAAAACTATATTAAGGGCGCGACAGAGTTTGCGCGCGCGCGATTTGGACAACGTGTCGTAACCGGTTTCGATTTTATCGTTGACTCGACTATACCGGCCGGCGGCGGCGCCTCGTCTTCTTCGGCCCTGGTGGTGTTAGGCGGTGCGGCAATCCGTCATGTCAACGGCATTTCTTTCACTCCTGACGAACTTGCGCACGATTCGTCGATGGCGGAGTGGTACATCGGCACACGTGGTGGCTCAATGGATCACACGACAATATGTATGGCGCAGGAAAGTAGCGCTGTGCTAATCAGCTATTCGTCGAGGCAGACGAGGCGAGTTGCACTGCCGGATAAACCATTCGAGTGGATCACCTTTTTCACAAAACCTGCGAACAAGGGCCACGAGATAATGATTGAATACAACGAGCGGGCTGCTGTTTCTCGATTATTGATTCCAGCGATAATAAAAGACTGGGAGGTAACGCGTCTTAACTTGTGGAGAGACGCCGTCGAGTCATTCAGAGGCGGTTCGGTGGAGTCGCTCGATACGATCGAGGACCTACTACGAAATTTGCCGGAGACCATTTCGATTAATGAGCTTCAGAGCAATTACCACGAGGTGCATGCGGAGCTTCAAACCTCATTCCCTGCTCTCTCACGCGAACGTTCAAGATGGCCGCTTCACATCAGACCTCGCGCCATGCATCACCTGGGAGAAGTACGGCGTGTGGCAAGGGCCGCCCGCGTACTCGACACGATACATGACGAAGATTGTTTGGAAGTTATGCAAACAATCGGAAACCTGATCGATGATTCGCACCATAGCCTAAGAGACCTTTACGACGTAAGTAATGATGATATTGAACGACTCATCAGGATCATTCGATCTGATCCGGCGGTGATGGGTACGCGTCTGATGGGCGGTGGTTTTGGTGGGAACGTTCTGGTACTCACAACCAACGAACACTCCGAATCGCTAATTAAGCGAGTGGAATCTGAGTATTACGCACCCCAAAATCGTGAGGGCGTTCGTGAAGGTTCGATATTGATCTCCACTCCAGGCGCAGGTCTCGACCATATTGATTTGAATCACATTTACCGGAGTGCGGTAAAGCAGGCCGCTCACAGCAACCTCGTTTCGCTTCTGGATGAGTTGGCGGTGGACATCAGCGCAAACAATATTTGGCCTGTTGTGGTTGCTGCCGGAAGAGGCACGCGCGCGTCTGAGACTGGTATGAAGACTTCAAAGCCGCTTGCTTTAGTAGGACAGAAGCCTGCAATAGTTCATGTGCTCGACAACATTCGGAATGGTCTGGGCCAAACAAAGCCTCCCGTGATCATCGTCTCACCAGAAACTGAGAATTCCATTCGCGAACAACTGAAGGGCCGGGACGTAATCTTCGCAACTCAGCAACAAGCGCTCGGAACTGGCGACGCTGTGTTAAATGCACAACACTTGATGCAAGACTTTACGGGGCTAGCACTCGTCGTTTGGAGCACGCAACCTGTCATACGCCCGCTCACGTACCGACGCACCGCCAAGCTTGTCCGTTTGTTTGACGAGTTTGAAATGGTAGTTCCTACGACATTCCATCAGCGACCATATGCGCCGATTCGTCGAAACGAGTCCGGTGAGGTTCAAGCTGCTCGTGAGACTCATCTTGAAAACGCAGAGCCCGAAGAGTTTGGCGAAACGAACATCGGAATGTTTATGCTGAAAAATCAAACAATGTTCGACACCTTGCTCGAGCTCAAGCATCGATTCTGGAACGAATCGAAGCAATGTTATGAGCGGAGTGGACGCGAATTAGGTTTTCCCAACGAACTGATCAACTTTCTGTCGTCTCGCAAAAACGGCGTGCTGGCTTTTCCAATCGCAGACTGGCGTGAAGAACAAGGCATCAAGACACTGAATGATGTAGCAACGTGCAAAAAGTTCATCTCAGAACTAGGTCTTGAAGGCACAGCGGTTCCTTAGAAAATCTCTGCGCTACCTCTGCGTTCTCTGCGTCTCTGCGGTTTTGGAGTGCCTTCCTTAACTCGCACCGCAGAGACGCAGAGAACGCAGAGGTTACGCAGAGGCGGATCGATGTGAAGTTTCGTTCCCGTTACTAATAATGCAAACGGTTGCTAACAGATCAGGCATCGCGCGCAAACCAATCTCAAACTTGCGATGGTGGATTGGCGGACTGCTCTTCGCCTCAACCGTAATCAACTACATCGATCGCCAAACACTTTCCGTCCTCGCTCCGTATCTCAAGATTCAGTATCAATGGAACAACCAGCAGTTCGCCGCGATAGTGATTGCCTTTCGCGTCGCGTATTCAATCGGACAAACGGTCTCAGGCCGGCTGCTTGACCGTATTGGCACACGCAAAGGTCTGACGATAACTGTAATCTGGTATTCGATCGTGGCGATGTTGACGTCGCTCGCAGGTGGACTCCGCAGTTTTGCGTTCTTTCGCTTTCTTCTTGGTGCCGGTGAATCAGCCAACTGGCCAGCTGCTACTAAAGCTGTTGCTGAATGGTTTCCCAAAAGGGAACGTGGTTGGGCGGTCGCGCTCTTCGACAGCGGCTCTTCTATTGGTGGGGCAATCGCGCCTTTGCTGGTGATAGGTCTGTACAAATACTTCGGCGGGTGGAGACCTGCATTCATCATTACCGGAACGCTGGGATTTCTCTGGCTCGGCGTATGGCGAATGTTGTATCACCCACCTGAATCCCACCCTCGAATCAGTGATGAAGAACGTGAGATGATCCTGCAGGATCGCGTTGAGTCAAATGAAATAACCAGCGCCGGAACAAGCTCGCGATGGCAGGATCTAATCAAGCTGCCGCAGACATGGGCGATAATTGCAGCTCGAACTATGACAGATCCAGTCTGGTTTTTTATCACGGACTGGTTCGCAATCTACCTGGTCAGCAAAGGAATCAATCCGGAACAAGGACTCCTGGCATTCTGGATTCCATTCGTCGCCGCCGATCTTGGTAATTTCTTCGGAGGCGGTGTTTCGAGTTGGTTAATCAAACGCGGCTGGCCTGTCGTCAAAGCACGCAAGGCTGTGGTTGTATTCGGCGGACTTGGCATGGCGCTCCTGATCCCAACTATTTTCACGTCGAATTTGTTCTCACTCGCGGGCTTGTTTGCAGTCTCAACATTTGCATACGCATCCTTTTCGACAATGGCACTTGTGCTTCCCTCCGACCTCTATCGCAGTGAGTCGGTTGCGACTGTTAGTGGAATGAGTGGTACCGGGGCAGGTTTAGGCACTATCTTGTCGACGTTCTTAATCGGCTACGTTTCTGATCATTATTCATTTGAACCGATCTTGATCACGGCGAGTTTAATTCCTTTTGTCGGGATGATTCTGGTATTGACCTTGATTCGCACGACTGGCTCTCAGCCGGTCGCGCAAACAAACGGAACCGCGACAGGCTAACAGCCTGTCGTACTCATTTATGAAGCCACTAAAGATAGGCATAACAGGTGTACGCGGAGTTGTTGGCGAGACTTTTACACCCGAGTTAGTTGTGGGGTTTGCTCAAGCCTTCGGCACTTATCTCGACGGCGGACGAATTGTCGTCTGCAGAGATACGCGTCCGTCAGGCCCGATGGTCCACGCCGCAGTTTGTTCCGGCTTACTCGCCGCCGGTTGTGAAGTTATCGACTTAGGAATTTGTCCTACGCCAAGCATGCAACTGGCTGCGAAGCAGTTCCGAGCCGAAGGAGGGATTGCGATAACTGCAGGTCATAATCCATCAAAGTGGAACGCGCTGAAATTTGTTCGTGCTGACGGTCTTTATCTCAACGCAACCCAGGCAGAAGAGCTACTCGATATTTATCACCAGGGTGAGTTTCTAAAAACGACATGGGACCAGATCAAGACTGCCATAGGAACTGGTGACGCAATCGAACCGCACATTGAAAAACTAAGCTCGTCGTTCGATTTGGATGCCATCCGAAATCGCAAACTGACGGTAGCTGTCGATTGCTGCAATGGAAGTTGTTCATTGCTCATCCCGCGATGGCTTGAAGTATTGGGCTGCAAGGTCCTGGCCGTTAACGATGATATTCATGCTCCGTTTCCCCACTCTCCCGAGCCAACGCCAACTACGATGGCCCAACTCACGGCAATTGTAAAAGCCGGCCATGCGGACATTGGATTTGCACACGACGCAGACGGGGAACGTTTAGGCATAGTGACAGAATTAGGCGAGCCGCTCTCTGAAGAACTAACCTTGCCAATTGCTGCTTCGGTGCGTCTGGCCGAACGTGTCGGGCCAGTGGTCACCAATATTTCTACCGGCAGTCGAATCGATCGGGTAGCTTCAAAATTTGGCGCTAACGTTATTCGGACACCAGTGGGCCAGGCATTTATTTCTGAAGCGATGATCGAGCACTCCGCAGTTTTGGGTGGCGAAGGCAGCGGAGGTGTTGCAATACCGGAAGTTCATGCAACTCACGACAGCGCGGCGGCGATCGGGTTAATTCTCGAAAATTTGTCTCGCAACACTGATACGATCTCATATTTAGCGCGGCAACTGCCCAAAGTCACAATGTTGAAATACAACCTCGAAGTAGAACCAAACAGACTTTACTCGGTCCTTCAGAACTTCCGGATGCTCGTCGAGAGCGAGGGATTCGAACACGATTTGAGCGATGGGATCAAAGTTTCTATTGACAATGGCTGGATTCATGTTCGAGCGTCAAACACGGAATCAATTATCCGTGTAATCGTTGAGGCAGAAGAGCCAGCCCGCGCACAGGAACTGTTCGATTGGGCAAGGGATAGAGTTCGAAGATAGGAGTATTGTTTGGTCTTTGAGTTTTGTGCTTTGGGCTGGTTCTGGTGATTAACGGTTAGTTGAAGGCGGGTTTCACTCCGATAGGAGTGGCATGTTTATAGATCGTAGCAATCAAGGTGTCGCACTCCGTCAGGAGTGCTATGTTGCTGCTTGATCAATCGAAACTAGTCGATGATAGTCCGAAAAATTCTTTGCTGCGTTGTGCGAATTGGACTCGCTGGAACATGGCACTCCTGACGGAGTGCAACATCTCGATTCATGTGCGATCTATAAACATGCCACTCCTATCGGAGTGAGAACCAGCTAGCACCAAACATAAGAATAAAGACAAGGAACAGAGCACAAAGTCACTGAACGTCATGCGCGCTATACCAACTCTCAAGATCAGCATCTCAGGCGTCCGTGGTGTCGTGGGCGATTCGCTGACACCAACTCTGCTAACCCGATTTGCACAAGCGTTTGGGACCTACGTCGGCTCAGGCACGATTGCGATCGGTCGTGACCCAAGAACATCGGGAGAAATGGTCAAGCAAGCCGTTATCGCAGGTCTCTTATCAAGTGGTTGTCGAGTTATTGACGTAGGCATGTGTCCCGTGCCGACCATTCAGCTCATGGTGCGCTCGAGAAGTGCTAATGGTGGCCTGGCGATCACGGCGAGTCACAATCCGCCCGAATGGAATGCTCTGAAGTTTATTGGATCTGATGGAACATTCCTTGGCCCAGGTTTCGCCCGCGAAATGCTCGACATCTACCATCAAGGTGAATATGCGAAGGTGCGCGGCGATCAGATGCGCGGCGTCGAGATCCTGGATGGAGCGATCGATTTTCACGTGCAGACGATCCTCGAGACACTTGGTAAGCTTCCGCAATCCGGGAGACCGCTGCGAGTAGTTCTTGATGCATGCAATGGAGCTGGTTCAATTGTTGGGCCAAAACTGTTGAGAGCGCTAGGTGCGGAAGTAATTGCAATCAACGATCAGCCAAACGGGCAGTTTCCGCGGGCGGCTGAACCAACACCTGAGAATCTTCGCGATCTGTGTGCGGCAGTAAAAACACATAAGGCTGACATCGGATTTGCACAAGACATGGATGCCGATCGGCTCGCAATAGTTTCGGAGCGGGGGGAGCCAATCGGCGAAGACTACACATTGGTACTCGCAGTCGCGCATGTGTTGAGTAAGGAATCAGGACCGGTGGTTGCAAACTTATCAACTACGAGCGCCCTCGAGTTCGTGACTCAACAACACGGAAGCATTCTCCATCGAACACGGATCGGTGAAGCAAATGTCACCGAATGCATGCAACGAGAGGCAGCTGTTATTGGAGGAGAAGGCAATGGTGGTGTTATCTACCCGCGTATCAACTTTGCTCGCGACAGTTTGGTCGGAATGGCTCTAACTCTTCATATGCTCGCCGAACGCTATGTCTCACTGTCTGAAATACTCGCAGGACTGCCGCGTTTGGTAATGATTAAAGAGAAGCTTCCTTGTCCTTCCAACAAGATTCCCGAGGTACTAAAGATGGTTCGCGAAAAGTACTCAGACTCGAAGCTTGATCTAAGAGACGGCGTGAAAGTTTTTCTTCCTAACGGTTGGTTGCACGTGCGTGGTTCAAATACAGAACCAATTATTCGTTTGACGGCGGAAGCTGCAACCGACGAGGAAGTTCGGTCGATTAAGGACTCCATCTTTGAAGGGGTACGTCGATTAATCAACAATAGCGCTTAAAGGGTCGATGTCCTATTTGCCTTTTTCTCTGCGCTACCTCTGCGTTCTCTGCGTCTCTGCGGTAAACATAGGCCGCGCACATTCCAAAACCGCAGAGACGCAGAGAACGCAGAGGTAGCGCAGAGTAGTCCAAATCAGGAACAGACCGATTTAAGGACGAGGATGCATAGAAGAACTTTCATAAAAGCAGGAGCCGCACTTTCAGTGGCGACAGCTCTTAACAAAGCGAACAGCCAGGAGGTTCCTACTCACAATTGGGACAAGTATGATTTCGGTTCGGGACCTCAAGTACTCGATCGTTTAAATCAAGGACCCTTCGGTATCGAACAAGATCAAGGTTGGTACACCGTCCTCGTTACCTCGCAGTCGTCGAAACCAGTAAAGAATTATGGTTTGGGTTTGGTTGGCTACTCCTGGGAGGAAGGCGGACCGTCGCTCGCTGCGCGTGCCGGCAAGGAGACACTTGAACAGCATGTCGAGAAGATGGCTTCCCTTCCGTTTGTGGATGTTCTCTACATTCGCTGCGATTGGCGCGATGTTCAGACCACTCCGGGAAAGCTGACGCTAAATCCAGTCTTCAAACTTACGATGGACGCGGCGAGGCATCATAACTTGCGCGTAGCTTTTCGTATTCAAATGTCGAACACTGAATTTCAACCCGGACGACTTGCATTGCCGGAGTTTCTGCAAAAGGAAGTGCCGCTCGTGAAGATCGGAAAGACGTACGGTGCAAAAGACGATTTTGTGGAACCCAGATACGATCACCCGAGGTTTCAAGCCGCTTTCAAAGAACTTAATGAATTGCTCGTTCGAGAGTTTGATAACAACCCGCTTATGGAATTCGTCGATTTGATGATGTACGGGTTCTGGGGAGAAGGACACACGAGCAATCTTCCTAATCCGTTTCCTGATTACTTGACTGCGGCGAAAACGTTTTTGGATATGACAAAGCTCCAGTTGGAGATTTGGAAGAACGTGCCGCTGGCAGTGAATACGCAACCGGACATCAGCAACGTTGGAAACAGAGAGGTCCAGGATCTCTGTGTGCGTGCAGGTTGCTGGTTACGTTCAGACAGCATTGTGATTGAAGAGCCAATTCAGATCGAGGAACTCGCAAACCGTCCACCCTGGCTCGCAACAATTATGGAGGATGGCTACTACCGGCAATACAAAGTCGATCCGAATTATCTTCCGGTCGATGAAGCCGGCATAAACGTACTCGAAAAATGGATGTTGCACTCTATCGACCTGGGCGCTAATTACTGGTCGCTGTGGACAGAGTCCGACAACTTACGAAACTACTACGAACGATACCCAAACGGCTTTGACACTCTCCAAAGACGTCTCGGCTACCGAGTGCGGCCCGCTTGGATCTGGCAACGAAAACGGTATGAAACGGATGAAGTGATTGTCGCAGTATCCAACGACGGTGTTGCCGGTGTTCCCGGTGTGTTGCGCCTGATCCTCGAAAGCTTCGACGGGAAGATCCAAATGTCGGGATCACTCGACGCTGGACATCCGTATGGCGGGAAAACTAGACAAGCCTCTTTTGTGTTGCCCAGGAATAGCGATGGTACGAAACTAAGAATTCGCGCGGAAATTGAAACGAAGGGTGGCAAAAGACGTCGTGTGAATTGGGCCACCGCGCAACCACCAAACTCTGATGGCTCGATCAGTTTCCAGCTGCTTAAACGAGATGACCCAAAATGGAGAAAGGGTGTGTGAGGCGCGTAAAACATGAGCTACTCGATAGGAGTCGATCTCGGTGGAACCAACATCAAGATTGTGGTTGTCTCTAATGATGGCGAGCTACTCGATTATCAAACGTTCGATACGGCGGACACTGAAGGTTCGTGGGCCCAAACTATCAAAGAGAATCTGAACAGAATCCAGGTTCAGCGCGGCCAGGCGCCTTGTCATATTGGAATCGCGTCACCAGGCCTCGCTTCCAAAGATGGCCGATGCATTGCTCACATGCAGGGCAGGCTGAATGGACTCGAGGGTTTTGTCTGGTCCGATTTTCTTGACTCGCGTTCGCCAGTATTTGTACTGAACGACGCGCACGCCGCGCTCCTCGGCGAGCTCTGGCAAGGCGCCGCAAAAGGTTATAGCAACGTTATCTTGTTAACGCTCGGAACGGGAGTCGGCGGAGCCGTGTTGGCTGATGGTCATCTGCTTAAGGGTCACATCGGAAGAGCTGGACACCTCGGTCACGTTACCGTGAACTCCGACGGAAAAGCCGACATTGTAGGCACACCCGGCAGTCTGGAAGAGATGATCGGCAACTATAATGTTTTTGAGCGATCACGCGGACGGTTTGATTCAACGCGCAAGCTTGTGGAAGCCCATCTCGGTGGCGACGCAGAGGCTACTTCAGTCTGGCTCAGATCTGTTTTTCACCTTGCAGCCGCCATTGCCTCATTCATCAATGCATTCGATCCGGAAATAGTCATCATCGGAGGCGGCATCGCCCAAGCCGGTCCCGCTCTCTTCAAACCCCTTGCCAATTATCTTGAGAAGTTTGAATGGCAACCAATGGGTCATCAAGTACCTGTCATTTCAGCTTCTCTAGGTGACAAGGCAGGCGCGATCGGCGCTGCCTATCACGCCATCCTGCAAACTAATGAATCTCAAAGGCGAGAACTATAGTTCGAGTTTCTCGGTACTGCCTTTCTGATGTCCGACGAACTTTAGTTTGTCGTACGTCGGGTTACGACCTTTGGTTTCTTAGCGCACTTTAACTGGACGCACGACAAACTAAAGTTCGTCGGACATCAAGCAAGCCTTTCGTTTGCTTTCGATTTTTCCTGCCCTGATGCTACGATGTCTGCGTTCGAACCTATGGGCTCATCCATCGAGTCTCTTTCCTGCGAAACCACGAATGCTGAATCTCGAACGTCGCACAAAAATTCTGGAGTTGCTCGAGAAACACGGGCAGGTAGCCGTTGTCGAATTAAGTAAGAGGTTCAAAACGTCAGAAGTAACCATTAGGAACGATCTCAAAGACCTGCACGATCGCGGTCTGGTACGTCGAGCACACGGTGGCGCTGTGAAGGTAGCAACTGTGAGTATGGATCCATCACTCAAGATTAAAGCCGAACTTCACGCAGATGAGAAACGTCGCATTGGAGCTGCCGCCGCCGCATTGATAAACGACGGCGATTCAATCATCCTCGACTCAGGCACGACTACTCAACAGATTGCCCGCCAGATCAAAAACAAGAAAGATCTGAAAGTCATAACGAACGGCCTGAACATAGCAATGGAACTCTTCGGCGCTAAAGATATTCAGCTGATTTTCCTGGGCGGCGTTATCAGACAGAATTCACTATCGGCCGTCGGCCACTTTGCCGAAGACATATTGGCCCAGTTGTCAGCTGACAAACTCTTTCTCGCCGTTGATGCCTGCGACGTGGAGTTCGGATTGAGTACGCCAAATGTCGAGGAGTCACAAGTCAATCAGGCGATGGCCCGTATTGCGAAGGAAACAATTCTGGTTGCCGATTCAAGTAAGTTTGGTAAGCGAAGTTTATCTCGAATAGCACCATTGTCCGATATCGACATTATCATCACAGATAAGAACCTGCCCATCGAGACTCAAACTGAGCTCCGCTCTCGTGAACTCAAATTAGTTCTTGTTTAGGCATTCAATGAATCTTAACGTGGGTGACGACGCGACCGATCGCGCCTTGTGGACTCGGATCATCAGGACGCAAGCCTTGCTTTACCGAGGCAAAGAGTCCAAGCAACTGACCGAAAATGACGGTTAACGGCGCCAGATACAAATCGGACACGCGGTTTTGCAAGTCGAGAAACACAGTATTTTCGGCCGCAATCAATTCATTTTTCCGAGCATTTGGTTCAATTGCTACGAGGTTCGCGGTCAATCCTTTGTCACAGATCTCTTGAATTAGATCCGTCTCATACTGTCTTCGTCTCGCGTCAGCAGAGAAAAACGCAACAACCAAAGTGTCGGCATCGATGGTTGACATCGGACCATGTCTCAGCCCGAGAAACGACTCTGCAAGACTAGTAATACGTCCACTCGTCAGCTCCAACACTTTCAATCCCGATTCGATCGCAGCACCTTTCAAAGATCCTGTTCCGAGGAAGCATACCTTTGAAAAACCTGTCTTGACCCAACGTTCACAAATATCTGCAATCCTGGGCAGTGTTGCGATAGCGCAAGACGCAAGAGTCTCTACGATTTGGTGGTAGCCTGACAGACTGTTGAAATGTGCAACGGTCTGAGCAACGATCACCATGTTGGAAAAAGAACTTGTCATTGCCAAACCGCGGTCGTTCACATCGTCCTCGAGAACAATGCTAAAGACGTTGTCCCGATCGTTGAATGAACGCGCCATCTTTCCCAGTTCATTACAAGTCACAATCAAATGTTTGATCTTGGGATGATCGCGTAAGGCCGCGTCTAGTACAGCAACGCCTTCAGAGCTGTCGCCGGATCTGGAAAAGGAAATCCACAGGTAACGGCGTCCCGGGATGATGTGCTCAGCCATATTCGTCAGCAGATCCGTACTCGGTACCGAGTGCACATCACAAGACCATTGCTGCTTCAATAAGGTGCAGACGGATTTACCGATATAGTCCGACGTACCAGCTCCCACGAGAAGCACCGTTGGTGTTAGACCGTCATTGCTTCTGACTCCAGCGTTAATCAGGAAATTAGCAAGTGGAGCTGAGAGGCTTACGACCGTGTTGTAGGTACGAAGCCAGGTTTGAGGCTGCTGCGCGATCTCCGCTAGAGTGTGCGAGAGGCCGAGTAATTCCTTTGCTGCTGGAGATAGGTTTAGGAGTTTGGACAGCGAGTCCATCTGTTATCGATTCCCCTCGCGTTAACCGTCGCTGAGCTAAAAAATATTTTTGCTTTCCTGTGATGCTTATATTAGAATCCAAAACCATTCGAAAGCAATCAAAAGTTGAATCGATAATATTTGAAATGCGAGAACCTACGCAAGATGGGTAAGCCAGGTGCACCTCGGGTTCTCGTTGTCGGCGAGTTGAACGTCGACATCGTGGCCGTTGGCATCGAGCGGCTGCCAGTGATGGGCGGCGAGGTAATCGCAAAGGATTGCGAGTTAACGCTGGGGAGTGCTTCTGCAATCTTTGCTGTGGGGATCGCCAGGCTTGGCTCCCAAGTTACTTTTGTCAGCCAGGTTGGGAAAGATACGTTCGGTGATTTCTGCCTTAATGCTCTGAAACGCGAAGGTATATCAACGACGCACGTTCAACGCAAAAGGACCGAGAAAACTGGCGTAACGATTTCACTTAGCACAGTGCGCGATCGCGCTCTCATTACTTACCCCGGCGCTATTGCGAGCTTTAAACTTCAGGAGTTTGACACGTCCTTGATAGCGCGCCACCAACATATTCATCTAACCTCGTACTATTTGCAGCGGGGACTACAACCTGCGTTTCCTGGGCTCTTCAAGAAGGCAAAAGCTGAAGGCTTAACGACCTCTTTTGATCCCAATTCCGATCCTAATTCGTCCTGGGGCGACGACATCAACGAGGTTCTCCGAAATACAGATCTGTTGTTCGTTAACGAACGCGAAGCTGCTGAACTTACGGGCTTCACGAAGAGACGCGATGCGCTGAAAGCACTCAGCCAATTAGTGCCATGCGCAGTGATCAAGCTCGGCCGCAAAGGTGCTGTGGCAATTCAACAGGATCAAGTAATCGAGCATTCTGGTTTCAAAGTGAATGCCGTGGACACAACTGGCGCAGGGGACTCTTTTGATGCTGGGTTTGTCGCAGCGTATTTGCGCGGCGCGGCAATCCAGGATTGTTTGCGGCAAGGAAATGCTTGCGGCGCGTTATCTACGCAGGAAGCTGGCGGAACGGCAGGACAGCCAACTACTACGCGTCTCAGCCAGTTTCTCAAAGAGAAAACTTGAACGCCACAGTATCAGTTGATCGAAATGCCAGAGATCTCGGCCAGTCGACCGTTGCTTGAAAGTGCAAAACGTGCCGGTAGGGCCGTTGCTGCACTTAATTTTTATAATGCAGAAACGCTGATCGCTCATACGCGGGCCGCCAAAGCGCTCAATGTTTCCATCATTCTTCAAACCACAGAGGCTACGATCTCTTATCTGGGTCTACGATTGATAGTAAACATGGCGAGAGCTGTTGCTAGCGAAATGGAACAACCAATTGCTCTGCACCTGGACCATGCGGCAACTTACGAACTCGCCGCTCGTTGCATAGAAAGCGGCTATACGTCTGTCATGATTGACGGTTCAAAACTCCCCTTTCAGGAAAACGTTGCTCTCACGCGCCGCGTCACCGAGCTTGCGCACTCAAATCGAGTGTCCGTTGAAGGCGAGCTGGGACACGTAACGCAAACGACGGAAATCTCGGCAGACGATCGCAGCCAATTCTTTACTCGCCCCGATGACGCACGATGCTTTGTATCTGAGACAAAGGTGGACGCTCTTGCCATAGCGATTGGCACTGCTCATGGTTTTTACAAAGGCGACGTGAGATTGGATCTCGAACGATTGAAAGAGATCAACGACGCGGTTCCAGATACTTACCTGGTCTTGCACGGTGGAACTGGTGTGCCCGAGGAATTATTGAGAAGCGCGATTAAGTGTGGCATCAGCAAATGCAACTTCGGAACAGAGTTGAAGAATGCGTTTACGCTGGCGGTGAAAAAGTCGCTTTGTGATTCATCCGAGATAGATCTGCGGAAGACATTTTCCCCCGCCATTGACGCAGTTCAACGAGTATCGATGGAAAAAATTCGTATTTGTAATCCAACGGGGTGAAGTGCTTTGAGCAAATGCAAACAAAGATCCTCGAGTGACCGAAACTGTTTCAAAGCTCGAACAACGCTTAGTTCTTTTTCGTGTCACTTCGTGTGATTTCGTGGATCGTCCTGTTGTCGTGAGATGAACGATCCACGCGCATAACACGAATGAAACTGACAGGTAAACCCAAATGAACTTTACCGCTCTTGACTGGACAATTGTCGGAGCCTATTTGGCGGCTTCGGTCAGTGTAGGTCTGTTGGGGAAACGTTACGTCGGCAAGTTGTCGCACTACCTCGTGGCCGGACGTGAACTCGGATTGTACGTCGGCATCGCCACACTCGCCGCCACCGAAATCGGAACAATCACTTTCATGTACAACGCCGAACTTGGTTACAAGTACGGCTTCGCTTCTTTTGCGGCGGCAATGATTTCAGGCCTGGTCATGATTTTCGTAGGACGAACAGGTTTCGTCATTCGCCGCTTTCGCGAATTGAAGTTGATGACGGTCCCGGAGTATTTCGAAATTAAGTACAGTCGCGGGTTACGCATTGTTACAGGCATTCTCGTAGCTTTGGGAGGCATCCTGAATATGGGTGTCTTTTTGAAGATTGAAGGTGAGTTTCTGACGATCGTGAGCGGGATCGACACGCGCCACATCGTTGTGGTGATGACAGTGATACTGTTACTTGAGTTGGTATACACAGTTCTTGGCGGCATGGTCTCGGTCGTTATCACCGATTTTATTCAGTACGTTCTGTTGTCTTTGGCAACGATTCTGGTCTCTATCTATGCGGTGTATTTCGCCGGCTGGGGGAACATCGTCGCAAAGGTGTCGAACGTAATGGGCAACGCTGGTTTCGACCCAATCGCAAATCCAAAATTCGGTCTTATCTTTCTCGTATGGCAAGTTCTTTTATGGTTCTCAGTTCATACCTGTTGGCAGACAACAGCGATGCGCATGTTCTCGACGAAGGATCCTGAAACGTCGAAGCGCGTCATGACCTGGACGGGGTTTATCTTTCTCGGTCGAGGAGTTCTGCCAATGCTGTGGGGAATCGCAGCTTTAACTTTATATGGAACAGGCGCCCTCACCGGCGGCGTGCCGGCGCCGGTTGTAAACGGTCACACGCTCGCACCAATTGACGCGATGCCGGCGATGCTCGCGAATATTCTTGGTCCCGGTATTCGCGGCATCGTTGTAGCGGGAATGCTTGCGGCTACGATGTCTGTTAATAGCTCGTACTTGCTGGGGTGGAGCGCGGTGATTTCACAAGATGTCATCATGCCTATTCGGAAAGTGCTTGGAAAAGGAGCCCTCAGTTCGCGAGCACAGATATTTGTGAATCGAGTTGCGAATCTTTTTGTCAGTCTGTTTCTGATGTTCTGGGGTCTCTACTACACGCCGCCGGGTGCCGTATACCTCTATTTGAATATCACGGGAACAATCTTTCTCGCGGGCGCATTTGTCTGTGTTATCGGCGGACTCTATTGGCGACGCTCCAATGTACTTGGAGGTTATGCAGCGATGTTAGCTGGAGCTGCGGGAGCAATAATTCCGTTTTTCTTTCTCCATTGGAGCGAGAATGTCACGGGCTTCGCCGCATTCGGTTTGGCGGCCGGAGGTTTAGTGATTGGCTCGCTCCTGGGTCGTCCGAAAGTTGTTGCGACCGAGCCAGTGATGTCGACGGATTGATGACGTTATGAAGATATCAGAGTTGATCGTCCTGGGACCGCAGGCGTCCTCGCCTGCCCGTGCCCAACCTGATCAAGATCATTCTTCTGAGCACTCGACGAAATGGAATTGGCTCTTCTCGAAGGGGGCAGGCGAGGACGCTTGCGGTCCCAGCATCACGGGGTCTGAAATTCCAGGAGGTGTCCTATGAATCCCTGGCTATGGTTCTGGACGATTAGCCTACTAGTTGCGGGAAGTTCATTTGCTTTCATAACCGTAGTTGTGACGATCAAGGGTGCGAGCGACCTTAAGAAGTGGTTCAGTAGTTTGCAGCAGCAGAACAGAGAAATTAACTAAAACTCGCGACGGTAAAGAGGAAGAAACTGTGCTCGTCTGCATTAGCGCCAATCCGGCCATTGATCGCCGACTGCGACTGAAGAACATCGCAGTTGGTGAAGTCAATCGTGCACTCTCGGCGCAACCTTTCCCTGGCGGTAAAGCTGCTCACGTTGCAATGGTTGCTAAGTCTCTCGGTATTGACGTTGTTTGGGTTGGCTTTCTGGGTGGCGCGGCGGGAGAGGAGTGCGAATCCGGATTATCGGCTTTTGGTGTTCCCCTAACAGTTGTTCGGACACAGGCGGACACGCGAGCCAATCTTGAAATTATCTCTTCCGACGGTCGCGTCACAGAAATTCTTGAACCAGGTGGCGCGGTGACTGATGGTGAAGTCGAACGATTGCTCGCAACCTGCCGTGACATCTTTGCTGACGGAGATGAAGGGACGCAGGTCGCCATATCCGGTAGTCTGCCACCGGGAGCACCGGCAGATCTGTATGCGGAGATTACTCGGATCGCGCACATCTATGGATGTCGAGTCTTGCTTGATACAAGTGGCGAAGCGTTGAGGCGAGGACTTGAAGCTGCCCCCGATTTCGTAAAACCGAATCTTCAGGAAGCGTCGGACTTCGCAGGCTCTCAGATTTACGACGCGGACTCTGCAGCTGAAGCAGCCCAGAAGTTCTTCGATGCTCGCGCTCGGAGCGTAGCCATTTCACTTGGTGAGAACGGAATTTTCTGGCAAACGTCAATCGACGCTGATCCTTTGCTGTCGCGGCTTCCGCCGATCTCCGTCTGTTCAACGGTTGGATCGGGCGACGCAGCATTAGCTGGATTCGCAGTCGGCCACGAGCGCGGCTGGAGCGATGAACAAACTCTGCGACTTGCGATTGCGTGTGGTACTGCGAACTGTTTAGCAGAAGCTCCCGGACGAATCGATACGAACAAAGTGTTCGAGCTTGCTCAAGAAGTCGAGCTATTTCGGCATTACTCGGAACGCTACAAGCGCACGACGGTCAAAGCGCAATGATCCGAATAGCCTTAGCAGGTTGCGGCGAACACTCGCGGAGTAGTCACGCGGCGCCACTTGCCAGATATGCCTCACTGCATCCAGACGAGATCCAACTCGTAGCAGCGTGTGATTTGGACGCTGTCAAAGCTGGTGAGTTTTGCCGGTCGTTTGGCTTTCTGAGACCTTACACTGATTTAAATCACATGCTCGACGCCGAGAAGCCCGATGCTTGTGTTTGCATCATGCCGATAAACCACATCGTGGAGAAAGGAATTGACCTGCTCGAACGGCGAATTCCTTGTGTGATTGAAAAGCCACTTGGCACTTCGGTAGCGGAAATTGAAACGCTCGCCCGTGTCGCTCGTGAGACCCAAACTCCACACATGGTGTCAGTGAATCGTCGCTTCATGCCATTCCTGAATGAAGCACGCTCGTGGGCGAAAGAAATCGGCCCAATTCGCTACGTACGAGCGACACAGGTGCGGCACGGGCGTGATGAAGTAGATTTCATTTGGTCAACCGCCATACACGTGCTCGACGCGCTGCGGTATATGGCTGGTGAGATCGAGAGTTTTCATGTCGAGACAATCAGGAATGAAGGTGCGGGGATCTGGTATCTCATATCGATCCAATTCGAAGGCGGGACTATCGGGCGAATCGAGATCCTCCCAACTTCCGGAATGGTAGAAGAGTCATACGAATTCTTTGGAGAACGTTTTCGCTCGCGTGTGACAGCTGGAGCTGGCCCACAACGAACGATCGAGCTGTGGCGCGATAACGAACTTGTCCGCGCGGCAACATCGGATGACTCCGAGCCCGAAGATCTTCGAAATGGTTCATATCAAGAAGTGGAAGCGTTTATTGATGCGCTCCGGAATGGTAGAGCGCCATACCCCCAAATCCAGGAAATTCTCCCTTCGGCACGCATCTGTTTTGCGATTGCAGAGTCAGTTACAGAACTAGAGCCGGCGGTTAAGCACAAAAGCGGAACTACATAACCGGGCTGACGAAGAGAGGTTCTTCTTCGTGTTGATTCGTGTTAATTCGTGGATCGTCTCTTATCGCCGAAATGTACGATGCACGAATTCACACGAACTCACACGAACGAAGCTGACTAGCAAGATGAGACTCACCAACAAACTTAAGGTTACGCCAAAATGTATTTACCTCGTGATCGTCGTGATCACCCTGTTGCTGTTTCATGCTTCCGCACAGGAGCAAAGGAATGTTGGTGGTAGTACGTTCGCTAAAAACGACATTACCTACTCGACCGAAGTCGTAACTCCTCATGTTCCGTGGGCCACAAAGCTGCCTCAGGGACCGATTAAGAGTTTCTTCATACCTTCAATTCAGTATGGTCGCGACATGGTCGAGTTGATGCAACGAATTGATCTGGCGCCCACGACTGATTCGATCGACCGAGAATGGGACATCACCTGTTGGGGCATCGGTGACTTCTACGGACATGAATTTCGCGGCGATCGAGATGACTTTCAAACTGTCTTTGGATACGTCGAGAAAGATCTAACAGGTAACGCTTCGTATGAAGTAATGCTAATTCCCGGCATCAACGGTTGGTCACGCATGACACGAGCAACCCGCGATGCAATTCTGCGTCGTGTGAAAGACGGCGCTGGACTCGTGTTGCTGCATCCGTTTGTGGGTGATGTCAAGGGTCATCCGTTTAAGGGTGACGAACCTGCTGGCGATGAACGCATCTGGGAGCTTTCACCGTTGGTTGGCGTTCCTGACGACACACTGAATGAGCGTGGGTATCCTGAAATTAATCGTGACGCGGTTAGTAAAGGCAAATGGGAACTGGGCCAGGCTCACTTCATAACCGAAGGGGTTCCACTCGAACTGTTACCGGAAGGAACGGCTGGTGGCTCGTTCTACGAATACAAGCCACAAGGTGATGTTCTAATCAAATCAGGGACGAATCCCATACTGGCTGTCAAGAACTACGGTAAAGGTCGTGTGGTCGCGATGGCCTATGTGGAAGAAGGTTTCACGCCGCAGAGCATCAACCCGCAGGAAAGCAAAATCTATTGGGACTACTGGGAATATCAATATTCACTTCTTGCGCGCTCGCTTCTATGGGCTTCCGGCAGAGAATTGGCTGTACACATTCAGTCGCTGAGCATCGACGATCAGGGTCTGAAGCTCGCGCTGTCATCAAGTAACGGTCGCTCCGTTCAGATAGAAGTCAGCGGGAAAAACGAATTCGGGCAGGCTCTGGGATCTACTCGCATCGAAAGGACGTTGAACTCAGGCAGCAACTCGATCGATATCCCATCCTCAACCTTACGCCCATCGAGTGGCTGGCCGGGAGGTCGTCAGATCTTCAACGTCATCATTCGCGATTCAAAAGACAACTCGACACTCAACTGGGGTGCCGCTACTTTCATATCGCCGAAGCGCGCGATGATGTCGAGCACCAAACCCGCGGTGGACGTCTACAAACGCGGCGAAACGCTCAGTGCTGTATTACGCGCGAGTGGAAATCTTTCAGGCCTGCAAATGAGAATGCAGGTGTCAGATGATCTGGGTCGTTTACTCGGCACGATTTCCGCACCGGCTCGCGGCGAACGAACCTTCACTTTCCCGTTGAACGATTTCCTCGGCAAGTTCGCAATCGTTAGCGGCGAGCTGGTTGATGAGCGCGGCACAATCGTCGATCAGGTTCGAGCTAAACCAGTGATGGTTGTTCAAGATGTTCGACGACCGAAGGAATACACCGCGCTGGTTTCGTTCGGCGGAACTAAGCACTATCTGGCGGACTCGCAGATGAAAATGGTGCGAGGAGCCGCAGCAGATACAGGTTTTACGTGGGGAGGCGATGTTGATAACTCCCTGAACGTTCCCCGCGGCACTTTCGGCGTTTACTGGTATGACCGTGGACCGACGACACCAGACGCAATGGAACGTGCAATCGCCGACTACCAGAAGACCGGTGATTTCGAAGCCCTCGGCTATCTCACGAAGAAAGAACTTTACAAACGAACGCATGACAAGAAGTTTCTGCAGCGCACTCCTTCCTTTAACGATCACGTTTTCATGAACAGTCTGGCGGATATCGTACGCGCGTCTGCTCGAAACAAGGCTCGTTACAACATGGATTATTACTTCGTCGGCGATGAAGGATCTTTAACGTCCTACGGAGACGCCGTTGATTTCGACTGGACTCCTTCTGCGCTCGTTGATTTTCGCACGTGGCTCAGGCAGGAATACGGAACACTTGCCGCGCTCAATAAGGAATGGCGGACAAGTTTTAAAGACTGGTCTGAAGTCCTTCCTTTTACCACCGACGAAGCAAAGAAGACGAGAAACTTTGCGCCGTGGGCCGATCATCGCACCTTCATGGAAATTACGTTCGCCGGTGCCTACCAGACTGCTCGCGCCGCCGCCATCGAGGGAGACCCGGATGCGCACATCGCAGTTTCCGGAACCCAGGCTACTAACGCATACGATGGCGCCGATTGGTCGCGTCTGGATCGCGTGATTGACGATTTTCTTTCGTACGACGGCGGTAATCAGTGGGACATGCACCGGTCGTTCGCCAAGCCGAATTCAATGATTGGTTTCTGGACCGGATATGGATCACACGGTTTAGCTGTTCAAAATGCGATATGGACCGCAGCAATCCATAACGTGCTTCATCCAAATGTTTTCTGGATGTATTCATTTCTAAATCCAGACATGACCTATTCAGCTTCCGCCAGAGATATGGGTAGGGCTTTTAGTTCCCTGAAATTCGAGGGTGTCGGAAAGCTATTGATGGAGTCGAAGCGACAACAAGATGGCATTGCTCTCTACTACTCGATGCCTTCGATTCACGCAGCGAGCATCCTTGGGTATCACCAACGAAGCAGCGACGACGATGACGAAGTTCCTGATAAAGCGAGGTTGAGTTTTCCGGCGAATCGAGATGGCTGGGTAAAGACAATCAAGGATCTGGGACTACAGTTTGACTTCGTTTCATCAGAAGACGTTGCTAAGAATCCAATCTCAAACGAGAAGTACAAGGTACTGATCCTGCCGCTCACCTTCGCGTTGTCAAAAGAAGAGATACAGCACATTGAGCAGTTTGTTTCTAATGGCGGGGTGGTTATCGCTGATTCTTCGACGGGTCTGATGGATGAACACTGCGCATGGCAAGAGAGCGAAGCAATTAACAAACTCTTCGGTATCTCCCCGGGTGTTTCAGATAAACGTGAACTCAAATTGATCGAGGATGATGTCCAGCTGAAGAATCAAGCACAAACCTGGGGAATACCTTCAACAGTATTAACGGGCATCCGCATCGCAGAGCCGGAGCTGAAAGCATCAGGCGGTACGACACTGGTTCTGGTCGGAAAAGGCGAGGCGGCAATTGTGAACAGCGTAGGTAAAGGCTGGACGATTTATCTCAACACGACCTGGGATCAATATGCTAAGCAACGTGCAAGTAACTTTGGCGGTGCTGCTTATCGTGAACTTGCAAGGGCCATTCTGGAAAAAGCAGGCGTCCATCCTTCGATACAAGTCTTAACACCTGATGGTCATCGAATCTCCCAGGCACAGATCGCACGATATAAGTTTGGAAATTCTGAAGTCCTCGCGATCGTCAAAGACAATGTAGGACTTAAAGGAGTTGTTGGACGGGACGGTGTGACTACCTATAACGATGCGAAGTTAGGCCAGGTCGGGAAACAGGACTTAACCATTAAACTTCCGGAAAAAATGTTTGTTGCCGATGTGCGCTCGGGCAAACAGTTTGGTTACACAGATGTGGTGCGTACGTCGATTTTGATTGGCGATGCTCTCGTGCTGGGACTCAGTAAGGCGGAGAACCAGATCAAACTTAACGGCACGAACTCGGCCCAACCAGGAGATCACGTGAGGTTTGAGCTGGCATCTGAGGCGAATGCGACAAGCCTTGTGCGGTACCACGTGTTTGGACCTGACGGCTCTTTGTTGCCGATCTACTCCGCGAACGTGCTGCTTCAGAATGGACGTGGAAGCTTCGTTTTGCCGTTCGCTGTGAATGATGCTCCAGGTAAGTATGTGATTAAGACGACTGACGTCGTTAGCGGAGCTACGATTGAGAAAGTCATCGACCTTCGATAGATGCTTGGAAACAGTCGGTACCACCTCGCGGTAGCGGGTGGGTGCGAAGCTCAGTCGCCGATTGAGTTTTGGCTGCGCACCCACCCGCTACCGCGAGGTGGTACTGACTGCTTCCAAGCAGACCTCTTCAAACAGTTATTCAAACTCCATGAAAGTAGAAATCTTCAACAACAAAATGGAATTGGGCCAAGCGGCTGCTGATGATGCCGCCGGCATTATTCAACAGGCTATTGTCGACCGTGAAGCGGCATACGTGATCGCCGCAACCGGAGCATCGCAGTTTGAGTTTCTTGATGCGCTCGTACAACAACACATCGACTGGAGCAAGGTTGTGTTCTTTCATCTGGATGAATACGTCGAATTGCCGGAAGCTCATCCTGCCAGTTTTCGACATTACCTGAAGGAACGAATTATCGATCGAGTTCAGCCACGGCTGTTTCATTTGATCAACGGCGAAGCCGACGATGTTCGGGAAGAATGCCGAAGAGTGGGCGAACTGATCTCTCGACAAACGATCGATGTGGCGTTTGTCGGCATCGGGGAAAATGGACACCTTGCATTCAATGATCCGCCTGCGGATTTCGAAACGACCGAATCCTACCTTGTGGTTGATCTCGATGAGGCTTGTCGTCAGCAACAAGTAGGTGAGGGATGGTTTAGAAGTATCGACGAAGTGCCCACCCATGCAATTTCAATGTCGATCAATCAGATTCTCAAATCGCGCAACATCCTGTGCATTGTTCCCGACCAACGAAAAGCCGAAGCAGTGAAAGCCTCAGTTGAATCGGAAGTGAGTCCATTAAGGCCAGCCTCGATATTACAGAAACACGAGAGAGTGACCCTTTATCTCGATCGCGAATCGTCATCACTGCTAAGATGACTTCCTCTGAGCGTTCTCTGCGTCTCTGCGGTGGTTAATTTCGCAGCTACGAAAACCGCAGAGACGCAGAGAACGCAGAGAAAGCGCAGAGATGAAATTACCGAAACTGCGCGCCTTTCACTCGCATTGCCAGACTGTAAACTTTCTTATCGCATGTGATGTAGAGTGTCTGCCCGTCAATGCCACCAAATGTCACGTTGCTTGCAAATTCCGGCACCGGAATAAAGCCCAACTGCTTCCCTTCTTGTGATACAACCCAGACACCACCGCGCATCGCAAAATACAAATTTCCCAGTGCATCGGAGCACATGCCATCTGGATCTGCCATATTATCTGTTGCGGGATCGAAAAAGATCTTTACCTGCGCTTGATCGACGCTGCCATCAGCTAGTATCGGATAAGAATACACTCGCTTTTCAAAGCTATCGCTGACATAAAGAGTTGCACCATCGTTGGACACTTCAAGTCCATTTGGTAACTTCAGATTATCGATTACCCGCCGAACTCCTCCGGTGGGACTCAAGTAATAGACGGCGCTCTGAGTTTTTCCCTTAAAGTTCGGATCGGAACAATAGATTCCTCCAGTAACCGGCGATTCAGCAACATCATTCGGTTGGATAAACGGGATGCCCTCAAAACCAGAAGCAAGCACCTTGATTTCTTCCGGTCCATCAGGCCCAATCTTCAAACTCGACAAGGTATGTCCAAACGCTTGAGCAACGAGTAAACGACCATTGCGAGAAAGGTACGTTCCATTCATCCCTTTGGTGTGATCCATCCAGACGAAAGCTTTACCTGGAGCGTCTAATCTAAGAATTTGCTCATTTTCCTTTGCGAAAGCCGTGAAGTAGAGCTTCTGCCCCGCCGGATCCCAGCTCGGACCTTCAAAGTACTGATCGCTCGAATAGACGACGGTTAACTCTGCGCCGGGAACAACCGTCGGCGGAGGAACTCGACTTGATTGTTGTTGAGGCGAAAATAGAAAGCAGACGACAGTCAAGCCAATGGTCTTGATTAAGAGATTCATCTCTCGCTCTCCACTCGTAATGATGTTAGGAAATAGAAGCGTGCACGTACTAAGAAACTGGTAAGCGCGTGTGGATTTGAACTGGAGACCGTTGCTATGTCAAGTAATGAATTTTGGATTGGGTCAGAACGCGATCCTTACTCCGGAGGAGTGCAATGTTCATAGATCTCGAGTGTTCAGAAGGTACGCACTCCTTTAGGAGTGTGATGGTCGCCTGGATCCGGAATTTTTTGAATTTAGAACGCGGCGGACCCACACAAACTTAATCGATTCTTGCTGATGTGGATATCGCACTCCTAAAGGCGTGCCGAACTTTCGAACTCTCTCGAGATCTATAAACATCGCACTCCTCCGGAGTGGCGATCGCGCCATACTTTCCATTCACCATCTACTACCACGTGAGAATCACGATATGATACTGCTCAGGCGAGACATAATTCTTCAAATACCAGCTCAACGTGGAAAATCATCTTCACCCAGCCATAAGAAACCAACAAGCGGTGCTCTTTGACGTCGGCGGAACACTTGTTCACCCTGACTGGCCACGTCTTGGAAAATTGGTACAAATTGAAACCGGCATGCTTTTCACCGCCGCCCAAATGTATGAAGCGTTTTATGCGATGTTGGAGACCATCAATGCGGAATTAAAGGTCGGAATCAATTCAAAGCGCGAGCGTGAAGCACACTGGGTGTTTGTCGAAACCTTTCGAGCTCTTGGAATCGATGAAGCGAAGTGCTTAAGCATTCGTACGCATCTAGCTGCAGCACATCAAGAGCGCCATTTATGGTGCGAACCCGACTCAGAAGCAGTTGCCGTTCTTCTTCATTTGAAGCGCGCGGGGCTACGAGTAGGCGTTATCTCTAACACCGAAGATGGACGTGTCAAAGAATCACTAACCTTAGCCGATCTTGCTTCTCACTTTGAGTTCGTAATTGATTCTCACCTTGTGGGCTGCAGTAAACCAGATGCCACAATCTTTCAGTTAGCACTCGAGAAATTGGGACTAAAGCCGCAAGCTGTTACTTATGTTGGCGATTCGTATGGCTATGACGTAATTGGCGCGCGAAGCGCCGGGCTATATCCGATTTTGCTGGATCGGATGAATGCATATGAATCCGAAATCGGATTAACAAGGATTCGTTCGTTGAATGACCTTATAGGTTAGGGTTCGTCAGATCGATTGCTGGTGACTATTCGAATTCGAAGAGCTCAAGATTCTGACATCGCAGCGCTGGCTGAGTTTGGGCTCGCGCTCGCCAAGTTGCACGCCCCCACTATTTTCGATAGTTGCTTTTGTAGGTCGGATATGAACGATATGAACAATCCACCAACTGCGTTGGTGGAATTCTGACCTTTGAGGTAAACGCCCTTCGGCTTAAGTAACGAGTCCATTCCAAGACCATTTTGGAATGTGCATTCCGTCCGGGACATCATCAGCCGACCGGTGGTAGCGCGCCATTGGGCCCGTGGTCGCCCAGGCAAAGTAATCGTGCAACACGCGCCTGAGCTGCTCGTCGCGATTAAGGCCAACATCTTCCAACGCCTGATCGAAACAGGCGATTGCACGTTGATCCATCTCTTCATGTACACCGTTACCGCTGTGAATACGGACGACTGAGGTCTCATCGCCGTACTGGTCAGAGTACATCGTGGGTCCACCAAGCGCCTCCGCCCAATACGCGGCGAGACGCTCGGTATGCTGTGGGTGAAATCCATGACTGAACGCATGGCTAACCACCTCGTCCGCAAGCACCCGCTTATGCCATGCGTGAGCCAGCCTCAAGATCGCGTCGATACCTCCGGCGGCCTCGTACACAGATTGAATTGTTTCAGTGTTCATTCCAGCATTATGCAGCATTTTGACAGCAGCGAAGAAGATCATCCTTTTGAGGGTGATGACCTAATTTGAAAGCTTCTCTGCGCAGGTCGGTGCTCTCTGCGTTCTCTGCGGTGCTTTCGCGGGTTTCGTGTGATTCGTGTATTTCGTGGATCGAACTTTCAGAACCGCAGCGAAACGATCCGCGAATCACACGAAACACACGAAAACATGCCTGGAAATGCAAGAGCGCCGAGGCTGCGTAGAGAGGATTTCAAATTAGGTCGCTATTCTCTTGCGAGGCTTTCTCCTCGGAAGTCCAAAGATGCATTGGATTCCGCTCAGCCGCTTTTGTGAGGCAGGGACAAAAATTAAACGCGTTCGTCACAACTTTCGCTCTCCTCAAAGCGTAGATTGTTCATGACGACGTGCAATAGTACATTTCATTCCGGAATTTATTATGTCGCTGTGTTTTTGACTTAGCGAGAACTATGTTCTGTCCAAGATGTGCGGCTGAAAATGAATTGGGACAAGCCTACTGCCGGCAGTGTGGGCTGGCACTAACCGACGTCCTGTTAGCTTTACATGGAGCAGCAACCGAATCCGTAGCGAAACTGAAATCAGGCTCCCATCTTATGAACGGGGGTATTGCGGTTTTGGCCAGCTTCATGTTGATTGCCGTGTTGATAACGCTACTCAGCATAACGCAGGGTCATCCGGTTCTCGCTGTGATTGGGATGATAAATGCGGTGCTCGGAGCTCTGGTGGGTTTGCCGTTGGTGATTATTGGCAAGATGAGAGTCACGCAAGCATCGCGACTCCTGTCGGGAGAAGAATCCGCACGTGAGATCGCGGCACAGCAAGATAACCAATACCTAAACGGCGGTCTCGAAGCAGAAATAAAACGCCTTCCTCCTGGTTCAGTGACCGATCGAACTACCCTCGACTTAAAACGCCATCGAAAGCCGTGACATCTGAATCCACGGCTCGCACAAAAGTGGTGATACTAAGGTTCAACGAAACTAACGGCTAAGACCTTCCATTTCTAACCAAATCAGGGAAAGCATTCGGAGCTCGGTCCGTTCGGTGTGTCGTCGCTATCAGACGCGTCCGAGAGTTCGATTACTTTCTTGATGAATAAATTTAGTCCTTTGATCTCAACACCTTTCTGACGTTTCATCCGGCAAAGAACCGATGCACTTACTGTGTCGAGAAAACTGGTTTCGCTGAGTTCGATTATCACAGGGCGATCGGTTTGATAAAAAAGGTCGCTGCAAATCTGTTCCAGCAACTCAGCATCTCTCAAATGAATTGTGCCTTCCACCTTCAACACTCTTGGACCGTCGGCCGCGACAGTCTTCGATTGTTCTTCCGGACCCTTCGGCGCGGCAGTGTTCAAATTAGAGTCTGAGATGTCCGTAATTCTTATCGCCATGTTTATCACCAACGCACCGACTGCGGAGCGAATGAAACCTGGACGAGCCCAACACAAAAACGCATATCACTCCTTTGCCTGTCTGCCTATCGCATCAAGATCGGCAAGCACCTCAGATGGAATTTGAATCTTCGACGCCTGAAGGTTTTCACGCAGGTGCTCAACGGAAGATGTTCCAGGAATGAGCAGCATGTTCGGTGCACGCTGAAGCAACCAGGCCAGCGCAACCTGCATTGGTGTGGCTTGCAATGAAGCTGCGGCGGAGTCTAGGGCCGATGACTGTAGTGGACTAAAGCCGCCAAGCGGAAAAAACGGAACGTAAGCGATTCCGCGTGCAGCAAGATCATCGATAAACTCATCGTCGTCTCTACGTGCGAGGTTGTACTGGTTCTGAATACAAACTATCTCAGTAATAGTTTGTGCTTGACCCAACTGGGTCGGAGTAACATTGCTGAGACCGATAGACGTGATGAGACCCTGTCGCTTGAGTTCACTCAGCGCGGCGAGTGGTTCCTCGATCGAGCCTTCGGAAGGAGCCAGAACCCCACCAACGCGCAGGTTCACGACATCGAGGACGTCGAGGCTGAGATTTTTCAGGTTATCGTGGACTGCATCGATCAATTCCTGTCGTGAAAGCGCGGGAATCCATGATTTGTCTGAACCTCGCCGCGCACCAACCTTGGTAACGATTACGAGATCATCCGTATAAGGGTGTAAGGCCTGCTTTATGATCTGATTGGTTATATGGGGGCCATAATAGTCGCTTGTGTCGATATGGTTGACACCGGAGTCCACTGCTTCCCGGAGAACTGCTACTGCCGCGTTAACATCGCGAGGTGGTCCGAACACACCGGGACCAGCAAGTTGCATCGCGCCGTAGCCCATGCGATTAACCGTCAATGATGTGCCTGGCAAAGTGAAGCTCGCTTGGGTCGTCATCGTGTCTTTCTTTGAGTTTGGATTGGTCACACCGCCCTCTCTGATTTTCCCCCGCTTCCTCTGCGTCCCTGCCGTGCCCACGAACCGCAGAAACGCAGAGGAATGCATCGCGCCATCAGATCTGACCTGCTCCTCCATCAACATTGATTTCGACGCCAGTTATATACGAGGCATCATTGGATGCGAGAAATGCTACAGTTGCAGCAACCTCTTCTGGTTGACCAAAGCGCTTCATCGGCACCTTTTCCAAAATCTGCTTCGCAAATGCATCGACTGCTTCTTGCGGCAGCCCGGTTCTGCCAAAAATCGGTGTGACTATTGGCCCAGGCGCAACAGCGTTGACGCGGATACCCCGTTCCACTAGTTCGGCTGCGGCCGTCCGTGCAAGTGAACGTAATGCCGCCTTAGTTGCTGAATAAGCGCTAGTGGTGGCGTTACCTTTTATGCTGGCCACGCTTGTGTTGAAAATGACCGACGCACCATTATTAAGAAGAGGCAGTGCCTTCTGAAGCGTGAAATAGGCTCCTTTAATATTGGTATCAAACTGCTCGTCGTAGGTGTTCTCTGACGTCTCTGAGATCGGCGCGAACTTCGCAATGCCGGCGTTCACAAACAACACATCAATCTTACCCAGCTTCTTTGATACCTCTGCATAAAGCTTGTCCAACTCGGCGAGATCGGAAACGTCTGCCTGGATTGCTAACACTCCATTGCCGATCGTTTTCACAGCGTCATCCAAGGTTTGCTTGCTGCGACCAGAGATGGCTACCTTGGCTCCTTCTTCCTGAAAACGCTTTGCCGTTGCCAAACCAATGCCGCTGTTTCCGCCCGTTACGACTGCTACTTTTCCTTCCAGTCTGCCCATTGATTCCTCCTTCAGAATTGCTCAACCAATCGATCTGAGTTCGTCTTTCTTTTCCGAACGGCTTCGGCTCATTCACATTTCGTGCCAGACAAGGACGACGCCTCGCAGCGATTGGATTAACAGGCTGATTGGCTTTTTCAGTCGAGACCAGCGACAATCGTTCAAGTGATCGGCTTGATTTAGTGACCACATTCGGCCATCTGACTCGTTATGAACAGTCAGTGGGCACTTGAATAGGTCCGATACGTCATATACGTCCTATACGACTGACCACTGACCGCCGAACAGAAGGAATTGAATTTGTCTACAACTACCGCTCAAATCGAAGCAAAGGGTTTAAAGCCTGAGCAGTACCTCACTTTGCTCGACCTGTCTAAGGCAATCGCGTCCCATGGTGATCTGACAAAGTTGTTTCACGATCTTGCTTGTCGACTTCAGGCTCTATTTAAGTTTCGGAGTATGGGCGTTACCTTTTACGATCCGAAACGCAATTTAATGAAGTTCCACTTCATGGAAACGTGCATTCCAACAAAGTGGCAAGCTCCAACCGAAGCTCCTATTGATGGCTCGATCGCCGGTTGGGTTTGGCAGCATCAGGAACCAGTCGTCGTCCACGATATTGCGCTCGAAGAAGATCGCTTTCCATTTGCCAAAACCATACCGAGTCATCCGATCAAGGCGATTTGCAGCTTTCCTTTAACGACAGCAAACAAGCGGCTCGGCGCTCTGAATTTCTGGAGTGAAGATGCAGGTGTTTACGATGAAATTGACATTGAATTCACAGGACTGCTAGTGGGACAAATAGCTGTTGCTATTGAGGCTCAATGTCATCAACAGAAACTGGCCCATGAACGCGATCGTTATGAACTGCTGTTAGAGATCAATCACACTCTTGTCTCCAATCTCAATCTACGCGAACTCATTTCTGCAGTTTCCGGCTGTCTCCGTCGAGTCTTGCCGCACGATGTTGCGGGGCTGGCGCTGTACGATCCGACCATCAACAAACTGCGGGCGACAGCAATGGATTTTCCCGACCACGAGGATGTCTTCATCGAGGACGACATTATAGAACTCGACGGGACGCTGTCCGGCCGCGCCTTCACAACCAGGCTTCCTGTAATGATTGGTAGTGCTGACCTCTCAACCGATCGGTTTGCGATGCGAACTGGTCTTAAAACTGGCTGCAAGATTCCATTGATTTCTCACGATCGCGTGCTTGGTGTTCTCGGCCTTGGTCGACTCAGCGAAGAGGCGTTTACGGATGAGGACTGTGAGCTGTTGACGGCAGTCGGCGAGCAGGTGGCCGTAGCTGTAGAAAATGCACTGGCCTACCGCAAGATCGATGAGCTTAAGAATAAACTGCAGGAAGAAACGCTTTACCTCCAGGAAGAAATTCGCAGTGAATACAACTTCGAAGAGATCATCGGCACGAGTCCGACTTTGAGGCGCGCGCTAGAGGACGTGCAAACTGTAGCTCCGACCGATTCGACAGTTCTTATTTTTGGCGAAACCGGAACCGGGAAGGAGTTGATCGCACGCGCACTTCACAATCTGAGCGGTCGCAGCAATCACCCGCTGGTAAAAGTGAACTGTGCTGCCATTCCTACCGGTTTGCTGGAAAGTGAAATGTTTGGTCATGAGCGCGGGGCCTTTACTGGTGCGGTGGAACAGCGCAAGGGACGTTTTGAACTCGCACATCGCGGTACGATTTTTCTTGATGAAGTTGAAGAGATTCCGCTTGAGTTGCAACCGAAACTGCTGCGCGTCCTGCAGGAGCAAGAGTTTGAACGGCTGGGTAGCGGAAAAACAATTAAGGTCGACGTGCGTGTGATTGCAGCGACAAACGCCGACCTGGCACAAATGGTTGCCGAGAAAAAGTTTCGCAGTGACCTTTACTATAGATTGAATGTTTTTCCGATTGTCCTGCCGGCATTACGCGAACGTGCTCAAGACATATCTTTACTCGTTCACTTCTTCGCCCAGCGTTTCGCACAGCAGATGAAGAAGCCCATCAAATCAATTCCCGCCGACGCTATCGCACAGCTCACCGCTTATAACTGGCCGGGTAACATTCGCGAGCTTCAAAATTTGATCGAGCGCGCGGTAATTCTTTCGCGCGGCTCGGTGTTGGAAGTTCCATTGAGTGAAATAAAGAAGCCCGCGGCAAACGAGATACTCATTAACGGATCTGGCCCAGTGACATTAGAAGCTGTAGAACGCGAACACATCATCAAAACTTTGCGTGAGGCGGGTTGGGTAATTGGTGGCAACGCCGGCGCCGCCGCTCGGCTGGGCCTGAATCGAACCACCTTGAATAATCGCATGCGAAAGTTGGGTATTACCCGACCACGACCTGAGTAAATAATCAAAGACGATCGTCCTGGGACCGCGGGCGTCCTCGCCTGCCCGCGTCCAAACTAACCAGAAACAATTAGCGCTCGGAACAGAATTGGTTCCGTTCGACGCGGGCAGGCGAGAACGCCTGCGGTCCCAGGACGGATCTTTAATTGGTTTTCGAGTTTCTGCTTTCGGCGATTGTCAAAACGTGAGTGACCTATGGCGGTCACATGATTTTATCTGGTCAGATTTCTGCTTCACACTCGACTTCACTCTTCTTCTGAAAATCCGGCAGTTTCTGTCGTTTGGGCGGCCCCAAAACCGACAATCCCGTCATTTTTCACTTTCCTGGAAGCAAAGCGGCAATGTTGGCGACTCGATTCAAGCGTTTCGATCCAGTGGCAGATTCCTTGCTTACAGTCATCGACAAATCCAGGAGAGCGCAATGAATTCCCGAATAAAGATCGTGAAGCGGAACGAAAGCAGCGAACCAAACCAGATAGCTACTAACAGCAAACCTGCGGAGGTGGTGCGCAATCGCGAGATGGTAGCAGTCGTCAAGGGTTGGATCGATGAATTTAAGCTGCGCAGCAGGCAAGAATCTCGAAGCACGCTGCCGCTCCTGAACAAAGCCTGAACACTTGCAGCGTCGAGGGACTACCAAAGGT
>DATDFV010000303.1:0-58187 GCA_036522415.1 Pyrinomonadaceae bacterium | reverse complement strand
CAGCCCCATGCGGGCAAGGGTGCGCAGCTCGGAATCAACCATCAATTAGGCTGCGCACCCACCCGCTACCGCGAGGTGGTACTGACTCCATCCAAGCTGCTAATTCAAACCTAGACAGACAACGCCGCGTTTGCTGACTGCGAACCTGAGCCCCCGTTCGAAGAATCCTCGCCTTCAAAAGTACGCTGTCTGTGAACCGACCCGTCCGACTCAAAAATGTAGGCAGATGGGGCTTCGCGCATGATGATGTCCTGTAGTCTCATCAAGCCATAGAGCAAAGCTTCGGGTCGTGGGGGACAACCCGGAATATAAACGTCAACGGGAATACACCGATCGACACCTTGCATTGTTGAGTATGAATCGAATGGACCGCCCGTCGAAGCGCAAGCACCCATTGCGATCGCCCACTTCGGTTCAGGCATCTGGTCGTAAACTCGACGAACAACTGGGCCCATTTTCAACGTCACCGTACCCGCCACAATAATGAGATCACTTTGACGGGGACTTGGCCGAAATACTCCAGCCCCAAAACGATCGATATCAAACCTGCCGGCACCAGTGGCGATCATTTCTATCGCACAACACGCGAGGCCAAAGGTCATTGGCCAGAGTGCAGACTTACGCGCCCAATTCACGACTGGAGCTGCGAGATCCATTCCCTTCGCCCCAACCGTGCGGCGAACTGCATTCATGATCGAATCGACCCTGGTTAAAACAAATCCCTCTTCGTGTTCAGCCATACGCTATTTCCGATTGCCAATTGCCGATTTTCTGATGCCCTGTCAACGACTTCAAATCAATCGACAATTGGCAATCGAAAATCGACAATGTTTTCAGGCCCATTCCAACGCGCCCTTCCGCCAGGCGTAGTAATAACCAACAACAAGAATCGCAATGAAGACAAACATTTCAACCAGCGCGAACTTTGTGAACGAAAAATCGTTACCCATGAAGATTATCGCCCATGGCAAAAGAAAGATTGTCTCGACGTCAAATATCAAGAAGAGCATTGCCACGATGTAGTACCTTACGGTGAACCGATCATGCGCTTCTGTCGTCGGGTCGATGCCGCATTCGTAGGGACGCATCTTCCCTTTCTCATATTTTATTGGTCGTAGAAATCTTCCCAGTATGAGCGGCAGCACAGGAAATACAACGGCGACGGCGAAAAATATCATCACCGGCCAATAAGCTGTAATCGGACTGCCAACTGTGGTTTCAGCGCTGCTAGCAGCTGCTTGAAGAAGCATGTTCTCTCATGAGGAGAGCCAAGGAAATTATTGAACGTGAAAATAGTAAGCGTGGCGTAATCATGTTGTCAACGCGAACGTCCGACGAACTTTAGTTTGTCGTGGCTTACCCTAGCAGCACCTGAAAGAACTGAGGGCATATGGATCGAAGCACGACAAACTAAAGTTCGTCTTACGTGAGTTCACATCCATGTAACTTCACAGCAAGACCGATTTAAGACAGTTGACATATCCTACGCTGTCCCAGGAACTAGTTTTCAACCAACAATAAACCGAGGTCATAATAATGATGCTTCCCAGCTTCAGACTCGCCGCTCTTCGCGTTGCTCTCTGTTCAATTCTCCTCTGCCTGCTCAATGTTTCCCTAATCCGTGCGCAGGAATTCGCAAAGAACGCCGTCAAAACCGCAGCAGATTCGACCGAACCGACAGTTAACGAACGCGTCAGAGTCCTCGAGGCAGAGGTCGAAAAACAAAACGCGAAGTTAGACCAACTACAAAAAACAATCGCTGACCAGCAAACTGCCATTCAAGCCCTGTTGAATAAATTGTCGGGAGCTAAGGCCGCACCTGGAGATGAAAACCTCTCGGCAACATCTGCCGCGCCGTCAACACCCGAAGCTGCCGCAACTCCGCAACCACCAACCGTCGAACAACGCGTCAGTAAACTGGAAGGTCAGGCGTTGAGAATCGGTCCATTGAAAGTAAGCGGCGATTTCCGGCTTCGCTACGACGGAATCTTCCGGTCGGCAACTGACCCAACGGATCCGCCGGTAGCCCACAGTCAGAATTCTCGTGCTCGTTACCGCTTGAGAATCAACTTCGATACCGATCTTTATCCAACCCTCAGTTTCCACAGCCAGCTCGCCACAGGTCCAATCAACAACGCCTTAACACTAGATCAGGACTTCGGTGCCGTAAACGCTCGACATCCACTCTTTATAAGTGAAGCCTGGATCGACTATCACCCAATCAAAGCGGTTCAACTTCAGGGAGGTCGAGTTCAGGAGATCTTCGCAGACAATTCCCGTTTCCTGTTTGATGACGACATCAGATTCAACGGCTTCAATGAAAAGTACGTCCTTACCTTAAAGAAAAACGGAAGCCACTTTTCAAACATCGACTTCCGCGCCGGACAATACATTTTGAGCAATCCAAATGTGGCGATAATCACGCCCGGAAGTCCGTTAGCACGCGCCGGTGAAATTGTTGGGACGACTGGTCGCTCAGCAAACCTTTTCCACCAGGGCGTACTTTTCAACCAGAACTTCAATGAACGCTGGTCTGATCAGTTTGGCGGCGACATTCAACTCTACCGCAATCCAAATCAGATCCAACTGGCATCAACTGCGGATGGAGTTGTATTGCTCGTTCAACCCGGACTTGGTCTAGCGCTCTCCGGTCCGTTGACCGGAACGGGCAATGCGACCACAACACCGGGAGGTGCAATCTACACCGCTCAAGGATTTCAGGTTGCGCGTCTAACCTACCGGCTGAACTATGCAGGATTCGAGAAAGGCGATCACAAATTTCCTGTGGTCTTCAATCTGCAGTTAGCGCGAAACGTCGCAACAGGGCTGAAGGAAAGGGATGCGATGTTGGCTGGGTTGCAAGTCGGAAGAATCACAAAGAAAGGCGACACTTCATTCCTGTACGTCTTTTCAATCAAAGGTGCGAACGCATTGATATCTCAGGTTACCGACGACGACCTCGGCACAGGCACAGGCGTGAACATTCGAACTAATCACTTCCGGTTCGAATACGGAATCGCGAGAAAAGTCACGTTGCAGAGTCTATTCTTTATTCAGAATTCATTACGAAGCAGCGGACAATATCCGAACTTCTTTGTTCCGCTCAGCGCGTTCGTACCGACAACCTATCGACTGCAACAACAGATCGTATTTTCATTCTAGAGGTCACGAAAGAAAGATGTCCGACGAACTTTAGTTTGTCGTCGAGTTGACCCACGTGTGCCTGGATTTTTCAAGGTACGTAGTTTCGACGATCGACAAACTAAAGTTCCTCGGACTTTTTTAATCACTGAGACCGCGGGCGTCTCGCCCAACTCCAACGCCGCTCGCGTGTCCACATAACGAGGGCCTCGATCCTCATTACATTTTCACGCCCCCGGCAGCGCTCTTGCGGGCGAGACGCGCGCGGTCTCAGCTTCGGGGCATTAACTCATTCCTCAGGCGTAAGGCCGAGGTTGGCATTTCGGTAACCTGGGCTTTTAAGAGGCACGGCTATGAGAAAAGCTTCTCCAGTTTTGAGAGCCCCAATCCATGCCACAAATCGCCGATGTTTGGCATCGGCACTCCCATGATATGCATGAGAAGACCGACGCAAAAAGCAATAATTAGTGTCGTCACAAACGCTCGCACGACCATGCTCAAGGCATTCTTCGAAGCGCCTGAGACTGCCCTTAAAAAACGGTAATGCATGTCAACAACCCCCGTTTTCTGAGCTCTTGTTGGGTTCACCAAATCTGTAGCCAAATACACGTCGAGGCGACTACAGCGTGGTTTTCTGAGGATTTTATGGGGCTGTCGGGGTTTGGTAAGCGAAGCCTAGTTGACTTCGAAAGCATTATGGCAAAGTGGGCAGTCGGTTGACAACAAATAACTACCCGCGGCTAGCAATAATTGGGTCTGGTACTTTGTGCTTTGTACTTTGTGCTTTGCCCTTGCCGTTGCAGTGTGATTGAGGTTTTGACGGAGAGGCAGCTACAAAGATCAACGCACAAAAGTACAAAGAACAAACCCATCTCAGACAGAAACTTTCAGTTTTTCTCTTGCGTAATAAACCCACCACGAGTAGAAGTTCTTAGCAGTTAAAAACTCGTTCCAATTCTGCGTAGCTCATTCTTGTTTTTCGGATCAGATATCTTCCACAAAGGAAGGTTTCTGATCTGCAGTCGTGTTCAAGTCCCCATGCATCAATGTTTCTTAAGCGAGGATTCTCCATGCAACGATCACTAATCAAGCTCCTGCTGTTGACTCTTGCGGTGACGCTCAGCACTTCAACTCTCAAAGCGAAACCATTAAACGTTCCCGTTGTCTACTACAAACTCCCGAACGGTCTGAAAGTCGTAATCTCTGAGGACCATAACGCGCCAGTAGTTGCTGTTGCCGTTTATTACAATGTTGGTTTTCGCGTTGAGCCCAAAGGCCGAACAGGGTTTGCCCACTTGTTTGAGCACATGATGTTTCAGGGGTCTGCGAACGTGAAGAAGTTTGATCACGTAAAGTTTGTCGAAGCCAACGGCGGTAATACGAACGGTCACACCGATTTCGATTACACCAACTATTACGAAACTTTGCCGAGCAATCGCGTTGAGATGGGCCTGTGGCTGGAAGCTGATCGCATGCGCTCTCTCGATATCAGCGAAGAAAACCTCAAGAATCAGCAGAACGTTGTCAGTGAGGAAGTTCGAGTGAACGTTCTCAATCAACCTTACCAGTTCTTCGAATGGATCGAACTCTGGAAGAACGCTTTTACAAATTGGAACAACTCACACAACGGTTACGGAGAACTTGACGAGATCAATGCCGCAACAATTGAAGATGTTCGAAATTTCTTTAAGACCTACTACGCACCAAACAACGCAGTATTGACGATCGTCGGCGATGTCGATGCTGCAGAAGTGAAGAAAATGGTTGAGAAGCATTTCGCAAGCATTCCTGCTCAGACTGCACCACCTAAGCCAGACTTGACAGAGCCGGCTCAAATGAAAGAGAAACGTGTTTCCCAACCAGACAAGCTCGCGAACCTTCCAGCTTTGGCCACGGGATATCACGTACCAGCTCAGAACTCACCCGACTTTCCTGCCATGGCACTGCTCGTTCAGATTTTGCAGGGCGACGACAGTTCTCGCTGGTATCAGCGACTCATTAAAGAGAAAGAACTCACGCTCGACCTGACCGGAGGGCTGAACTATTTCGGCAACGAGTTTGATTACACGGGCCCAATGATCATGACGACGCGCACCACCTACAAGCCCGGTCACACGGCTGATGAAGTGTTGAAAGAGATGGATGCTGTAACCGCGGAGGTCGTAGCTAAAGGTGTCACTGAGAAAGAACTTGCAGATGCCAAGGTCAGGTACCGTTCAAACTTTTACAGCCAACTGGAGTCGAGCTTTGGCAAGGCACACTTGCTATCCGTTCTCGCTCTCTTCAGGGACGATCCGAATCAAATCAACTCGCTATTGACGCCCTTCGAGAATGTCACCGCAGCTCAGGTGAAAGCGGCCGCAGCGAAATATCTCGTCGCGAGCAATCGAACTGTGATCGATCGCGTTCCCGAAACAAAGACTCAAACCGGTCAGTGAAGGAGACACCGAAATGAAACTCTTACTATCAATCACTCTTCTAATCGTTTCGAGTCTCCCCGTTCTGGCACAACAGAAAACACCGCCACCGCCTGGTCCTGCACGACCTTTGAACCTACCCAAGCTGACAGAGAAGAAGCTTGCCAATGGTCTGACGGTGGTGCTAGCTCCGTTGCCAAATGTTCCGAAGGTCTCAGCGATCCTGACCTTTCGGGCGGCAACCGACGCGACTGATCGCACGGCACATCCCGGTATCGCGCAAATCGCGGCTGGTATCGCCAATGAAGGGACTGATACGCGTACAAGTAAACAGATCAAAGAAGAGCTCCGCTCTATTGGCGGCTCGCTTACTCTTTTTACTGACGCCGATCAAACACAACTTACCGCGACCTCGCTGTCAGAGTTTTCAAATCGAATGTTCGATCTGATGAGTGACGTCGCCCAACACCCTGCTTTCCCGGAGACTGAAGTAAAGTTGGCCCAGGAAAACACCATCCAACAAATTCGAGCGGGCCGCTCAAATCCAGGCTTTCTGGCAAACGAGCGGTTTCAGAAGGCCGTCTTCGGAAATCACCCGTATAGCTTTGTGGTTCCTGATGAGAAATCGATCAGTGCGCTGACGCGAGACGATCTGAAGGCGTTTGTGGCGAAGTACTACATTCCAAACGCATCACATTTGATCGTTGTGGGTGATTTTGATGTTGACAAAACCTTCGCTGAGATTGAAAAGGCATTCGGAAGCTGGAAGAGTGGAACTGTTCCTGCTGACGAGAATCCAGCGGTTCCCGAGCGAGATAAGCGACAGATTTACTTTGTCAATCGTCCCGGGTCGATCCAGTCAACCATCTACGTCGGTAACGTAAGCATTGCTCGCAGCAATGCTGATTATTTCGCGCTCAGAACAGCCGACACGATATACGGAGGCTCATTCTATTCCCGTTTGACTCGCAACATTCGCGAGGGCAAGGGTTACACCTATTCTCCATTTAGCTCCTCAAACACTCAGGCAAAGACAGGGTCGCATCTTGCTGGCGCGTCAGTGCGCAACGAAGTTACTGGCCCAACGCTCCTCGAGATCCTGTATGAACTGGACCGAATGAGGGTTCTGCCAGTGACAAACGAAGAACTCGAGGCGGCGAAGCAGTTCAGCACGGGTAACTTTTCGGTTGAGCTTGCCAGTCAGTTGGGACTCGCCGGTCGCATCAACACCGTCTATACCTACGGTCTAAGCAAGACGTTCATCGACGACTTCCGTCCAAAGATCGAGGCGCTCACAACCGCTGATATTCAACGCGCGGCCGCCAAATACTTTGACACTTATCATGCCGCGATCGTGATCGTAGGCGATTGGGAAAAAGTGAAGGATCAGGTGACGCCGTTTGGTGATGTGACGATTTACGATTCGGAGGGGAATGTTGTGAAGAGCGATTGAGCTTTGTCCTTTGTGCTTCGTACTTTGAGCTTGGATGTACTCGAGCGGTGACGTATTAGAACGGTGAGCGAAGCGACCGATTGACCTCGATCAATCGGCCCGTGGCGTTTCAAAACGGTTGTAGTTGGTTGAGCTCAATCGGTCGCTTCGCTCACCTTCTAATTGCTGCAAGACAAAGGACAAAGCACCAAGTACAAAGGACCATTAAGAATGCACGTGCCTTTTGACCACTCCTCCCTCTGCGTCAGCTAGCCCGTGCACGACCATGAATGCTTCTTCATCATAGTCCTCAACGACAGACTTTACGCGGCCGATTTCCAACCTCGTTACTACACAGTAAAGAATGTCCTGGTCCTGATTAGTTAACCCGCCTTTGCCCTTAAAGACTGTGACACCTCTTTGTAGCCGTTGAATTATTCCCTGCCTTATCGGCTCACTCCGTTCCGAAACAATAATTATGGCGGTGTGTTCCTCTACGCCATGAATTAAAAAATCTACGGTCTTGGAAGCAGCAAAGTACGTCAACATCGAATACAGCGCAGAGTCGATACCGAGAAAGAATGCTGCTGACGAGAAGATGACCACATTCAAAATCAAAATGACGTCGCCAACTTTTAGAACGTGACTACCTTTGCTGATTAGCAGTGCCGCAATTTCAGTCCCATCGAGTACAGCACCGCCACGTATGGCCAGCCCAATTCCGCCTCCGATGAAGAAGCCACCAAATACCGCGGTAAGCAGTTTGTCGGGAGTCACGTCTGGAAAAGTCACAAAAGCCAGGCATAAAGAAAGGCCCGCAATTGCAAGGACGCTTCGAACTGCGAAGACACGTCCGATCTGCCGGTAGGCAACGATGACAAATGGAACGTTGATAACCGGGATGAGCAAAGAGAGCGGCCACCCAAGGACATTTGAGAGCAACATCGAAACTCCCGTTACCCCACCGTCAATGAAGTGACTCGACAAAAGAAAGCCTTTCAAACCGAACGCGGCAGATAAGATTCCGAGGAGGATCAGAATGGTGCTCCGCGTTGCGCGCGCAAATGTTTTCATCGTTGCAACCCCAAAATTGGTTTAGTTGTTTGAACCGCGATGCGGCGAAGCGGCGAGGGAGGAAGGGCGAAGCGGCGAACCGTGGCTCACTCGCCGCATCGCCCACTCGCCGCTTCGCCCCTCTCCGCGTCTCCCTCTCGCGGCGTAACTGTCCTTAGTTAGGATGAATGGAATAACTACTTACGCGCCACTCTCCACCTTGCTTCTCCAGGACCAGAGTCTCGGTGGCCTTAGGTACTTTACTAAACGAGCTGTCATACCGAATGGTTACAGTCTCCGCCACGGGATCAGAATAGAAAATACTATCGAAGGTTCTGCTTTTAACTCGGCCGGCCTGATCCAGGAACTGGCGCATGCGGCCTGCCCAGCTCTCTTTCGTAAACCTGGCACTCAACCGATCCGAGACTAAACTCCAGGCTTCATCCGTGTTGCCGCGATAGATCAGGGACAGCCAGTTTTCAGCCAGGTTCTTCAGTTTGAGCTGATCAGTCGCTGAAACTTCTCTGCTCGAGGTTGCGCGAATGATGATCTGAGCAAAATCGTCGGTAGCGGAAGACATACCATCGATCACAGACTGCTGGTCCGAATTAACCATCACCGCCACAGTCAGCTTGTACTTGGTGTAGTAACGCAAATCAGAGATGTAGCCTGGAAAATCTCCATCATGCCCATAAGTCCTGCCAAAGTTGCTGCGCGAGATCATTACGCCTAATCCATACACTGCGCCTTCACCAGTGCTCGTGCTCTTGATCATCTCATCGAGACTGCCGGGCGAGAGTACTTCGCCCTCATAAAGAAGATGCCCCCAACAAGCGAGATCCTCGGCGGTTGAAGCAAATCCGCCACCTGCCCATTCCCACTGCGGATTGATTCTGAACTTGCCGTTCACAATCACGGGTCCGTCATCGAGATATCCATTTGACATCTCAGGCAAGGTCAACGCGTTTGACGGAATAGTTCTTTCCAATTTGAATGGCTTCAAAATCTTCTCATCGATTAGTTCGTATAGAGACCGTCCCGTAGCCTTCTCGATAATCATTCCAACCAGAATGTAATTTGTGTCTGAGTAGTTGTAGCCCTGGCCTGCTGGAAAGAGCGGTTTCTTCTTCAGTACATAAGCAATCAATTCGTCGTAGCTGATGTTTCTTGCGGCACTCTTCAGCGCTTGCTTTTCAAAATTGCTCATATCCGCATGATTTTCAATTCCACTCGAATGGTTCAACAACATGCGCAGCGTAATATCTGTGGCATTGGGAAGTTGATTGAACCAGGGCTCGGTACCCAACCACCTTTGAATCTTGTCGTCGAGCTTCAGCTTGCCTTCCTGAACCAGCATCATGGTCAGCGTGGCGACAAACGTCTTACCGATGCTTGCTGCCAATAATCGATCAGTTGTTTTTAGTGTCGCCCCGGTTTTCAGATCAGAAACGCCGATGGCGACCGAGCCAGAAACATAGTGAGGTTTGCCGTCAGGTGTTTGTCCGTCAACGTAAACAAATCCGACTTGGGCGCCAGGAAATTTTTCCGTCTCCATTAAACCCCTGAGTCTTCCCTTTACTCTCTCGGAAAGGCTAGCGACTTTTGCCTCATTCGAAGTCGGTGGTGGCGTGGCTGTTTGAGCATAAGTAATGGAAGGTATTGAGAGCAGTAGCAGAAAGAGTAAGTGCTTCATGATTTTGCTTTGTACGACAGGCTGTTAGCCAGTCGTGGACTCTTGGGCTATCGGTTCTTCGAAGCTTAGCAAACCAGGACCAAGACAGGCTAACAGCCTGTCTTACACTCTTAAGGAATTGAAGAACGAGGAGAGTTGGCGCAGATATTATCGTGTTTCGATCGACAGCGGAATAGGTCGAATAGGTCCTATGGGTCTTATAATACGGCCCGATGCCAACCTCGAAGACCGAAGTGATCATTATTGGCGCCGGACCCACCGGGCTCGCACTGGCATGTCAGTTTGTTCGTTATGGCGTCGACTTCATTATCGTTGATAAGAAAGAAGGCGTGACGCCTTACTCTAAAGCGCTCGGAGTTCACGCCCGCACGCTTGAAATCTACGAACAAATTGACCTCGCGAAGCCTGCAGTTGCCCAGGGAACACCGGCGGGCAAAGTCAGGATGCTTGAGCGTGGTGAAGTTTTAGGTGAAGTAAACCTATCCAATGTGGGCGAAGGTCTCAGTCCTTATCCTTACATGCTCGTGTTCGAACAAAGCCGCAATGAACAGTTGATGTACGACTGGCTCCGAGCGAATAAGCAGGATGTCAGGTGGCAAACCGAACTCATGGACTTTTCGCAAAACGATTCCGCGGTCACCGCCTCGATTAAAACGGCGGATGGACAAATTCAGACTATCGAAGCGAGTTATCTCGTGGGTTGCGACGGTCCACACAGTTTGGTCAGACGCAATTTGGGACTTTCATTCGCAGGTAGCACGTTTGAACGTTTGTTCTACGTCGCTGATGTTCATATCGATTGGAAGTTCACTCACGATGGTCTAACAGTTTGCATCGCACCGCACAGCATCGTCGCCTTCTTTCCACTGCCTGGAGAAAAGCGCTGGCGCATTGTCGGATCGTTTCCCGAGGGTGTGATGAAAGAGGAAAGCCAGGTTGTTTATGAAGAGATTGAGGAACAAATCAAAAAGGAAGCACAGTTGGAACTGGACATAACCCGCGTGGATTGGTTTTCAACTTATAAAGTTCATACTCGTCACGTTGATCGCTTTTCGTCAGGAAGATGTTTCGTTGCAGGCGACGCAGCGCATATTCACACGCCCGCCGGTGGACAGGGAATGAACACTGGAATTCAAGATGGTTATAACCTCGCGTGGAAACTCGCGATGGTGCTGAAACATTCCGCTCACGCGAACCTTTTGGATACATATAACGAAGAGCGATTGCCAAATGCGAAACGATTGACTGAAACGACGGATCGAATGTTCAACCTTGCTGCAGGCACCGACTGGTTTGTCAGCCTGATTCGCACCACAATTTTTCCACCAATGGCCAGGTATATTCTTTCAATCGATGCGATTCGCAGGCGCTTCTTCATTATGATTTCTCAGATAGGAATCAGCTATCGCGACAACTCATTGAGCTCACATGACGAGGACAGTGACTTTGAAGTGAAAGCCGGCGATCGCATGCCCTACTTTGTCGTAGACGGGCAAAGTATCTTCGACAAACTCAAAGCACCGAAATTTCACTTGCTAACGTTTTCTGACGGGCAGACACAGCCCGGCGGATTTCAATCAACCGACATTCTCGACACACAGTCGATCGCTCTTGATCCGAAGGTGCAGGAAATCTTTGGTGCCAGCAAATCTTTTAGCGTGCTGCTTCGCCCTGACAACCATGTGGCTTTGATTACCAGGGACCTTACGTTAAAACCAGTCACTGAGTATCTCGAGCGAATCTTTGGCTCGTGATGAGGGCCATCGTCGTTCAACAGAACCACCATCCCCTAACACACGAAAGCTCTTCTGTCGGAGCGCGGCCGTCCTCGGCCGCCCCCGTCCAACTGAACCGCCATCCCCTAACACACGAAACCTCTTCTGTCGGAGCGCGGCCGTCCAACTGAACCATCACGTAATCCTCATCACACTAATGCTGAGATTGATGGTAAAGAACTCCAGCACCTGAATTGCACAGAAAAGGTGATCCGAATGTCAACGAGATGGTTCTGTTGGACGGGGGCGGCCGAGGACGGCCGCGCTCCGACTGAAGAGCTTTCGTGTGTTAGGGATGGGGCTTCTGATCGACGGGGGCGGCCGAGAACGGGCGCGCTCCGACTGAAGAGCTCTCGTGTGTTAACGATGGTGACTTCTGATCGACGGGGTATCGAGGACAGGCGCCGACCAGGAGTGACTTGAAATTGGGCAGATCAAATCATCGTTCTAATTCGCTACTAATCTCGCGTACAAGCGCTCCCCTTTTTCGTTTTAGCCATTCAATGATCACATTCAAACTAGCTAATCATCACCACTGAACGTACCTAGTATGGCTTAATTTAGCTCCATCCCCGGACAGCATTAAGTAACGAAAGGAGATCAAGCTAATGACAGCGAAAGCAGCTTCATCACCCGATCGCAAGACGTCCACAATGTTCAGAGACTCCGGGGCCTTCTCAAGTTTTTCCGTTACCGATTTGAGCAAGGCCAAAGCCTTTTATGGCAAGACACTTGGACTGGATGTTTCGGAGCTACCAGAAGGATTGCAATTGAATCTGGCTGACGGGTTCAACGTCTTCTTATATCCAAAACCAAATCACACCCCTGCAACTTTCACGGTTCTCAACTTTGCGGTGGACGACATCGACGAAGCGGTAGACGAACTCAACGCGCTCGGTATCCGGCTGGAAAAATATGATCAAGCTGAAATCAGAACGGACGCCAAGGGAATAATGCGAGGCAAGGGACCTCAAATCGCGTGGTTCAAGGATCCGGCCGGGAATATTCTTTCGGTAGTGGAGGAAGCCGAAGAATAGCAGGAGCAGGAGGAGGAGCAGGAGCGGAGAAAACAATTATTGGTCATTCTCCATTTATCATTTCTCATTTTCCATTTTGAGTGAACGTTGCGTAATTTGATATTAATGTCGCGCCAACTACCATTCGGTCAAATGGAAAATGAGAAATGATAAATGGAAAATGACCAATAAGTTTTGCTCCTGCTCCTGCCTACTGCTCCTGCCCTGCGTTATACTCTCGCGCATGACTACCACAACCGACTCGCTGACTGGCTCAGAGATCGTTGAACTCTGCCGCCGGCATACACTCTTCGAATGGTCCGCACAGGCCGCTGTCGATCCGATTCCGGTCGCGCACGCAAAAGGAATCTATTTCTGGACTCCTGAAGGAAAACGCTTCATCGATTTCAACAGCCAACTTATGTGCGTAAACATCGGCCATGGAGATGAACGCGTCATCAATGCGATTAAGAAGCAGGCGGAGACTCTTGCCTACGCCAATCCATTTATGGCGACTGACGTTCGCGCGCGGCTTGGCGCCAAACTAGCGGAACTAACTCCCGGAGACATCGACGCGTTCTTCTTCACCAACGGTGGTGCGGAAGCAACCGAGAATGCGATTCGAATTGCGCGGCTGTTCACGGGACGCCACAAAATCGGTGCTCGCTATCGCTCATATCATGGCGGTACGGCAGGTGCGCTGACACTTACCGGAGATCCAAGACGGTGGGCCGCAGAGCCGGGGATTCCTGGTGTTTTTCGCATTCCCGATTTTTATCACGGAATTCAAAGGGGTTCTGAAACAGCAGACCAGGTACTTGCGCGTACAGAAGAGATTCTCGAACTCGAAGGAACCAAAACAATCGCGGCATTAATCGTGGAGCCCGTGACGGGAACCAACGGTGTTCTGATTCCTCCCGACGGTTACATCCAAGGTCTCAGGAAATTGTGCGACAAATACGGCATTCTCCTAATCGCAGATGAAGTGATGGCTGGCTTCGGTCGAACTGGCGAGTGGTTCTCAGTTAATCACTGGAACGTTGAACCCGATTTGATGACGATGGCCAAGGGTTTGACGAGTGCATATGTGCAACTTGGCGCGGTTGGCATGCGGCGGCAGATCGCAGACCACTTTCAGAAGAACGTCTTCTATGGCGGGTTAACATACAACAGTCATCCATTGGCTTGTGCGTCTGCACTTGCAACCATCGCGGTTTACGAAGAAGACAATCTAATCGCAAACGCACGACGCATGGGAAAGATCATGAATGAGCACCTGGAGGATCTTCAGCGCAGGCATCCCTCGGTAGGGACAACGCGAAGCATTGGCTTGTTTGGTATCGTCGAATTAGTAAGAAATCGAGAGACACTTGAACCAATGGCTCCGTTCAACGGCAGTTCGCCTGAGATGCAGGAACTGGGCAAATACTTTCGTCAGGAGGGACTGTACACATTCGTGCGTTGGAACACGTTCTTCACAAATCCGCCGCTGTGTATAACTGAAGCGGAACTGAACGAGGCGTTTTCGATTATCGACAAGGGCCTGGATATTACGGATAGAGCCGTGGAATAGAAGCGGCAAAGTTGGATACAGTCAGTACCACCTCGCGGTAGCGGGTGGGTGCGAAGCTTGTTTTGACCCGGGATTTGAGGCTGCGCACCCACCCGCTACCGCGAGGTGGTACTGACCGTATCCAACTTTGGAACTGCAAAACTTTACAACCCTGGTGGACGTATTTGCCTCTAGTAGTTCACCATTGTAATAATCAAATTCGTACTCCCCCAGTGACTGGCTTTTGAGACTCGCATGAGATACGAGATTCGCTATCCCCTTATCGTATTCGCCGTCGTAGTGTCGGCATCCCTGTTCATCGGCTGCTCAAATAAGGCCGCTCAGCAGCCATTTCAGCGTCCACCGGCGCCCGTTTCCGTCAGCACTGCTGTGGCGCAGGATGTTCCTACGTATCTTGACGCTGTCGGCAAAACTGCTGCCCGTGAGGTAGTGTCGATTCAACCCCAGGTGTCAGGCCGAATAGTTAAGCTTCACTTCACTGACGGCGCAAACGTACGCAAAGGCGACATGCTGTTTACCATCGACCCGGCGCCGTTCGAAGCCGCATTAAGGCAAGCACAAGCCAATGTCCAGAAAGACGTAGCACTCAAGAAACAGGCTGAGTCAAACCTCGCTTCCGAAATCGCGAAAGCAAACTGGGGAAAGGTGCAGGTCAATCGTTACAAGACTCTGGTAGAACAAGGCGTGGTTTCCAGGGAACAGTACGAAGAGTTACGGGCCACCCAAAATTCACTCGACGCGAACGTTGGCTCAGCACGCGCAGCAGTAAATAGCGCAGAAGAGAGCATCAAGGTAGACACGGCAGCGGTGGAAACTGCCAAACTTGAACTGAGCTACTGTTCAATTCGTTCGCCTATCGATGGACGCGCTGGTCAGCGTTTGGTTGACGTTGGCAACATCGTGCATCCCGGTAGTTCTTCGGCGAGCAATGCACCCGGGAGTGGCGCTCCGGCGACCGAAAACACACTGTTGGTGATTGAGAGACTCGATCCGATCTATGCGGATTTTACGATCTCCCAAAACCGGCTGTCTGAAGTTCAAACTCAGATGAAAGCGAATCGACTCACCACGGAGGTTCGATTACCTGATGAACCGGACTCGCCGGTCATTGGCCAGCTAACCTTTCTCAACAACGCGGTCGAAGATGCGACGGGAACGGTAGGTCTGCGCGCCACCATTCCCAACTCAGCCCATCGATTCTGGCCAGGACGTTTCGTCAATATTCGCCTTGTCTTGAACACCATTCATCAAGCTGTGCTCGTGCCCTCGACTGCGCCACAAATGTCAGCGAATGGATCTTTTGTTTATGTGGTTAAGCAAGACTCCACTGCCGAACAACGACCCGTAACGCTTGGGCAGCGTCAGGGCGATCTCATCGTCGTTGAAAGCGGAGTTTCTGCTGGTGAGCGCGTTGTTACGGTTGGACAGTTGGGAGTTACCCCCAACGGCAAGGTTCACATCCAGGAAAAACCGACTACGGCAGCCGCATCGACTGAGGCGAAGTAATGAATTTATCGGAACCATTTATACGCAGACCCGTGATGACGGCGGTCTTGACGCTTTCAGTCGTTCTTTTTGGGATACTGAGCTATCGTCAATTGCCCGTAAACGATCTGCCCTCCGTCGATTATCCAGTCATTCAGGTTACCGTTGGTTATCCAGGCGCAAGCCCTGACACCATAGCAAACAACATCGCCACTCCGCTTGAACGCTCGTTCATGCAGATCAACGGGCTCGAAGTAGTAACGTCAAAGAGCTCTCAGGGCATTGCTACGTTCACGCTCCAGTTCGCGTTGGAAAAAGATATCGATGCTGCTGCGACAGATGTTCAGACGGCAATCTCCCAATCGCTCAGTAGTCTGCCCGCCGATCTTCCTTCGCCACCAACCTATTCAAAAAGTAATCCAAACGATCAGCCGATTATGTACATCGCGCTGACCAGCGATTCCGTCACGCGTGGTCAACTTTACGACTACGCGAGCACTCAGGTCGGTCAGCGGCTTAGCATTCTTCCCGGCGTTTCCCGAATCAACGTTTATGGAACAAAGTCGGCTATCCGTATCAAGGCGAACCCGGCTGCGATGTGGTCGCGCGGCATAACCATCGACGATCTCAGCAATGCAATTAGGAGTGGCACCAGCTACACAGGCGCCGGCCAGCTCGATAGCAGTTCAGGTACAGCAATACTTCGACCACAAGGTCAGCTCGAGAACGCGGAGCAATACAGCAACCTGATCGTCGGCGGAAACGGTCAGGCGCCTGTTTACCTGCGCGACGTCGCGGAGGTGAAGGATTCGGTTCAGGACGAACGCGTGAACATGCGATTTTGGGCGCGAGGTTATGACATTCCGTCTGCAACCGTAATCGTGGCCGTGAATCGTCGTGCTGGAGCAAACGCTGTTGAGGTTGCGAAGAGCATCCGCGAAATCCTGCCCCAGGTCAGTGCTCAATTACCCGGCTCGATCCGAGTCACGCCAATCTATGATCGGTCGCAAAGCATTGTGCATTCTGTGGCTGACGTGCAGATGACACTGATCATCGCGTTTGTGCTCGTGGTTATTGTCATCTTTGCTTTTCTTGGTCGCGCAACCGACACGCTGATTCCAACTGTCGCCCTTCCCTTGTCTCTACTAATCACGTTCATGGCGATGCACATTCTGGGCTATAGCCTGGACAATCTATCGCTGATGGCGTTAACGCTGGCAATCGGTTTCCTGGTAGACGATGCGATTGTGTTCCTTGAAAACACTGTGCGTCGGATGGAACATGGAGAGAAGCCCTTCATAGCCGCTCTGAACAGTGCGAAAGAGATCAGCTTCACGATCATGTCGATGACGATTTCGTTGGCGGCAGTGTTCATTCCACTGGTGTTCATGACTGGACTGGTTGGGCGCATCTTCCGTGAGTTCGCAATCACCATCGTCATAGCTATTTTTGCTTCTGGTCTTGTGTCACTAACACTGACGCCTTTGATGTGTGCGCGGCTTCTGAAGGCGCGAGGCGAGGGCATGAAGAAGACCTGGATGGAGCGCATCATTGGTGGAATAGAGAAGCGCGTGCTCGCACTTTATGGTGGCTCGCTGTGGTGGTTCATCAGGCATCGATGGATATCGCTGGCAATCTGGGTTATCTGTTTGGCTGGAACAATCGGACTCTTTGTATTAGTACCGAAATCGTTTCTGCCGCCGGGCGACAGCAGTGTGATCTTCGGGGCCTTCATCGCGCGCGAGGGATCTTCTCCAGCGCAGATGCGTGAGCTGCAGAATCGCGTGGACGAAAAGCTTCACGAGGATCCAAATGTAGTCACCGACTTCACGCTGACTGGCGCCACAGGCTTCCTCGCGTCGAACCAGGGGATAACGTTTACGCTCATCAAGCCTCCTGAAGAACGAAAACCAATTCAGGAAGTTACCGCCGAGATGATGGGCAAACTCAATACAATTCCCGGGGTGTTCACATTCCTGAGGCCCTTCCCGGTTCTGGAGATCAGCACTGGCGTAACAGCTCAAACACAAGGGCAATATGGTTTCGCCGTGTCAGGAGCGAATCCAAGCGAAGTTTACGACGTTGGACAAAAGTTACTGGGCAAGTTAATGACTTATCCCGGTTTTCTGACGGTCTCTTCGGACTACTTCAGCAACACACCAAACGTAAACATCGACCTCCGTCGCGAACAGGCAAAGACTTACGGTGTCTCTGAAGCGAGAATCCTGACTCTGCTGCGTAATGCTTACTCGCAAAATTATCTGTACCTGATCAAGAAACCGGAAGATCAGTATCAAGTAATTCTCGAGATTGCTGATGAGGCTCGAGCTCATCCTGAAGATCTCGCGCAGCTGTACATTCGATCCGATGACGGCAAGCGTTTGATCCAGCTTGGTGAACTTGTAACGTGGAGAACAACACTTGGTCCCCAGACAGTGAATCACTTGAATCAGTTCACGAGTGTGACATTGTTCTTCAACCTTAAACCCGGTGTCGCACTTGGAGACGCAACCAACTTCATCACCAAAGCAGCGAATGAAGTCGTTCCGCCTGGGGTTAGAGGTGAACTGGTTGGTGAGGCACAAACGTTCTCCAGCACAGTGACAAGTCTTACATTGTTGATGGGGTTGGCTGTATTCGTGATGTACGTAATCCTCGCGATTCTTTACGAGAGTTATGTTCATCCGCTGACGGTGTTATCGACATTGCCAACAGCGCTCGTCGGCGGTTTGTTAACGCTTTTAATTTTTCGGCAGGAAGCATCGCTCTATGCATTTGTCGGCATGTTCATGCTGATGGGAATTGTAAAGAAGAACGGCATCATGATTGTCGACTTTGCGCGTCAGCGTGTAGATGCGGGTGAGAGAGCCGACATCGCAATTCATGACGCGAGCATGGACCGCTTTCGTCCAATCTTGATGACGACGTTGGCGGCAGTCTTTGGAGCGATGCCGATTGCGATTGGTCTGGGGGCTGATGGTGCATCTCGTCGACCGCTTGGCATGGTGGTGGTGGGCGGTCTGGTGATTTCGCAATTCATAACACTTTACATCACGCCTGTAATCTATCTCTATCTCGAACGCTTCCAGGAAAACGTCTTGGACCGTACTGCTTTCTTTGGTACACGCCATTTAGACACTCCGGGACATGAACGACCTCAACAGCAACCTTCACCTTCAGATGTGACGGCTGGTGATTGAGTCGGGAAGATACCACCTGCTTCAGCAGCGTGGAGTCTCAACTTCTCGCTACAACCGCGAATCAAAGAACCAGCAGATACCACCTGCTTCAGCAGCGTGGAGTCTCAACTTCTCGCTACAACCGCTAATTAAATGATCACCAGATACCAGCTGCGCTAGCGTCTCATCTTCTCGTTACCCTTGTCTTAAAAAACTTGCCAGTTGTGCAGTGATGAACTCTCCGATTGTGCCGACGTAATACGACGGTCTCCACACATCCCAGCCATTCGTCTCCTTTAGAACACCAGAATATTTTTCCGTCATCCAGTAACGAGTGTTATTCATGATCGCCAAAGCATATTCCTCCACGCTTACGCTAGGAATGCCCTCAAAGATCAGATGCAGGTGATCTGGAAGCACTCCGATGCGATCGATGGCAAACTGGTGTTTCTTGCTGACCGCCAGCAGGTAGCTGAAAAGGTGTGGAGCGATCCCTTCATCGAAAATTGGGATCCGCTTTTGCGTGGCCAATACCAGGTGATAATCGAGGATGCTAACGTGATGAGCGAAGGCAAAGGCTGGTGAAACGAAAGTCGGATTGCGGAATTTGAGCGACTTGGTCCAGTCACCCACGTATCCATGATGTGGAACCTGCTCATCGACGTACCTTCTTACGCACTCAATGTCCACCATACCGGCGCTCCTGGCGAAGTAACCTTCCGCTAATTTTGTTTCAGCGGTCAAGCGCTTACCAAACTGGTACTGCAAATTTCCTTTTAACATCCGGACGGTTTTGGAGACCGTATGCTGTGGTTGCAGGCTTATCAACAGACGCAGGTGATCTTGATTGATGTTTGTCTCAAGCAGGTGATAACTGTTGCGCTCACAAACCTCACTTAGCACTTGATTGGCCAGTTCCTGTGTCTCGGTAACTGCCAATGCGGGTTTGAGGTATTTGGTCTTGAAACAGAGATAGTAACGAAGCTGATAGGCCGCTTCGAGGGCCGTGAAGTGAGGATTCATAGTGGGTGAATTGTAAGGTCGGTTGTGTGGTCTGTAAATGTCTCGCCTGAGTAGCGAGAAATTGAGAGCTGAAGCAGGTGGTGTCTGCTGGTTCTTTGATTCGTCGGTTGTAGCGAGAAGTTGAGACTCCACGCTGCTGAAGCAGGTGGTATCTGGGATCATTTGATTCGCGGTTCTAGCGAGAAGTTGAGACTCCACGCTGCTGAAGCAGGTGGTATCTGGTGATCATTTGATTCGCGGTTCTAGCGAGAAGTTGAGACTCCACGCTAATGAAGCAGGTGGTGGCTTCCAAACCGCTTGCCGGCTAGCCAGTTTCCCCACAACACATTTCCACACAACACAGTTGCACTTTGAAAATTTTTCTGCTTTGCTGTCGATTTCAAGGCTGTCCATTCGACAAGATCACACAGGGTTGAGCCACTTCGAGTCCGCAACGGTAATTAACCGTAACCAAAGTCCGTTGCTGGCCGTTATTACAATGTGCCGCTTCTTTGGCTGAACCTTTGTTGCTCGCTTACGTACAACTGCTAACTAACCATTAGAAGAGTTAACCCAGGTGAACCAGAAATGAAATTCGCCAAGCTAGTCTTTAAGAACATTCTGCGAAACAGATTGCGAACTCTGCTGACTGTACTGAGTCTCGTCGTTTCCCTGTTTCTGATCGTGACGCTGGGAACCATACTGACTGAGTTTGAGCGTAATACTGAGGAGTCAAACCCGCTCAGGCTGATGTCGAGGCACGCAGTCTCGTTAGGCTTCGTTTTGCCGATGGCTCATCTCGAACGCATTCGCGCCGTGCCAGGCGTTAAGAACGCCATGGAGTTCAACTGGTTTGGAGGGATCTACAAAGACGAGAAAAACTTCTTCGCAAACTTTGCGGTTGATGCAAAACGATTAAGAGAAATCTTTACCGAGTTAAAGATGTCTGACGCGGAATGGCAGGCCTTCATCAATGACAAGCAGGGCGCAATCGTCGGACAGAAGCTTGTTACACTTTATGGGTTCACTCCAGGCCAACGAGTTACGCTCAAGAGTCCCATCTACAATCAGAGCGTTGAATTCGTCATTCGCGGAGTCTGCACTGGCGGCGATGAGAAAACGCTGTTCTTCCACAGCGACTACATCAACGAGTTGGTTCCCGAGTGGGCCAAAGACCAGGCAAGCCTTTTCACTATTCTTGCAAACACTCCTGAGGATGTTCCCCGCATATCACAGGCTGTTGACTCGATGTTTGTGAATTCGGATGCACCCACTAAAACCGAAACAGAAAAAGAGTTTGCTCTTAGTTTCCAGTCGATGATGGGTGGTGTGAAGCAGTTTATGTACTACATCATGGCGGCAATCACCTTCTCGGTGTTGCTCGTAATGGGAAATACGATGGCGATGACCGTGCGCGAGCGAACCAAGGAAGTCGGGACTTTGAAGGCGATTGGATTTCAGAGAAGGACGATTGCTGGTTTATTTCTTGCTGAAGCGCTGGTGCTAGCCTTCATCGGTGGAGTCATTGGTGTTGGTGGCGCCGAAGTGCTTTACCGATCGTTTCCCTTCGGAACTTATATTCCCTTTTTCCAAAAATTCGTTCCCACCGGTACGACGTTACTAGCTGCATTTTTGCTGGCGGTGCTGGTTGGACTGATCAGTGTTGCCTATTCCGCGTACAGAGTTTCTGGTTTGACGATCGCCGAGGCACTAAGGAGCACTGAATAAAATGGCGCTTCCCATAAAGTACAACCTAAGGAACATCATCGTCCGCAAAGGAAGCACACTTGCGACCGCGTTCACGATCGGACTAACCGTGGCCGTGTTTCTTCTGGTGATGGCACTCGCCCGAGGTATCGATTCAACGCTGGCGAGTAGTGGTGAGCCACTGAACTTAATCGTTCTGCGCGAGGGAAGCACCGCCGAACTCAACAGCAGCGTCACACAAGAACAATTCAAGGATTTGATGTATCTGGATGGTGTCGCGCGCGAGAATGAACAGCCGCTTGGGGCCGGCGAAATCATCACGTTGATCTATAAAGCGAGGAAAGGAATGAGCCAGGGCTCAAATGTGACTGTTCGCGGTGTTGGGCCCATGTCGTTCAAGTTGCGTTCAGGATTTAAGGTAGTTGCGGGTCGCTTGTTTCAGCCTGGCTTGACTGAAGCTGTAGTTTCGAAACGCATCGCCGAAAGGTTTCAGGGCCTGGAGATTGGCGATAAGTTTCGCATTCAAACAACGGACTACACCGTCGTAGGGCTCTTTGATTCTGCGGGCAAAGCATTTGAATCAGAGATTTGGGTCGATATCAATTCGCTGGCAAGCACGACCAAGCGGACTGAAAGTTTCTCCACCGCGTTACTGCGGGTCAAAGATCAAAATGCCTTGAGTGCTCTAACCAAACGAATCACGGACGATCAAAAATTCCATTTGAAAGCTACTTCCGAGCGTAGTTTCTATGAAGAACAACAAGGTCAGGCCTCCGGAGCGTTGAAGGCGTTAGCAGTTTTCATAACCTTCATCATGGCTGTAGGTGCTGGCTTCGCAGGCATGAACACGATGTACGCCGCTGTTGCGCGAAGAACGAAAGAGATTGGTACGCTCCGTGTCCTTGGCTTCGGCAGAATCAGCATCCTGATTGCATTCCTTTTAGAGTCGGTTGCTATTGCTTTGATTGGAGCCGCGATCGGAATCGTGCTGTCGCTGCCCTTGAATTTTGTTTCAACCGGTACGTCGAACTGGGTCACGTTTAGTGAGATAGCTTTTAACTTCCGGGTCACACCCGACTTGATGGTCTGGGCGTTGACGTTTGGGGCAGTGATTGGTTTTGTCGGCTCGCTGTTCCCGTCGATTCGAGCATCGCGATTCAGGATTGTCGATGCATTGCGTGCGTGAGGTTGGTCGGTCATCAATAGGTCCTATAGGTCTTATCGGTCCTATCAACGACAATTAAATATGGTCACGACCAATACAAAAACTAAAGAGGAGCAGGAAGATCTAAACAAGCGCCTACGAAGCTTAAAGATCGATCGTGGTCCTGCGCCTTCACCGACAGCGAAGCAGGGCCCGCCGAAGTTACTGTTTCTAATCATCGCCGTAGTACTTGCCTTGCTTGCCTTCGGTTATCTCTATCTCTTCACGGGAACTAAAAGTATTTCCGCCGCTCCAGTTCGAACCGATAACGGCGCGCCATCAGCAGGTGAGAGCGTGCTGTCGGCTTCAGGCTACGTCGTCGCTCATCACAAGATTGCTGTGGGGGCGAAAGTAATGGGCCGTGTCGCCTGGATTGGCGTTGAAAAGGGCGACAACGTGCAAGCAGGTCAGGTGCTGGTGAGACTTGAAGACACCGAGTTTCGCGCGCAAGTAAACCAGGCGAACGCAAACCTCGCTGCCGCACAGGCTCGTTTGGATCAACTGAAAAGTGGTTCACGCCCACAGGAGAAACTGAAAGACAAAGCTGCCGTAATCCAGGCTGAAGCAAATCTGAAAAACGCTGAGGCGGCATATCAACGAGCTGAAACTTTGTATCGCACGGGCGTTGTTTCAAAAGCAGAGTTGGATAACGCGGTCGCGCAGCGCGACACTGCCGCCGCCCTTGTGGAAGCTGCCAAACAATCAAGCGCGATGACGGACATTGGTCCACGGCCCGAAGAGATACGGGCCGCAGAAGCGCAGGTGCAGCAAATGAGAGCGGCACTCGATTATGCTCAAACTCAACTCGCCGCAACGGAAATAAAAGCGCCCGTAGCTGGAACCGTGCTCGAACGAATCGTCGAGCGAGGCGAGATGGTTAGTCCGTCAGCCTTCGGCGGCTCCGGCGCGCGCACATCGGTGGTCGACCTCGCAGATTTGACGGACCTGCAAATTGAGCTCGACATCAGCCAGGCGGATTTCGCTCGACTAAAGATAGGTCAAAAGGCCGAAATTATCCCCGATGCTTTTCCGAATCTTCGGTATTCCGGCTACATCGCAGAGATCGCACCAGAAGCGAATCGCGCGAAAGCGACTGTCCAAATCAAAGTCAAAGTCGAGAATCCGAACGAGCAGTTGCGTCCGGAGATGAATGCACGAGTCAACTTTCTTTCCGACAAACCGGCAAGTAACGGACAAGTCGTAACGCGAGTGCTCGTCCCTAAGACTGCGGTCGTAAAGAAGGACGGGTCGACCTTTGTATTCGTCGTCAAGGGTAACAAGGTCGAACAGCGGACAATCAGAACAGGCGACGAGTCAGGCGACGCATACCTTGTCCTGGACGGACTCAGCGGAAATGAAACTGTGGCGGTCGCCGGTGTTGAAAAACTGCGCGATGGAGATCGGGTAAAGATTCAGTAGGTTGGGAGTGGAGAAACTATGGCTGCACCAATAGTACAAGTTCACAACGTTAGCAAACGATTTTCTCGCGATGGCTTTGAAGTTGTCGCACTGGATGACGTGGATTTGCAGATCCAGGAAGGTGATTTCTTTGCTTTGATGGGACCGAGTGGTTCCGGAAAATCCACGCTGCTGAATCTCCTCGCAGGCATTGACCGCGTTACTGAAGGTGAAGTGATCGTAATGGGCACCCACCTGTCGAAATTGAGTGAGAGTCAGCTGGCAGTTTGGCGCAACACGCACATTGGCTACATCTTTCAGACTTTCAATCTGGTTCCTGTGCTCACCGCCTTTGAAAACGTTGAATTACCTTTGCTGCTGACAAAACTCAGCAAGGCGGAACGGAAGAAGAACGTTGAAACTGCTTTGGAACTGGTGGGGCTTTCCGACCGCATGCACCACCAACCAAAACAACTCTCGGGCGGTCAGGAGCAGCGCGTTGCTATCGCTCGCGCCATCGTTACTGATCCCGATCTCATTCTTGCTGATGAACCAACTGGAAACCTTGATGCACGTTCCGGTGAAGAGATCTTACAGATACTCTCGACCCTGAACCGCGAGTTGAAGAAGACGATCATGCTTGTGACTCACGATCCACATGCTGCCAGCTTCGCAACTCACGAGCGGCATCTGGAAAAGGGTGTGCTATCGGAACGGGCTGCGGTGGCTTAGAAGTTGTGCGTTTATAGGCCCTATAGGACCTATAGGACCTATTTCAGAAGCACTCATTTTCCGAAGTTCTGAGGCAAGTCCGCCACCGTATAAGCAACCACCGCCATTGTCGCCACGCACAGCGCTAAATCCCGCGGATCGATCTTATCCAGAGTATCTGCCTGAGTGTGGTGGATATCGAAATAATGGGTACCGTCTACATCTAAACTCGCGCCAATCACACCGTCGCGCATGATCGGTCCGATGTCAGAACCGCCGCCGTTGTCAGCTACCCGATCCGCAGCAATGCCTGAGAGCAGCTTCAAAATCTCTTTCAGGTTTGCGCGAGCTTGCAGAGGCGCAGTGTCCACTAGACCGAAGCCCTGCGGACGCGCAATACCGGAATCGGATTCGACTGCAAAGATGTGCTTCGTCAGTTCATCCGCATGCGCGTCGCGATAACCTAATCCTCCACGTCCGCCGTTTTCCTCATTCGTCCAGAGCACGACTCGAATCGTTCGCCGCGGACGCAGTCCTAACTCCTTCAGCAACCTGACGGCTTCCCACGACACTATGCAACCACCACCATCGTCGTTCGCGCCTTGTCCAACATCCCACGAATCGAAGTGTCCACTCACCAGCACAACCTCATCGGGTTTGTCAGTTCCCTTCAATTCACCGATAACATTTGCAGACTCCGCGTCAGGCAGAAATTTCGCCGCCATCTTCAAACGCACGGTGACCTGCTCACCGCGATCCTGCATACGTTGAAGTAACTCCGCACCTTCGATCGTGATTGCGGCAGCCGGAATCTTCGCGATGTTGTCGTCATATCGGAGCGCGCCGGTATGGGGAGTCTGCAAGCTAACAGGTGTGATGGAACGGACGAGGGTTGCGACTGCACCGTAACGCGCTGCTCGCGAAGGACCAAAGCCTCGATAAAGAACCGTCGCTCCGTAGGTGGTGAACGGTGCGTTATAAACAACGATCTTGCCGCGTACCTTATCGCCAAGTGCCTCCAGCTCATCGAAGTTGCGCACAACAACAACTTCAGCCGTGATTCCTCCTTCGGGTGTTCCAACACTATTTCCAAGTCCGAGCATTGTGAGCGAGCGCGTCACAGGCGAAATCATTTCCAAACTCTCTTCGCCGCGTACCCAGTGTGGCACCATCACTTTCTCGGCACGCACATTGTCGAGGCCGTCCTTCTTCATCTCCGCGACCGCCCACTCGATTCCCCGCTCTAATGCTGCCGAACCGCTGAGTCGATTGCCGATGTGATCGGTCAGAAATCCGAGTCGCTCGTAGGCTCGCTTACTGGTAAGTGCTGCTCCAATAATTCTGCCTGCGGCGTTACGGTAGTCGTCGATTCTCACCGTAGGTGGCGGCAATGGCGTAGGAGTTGGGGTCGGCGTCGATTGAGCAGACACCTCAACTGTTGGTGATGGTCTCGTGGGTGTTTGAGTTACTGCTTGCGTTCCAAACTTTGTGAGACAGATAGAGATCGACAAAAGTGCGAAGATTATTCGAAGACGCAAGCGGGCGGTTCCTTTTCACGGACGAGTTCATGAGAGCGTAAGACGGACAGGGCGAGAACGCATTTTATCGTAAGAAACCTCTCACGAGTAGTAGAGCTGGGTACACAAGGAACCGATCTTCAGTCGGAGCGCGGCCGTCCTCGGCCCGTCGAACAGAAGCCGCATCCCTAACACACGAGCGCTCTTCTGTCGGAGCGCGGCTGTCCTCGGCCGCCCCCGTCGAACAGAGCCAACATCCCTAACACACGAGCGCTCTTTTGTCGGAGCGCGGCCGTCCTCGGCCGCCCCCGTCGAACAGAGGCCAACATCCCTAACACACGAGCGCTCTTTTGTCGGAGCGCGGCCGTCCTCGGCCGCCCCCGTCGAACATAACGCCGCATCGTTGAGTTTGAGCGTTGCTGCCTTTGCAAACCCACACGGTACTGTTCGACGGGGCGGCCGAGCACGGCCGCGCTCCGACTGAAGAGCTTTCGTGTGTTAAGGGTTGGGCCTTCTGTTCGACGACGGCAAAGTCGTGCATTAGGTAAGTTGAGTTGTGTAATCTGTCCACGCCCGACTCTGACACCTGGAGGTCTCGCCGATGTTCAACCACTTGCGCTTCAAACCCGCATTCGCCTTGTTGTTGTTTGTAACAACCTGCTACGCACAAAACGGAAGCACTTCAGCAATTGATGATTATGTGCGGGCTGAGATGAACAAACAGAAAATTCCTGGACTTGCACTTGCCATTGTTAAGAATGGCCAGGTTGTAATGGCGCACGGCTACGGTCTTTCAAACGTCGAGCACCAGGTGCCCGTAAAGCCAGAAACGATCTTTCAGTCGGGGTCCGTCGGCAAACAATTCACAGCCACAGCAATCATGATGTTGGTCCAGGAAGGCAAGGTAAAGTTAGAAGAAAAGATCAGCACGTATTTAGGAGAAGTGCCTGACGCATGGAAAGACATGACCGTGCGACACCTGCTGACTCACACTTCCGGACTCACCGACTATCCCGACGACTTCGATTTCAGACGCGATTACACCGAAGACGAACTTCTGAAGCGGGCCCAGGCAATCACACCAGCGTTCAAGCCGGGTGAGAAGTGGCAATACAGCAACATCGCTTACCTGACGTTAGGCATTCTCATTCACAAAGTCACCGGACAGTTCTACGGAGACTTTCTTCAAGATCGTGTCTTCAAGCCACTGGGTATGACATCGACGCGAATCATTAGTGAAGCGGACATCATTCCCAATCGCTCGGCGGGTTATCGTATTGAACAAGACCAGTTGAAGAATCAAAACTGGGTATCGCCCACGTTAAATACAACCGCCGATGGCGCGCTCTACTTCAACGTTCTCGATATGGCGAAATGGGACGCCGCCCTCTATGGAGAAACTCTTTTGAAGCAACCCAGCCTCCAGCAGATGTGGACACCGGTTAGATTGAACAACAACAAAACCTATGATTACGGATTTGGCTGGGGCGTGACTCAAATTAATGACCACCGACTGATCGAGCACGGAGGCGCGTGGCAGGGATTCACTACTTACATCGGTCGATATGTTGACGACAAGGTGACAGTCATCGCTCTCGATAATCTGGCCGGTGCAAATCCGGGCAAGATCGCTCGACATGTAGCAGCAATTTACAACCCCGAGCTTGGTCGACGAGCGATCCCCGACAAAGAACCACAGGTAACTGCCCTGGTTAAGAGCCTGATGCAGCAATTTCGAGAAGGAACCGCTGACGAGAACTTGTTTACTCGCGAGGCTCGAGCCGACGTGTTTCCAGCACGCGCACAACGAATCGCACGACTGCTAAAGGTTGTAGGACCAGCAAACAAAATTGAATTGGCTGAACGGTCGAAAGATGGTGAGCGAAAGTATGGTTACCAGGTGACGTTTCAAAATGGATCGCGATTCTTCAGAATCACGCTTACCGCAGATGACAAGATTTCAGATGTCGCCTTCATAGATGACTTCTGAATGGTGCGTTGTAGTTGGAGCTTCGTGCTTTGTTTTGTTCGGTTCGACGCACTTAGTCAATGCAAAGTACGAAGCACGAAGCACAAAGTACCAAACGCTCAAATTAATAAAACCACCAAACCAATCAATAGCAACAACACCCCAAGCGCTACAACAATTCCCAGCACGAGTTTCGAGGTCAGTACGAGGTACGACTCGCCGGGATCTTCCGAGTTGTAATGCACAAGCACTTCACCTGGAAATGTCTCGGCTTGCTTCTGTGCCCACTTTTTCGAACTGTGTCGCGGAAGTTGTAGGCGTCTCGGATGGATCGCATCGTTGATGAAGTCTGCGCCGTTTACCTGGTATGAATATTTGACCAGCGGCGAATAACGGAACGCGCTCGCGCTGAGCGAGGCGATATTTGGCCGATACGTTCCGCGCTCGATGACTTTACCTGGCGTTGTTTTCCAACTACTCAAGAGCCGTCGATTCTTCAATTGTCGAAGGCCGGTCCAAAGACCGAATGAACCCAATAGTAAACTAAAAATGCCAGCGGCGATTTTTTCCATAGTGGCCGCGTATTCTATGGGTCTCCTGAAGAAACGGCGAGTGCTGCCTTTGCACAAGATCCCGCAAACGGCAGAACCATCAGAAACCTCGGTCCTGGGAGCGCAGGCGTCCCCGCCTGCCCGCGTCGCGCGCTACCCTGATCAGTTGCGCAACTGTTGCTAAGCAAAGTCCTTGAAGAATCCATTTGGTTCTGTTCGACGCGCGCAGGCGGGGACGCCTGCGCTCCCAGCACCGACGTCTCTCATTTATTTTTCACAGCTTCTGCAGTTTGGGGATTCTCTCTTCTCCTACTCAGCACGTTGCACTTGACTCAATTTCTTGAGAATCTTTAACCACACAGGCATCGAAGAAAGTGCGAGGTTCTATTCGGGCCTCGGATTAGTGTCGAAGAACGTGCTTACACAGAGCGAAAGTACAAATCCAGAGGAGAAAGAAATGGCAAACGTAAAACCAATTCCCGAAGGCTACCATTCGGTGACGCCCTATCTGATTATCGATGGCGCTTCCGCTGCAATCGATTTCTATAAGAAGGCGTTCGGAGCGATTGAGCTATTTCGCATGGATCATGGCGGCAAGGTCGGTCATGCGGAACTCAAGATCGGCGACTCGCCAATCATGCTCGCCGACCAACAACCGCCTGACTACGTTAGTCCAAAGGCACTCAATGGCACTCCAGTGAGTCTCATGATATACGTTGAAGACGTGGATACGATTTACAACCGGGCCATAGGAGAAGGCGGAGTTGAGCTAAAAGCATTGCAAGACCAATTCTATGGCGATCGTTCAGGGACGCTAAAAGATCCGTTCGGTCACATTTGGACTATCGCAACGCACAAGGAAGACGTTACGCCGGAAGAGATGGAAAAACGGATTGCTGCGGCGCACGGCGCATCGGCGTAAACGATCGGACTCCAAGAAACAATCCACAGATTACGCAGAGTACACAGATTAAGCTAAAGGTCTCGGCTCTGTAACTCGCTCAAAAAAATCTGTGTAATCTGCGTAATCTGTGGATTGTTTCCTGTCCTGCAAACTAAAGTTCGTCGGACAAGATCTTTGCCAACTTGTGCGCGTCGATGTTGCCGCCGGAGACGACGCAAACGATTTTGCCTGTACCTGCCTTTCCGGAAAGAGCGCACGCAACCGGACATGCACCGGCACCCTCAGCTACAACTCGATTCCGTTCCACTAACAATCTAACCGCTGCAGCAATCTCTTGAAGCGTTGCGACCAACGCACTATCAATCAATCCTTTCGCTCGCTCAAACATGTTTGGAAACACACGCTTCGCGCCGATTCCGTCTACGAAGGACGGTTGGTAGTCAACTTCGGTCGGTTCACCTGCGCTAATTGACGCCGCTAAGGGCGCGGCAGTGATTACTTCAGCTGTGAACACTTTGCAGTGCGGTCGGAGTTCGCGCATGACGGATGCAATTCCGCAAGTTAGCCCGCCACCTCCCCATGGAATCACTACAGCATCAGGTTCATCCAGATCTTCCAGAATCTCCACTGCAATCGTGCCATTGCCAGCCATCACATTCTCGTCATCAAAGGCATGAATGAAAGTTCCCTTCACGCCTGGATACCGTCGCTCTTCGAACGCTCGCCACCACTCTTCGAAGCTGACTCTGATGACGTGGCCACCAAGACGTTCGATAGCCGAGACCTTTGTATCGGGCGCCGTTTCGGGGGCTATGACAGTGCAAGGGATGCCGAGTTTGCGCGCATTCCAGGCAACGCCCTGGGCCATGTTTCCAGCCGAAGCGGTAACAACACCCAATTCGAGTTCTTGTGGAGACAAGTGGAAGATCGCGTTGGCGGCCCCACGGATCTTGAACGAGCCTATTGGTTGGAGATTCTCGAGCTTGAGAAAGATTTCGGTGGGACCAGTGTCAACATTCAATCGGACCAGTGGTGTGCGGATGGCAGTGCCGGCGATTACTCTCCGAGCTCTCTTAACGGACGATAGATTCATTCTCAGTGTGACTTGAACTTGGATAAAGTCAGTACCACCTCGCTGTAGCTGGTGGGTGCGCAGCCTGTTTTAACCATCGATCACAAGCTCCGCACCCACCCGCGACCGCGAGGTGGTACTGACTACATCCAAGTTCGACCACCCTTCCCGACTTGTTCTTTTAAACTAGTGCCTTTGATCTTAGACACTAAGTCCACTGGCAATTTATGAGAGACACATAGAGAACGTTACGCTTTTCCGAAGCAGTACAACGCACTCCGCGTTCGGATGTAGATTTTCCCATCAGCAATTGCCGGAGTGGCGAAAACTTCATCATCGAGATCATTCACCGCCAGCACTTCCCACTCACCGGCCGCTTTCAGAACTGACACCGCCCCTGCCTCGCCGATAAGGTAAACCTTGTCATCTGCCGCGACCGGCGAAGCAAAGTATTTATCGATGGCGCCGTGCAGTCGTCCCTGCTTAATCACATTTCCAGTCGCGGGATCAAACGAAAGTAGAATGCCGCTGTCGTTGATCATGTAGAGCACGCCTTTATAAAGAAGTGTTGAAGGCACTTGAGGAACAGGCTTCTGATACCTCCAACGGATCGCATTCGCAGTTTGATCTCCCTCTCCTCCCATCTTGATTGCCAGCAACCCATTTTCGGAAGCCATCATTGCGCGAAATACTTCCCAGTCCTTCTCGTCCAACTTCTCATCTCGATTTCCATCGAACGCTTCGAATGCGGCGGCCAACATTTTGTCGACCTTCTCGGTGCCGGAGATTTCGGTTTTTGCGATCATCTTGTCGCCATTCTTATCGTACCGGGCCAAACCTTCCTCAAACGAGATTGTGGGTATCTGCTGACCAGGTTGGTTCTGGGGAAACCCCCAGCCATTGATGTAGAGGTACTCATCGTCGTGACTGGCAATGGACTTCATCTCGCAAGCGAGTCCACGCACCCACCAGACACGCTTGCCGTCTTCAACGGAGTAAGCGGAAAGTTGGAATGATTCGGGAATGACGATCTGTTTCGCACCCTGTTTGGGTTGATAGATTATTGGCGTCGAGTAACCCGAGATCACCACAGGTCGATCAACTTTCCAGCGCACGCGCCCAGTGTTCTCATCGACAGCAATCAAGTACGAGCTCGGATTGTCTTGATCAACTGGCAGGATTACTTTGTCGTCCACCAGAATTGGCGAAGCGCCAAAACCGTAGAACATGTTGAAAGGACCAAGAGGTAGCTTCCAACGTTCTTTACCTGCACGATCGAACGAGATCAATCCAAACTCCTGGAAGAAGACATAAACGTTCGAACCATCGGTTACTGGACTTGGAGACGCTGGACTATTTGGGTTCTGCAATCGTCCGTCGCGATTGCGAGGCACTTCACGTTGCCACAGTATCTTGCCCGTTTGCCGATCGAGACAGATAACGAAGAGTTTGTGAGTATCCTTCTCTTTGGTGAACGCCGTGATAAATATGCGATCGCGGGTCAACACTGGTGACGAATGTCCTGGCGGCAGTTCAGTTTTCCAAACTACATTTTTGTTTGGACCGAATTCCTGCGGCAGGCCTGTTGTTAACGAGACTCCGGTGCCGTTCGGTCCTCGGAACTGTGTCCAGTCGTCGGAACCGAAGCTCACCCGCGTGATAAATGGAATGATGAGGACTGCCCACAGCGCCATTCTTGGTTGCCACATCTTTTGTTCGACCTTTCTTATCGTTTTTGTTTCGTGTTAATTCGTGTGATTTCGTGGATCGTCTTTAGAATCGGGAAGAAGAACGATCCACGAACTCACACGAATCAACACGAATCAACACGAATTAAGACCCTACGGCAAACTCGACGTGATGTTCTAATTCTTCGAAGTCTCTGCCTTTCCTCCGATGTATTTCTCAAACCACTCCAGGTTCGCTTTCATCGCTGCTAACTGCATCTTCGGTTCAGTTGGGCCGTGTGGCTGGCGGGGCAACACAAGCATCCGCGTAGGCACGCCTTGCTGCTTCAGCGCATTGTAGAACTCATAACCTTGCGAGATCGGCACGCGAGCATCCGCATCACCCTGTTGAATCATTGTTGGAGTTGTAACTCCCTTTACATTGAACATAGGCGAATGCTTTTGATAGCTGTCGATGATCTCCCAGGATTGTCCGCCAAAGTAATCCGGCACGAATGCCGGAATATCAGCAGTACCGTTGAAGCTCATCAGGTTTGTTACGGGCGCACCTGCGGAAGCTGCTTTGAAACGCTTCGTCTGTGTCACGATCCAGGACGTCATGAAACCACCGTAACTCCAGCCCATGACACCTAATCGATCCGGATCGGCAACGCCCATTTCAATCACTTTATCGACTCCAGTCATCAAATCCTGATAGTCGCCAAATCCCCAATCCTTGATATTGGCGTGACGAAAGTCTTTGCCGTAGCCACTGGAGCCTCGTGGGTTCGCGCGCAGAATCGCGTACCCACGAGCGGCAAATGACGCAAGCGGATAAACACCTCGGCCGCCAATGAATGATTGCTGAAACACACCAGCTGGTCCGCCGTGGACATTAAGGATAAGCGGAACTCGCTGGCCTGTCTGATAGCCGACTGGATACGTCAGTAAGCCTTCGACATCCTTACCGTCTTTTGATTTCCAATGGATGACTTCAGTGCGACCAAGCGGCGGCATTTTCAATTCTGCATTTGCTCTGCTGATCTGAACCGGTGCGAAGTCTGAGACTGAGGCAACATAGGCATCGCCCGGCGTGTCGGCCGTTTGTCGCACAAAGCCGAACATCGTGTGAGATCCATTCAGATCCATTCCGCTGAGAACTGCAGTCGTCGTTTTAATTTCATCGATCCGGTTTGCTGCGACATCCAGAGCATAGATCTTTGTTCCTGTGCCCTTTGCTTCAGAGAAGTAAATAGACTTCGAATCTGCTGACCAGCCGAGGACGTCCGGTTGGCCATCGAACGACGTAGCCAGTGTCCGGGACTCGCCACCAGTAGTCGACAAGATCTGAATCACGCCAGAGCCTGCCCATCGTGGAGGGTTGTCGCTCACAACGATCGAGATCGACTTTCCATCCGGCGAATAGATCGGATCGTTTTCAGCGGCCGGAGTACTAACCAGCGACGTTACCTTCGCATTCGCTACCTCAACAACTGAAACATCGGAGGTAGTCCAATCGTTTGCACTGGGTGTCTTTGCGTGGCTAAAAACTATCCTGGAACTATCGGGCGCCCAGTTGAACTCTCCAACCTGGTAATTTCCAGTCGTGAGTTTTCGTGGCTCGCGTTTACCATCGGCGTCCTTTTGAACTGATACGATGTACAAGCGCGACAACTTCAGGTTCTCATCGACCCAACGAAAGTCGTTCTTGGCTTTGTCGTTCTTCTCTTCGTCGTCAGTCTTCGCATCCGCCATGGTAAAGGCGATCGATCGACCGTCAGGAGCCCATTCAAAATTACTTACACCTGACTTCACCTCGGTTATCGGTTCAGCTTCGCCGCCATTTGCACTTAACAAGTAGATGTTGTTCTTGTTGTCTTTGCGATTGGAGGTGAATGCAATCCAGTTTCCATCCGGCGACCATTTTGGATTACTTGAAGACTTCTCGCCGAAGGTGAGTTGTACGTTCCTTTTTGAAGCGATGTCGCCCATCCAAAGCTGAGTAACGAATTCACTCTTGTCGGCTGTCATCACCGCTTCAGAGACTGCATAGACGACCCTCTTACCGTCAGGCGAAACTCTGGGCGATCCAACCGCCTTCACGTTTATCTGCATTTCGGGTTCCCAGACAGGGCTGGTTTGCGCTGCAAGTGCTGAAGCAACGAGGACGACAAGAATACATGCTGTCGTGATTCGTTTCATGATCGTTCTCCTGACTAAGTAAGATTGAAACCGGAAGACTCGAGCAAAGTGTGGCGTCCTTTTACTCACGAGTGCTGTGAAAAGTCAACACATTTGGGGCGAAGCGAGCCCGTACACCGCTCCGGCTGGAGACGCTGTGAAAATAAATCAGAGACCGCGGTGCTGGCAGGCGTCCCCGCCTGCCCGCGTCGAACGTAACCACGTCACTTGCCTAAACAACCTTGCTTAGCGAACAGTTGCAGCTGATCAGGATAGCGCGCGACGCGGGCAGGCGGGGACGCCTGCGGTCCCACGACCGAGGTCTTTGGTGTCACTTCAATTCCGTTGCACTTCGGAAATAGGTTTGTGAAAAGGTGCTGCGAAAGTGAACTCGTGTTCAGTAGATTTTGCCGCTTTCCTACGTTACCTGAAATCCATCCGACACAACTTGTGAAAGCACGGTACGGTTTGCGGGTTTACTGACGTTCCGGCGCTTGAGCCCGGATTTTCAATTAATAAGTAACGAGCAAGGGAGGAAGCTATATGGCATCCAGATATGACAATCGAAGTTACAGCCGCGGCGAAGGACAATTCGACCGTGGCTCGGAATCGAATTATGGTCGTTCGTCCGATGATCAATCACAAAGACGTTATCGCTATGACGATCGCGATGATGAGGACGAAAGATCCAGACGCGAGAATCGCTCGACTAGCGACTACTCAAACCGTTATGGCTCAAGTAATCGCAACTATGAAAACGACCGTGAAGACTACGGCCGCGGATCATGGGCTGGTCAACGCGACCGGAACTACGGGCGATACGGCGATGAGAGCCGCTACGATCGAATGTCGAACCGCTACTCAAACGAACGTGACCGCAACTATGGTGACTACGATGACGAAAACCGCTATGGTCGAGCGTCAAATGATTACAGCGGCCAGCGTGAAACCTACGGCAGGTACGGTTCCGAGAATCGGTATGGACAAACATCGAGCGGTTATTCACGCTACAACTATCCAACCGGATTCAGATCAGGGCAGCCATATGGCTCCTCATACGGACAGACAGGCCGCGGTTACGGATACGGCAATCGATACGGTGAAGGCTATGCTGGTGAACGCGGATATGAAGATCGTTACGACCGCGGAGAAGAACGAGGCTGGTGGGATCGTACGTCAGACGAAATCTCTTCATGGTTTGGCGATCAAGAGGCAGAGCGCCGAAGGCAGATGGATCGACAACGTGCAGAATTGCGCGGCCGTGGACCCAAGAATTATCGGCGCTCTGACGAACGAATCAAGGAAGACGTCAATGATCGCCTGGGCGACGGTTACCTTGATGCTACCGAGATTGAAGTCGCAGTCTCGAATGCAGAAGTTACCCTGACAGGAACCGTACAGACGCGCAGTGACAAGCGACGAGCTGAAGATATTGCCGAATCGGTATCGGGTGTATCAAACGTGGAAAATCGTTTGCGAGTTAAGCAGAGTAGTTTGACTCGAAACACGGATCTGGCGACGTCCTCATCGACAGGAACAACAGGAGCTTCAACTGGAACGTCAACATCTGGAAGTTCAACGTCAGCGACATCAACGGGAACGACGAGTCGCGGAAGAAGTGCTGGAACTTAAAATTCCGTAAGCGGGCACTGCGGGTTCCGCTTGAGTTTGAATAGGGGTGGCCATGGAAAGCCACCCCTATTGTCAAAAACCAGGAAGTTATCCGCAAATTACACAGATTAATTTCAGGCCTTCACGGTCTAATGAATCAAGCAAAGAAATCTGCGTAATCGGTGTAATCTGCGGATAACTTTTTGACACTTACCGTCTTGCTAGCGGCTTAATAATCTCGGAGATGATGTCTGGCTTTGATGGATCGCGCTCGAGATGTGGATACCGTTCGCCGCCGTGGTAATTGAGTTGAATCGTTTGTGTAAAACTACCGTTCTCAATAACCAACTGGATCGAAGTAGTGTTGTTCTTCGCAGCCGCGATGGCTTCGCGGAGTACATCAGTGGACCAGGCGCGACCGTTTACTGCGTCTATTTTCATTCCCGGAGCAAGGCCAGCCTTGAAGGCCGACAGGCTTGGATTTACATCCAACACCGTTCCATCGTCTTTCAACAACGCGCCAATCGAGTAAGAAACATCAATACTCTTGCGGGAGTGGTCGGCGAGTCGCACCATCGTGTTGGGCTTGTCGTTATAGACAAGACGCCAGCCACCCTTGTTGATTGCCTCCAGGGTTGATTGAGGTGCAACCTGATTCAGCCGTTCATTCAGGAAGGCTCGCCAATCATATGGCGTGACTTCGTTTAGCGTGTTGACGATATCATCGAAGTTATAAGGCTTGACCATCGGCGGAGTGTCCTGGCCGCCATGAAACCGGCGACAGAAGTCGTTCAGCGAAAGCTTACTGCCGCTTCGTTGTCTAATTAATATGTCAGCGTCCAACCAGATCAACGAGCCTTCATCGTAATAGTCCACTCGTCGTCGATAATTCATCCATGCTCTTGGTGAAGGATAGGTAAGCTGCACAGCTACGGCAGTATCAACTAAAGGACGCCATTGTCTTCCTGCCTGTAGATCAAAATCTGCCACAACCTGCGCTAACGACTCTCGATAATCTTCCGCTGTCCACAAACCACTGCGCGCCGGCAGCACATGACCGAGATACTGAGTCAGTCCTTCGTACACCCAAAGCAACTCGCCCTTCATGGGTTGTTCAAAATCCGGTGTCGCAAGTCCGATGGGTCTTCGATACTTCCCGTTCCACGAATGCGTGAACTCATGCGCCATCAGATCCGCAAAATCGAGCAATTCGAGTTCATCGGTGAATGCCTTTTCTCCAACACCATCTTCACTCGACTCATGATGCTCGAGACCCTCGCTACCACCGTGGTCGCTGAGTGTCAGGAGAAATCTGTAACTTCCATAATGATGTGCACCGAACAATGCAGAGGCTTCAGCTACTAGCCGGTTAAGACCATTCGACGTTTCTGGTTTCATCTCGAGTGCCGACAACGTGTCTGCCATCGCATCAATCTCGTGAGTAATGCCTGCTGATATGAGCGGAAACTTTCGAAAGTGCGCGCCAATGATGGCAGGAGAATCCACCAGCTCAGTGAGAGAGACTTCTTTGAAGTCAATCTCACTTTGTTTTTCACTCAAAACAGGTAACGCGGTCGCATATTTCCAACCTGAAGGTACCGTCAATGAAGTGCGAACATGAATTGAATCGCTGTTTACACCCTCGGGGTACATGAGCACTCGATTCCATTTGATCCGAGCCAACTTTGCACTCATCGTCGACTCAGGTTGTGAAACATCATCGAACAAGACATCGAGTTCACTGACGCCATCAGGTATCTGGCAATGGAAAGCAAACATTTCAACGTCATCGCGACGCCATGGAATGGACTTTCCGCCGCTACTCAATTTCAGACCAACAACGTCATCGATCGGGCCAGTTGGCGTATGCTCGCCAGGGATCCATTTGGGAAAGAACAGTGTTAACGGTCCAGGCTTGACGGGAATCTTTAGGGTGGCACGAAGAATGTTCCGTGACGCTTCAGTTGCATCTACGTGCAAGGACATTGTCTGCCCCGACGTCGTTCCGATGAAGCTGACAGTCAACAGAAGCGCGGTGTAAAGACACAGCGACAGCCTGGTTTTAATAATCAACATAAATACCGATCCTTTATTTAAGTTTTCGCTAGTCTAGTCTTTTTCGATGGTTTGTCGCACTAACGATGCCTCAATCAGCAGCGGGCGCTCATCCTGGCCCACCTCCATCGATCAGAAGACGCCCAATGCGAGAGGAATCGAATTGATTAGCAGGGTTATTTAACCTTCGCTTTCAACTTTGCGATGGCTTGTTGAATATTCGCTGCGTTCGGCGCCTTCGGGTTCTCTTTCAGATACGCCTCAAGCTCGTCGATCGCTTTCTGATATTGCTTGCGAGTATTGTAAATAGAAGTGAGGTACAAATGGGCTGCGCTTGCCTGTTTAGGACCACCGATCGTGTAGGCTTGCTTCAAAAGTTTTTCCGCTTCATCGAGTTTGCCCTGAGTAATTAATGCCATCCCCAGAAACAGATGAGCGCGAAAAAGACGCGGATCTAGATTTATTGCCATGTTCAATTCGGGAACTGCCTTTTCCAAACGATCAAGGTTTACGTAAGCCATGCCTAAACCAAGGTGAGAGTTTGCGGCTTTAGCGTTTACCTGAATCGCCTTAGTTAACGGCTCGATTGCTTGCTCATCTTTCTCGGCGTCAATGTAGATCAGTCCCAGCTGTTGTAAGGCAAGGAAGTAAGTCGGAAAGATTTCGATAGCCCTTTTAAGATCTTTGATCGCCGCATCTTTATCACCCCTGGAAATATCCCCAACCGCGCTCTGATAAATCTTCTCTGCCTCGGGTGGAACAACCTGCGCGAAGACTGTTCCAGGAGGTGATAGTGGATTCGTTGCAGTCTTGAGCGTGAAATCGAATCGTTCCTTGGAAAAGTTGCTTATGTTCACACCTGAATTGATAAGTTCAATTTTCTGTACGACTGTTTGGGTAGTTCGGTCCGGCGGCTTCGCTGAAAGGTAATACGTGCCGGCAATCACTCCCGCGAAGCGGTAACGGCCATCTGTGTTGGTGATGTCCTGGTCAATCTGTACTCCAGCGTGACTTTGCAGGCTGATGACAACGTTCGCGAGCACCTTGCCATCGGGGCCGTACACAGTTCCTTCCAGTTCATATACAGTTTGGCTCAGACAAACCGGAGCTGCCAGTAACAGAAAGACCATCGTCATCAATGGAGCCGGGTTGAATTTCATGAGAGACCTCCGGTGGAGAAACTTACTGCCATCAATTAGCGCTCCATTTGTTCTGGGCCGGAAAATCGGCTAACCAATTACATGAATCCTACCGAATTATGGAAGCTTTCCCATTTTTTCGGATTGGAGTATGGCTCGGTCTCTCTGCAAAGCGCGAAAAATGGCAGCTAATCCCATGACTCAGCTCTTTGAGAATCGTGGGCATACAAGTTGCGAAAATGTGCCAAGGTTTCAGATCTAAAGGGTTGATGCGGCACAGGCCCACTCTTTCTTACACCTGATCCGCACCAAATTGTAAAAGAAGGACGAGTTAGCAAGCGCTCGTTGTTTCCCCAGACGACGCGTCGCCATCCCCCGACTCGGTCCCATGTCCAGATAGCACTAACCAAAAAAGGAGAGATCATGAATCGATCAAAGCGACAGGCGTTGTTCGGCGTTTTGGGACTTCTGCTCATGCTCGTGTTCGCTCCCCTGGCATTGGCGCAACATATTCGAGGCGCGCTGGAAGGTACAGTTACAGACCAGAATGGAGCAGTAGTGCAAGGTGCCGCAGTTACGCTGCAAAGCGTGGGTACCGGAGTGGAAGCCAAAGCCTCAACCGATGAACGCGGAAGGTTTGGGTTTCAAAATCTCGAGGCGGGAACCTATACGATCAGCGTTGAGAAGAGCGGGTTCCGCAAGTCAGTCACGACTGATGTAATCGTGAAGGTGGGTAGTGTTACGCCCTTGGCTGTCAATCTCGCTGTTGGTGACGCCAAAGAGGTAGTAGAAGTTGTCGCCGTAGCTGACGCCACCGTGGACACTACGCGACCAACTGTGGATGGAGTCGTTACCCCAAAACAGATTGAGAATCTTCCTCTCAACGGCCGCAACTTTCTCGACCTGGCTCAACAGGAACCGGGAGTTCAGGTCCGAGATGGTGGCGATTTCGACCCAACCAAAAACCAGATGGTCGGTGTCTCAATGGGAGGACGCAGCGGTCGCTCCACTCGTATTCAGGTTGATGGTGTCGACATCACAGACGAAACAGTCGGAACGACAACCACTAACATCTCAAATGAGACAATTCAGGAGTTCCAGGTAAGTCGGTCCACACTGGATGCCAGCACTGACCTAACCTCCAGTGGCGCGATTAATATCGTGACCCGAAGTGGCAGCAACGAATTCCATGGTGCTGGTTTTGGATTTTTCCGCGATGGAAGGTTCTCGTCCGATTTGAGGTTGGACAAAACAAAACCAACAACGGACAAGCCGCCGTTTGATCGACAAATCCTTGGCGGACGTGCTGGTGGGTATCTTGTTAAGAACAAATTCTTCTGGCATGTCGAGTTTGAAAACAATAATCAGGACGGCCAGCAATTCACGGCTGTACCCAATTTCCAGCAATTTACTAAAGCGTTTAGCGTCCCGCTTGATGAGAGACTTGCCGGTGGACGTGTCGATTGGAAAGTGAATGATCGAATTAGTGCATTCTATCGTTTCAATCACAACTACAACTTTGGCGTCACCGGTTTCGGAGGAACAGACCTAAGCGCTTTTGGAAACCTGAACAACACGAATACTCACGTGGCTGGAGTGGACTTCTCGGCTTCGAAGTGGACACACTCCGCGCGCTTCAGTTACTTGAACTTCAACAACTTTATCGTCGATGCGAACTCCGCAGCCGGAACGCCAGCAACGCTTGACCCAAGTGGTGCGCCAATTTTGGTTCAAATTACTAACGGCGTAACCGTTGGACCTGATCTTCTGGCACCCCAACAGACGTTCCAGGACAACTTGCAGGGCAAGTACGATGGCAGTCTTTCCAATGGAAACCACACGTTCCGATTTGGATTTTCCTATAACCATATCGAGGAAGCAGTCTTTGCCAACTTCTTTGGATTGGCGCCTCGTATCCGTGGCAACATAAGTGGTAAGACTTTCGCAAACGCCAATGGCGGCACCGGCGATCCTCTGAATTTTCAACTCAATCAGATCTTTCTCGGTAATGGTCTCGGAGCTTTTAGCGAACGACCAGCGCTGGGATTTAAAAATGGCGGGACTACCAATCACCGAATCGGTGTTTACTTTACCGACTCGTGGAAACTGAAGAGCAACTTCACCCTTACCCTGGGACTGAGGTACGACTACGACAGTGCACTGGCTGACAGTGATCTTAAGCGCACTGACACGCTCGCACAGTTCAGCCCTGTTCTTGGTGGTTTCATCAAAAACGATGTCAACAACTTCGCTCCGCAACTCGGTTTTGCATGGGATATCAAAGGTAATGGTAAAACTGTGATTCGCGGCGGGGGCGGTATCTTCTACGACGGCAATATCATCAACAACATTCTCTTCGATCGCGTACTGAACCTGCCTCCAGGTCTGGGCAACGACACACCGCTTCTAAACGGCAGTAGTCCGTTTGTGTTTGATCCAGGCACTGGCGCATGTCTATTTGACGCAACCCACTATACCAATACGCCTGGGGCATGTAATGGAACCGTGAATCTCTTCAGTCTACCTTTGAAGAGCGTTATTGCGCCGGTTCAACATATGCAGGCCGTGCTGCAAAGCGTAACTGGCGCCCTGGCAGCAAACTGGCCTCCGGCGGGGGTTCCACCGTTGTTCGATCAGATTCTGGATACTGAATCAAGCGTCATATTCAACAAGTACAAGAGACCCTATGGGATTATGCTTAACATTGGGGTCCAAAGAGAGTTGAAACCTGGCCTGGTTCTGTCCGTCGATTACCTCCGTAATCGCGGCGTGCACTTCAATCAAACTACGGACTTGAACAGGATAGGCGCGGCAAACACCCTGGACGTCGCGACGGCTCGAGCGGCGGTAAGCTTCACCGCTGACAATTGGGACATTCAGACAAATCCTGCTTTGCCTCCAATTCTGCCCTGTCTTGGATTGGTTAACTCTCCTGCTATCAATTGCCTAATCGCAAATGGGGCGACGATCAGTGATTTGGCGGGCAATGGCTTAGGTGCAGGAAGTGCTTTAGACGGCTTCGCATTCCGTGGCCAAAATCCAAACTTCCGCGGCATCGGAATGATTCAGCCGTTAGGTCTATCGCTCTATAACGCGCTGACTGTCGATCTGCGTGGCAGAATGCTCAAGAACTGGCACGGTATTAAAGAGATGACTGGAACCGTTAGCTATGCGTTCTCACGGTTCAAGTCAAGCGGTGTCGATCAGGACTTTCTATCCGCGTCCGCGTTCAACGATGCGCCGACCAAGTTCTTTGGTCCAGCAGGACTGGATAGAACTCATCAATTGAGTTTTGGCTTGCTCACCAATCTACCGTGGGGATTCAATCTCAATACCACTACACGCATCGCTTCACCACTTTCTCAATCAGTCTTTCTCGATTGTCAGGATTGTGGTGCAGGCGAAATCTTCATGAGTGACCTCGATGGTGACGGTATCACAGAAGATCCGCTGCCTGGTACTAATCGCGGTTCATTCGGACGTGACGCCGGTAATGGCGCTTCAAAGTTGAATGAGCTGATAAGCGCTTACAACGGTCAGGTGGATTCAGGCTCGCTGACGCCGGCAGGTCAGGCGCTGGTTAGCGCGGGACTGTTTACCGCAGCTCAACTACAAGCTCTCGGCGGTACTTTCAACGCAGGCGTGCCAGTGCCGTTAGCACCCGCAAATCAAGTTGGACTTGATTGGTTCATCAACACTGACGTCCGCCTTTCGAAGGTGATCACAATTAAGGAGAGGGTGAAGATTCAGCCGATGGTCGAAGTCTTCAACCTTTTCAACTTTGCTAACTTCGACCCGCCGGGCAACCGACTATCAGCTACTTTGAGCGGCGCACCCGGGTCAATCAATGGAACTACTCCCGGCGTCCGCAGCAATCGCTACGGACTGGGCTCCGGCTCATTTGCGCCCGGAATTCCGAGAGCATTTCAGTTCGGTATCCGGGTAGACTTCTAATTACAAAACAGTAAGACCCACCTACTTCGGGCGGTCCGCTTTTCGGGCCGCCCTATTTTTTATTCTTTGGTAGACCTTTCGAAACAGTTTTTACGCGTATCTGATGTAAAGCTCGATTAGCTGGCGTTTTGCCGGCAATGGCGTCACAAAGCCAACTAATCTACAATGACCACATTTTGAAGGAACCTCCCCCAACTGACCCTTGTCGTTTGCCGCCCGGAAAACAATCGGCCGCTATGAAATCTGCTCCCAACTCGGCGCTGGTGGAATGGGCGAGGTTTATCTCGCCCAGGATACAAAACTAGATCGCAAAGTTGCTCTGAAAGTTCTGTCAAACGATCTTACGGATCAAGATCGGGTGCGACGCTTTATGCAGGAAGCAAAGGCGGCATCAGCTCTAAACCACCCAAACATACTCACAATCTACGAGATCGATGAGATCGACTCGGAGCAATTTATCGCAACCGAGTTTATCGAGGGTGAAACGCTGCGCGATCGTATTCGTCGCGCTCCTTTGACTCCATCAGACGCAATAGAAGTAGGCATTCAGGTCGCTAACGCTCTTTGCGCAACCCATACGCTCGGCATCGTCCACCGTGACATAAAACCTGAGAATGTGATGTTGCGTAACGACGGTATTGTCAAAGTCCTGGATTTCGGACTTGCCAAGCTTGCGCGCGATTCTCAACCTCCAGCAGTCGATTGCGATGCAGAGACTCAACCTCTTCAGACGCAACCCGGGATGGTGTTGGGTACGGCGCGATACATGTCACCTGAACAGGCCCGCGGCCTTGACGTTGACGCGCGTACGGATATCTGGAGTCTTGGGTGTGTACTTTACGAAATGGTGACTGGGCGTACTCCGTTCGTCGGTGGCACCAATGTCGATGTGCTCTCGAGTATCCTGACTTCAGAGCCAGCGTCATTCACAAGTCAATCGGGTAGCGCTCCTCGCGAGTTGGAGCGAATTATTCTTCGGGCCATGCGGAAGGATCGGGAAGAGCGTTATCAAAGCGCAAAAGACTTCCTCATCGATCTTAAAGACTTGAAGAGCGAGCTCGATGTTCAGTCGAAAAAGGAAATCTCGATCAGATTTTCTGATCCATCAACCTCAGCCGTACCTGAGAAGTCCATCGCGGTCCTTTATTTTGAAAGTCTCAACTCTGAAAAAGACAGTGATTATTTCTGTGCCGGAATGACAGAAGACATAATCACCGACCTTTCAAAGATTAACGGTCTGAAAGTGGTTTCACGAACTGATGTTCTGCCGTTTCGAAACAAAGAGGTCAATGTCAGACAGGTTGGTGAAACACTGCGCGTGAATTACATCCTCAGTGGCAGTGTTCGCACGGCTGGAAACAGAATTCGTATTACCACTCAGCTGATCGATGTTCGCGACGGTTACCACCTCTGGGCAGAGCGCTTTGATCGAATGGTTGAAGACATTTTTGATCTGCAAAATGAAGTGTCTGAAAAGATCGTCGCAGCCCTCAAGATCTCCCTGAGTGATTCTGAAAAACAATTGTTGGCTAAAAAACCAACTGACGACCTGCAGGCTTACGATTTTTATCTTCAGGGGCGCGAGCTTCTCCACTTGAAGGGTAAGAGAAACACGGAGCGCGCGATTCAAATGTTTGAAGACGCCATAGCGCTCGATCAGACATTCGCAGCTGCGTACGCAGCCCTGGCAGAGGCGTTTTCGCACATGTATGAGTGGTATGACGGGAACTCAACATGGCTGACGAAAGCAATCGCGATGAACCAGAAAACGCTGGCGCTCGACCCGTCATCGATCGAGGCGCAATTTGGAATTGCGATGGTCTACTTCCATCACCGCCGGTTTGCCGAATCGAAAAAGGCACTTGAGGAGATTCTCAAACAGCATTCGCAGTTCTATCGAGGCTATGTGCGATTGGGAATGATTGCCGAGCTGTCCGGTGATCTCCAAAGTGCGTTGAACCATTACGCCCGCGCTGCCGAGCTAAAGCCCTTTAACGAAGACTCATGGAGATTCCTGGCCGGTGTGCATAAGAAACTCGGAAACCTGGATCAGGCTGAGCACGCGGCGTTGAAAGTTATCGAGGTAACCTCGAAGAAACTTGAAGCAAGTCTCGAGGACATAACCGTGATGAGCAGACTTGCAGAGGCTTATGCCCGATTTGGCGGAACACAAGAGGCTCACGCAACGTTGCGACGCGTCTTTGAGTTGGAACCCGGAGATGGTCTCGCTGTTTATAACTGTGCTTGTGCCTATGCTCTCTTGGGTGAAACAGAAGCGGCCCAGATTTCACTTCGTCGTGCGTATGCGAACGGCTTTAGAACTGTTGCCCATTGGGCTAAGACAGACAATGCTTTTGACCTGATTCGTAATGACTCGGAGTTCAAACAAGCGCTTGCAGAATTGAGCTAAGCAGGAGGTTAAGATTTCAGCTTTAGGTAATCAAGGAAGCTCTGATTAAGTACGACAGGCTGTTAGCCTGTCGACGCTTTGGTCACAACGTACGCAACGGAACCACGACAGGCTAACAGCCTGTCGTACTTAATCAGAGCTTCTTTAAGAATTGAGGGGCGCTTAAATCTGAAGTTTTAAATCTTGTATAGGAGAAAAAAATCGTGCCGAAATACGTTATCGAACGAGTTGTACCGGGAGCGAGCAAGTTGTCTCCCACAGAACTGAAAGCACTGTCTCAGCGGTCGTGCAATGTTCTTAATGAAATGGGTCCGCAAATTCAATGGGTGCAGAGTTATGTCACTGATAACAAACTCTACTGTGTGTATGTTGCGGACAACGAAGAGTTGGTTCACGAACATGCGCGGCTTGGCGGTTTTCCGGCAAACCATGTCGCGAAAGTGAAAACGATAATCGACCCGACCACAGCAGACGACTAAACTGAATCATGGACCTGCGATCAATTCAGAAACCGTTGAAAGACAAATATCGCAGCGATCCTACCAGCTCGCGGATCACCTTGAAGGCCACTGGCGGTCAAGGTGATCTGCCCATAGCCTGTTCTGTCGAAGTCGGACAGAAACTTTTGGAGGCACAGGCGCACCGCGGGGTTGGTGGCTCCGGGACAGCTGCTTGCTCCGGTGACCTGTTACTTGGCGCTCTCGCGGCATGCGCTCAACTTACTTGCCAGTTAGTTGCGACCGCGATGGGAATTGAAGTTGAAGACATTCGAGTTAGCGTCGAAGGTGAACTGGATCTCAGCGGCACGCTTGGAATCTCAAAAAGCGTACCGGTTGGCTTCGAAGACATCCGTACAACCTTTGATATTAAAGCCCCGACCGCCACACCCGACCAATTGAGCGCATTGCAGGAAAAGACGGAGCAGTACTGCGTGGTGATGCAGACTCTCTTGCAACCACCACCAATTCGCACGACCTGGAATCTAGGCGACTAGCAAATGTCCGACGAACTTTAGTTTGTCGTGCGGGCCATCAAGAGACTCTGTTCTTTATCAGATCTTACCTGACGTCCGACAAACTAAAGTTCGTCGAACACTTCTTCAATCCGCTACGGTCAGTTTCAATGAACATGGCTCAAGCACGTGTTAATATGCCTTCACTGATGAAGGTCGATTCCCCTCTCCCGTCCCTTGCGGGAGCTACAGCGTGGCTTAACGGAACCCCAAATCCTCGAGATATTAAGGGCCATCCCGTACTTATTCACTTTTGGTCGATCAGCTCCGAAACTTCCAAAGCCAACCTGTCACAGATCGCCGAGCTCCGAGATCAATGGAGACGCGAAGGTCTGCGTGTTATCGGAGTGCACGTTCCAAATTCTCAAGCAGAAAAGGAGGCGGCTGCGATACGCAACGCTCTAGAAAGATTCAATCTCACTGAGCCATGCGCGTTGGATAACGATCTGAAACTCTGCAAGGATTTCGAAAACAACAAGCAGACGATACCCACCTATTACCTGTTCGATATAGACGGAAAACTCAACACGTCATCCACTGCTGAAGATGGACTGGTGATAATCGAAGACAACCTCGAGGAAATGCTTCTTGAACTTCGCTCGAAACTCCCCTTCTGCAGGCAATGCGAGTTATTTCTTAATCAGGAGGCGATGTTCTGTTCCGAGTGTGGCATGCCACTCGTCTTACCAAGCGGTGAACATCCATATTATGAGCACCTTCACTCTGCGTCCCTTCCCACCATTCGTTTGAAGAATCCTGATCCACTTATCGGTCATTTGATTGATGGCAAGTATGAGTTGACCGCCAAATTGGGCGAAGGCGGGATGAGCGTTGTTTACCGAGCTCGTCGCGTCCACATCGGTGACGAAGTCGCGGTAAAGATTCTTTTGCGCAAGTTCATTACGAACGATGGAGCACTGGCGCGATTTCGACGAGAGGCGCGCGCCGCTGCGATGTTGCATCACCCCAACGTCATCACTATTCACGACTTTGGCGAGACCGGCGAAGAGAATGCTCCTGCTTTCATAGTTATGGAGTTTGTAAAGGGAACACCACTTCGCGATCTGTTAGAGAGTGAGAAGCAGTTTTCTCCTGAACGTGCGCTGAGACTCATGCGTGGAATTTGCTCGGGCGTGGGATCTGCGCATCGTCAGGGAGTCATTCATCGAGACCTCAAACCCGAGAACATCATCGTCGTCGCCCCAGATGAGGACAATGACTTTGAAAGCGTGCGAGTGCTTGATTTTGGTCTGGCGAAGATGCTTGCTGATGCGCACTCAGGCACCGTAGTTGGAACGCCTTATTACATGTCACCGGAACAGTGCCTTGGTGAAGCGCTCGATGCCCGTTCCGATGTTTATAGTCTTGGCGCGATGCTTTACGAGATGCTCACCGGGCAGAGACCTTTTAATGCAGAGACGGTCTCCGGAGTTATCAACAAACATTTGTACGAAGACCCGCCGCCATTGCCGTCAAGTGTCTCGGTTCCTCGTCGGGTCTCCCTCGCAATTACGCGCGCATTATCAAAGGATCCGAATCAACGACCTCAGACTGCCACCGAACTGGCGCGGCAACTTTAAATCCAATATCCACAGTTTACGCAGATTACGCAGATTTTTGAGACAGGCTTTGACTCTATCCAAGCTTATCTAAAGTAATCTGTGTAATCTGCGTAATCTGTGGATAAATGTTAGCCTCTCCTCATGAAGAGCGACGAGTCGGTCGAAGTTCTCAATATTAATGGCCATGAAGTTCGGATCACACATCCACTCAAGCAATACTTTTCGGCGGGCATCAAACTAACAAAACTAGATGTTGTTCAGTATTACCTGAGTGTTGCCGAAGGCGCGCTCAATGGCATACGCAATCGACCGATAGTCTTGAAGCGCTTCGTGGATGGGGCCGAGGGACAGGCCTTTTATCAAAAGCGGGCACCCACAAATACTCCCGATTTTCTGCGAACAGTCACGCTCTCATTTCCGTCTGGACGAAAGGCCGACGAAGTCGTAGTCGATGATGCGGCAGGGCTGGCATGGATCGTTAATCTCGGTTGCATAGAACTGCATCCGCATCCGGTTCGCGCGAATGACTTGGATCGTCCGGATGAGTTGCGCGTAGATCTTGATCCGGGTCCCGGCGTTAGCTGGAACGACGTTCGGGTCGTCGCGCTGGAGGTGAACGGACTCCTGCAGGAACTCGGATTGAGTGGTTGGCCCAAGACTAGCGGTTCACGCGGAATGCATGTCAACGTTCGTATTGAACCGCGGTGGACGTTTGTTGAAGTGCGTCGCGCGGCGCTCGCACTCTCACGAGAGATCGAACGAAGACTGCCCAACCTCGCCACCTCAAAGTGGTGGAAGGAAGAACGGCATGGCGTGTTCCTCGACTACAACCAGAACGCAAAAGATCGTACGACGTGTTCAGCTTACTCCGTGCGACCAGTTCCGGACGCGCGCGTTTCCACACCATTGTTCTGGTCTGAAGTGTCGGAATGCGATCCCGAGCAGTTCAATGTGCTGACCGTTCCGAAACGATTTGCTGAGATTGGTGATCCCCATCACGACATGGATACACGTCTCGGTGACATAGACAAACTCCTTGAACTCGCGGAACGAGATGAAGCGTCTGGCCTTGGAGATGCGCCGTGGCCTCCCCACTTTCGCAAGATGGCAGGCGAAGGTTCGCGTGTGGCGCCGTCGCGCTCGAAGTCAAGCACGAAAAAGACTCGCGTGCGAATGCCTCTGCTGATCATCGCGAATTCTCCGGATAAAAAGGCCGCGCTCGCAGGTTTGGAACGTTGGAAACGCAAACATCGCAAAGTCGCAAAGTTGCTTGCGGTAGATGATGTGTTGGTAGATACGATGCGCGGCAGATCGTCTACGTGGACGAGGATTAGAGTGAATTTGCGAAACGTTCCTGAGGAGTTGCGACCTCAACAGCAAAAGCCCGATCCGGACGATGATCCGACTAGAGAGTGGAGAGAGTGGAGGCAGAAACAGAAGGAATCAGAATAGGTCGAATAGGTCCTATAGGTCTTATATACTACGACGCACTGACACATGATCTGCCCCACCTGTCAAACTCAGCTTCCCGACGATTCACACTTCTGCAACAAGTGTGGTGTCGAAACCATCAAGGTCGATCTAAAAACGACCGTAAAGAACGCACCGGAAACTGATCCGAACAATAGAGTTCGTGATCTACAAAGTGAGAACGATCCTCGCATCGGGTTAGTTCTTGATTCCAAATATCAACTCCTTCAGCGCCTGGGACAAGGAGGGATGGGCACGGTATATCGCGCGAGACGGCTCCACATTGGTGACGAAGTGGCAGTAAAGCTTTTGAGTCACGAATTACTTCGAGACAATTACTCAATCGAGCGATTTCGCCGTGAGGCTCGTTCAGCCGCAATGATTCGCCATCCGAATGTCGTAACCATTCATGATTTCAGCGATGGAACCGAAGGCGATCCACCCGAAGCCTACATAGTGATGGAGCTCGTTGGTGGCGAGTCTCTAAGAAACGTGCTTGAACGAGAAGGTCGCTTATCTCCGGAGCGCGCAGTCAACTTCATGCGCGACATCTGCGCGGGCGTCGGCATCGCCCACCGGCAAAGTTTGCTGCACCGCGATTTGAAACCTGACAACGTGATTATTTCGCCGCCAACCGGCGATGGTGAGCGGGAAACAGCAAAGGTTGTTGACTTCGGCTTAGCGAAGATTCGCGACGACAATGTCTCGCCTCTGACTGAGACTGGCAGCATGATGGGTACCATCTACTATATGTCGCCCGAACAATGTCGTGGTGAAGAACTGGATGCGCGAGCTGATGTGTATAGCCTCGGCGCGATGCTTTACGAAATGCTTGCTGGACGTCCGCCGTTCAGAGCCAGCAACATAACCGGACTAATCACAAAACATCTGACTGAACCGATTCCCGGTTTCGATCCATCACTGCACATCCCGACGCCATTGGCAACAGCCTGCTTTCAGGCACTAGCGAAACGTCGTGAAGAACGACAAGCTGACGCAACTGCATTTGCTAAATCACTTCAACGAAGCGCTGAGTCTGAGGTTTTGACTCCTAATGTCGTGTCTCCTCGGAGGACGTCCTCAGCGTTCAAATGGATCTTTACGATTGTTGGTGGGGGGATTTTGTTAATCGGCCTGGTTGTTTTAGCGATCGGAATCAAATTTGGCTCAGATTGGCTGCGCACTAACAGTGCTGCTCAACAGAACCAACAGGCCCAGACACCGCCTCCGACGACCGAGACTCCGCAGACTGGCCCAGCTACGACCATAGCAAATAACCTGAGTGGTACCTGGACTGGAACATATGGTCCACTTCAACAGGCTGCTACGCTCACCATTAAGAATTACAAGGGGAATTCCTTTTCGGGAGTTCTGGAGCAAGGCGGAACGCGCGTCGCATTTGAAGGCACAATCAATGGCGAGACTGTACACATGAAACAGTCAAAAGTTCTTTCGGGGACGGATTGGAGCCTCGGTGAAGATTCAGGAACGGTTTCAGGCGATGGGAAACAAATGACCGGAACCGGCAAGGACGAAATGGGCGGATCTCTCGGGATTAGTTATCAGTGGACGTTTTCGAGGTGAAAAGATCCATTTGCCATTGGACATTTTCCATTTCTCATTTTTCATTTGTTGGTCGAAAAGTGCATAGGTCCTATAGGTCGAATAGGTCCTATTCAATAATCAAATGAAAAATGAGAAATGGAAAATGAGCAAGAAATAGTCTTTTCCCGGTTCCCTACTCTCATCCAAAGATCTCCTGCAGTTCCTGCGGCGGCACAACTTCAAGCTGCGCAAACGTGCAGTCTTTCGGCTTCTTATCAGTTCTCCATCGACGAAACTGCGCCGTGTGACGAAAGCGGCTTCCCTGCATGTGATCGTAAGCCACTTCAACAACCAGTTCCGGTCGCAGTGGTTCCCAGGACAAGTCCTTTCCCTGACTCCACCTACTTTGACCACCCGGAATGCGTCGCTCACTCTCGAATTCCGCTGTGGCCCACTCCTTCCATGGATGTTTGTCTAAAGCGTTTTTTCGATAAGGAGAAAGAAACTTAACCAACTCCTCGCGCTTCTTATCAGTGAAACTTGCGCAGACACCAACGTGATGCAATTCACCTGAGTCATCAAACAAACCCAGCAGCAATGAACCTACAGCACTTCGTTCCCCTTTTTTGTGCCACCGGAAGCCAGCTACGACACAGTCACATTCGCGCTCATGTTTGACCTTCAACATCGTGCGTTTGTTCGATTCGTAGGTGCCCGTGACAGACTTCGCCACGACGCCGTCGAGACCCGCGCCTTCAAAACGCTGAAACCAATCCGCCGCTACATCCTTGTCTCTCGTAGCCGGCGTGATGTGTATAGGCGGTTCAGCAGACGCAAGCATGGATTCCATCTCTCTCCGACGTTTCTGGAAAGGTACCCCGCGCAGATCTCGATCACCTTTGCACAACAGATCAAAAAATACGATGGATGCAGGTGTCGTCTCGGCGAGAAGCTTGACTCGCGAGGCTGCTGGATGCAGACGAAGTTGGAGGCCGTCAAAATCAAGACCACCGTCTCTAGCAAGGACGATTTCACCGTCAAGCACACATCGCTTCGGTAATTGCGATTTGATTGGTTCGACCAGTTCAGGAAAGTAACGGTTCAGTGGCTTCTCATCGCGACTTTGGATCATTACTTCATCACCGTCACGAAAAACGAGAGCACGAAATCCATCCCACTTTGGTTCAAATATCCAATCGCCCGCAGCAGGTAATTCGCTGACGCGCTTTGCGAGCATCGGCAAGATCGGAGGTTTCACAGGAAGCTGCATAACGTAATGATATCTTAGTGGCTTTGCCTCAAGAGTCTTTCATCTCATTCTCCCCAACCTTTAGGTTGGGGTTCAACATCATCTGGAACTCAGAACCATTTTAATGGTTTTTCGTGGAACCGTGATTCAACAGCACCACATTTAAGCGTGCGACTTCCGGGGTCTGTCTAGATTTGGCTACTCAAACGTGCCGCGAAACCATTGAAATGGTTCGCAAATCCAATAACGTTGGACCCAGCCTAAAGGTTGAGGAGAATGAGATGAAAGATTTCTGAGACAAGGCTGTTTCGCGTCATTTCGTGCATCGCGCTTTTCTCACCAGAACCGACGGCGATATATTCTTGCAAAGCTAGAAACGATCGACAGCGTTCGGAGGAAACTGTGAGGCCAGTACTAACAACGCTCATTTTTGTTGCTCTTGCCATAGTAAGTGTCGCTGCGTTCCGGCAGATATCTAAAGATAGACCGGTACTTCAACTCTCGCCATGCGATGTACCCCGTATGCAAGGAAAGATGAAATGCGGTGAGCTCGAGGTATTTGAAGACCGGGCAACAAGCAAGGGCAGAAAGATCAAAATAAAAATTTTAGTCGCTCCGGCCACAGGCAATTCTCCTTTGCCGGACCCGTTGTTCTACATCCCTGGTGGACCGGGCTCGTCTGCAGTGGAAGACGCCGCGGGTGTTGTTGAACAGTTAGCGACTATTCGACAGCGGCGCGATCTTGTGTTCGTAGATCAACGAGGTACTGGAGGTTCGAATCCTCTTAATTGCAATCTCTTCGATCCGAAAGACCCGCAGAGTTACTTTGGTTACTTCTTTCCGTTGAATGATGTTCGCAAATGTCGTGAAGAGCTCGAGAAAGTTGCCGACCTTAAACTCTATACAACGTCGATTGCGATGGATGACCTCGACGATGTCAGACAAGCACTTAGATACGAACGCATAAATGTCCTCGGCGGTTCTTACGGAACCCGAGCTTCGCTCGTGTACTTGAGGCAACACGGCGATCATGTCCGCACAATGACTTTGCATGGAGTCGTTCCTACTGATGATTTCATGCCTTTCGATTTTGCGCGGCGCAATGAGCGCGCACTCGACGGACTAATTTCGGAGTGTTTGGCGGACGAGGCATGCCACAAAGCTTTTCCTAACTTGAGTGAGGAAAAGAAAAAGGTACTCGCTCGGCTATTACAAGGACCAATTGAGGTTGAAGTAAAGCTCAACAACAGTGGTCAAACTGCTAAAGTCAAACTACCAAGAGATCTTGCGGCTGAAGCAATTCGCTACATGCTCTACAGCACCGCTGGAGGATCGCAAGTGCCGTTGTTTATTCATCAGGCGGCAGCGGGGAATTATGTTCCATTGGCGGAAGCCGCTCTAACTTTTCGACACGACCTCGTGAGTTTGGGAAGCAATGGGATGTATCTGTCAGTTACCTGCGCCGAGGATCTGCCATGGACTCAGGCGAAGGACGCCAGCCAGTTCGCTGAAGGCACTTTCCTCGGAGATTATCGCTATCGTCAGCAGAAGGAAGCATGCAGTCTTTGGCCAAGAGGAACAGTTCCAGCCGACTACTCGAAACCGGTTCGAAGTCCAGCTCCGGTCTTGATATTGACGGGCGAGTGGGATCCCGTCACCCCGCCTTCGAACGGCGATGAGGCAGCACGTTATCTGCCAAATAGTAAACACGTAATCGTGCCTCATGGCGGTCATGGTTTTTTTGGTCTTGAGGGTCTCGATTGTATCGACGGCCTCATTGATCACTTTATCGAAACAGCCGATGCAAAAGACCTCGACACCAGTTGTATAGCCCGCGTAAAGAGACGAGGCTTTGTGCTGAGGTAAGGGAAGGAATGAGCCACAGATCTCAGAAATGTCCGACGAACTTTAGTTTGTCGTGCGTTGGGTTAGGAACTCTGATTTCTTATCGGGGCTTAACTGGACGCACGACAAACTAAAGTTCGTCGGACATCCGTGAGATCTGTGGCTGATTCCGCCAAACTTTCCACAACAAGATCGCGCATCCTGTCGAAGTTGACTCCCCTTATTCGATTAACTCGTGAAGGAGTTTGGACTCCGCAATCAAAAATAATCGAAACACAATACAAAGGAGATTTGGAAGATGTCAGTAAATAATCCTGCACAGACGGGTGTTGGAACGAAGTCGCAACTTGATCGTACAGCGGCTGCACCTCAGAAGATCACAACGTTTCTCTGGTTCAATGACAATGCCGAAGAAGCCGCTAACTTCTATGTCTCGCTTTTCAAGAATTCGAGAATCATCAACTCGGTTCCACCAGTCGAAGGAGTTCCGGGACCTAAAGCCAGTGTTCTAACGATAGATTTCGAACTTGATGGTCAAAGATTCACGGGTCTGAACGGAGGTCCGCAGTTCAAATTCACGGAAGCGGTATCACTTGTCGTTCACTGTCAAACTCAGGAGGAGGTTGATTACTTCTGGGAGAAACTTTCAGAAGGTGGTCAAAAAGTTGAATGTGGCTGGTTAAAGGACAAGTTCGGCCTTTTCTGGCAGATCGTTCCCGATGTCATTTTCGACGTATTCCAAAGTGGAGACAAACAGAAAACGCAGAGGATGATGCAGGCGGTGATGAAAATGAAGAAGCTCGACATCGCAGAACTGAAGAAAGCCGCCGAGGGAAAATGAAAATAAAAGGGGCCTCACCCCCCTTTCTTGTCATTGGTCATTTTCCATTTGATCTGATCACTCTCCACACAATAGGTCCTAAAGGTCAAATAGGTTCTATCCCGCTTCTCACCTCGCCTCCATCCTTGACACTTTGACATTCTAGGCATCGCCGCTTAGTATACTTTGCGATTCTAGGTATCACTCAATTCGCGAGGTATCGACTGTGGCGCAACACAAAGCCGATTTGCTCCAGGGCACTCTCGACATGCTTATTCTCAAGGCTCTATGCCATGGAGAGCTTCACGGTTACGGCATCATTCAAAGAATCCGTCAGCTGTCAGACGAAATGCTTCACGTCGAACAGGGCTCACTCTATCCGGCACTCTATCGCATCGAGCAAAAGGGATGGGTATCGTCGAAATGGGACGTCCACGAAACGGGCCGAGATGCAAAGTTCTACAAACTCACCAGGAGCGGTCGTAAACAACTCGAAGTTGAGGAAGCCAGTTGGGACCGCTTAGTCCTCGCTGTCAATAAACTTCGACAAGCAACTTAAGGTGATCTGCAATGAAGTTATACAACCTCCTTCGCGATCGGTTGCGCGCTTTGGCAGGACGAGAAAAAGTCATTCATGACATCGACCGCGAAATGCGCTTACATGTGGACCTGCAGACTGACGCAAACATCGCAGCGGGAATGTCTCCGGACGAAGCTCGACAGGAAGCACTGCGCTCGTTTGGTAATGTAAACAAGATTCGCGACACAGCTTACGACGTAAGAGGTGGAGGGTTGTTTGAAACACTCTCACAGGACATTCGATACGGCGCTCGTGTTCTGATCAAGCACAGAACTTTTACGACCATTGCCGTTCTCACGCTCGGCCTTGGAATCGGCGCCAATACCGCAATCTTCTCGGTTGTAAATGAGCTGCTGCTGCGGCCGCTTCCTTATCGCGATGCCTCGAGAATTGTGACTGTGTGGGAAGTATCGCCCGAGGGCCGTCATCAAAACAGCGCCTCGCCATCCAACTTCCGAAGTTGGCTGGAGCAGAATACGAGCTTTCAGAGCCTTGCAGCTTTCACCGATCAGAGAATCAATGTAACGGGTAACTTCGAACCGGAAGAAGTCTCTGTCCAACTCGTCACGCCACCTTTTTTTCAGACTCTCGGAGTTGAACCTATTCTTGGTCGTACGTTTGTTCCGGGTGACGATGAAGCTGAGAAACGGTCAGTTACCATACTCAGTTACGGATTGTGGCAACGTCGTTTTGGTGGCCAGCCAGACATTATTGGCAAACAGATCAAACTGAATGGCTTGCCGATTTCTGTTATCGGCGTAATGCCGCGAAATTTTCAGTTCTACATTCAACAGAGATCAGGAACTGGACGACCGGCTGAGCTTTGGTCGGTTTTACCTCTCAAAGACATAGGTAACTACGGCCGGTTCCTTGGTGGAGTCGCACGTCTGAAGCCAGGCGTTTCCCCGGAACAAGCAAGTGCGGAGATGAAGACTATCGCCTCTCGTGGTTCTACTGACGACCCGGCACATAATCTGAATTGGGGCGCGGAAGCGTTGCCGTTGCGCGAACAGTTTTACGGTAATGTGCGACGACCTCTGTGGATTTTGCTTGGCGCAGTTGGATTCGTTTTGTTAATTGCGTGTGCAAACGTTGCTAATCTTCTCTTGTCACTCGCTAGTTCCCGCGAAAAAGAGATTGCTCTTCGCTCAGCCCTGGGTGCACGGCGCGTGCGAATCGTACGTCAGCTTTTGACGGAGAGTTTATTGCTAGCAGGCCTGGGAAGCGTGGTCGGTCTCGGCTTCGGATGGTTAGGGATCAAAGGTCTGGTCCTGATTAGTCCTCGTGATTTAGTTAATCTGCACAGCGTGGGGCTAAACATCCCAGTTATGCTGTGGACTTTAGTTGTAGCTCTCATTACGGGTGTTCTCTTCGGGCTCACACCGGCACTACACATCACTCGTCTCAATCTGATCGATTCGCTGAAAGAAGGCGGCAGAGGTGAAGGCGGCCAAGCAAGTAATAAGCGAATTCGTAGTATCTTTGTGGTTTCTGAGATTGCGCTGGCAGTCGTGTTACTGGCCGGCGCAGGTTTGTTGGTGAAGAGCTTTATAAACCTTGAGCAGATCGATCGTGGCTTTAACGCTGACAATGTGCTCACGATGGTGCTGCGCCTGTCAGACTCGAAGTATTCGCAAGATCCACAGGTTGTGAATTTCTTTCGCGACGTTTTGGAACACACTCGAACGCTCCCAGGTGTGCGCGCGGCCGGCATTGTGAACTACTTACCGTTTTACGGCGGTCTCGGGTCATCTACCGGCTTCACGGTGGTCGGACGACCCGCACCACCTCCTGGTCAGGAGCCTTCGACGAATGTGCGCGTAGTAGATGCCGGATACTTCGAAGCTTTCGGAATCCCCGTTCTTCGAGGACGCAACTTCTCGCAGACTGAAGTTACACAGCCCAAGCGAGTTGTATTGATTAATGAAGTATTCGCCCGCAGGTACTTTCCTGGCGAAGATCCGATTGGTAAAACGGTGGACGTTGGAATGTTTGATCAATCAACCCCCACCGAGATTGTAGGAGTCGTCGGCAACGTACGATACGAAAGTTTGATAGACGACTACGAACCGTACGTCTATTTCGCCCATCCGGATCTCACTTATTCATTCATGACCCTCGTGATTCGAACGGATGGTGATCCTGCCTCCCTCGCCCCGGCCGTTCAGCGTGAAATTCGCGCGCTCGATCCTAATCAGCCTGTTTCCGATGTTAGAACTATGAACCAGGTAATGTCAGAAACAGTTAGTCGCGCGCGCTTCAACACGTTGTTGCTGGGATTGTTTGCA
>DATDFV010000302.1:0-2409 GCA_036522415.1 Pyrinomonadaceae bacterium | reverse complement strand
AACTCGCAAGCACGTCTTATGCACGTATGTGTGGTCTCGCACAGACGTTCCGTTCTCTTCCGTCTTACACTCTCAATGTAAACGCCGATCAAGATTAACGAAGGAGGATTAGGCGATGTTGTGGACAATTCTGGTGATATTACTCGTGCTTTGGTTACTCGGATTCCTGACTCACGTGGGTGGCGGGATGATACATATTCTGCTCGTTATAGCAGCGATAGTTCTGGTAATTAACCTGGTGTCTGGTAGGCGCACGGTTTAGCAGACCGGGTCGTGACCCGACAGACCACCGGCCAAACTATTGATCAGCTACTGGCCAGCGGTCCTGCAAAACAAAGTGGGAGCGACTGACGACATGCTACGAAATGTATTCAGCTGATTTGCGCCGAGGGCTGTACAAACCCAGCGATTTTAGGCCTCGAGCTTCAGTGTCAGTGTCAGGGTGGGTTGCGTTCCGTATCTTCTGGGCGTCGGCCTGATCGGAGTTTTGTTCTTTTTTGATACTTCGAATTCAGGACGTAGCCTTCGCACTTGCCAACTCAGGTTGGCCAACCAACTCCTCAAAGAGCGTCCGGTAGTGGATCATTGCCTGGCGCAAGTCTTCTGTGTTGGCTTTCCCGCGGGTTTGACGAACAGCGATTTCGTGGGCTCTCCGGTAATTTTCCATCACCAGTGGATGATCCACGGAGATGTCTGCTGCGCGCTGTTCAAAGTCACTGACCGGATACCCACGTGTGGACATCACATCGCCTAGTAGTTGGTCTGCTTCCGTTACCGCACCACCAGGCCCATCAACAAACCGCATCTGGACCCTGCTCCACGACGCTACGAAGCGCGCGCGATCACCTGGAGCGAGTGCTCGGATCTGTAAACCTTCCACTCGTTCTGTGCGCTCTTTGAGCCCGGCTTCAGCTTGACGCCGACTCCCGCCCTCCGCTACGGCGCGGTCATATTCAGCGCCACCAAACTGAGTATGCAGTTTCTTGGTTCGCCGCTTTCGGAAAAAAAGCAACGCGGCGATACCCATGACCACAATCACTCCAAAAGCAATGACCAAGGCAATTCCGATTAAGCTCAAGGTTGTTATGTTCATTACCTGTCTCCAGTTTTGCACTACTCCCTGACCTGCAGAGTAGGAGCCTCGCAGTTTAAACGGTGAATGGACCGCTAACACATAGCGACCTATTCTTCCGTTTCATCCTTCTCATCTTGCGCGTTTCCCTTTTTGCCTTCTGAACCATCAATCAAAAAAAGTGGAGTTGAAGGTTCCTTAAAAAGGTTTTCAGACAGTGGTTTTTTATTCTCGACTTCATTTTTAAGTTCCTGGCCTAGTTCATTACCGGCTTGCCAGTTCTTAGTGTCCTCTACGGAATTTAGTCCAGCTTCCACTCCTTGTTTGAACTCGGGGGAATTGGTGTCCACGACTTGTCTTATGTTTCTCATCGCCGGCCCCTTTAGATAAAACGTCCCAAGACTTGTCGAGAACATAATTCTTAACACAGACGATGACGGCCATTCCGTGCGCTAGCACACAGATACTCGGACCGTATACACACGAGCGTTCTTTCTTTATAAAAGAGAGACATATGAAACATCACTGACGGCGGTTATGAACGCTGGTCGCTATTAATCTTTGGGGTTTGGACTAGATGAGAAAAAGAATAAGGTGGAGACAAGTGTCTGTTTTCATGTGTGTTAAGACACAGACGAACAGGTTCGCCGAATCATCTTTGTCGAGCGATTAGGCAGCAATCGGAATGGCGTTTAGCAGACGAGCTAAAAGTGTTCTCAACTGATTGAAATTGTCGGGGCGAGTCATATGCATGTTTTCCCCGATCGCGACTTCAGCACCCTCATCGATCTCTGCAATGCAGAAGACCACGACCGGCACATTGGCTTCTAGTCCTGCAAGATCGCGGATATGACGTGCGGCAATAACAACTTCGTGAGGTAATCCGGCCACGCTCACCAAAATCAGGTTGGGAGGTTCTCGTTGGGCGCTCTCGATCGCGTCTCTTTCATCCCGGGCCAGTGTCACGCGATACCCGTCGGCCTTCAACAGCTTCTCAATGCCGTCGCGAGTCTCGTTGACATCTTCCACTACCAGGATGATCGAGCTTGTATCGCCTTTCTTATTCATTGAAATGTTTCCCGTTCGAGTTTGGGCTCAACGTCGTCCATCATGCCAAAAAACGCTGAGCCAGACTGACCAATTTGATCGCTCTCGCAAGCCCCAAGAACTGCATAACGCGGATTCCCCACCAGTTGATGTCGATTTCGTACCAGGCAAGTCCATGGCGCGCGGCAGTCGGGTGAGCATGATGGTTGTTGTGCCAGCCTTCACCAAAGGTCAGCAGCGCGACCCACCAGTTGTTCCTTGAATCATCAGACGTTGAGAACCGGCGCGTG
>DATDFV010000301.1:0-5603 GCA_036522415.1 Pyrinomonadaceae bacterium | reverse complement strand
CTCGCGGTAGCGGGTGGGTGCGAAGCTTTTTTCGTCGATGGATTGTGGCTGCGCACCCACCCGCTACCGCGAGGTGGTACTGACTGCGTCCAAGTCAGATGCTGGTTCGGAACGATTTGAAATCTATGAAACCCTGGTTCTTGGTAGTGATTTGCGCGGCTACAATCTTTATCTCTCATCAAGCGATGGCTGTTCGTCCGGCGTCTCGAGTCAACATCAGAGTCATCACTGACGAAGCTGACGCAATCCTCGCACTACTGGCAAAACGAAAAGCAAATCAAAGCCTCACCGACGCTGACTGGCAACGGATCTTTTCCAGCGAAGGATATGTTCGTCTCAAAAAGCGCGAAACATCGATGAAGCGTTCTTTTGAAGAATCTGACTTCAAAAACTTCGCTCTTTCAGATGAACTGTTAGGTAGAGCCGAGGCTTTGGCGCATACCCTGGAAGCCTGGAAGACTGCTGATGCTACACACGCAGCGCAGTTGGCACTCGCATACTTACCTAAATCGGCGCACATCAACGCTAAGATCTATCCAGTAATCAAACCGCGTCAGAATAGTTTCGTGTTCGATGTCGCCACTGACCCGGCGATTTTTCTCTACCTGGACCCGACCGTCACTAAACGAAAGTTTGAAAATACGCTGGCGCATGAACTCCATCACATCGGGTACGGTACCGCCTGTCCTACAAAAGAAGTCTCTGCGCAGCTCGAACATCTACCTAAGAACACCCAGACCGTTATTCGCTACATCGGCGCTTTTGGAGAAGGCTTCGCCATGCTGGCAGCGGCAGGTGGTCCGAACATTCATCCTCATGCTGTCAGTGAAGCAAAAGATCGAGAACGTTGGGATCGTGATGTGGGAAACTTCAACGCCGATTTGAAAAAGGTTGAGCAGTTCTTCCTCGACGTGTTGGCTGACAAGCTAACGGAAGATCAGATCAACAAAGCGGTCGGCGAGTTCTTCGGTGAACAAGGTCCCTGGTATACGGTCGGTTGGAAGATGTGCGTCTTAATTGAAAAGACGTTTGGTCGTCGGGCGCTGATCGATGCGATGTGTGACCAACGAAAACTGCTTCCACTCTACAATCAGGCCGCCGCGAGTTATAATCGACGCCATCACGATTCACTCGCCACCTGGTCTCCGGCGTTGACATCAGCCTTGTAGCAATTGTGAGTCGGTGGAATAGGTCCAATAGGTCATATAGGTCCTATAACTGCTGGCCAATCTGAAATCTTCAATCTTAAATAAAGTCGGTGTACACTGACCGCCGCTCAACCAATTGAATCCCAGATCGATGTGGAGGTGCGCTTTGAGAAAGAATGCTGTCCGCGTTGGTTCGCTAGCAATTGTTGTCTCCTTGTTACTGCTTTCCTCATTTACCAAGTCTGCAAATGCTCAGGATCAACCTACCATTGCCAAAGACTCGGTTCAGATTCGGGCGTTTACTGTAAACGTCTACAAAGGAAACTACGACAACTGGAGTTGGCTTCCGATTATCGACTTTCGTGTAAACGGACCGATTCCAAGTGGCGCCCAACTCTACGTAGAATTCAATCTGCCAACGGGTAAGTGGGTTAGTTTTGATTGCCCGACAGAAGAAACAGCGGCCGGTCGCTGGTGGAAAAATACAAATTGTGGTGGACGTGATATCGGAGAAGAAAAGGCTTCGCTCTATACGGGTATGGTGAACTTCGCGATTAAGATGCGAAACGAGTTAGCCGGGAGCGATATAACAATTTTCAACGGCAAAGCCAAAGTTGAGAAAGCACATTCGAACGAAGCCCCGGGTCCGAAATCTGCTAACAAATGGGTGTACTTCATCAATCATGATTCGAACATGCCAATCGGTTATGTCTATCTCACTGCCAATGACCTCGACGGTTGGAACCGGCCTGATTTTCATGTTGCCTTTTGGGTGCGCGGAGATCCGTACAAGTTCGACCCGCATGTCTTCTATCAGGGAAAGGAAATTGGCAGGATCTCGATCGACGGAACAATTGCCGGTGCGGCAGGCTGCGAGGCAAAGGTCGAAAACAACACAACGCATTACGTTGAAGACGCATTGCCGCAAAAAGCAAAATGGGCTCGAGTCGAGTGCGACTTTCCTAACATCAAGGGCGCGTCAAAAGGTATTGAGACGCCCTCACCGATTCCCGGACAGGTCGGCAACCTATTCATAATGGCCGACAATCCGGGGGACTATGAGGTAAAAGTATTGCGTGAGAACAAGCTCGCTCGCTCACTAAAGTTCACTCTTGCGCCAGGTGGCAGTTTTGATAACGGAATCGCAAAGAACAGCAAGCTGGGTAGTGACCGTGTGATTGTTCCAGTTCAGATACTCGGAACCATGGATGGCACGTGGGATCGGAATGCGTGGAAAGATGCGTTCTATGGAAATCCGCTAACTGGATTTACACCGTTGCCGTAAGTGTTGGGGGTGACCATCCCAGGCTGCCCCGGTGAACAGAAGCCTTGAACCAAAGACACGAAGCTCTTCTGTCGGAGCGCGGCCGTCCTCGGCCGCCCCCATTAAATAGAACCCATTAGAATTCACTTGTTCGTTTGCCATCGAAGGTTGCCGCGTTGTTTTAAGCTCGGTAACAATGAGTTGGTTCTGTTCGACGGGGGCGGCCGAGGACGGCCGCGCTCCGACAGAAGAGCTTTCGTACATCCTGGCAAAAGGCTTCTGTCCGACGTGGTGGAAAATAACGAGCGAGTTTTTATAGCTAAGCCGCCGCTCCTTTCCGAAGCGTCGTTCTCGCCAAACTCCAAAGTATCCAACCCAATACAACGCTCGCTGCCGACAGCACCAGGTAAATCAACCAGGGAACACGCTCAGTGAATGGTAACGGCTCGGGTGTGTATGCTGAATTCTGTATGACCTGTCCAACAGAAGTTTCTTTGACTGGAGATTTCAATTTCGTGGCGATTTCTTTTTCGAAATCGTAGTGAGGTTCGGGCACCTTCGCGTTACCGAAGAACAATCGCAACGGCAGACGTTCCGGTTGTTTCACTTCATAGATTAACTCTCTCGCTGGTGCGCTCGCTTCGATCCCCTGGATAGTAAGCGTTTGATTGCTATAGTCAGTGATTTGCAGTCTCAATTTTCTGACATGCTCTTCCTGACCGAAACTGATAACGAGTGGCTTCTTTTCTTCACCGCCCCGCCGGCTGATATATCCGTTCGCGATCAATTGCGGGTTCTGTGGATCGTCGAAGTTCTCGACTTCAAACGGCCGGTAGAATGATGAATCGGCAATTCTAAGACTAAGCCGATCGCAGGGGACGCGGGCGCCAAGATCGATTGTCCATTGTGCAGCGTGTGCTCCCTGATTGCGGATCAACTGATAGTCGGGAACATAAACGCTCCAGGTGTTTAGCTGACCCTTGTCATACACACCCATTAGAGCGCGCACACCAGTAATATTAGGTGGAGCGTCATCGCTGAGCTCATCCTTGTAAACGCGGACGCGCAAATATCTGTAACGACTCGTGGGATATGAAACGCGATCTGATGCGGCAGTCTTACCATCTGCATGGAAACTAAAGATCACGCCATCAGACACGAGCGTTTTCCAGTCATCGCGAGAATCGCTTCCTTCGACCACTACCCGGCGCCGAAAGTCGTTACCCGTAGTCTGAATCTGAACCTGATTGTGTTCGGTTGCGTTATCTCCCAAATCAACAGTCGCTTCAGTTGCACCTGACCCAACAGACACTTCATTGAAAACGCGACCCGTAAACTCGCGTTGTTGATTGACGCTGGCGCGTGTTCGGATTGCGTAGGGAACTTCGCGATTCTCGGAATCAAACAGACGCAAGTCTCCAAGATCGTCGCGCGACTGTCCCATTACCTGGAGCGGCACAGTGAACTGATAAACACCTGGGGCCTGGTTGGCTGTGATTTCGACATAGAACGGCCACGACGAAAGTTGACTCTGGGCCATGACAGCCATGGCAGCGATGAGAATGGCAGACGCAATGGAGCACAGTTGGATCTTCTTCATGTGGATGCCTCCCTCGCTTGAAAGGCTTTGTGATATCCCCAGGCCACCAGTAACAACAAAATTCCCAATACAAAGAAGACGATGATGCGATAAAGCTGTTGCAGCTCGGCTAAATCGACGAGCATCGCCTTAATGATTGTCAGGGCAAACAAAGCAAGAGACGCCCATCGCGTTGCCGACGAACGTCGAACGAATCCGACAGCCGCGAGCGCTGCGGCATAAATTGCCCAAACGACTGAGAGTGCCATCTGCCCTAACCAGCGAAGGTGTCGTGCGTCCTCAGCAACTCTTTGAACTGCTGCTCTCGAGTGAAAGAAGGTTTGAACTTCGATCGATGAAACCAACCATAGTGCAACAACAGCGGCGAAGAGTAAGCCAAGTTTGGCGAAGCGTTCAGAGATGTTTCTTTTCTTACCAGGGTTTTCATAAAGGGCGGCCGCTCCAAACAGACAAGCGATCACCGCAAAGGAGGAGAGAAAGTACCGGTTGAAGACTGGAATGAATGGCGGTCGAATACCGAGAGGAGCGTCCCACAGCAATAACCTAATCAGAGCTAGACCAAAGAGAATGCATGCTGAAATGCGTAAGCGCTTCGACTGACCTTCGATTCCGGCCCAGAGCATTGTAAGAGCTTCGATGGCCCAGGCAATGGTTATCCAGTTCGAGCGAAGTTGAATCGGAATCGCGATGGTGACAAACGTTAACGAAACTGCAATCAGTGACAGCGTCTCTGATCGAATGACCCTGGCTCGGTCAAGTACAAGTTTGGCACAGCCGGCATAAACCAAAGCCATACCGATTGCGAAGACGCCCATCCAATCGTGATAAGACGAATTCAGTAAGTGATAGGTAGTAACGAAAAAGGCGAACGGGTTAACGAGCACCAGCCAGATATCTTCGCCATTGATTGTTTGAACTCGACGCAAAATACGCGCGGCGAGATGAGTGGCGAGAAAGATCAGAAACAGAGCTAACTGAAAAAGGAGTACCGCTTTGAGTTTTCCCTGATGATAATTTTGGTCGTACCACAGCCAGAAGAGAAGATGACTCCCGAGAAAAGCAATTGTTCGCAAGCCGCGCCAGTGTTTGAGTAGTAAGAGGGCTCCAGCATCGAGTGCGATGATGTAACCGAAGAGCGCAAGGTATTGATCGCGATCGGAGTGCAGAAGGACCGGAGTAAGAAAACCACCAATCAAAGCCATGATGGCTATTGCTGGTGCTGCGTATAGCAGAGCAAGGGCAGCTGCTTCCGCGACAAGTACCGCGAGGAAGACGAATGCAGCCTTTTGTGGAATCAGGTAGTAGTAACCAAACGCAGCGTAATTTGATAGATAGAGCAGAACGATTCCGCCCGCCGTCAGTATTTGAGAGAAAATGCGCCAGCCACGTTTGGAGTACTTGAATCCGAGCGCCGTCATCGTTGCGCCAAAAGCGATTCCAATCGCAACGCGTCCAACTTCTCCAATCCAACGATTGTCGAAGGCGTATTTCAAAAAGAACGCAGTTGCGAACAGGATTAGCACAATCGCTGCCCAGCCAATCCAGCGTCGTCCGATCATCGACTCAATATCGATGGCGCGTAATGGTCGCT
>DATDFV010000300.1:0-3412 GCA_036522415.1 Pyrinomonadaceae bacterium | reverse complement strand
TGGTGCGGTTAGCGTGTAAGATGCGTTTCAGTTGATCAATTCTCACAACTGAAAGGAACCTCACAGAATGCTCCAATGCTTCACGAATCTTCTCTATCACATTGTCTTCCCGACCAAAGATTGCGAGCGACTCATTACTCCAATCTACGAACCACGGATTTATGAATACATCACCTCAACAATAAGCAGAGCAGATGGCATGTTACTGAGTATCAATGGCGCGGAAGACCACGTACATGTTCTCGCGAGGCTTTCTCCTGAGCATGCGTTAACCGACATATTGCGTGATCTGAAATGGAATGCTAGCGGATGGATGCCGGGAATCTTTCCCGAAGTAAGAGACTTTTCCTGGGAACAAGGTTACGCAGCCTTTACTGTTAACGAATTAGATCTTGAAGGGCTGCGCCAGTACCTTCAGTGTCAGAAGGAATACCATCAATACGTTTCATTCAAACAGGAACTGATTGAATTGTTACAGGCAAATGGCCTGGAATGTGGTGAACAATAGGTCAAAGACTAGATCGAGACTCATCTTGATTCGGCGGTCTCGATGCCACTTGGTCCATACCAATCGTAGCTCACAGTTTCACCACCGCAGCGCCAACGTTCGGGCGTTGTTGTTTCTAGCCAATCAAGTGGTTCCGCAACCGGCTGGGTAACACTCGCTCGTACGAATGCTTCGCGAAGCGCCTTTCGTTGTTCGGTGCCAATCGCATCGGGTGCTGCGGAGACAAACAATGGCGTGCCGCTTCGGGAAACTAGATAAAGCCATTGTTTATTCAGCGACCAGGGAATTGCTGGGGTGATTCCCACACAGTCGGCGTCTGCGGCAAAGAAGGTTCCGTGTTGTGTGCCGCGGAACGCGAGCGTGTTTACTCCCATGCGGCGAGTGCGGTCCCATTCTTTTCCACTAGTGTCATCACCGGTCCGCTGTAGTTCAAACAAACCAGCAGCTAGATGGCCAATCGTATTGCAGCCGATGATGACCGTTCTTTCGCCTGCGGCTTCTCTGATCATTTTATACAAGTCGCGGACAATTTCAGCCGTTGTGCGACCATGATCATAAAAAGACCATCCCTCATCAGTTAGCGAACCGCCCATACGAAATCCCCAGCGACCAAACAGATCGTAGGTTGTGAAGTCATGTTTGATTAATTCATACCCCCAGGCAACTAACCCGGCTACATCAGTTTTGACCTTTTCAAGTGCTTCAGGAATTGTGGGATCGAGTAATCGACTTTCTCTCGCAGTCAACTGCGGTCTCTTGAGTGATAATGGTTCAGTTCCGCGTTCATTTGTCAGCAATGGCCGCATCCAGATACCAGGTTTCACACCCATTGCTTTCAAACGTGCAGCTAATCCGGGCATGTCTGGAAAACCAGCATTGCTATAACGCCATGGACCACCACTGGTGTTACCTCCGGCGAGCTGCCAACCATCATCGATTACCTCGAACGGACGATTAGCCACCGCACCAGTTAAGTCTGCTAACAAACTCGCATCGCGCTCGATTGCCTTCGCTGAGCAGTTTTCACCATAGGCGTAATACCAGTTGTTGCCGCCATAGATCGGCATCGACGGCATACGGGGCTTCGTACACAAAAGCATGCAGAATGCACGCGCCGCTTGCCAGGGAGTCTCGCCTTCCTTTCCTTCGCGCACAACGATTGTACAGACATGCAAAGTGCGGTCGCCGAGTGTCACCGGACTTCCACCATTCCTTACATCCAGCCACAACGACACGCCCGCTCGATCGACTCGCCAGAATGCCATTGCCTTCGTCGCAGTTTCTACTCCATAACCATGCGTTGCTCCGCCATCGTGCGTGAGGAAGTACCACGGCATGACACGTTCAGCGACTAACATCCGCCATTCGAGATCTCCATAACCACGCTCCCAGTGATCACCAAGAAAACGAAGCTCACTTGGAACCTGCAACTGCCAGCGCAAGTGCAAACGACTTACTCCTCTTTGCGGTGACGCTAACGTGACCGTCAGTTTGGATTGTCTTGACCCATCGGAGCTCGTCTCTGTATCCACGCTGATGCCACCTTCAGACCACTTACCGCCGGCGCGCACTAATTGCACGGAGGCACTTCCATCGAATGCAGTTATTCGGTCTGGCGGACGAATTAGATTTAGGAAGCTCTTCTCTTGAAAGGGATAGCTTGAGGACTTTGCGGTTAAAGAAGTCGTGAGCGCCGCGCCCGTGGTTACCAGACTTCGGGAAAGAAATTTACGACGATTTAACCGCTTCGAAGCCATTTATTTGATTTGAATTGTTGGCGATCCCAATTCCTGGGAGCTTCTATTAATAGTGTCTCAGGACCGGCATTATCCGTAATTGAAACTACCACGAATTTTGCTTCGTGTTTTTCCTGTCGTCTAGGCGAGGGCGATTGCGCGGAGCCTCCGCTGCGCGCGTTACTCTCGAGCTTGACCGGGACACGGATTTGGGACGCGGATCAAACTGTGAGCGGATTTCTCCTCGATATCAACATCTCTCCGAACTCGTCAACCCCCCCGCCAAGCGGCAGTGCTCAGTTAATGTGCTAGATTGGTGTTTATTGGAAAGGCTAGCGAGCGCGTGTTAGCTCTTGGTTTTTCTGATTGCGACGTTGTAGTTCCTTCATCTTAACGCTTCGTCCATAAACAAAAACGCTGATTAGTCCAACCAGGTCAACTGAACCGAGTGCGGTTCCAGCCACGTCATGACCGTAAAGAATCAAAATAAACCTCAAGACAATTATTGCCATTCCAATGGTAAATCCTGTCACTAACCCCCAATTAGCACGTCTATCATCACCCTTAACTACCGTGGCTTCTAGATCATGCGGTGAGCGCATTGCGCTTCTGCCATTTTCATAATGCGACCTGCGCCATTAGGCACGATCTCGTTGTACTCGCGTAAAAGTTCTGGTGGTGGTATTGGGCCTTGAAAGCTCCCGGCTTGGGCTTGAACCGTGGTTCGCCTGCTCTGCTTCGTTGTTACGACTGGATTTGTCGGAAGGTCTCCCGTAGTTGTTATGGACGGATCGACGTACTGGCCTTGTATCACAGGATCTACGACGCCGGTAGACGGCCGTCGTGCGACTGTGCGATTTCTATTTTGTTGTTTGCGCTTTCGCCTTTGGTTCTTTTTCGCCAAGAGTTTTAGCCGCGTTGAGGATGTCCGAGCCTATAACTGCCCAGTCGCTTGCTATTGCGCGTTGGTCTGCTTCTGCGCCCGTTCGTGAGACGTTATACGTGAGCATAGAACCACCTATATCTATAACCGACGCGAAGCCGGTCAAGAAACTAGGTTCTGCAAACAGGAAGCCAGTATCTTCTGCAATCTTTTCCATAATTCAATCAGGAGCGCGGATTATTCGCCCTCTCCCCTATTGCTGTCAACCCCTTAGATGCTCGTTTC
>DATDFV010000299.1:0-38368 GCA_036522415.1 Pyrinomonadaceae bacterium | reverse complement strand
TTGCCGAATGACCAACTGATAAATATCCAATGACAAATGATAGATGTCCTGGTCCGGAGCTCGAGTGACAGAGCAGCGGCCTTTTAAGCCGTGAGGTGCGGGTTTGAGCCCCGTCGGATCAACCAACCTGCGCGAGCTTTGTTCTTGGAGCTTTGTAGTTTGTTTTCGCTCCAAGTCTCGCGAATCAACAAAGCACAAAGGTCAAAACACAAAGCTCAAGTCCCGCGGTGTAGCTCAACGACAGAGCACTCGATTGATAATCGAGCGATGAAGGTTCGACTCCTCCCGCCGCGACCATTCAAGTAGACAAAATCAATTACAAACTACGTCTCTACTTTTGGGGCATAGCTCAATTGGCAGAGCAGCCGCCTTATAAGCGGTGTTAGCGCCAGATCAGCGCAAGGCTCTGGGTTCGAATCCCAGTGCCCCGAAATCTTTGGCGGGGACACACACAGCTCAAAGCACGTAGTTTGTTTCGGGATAGTGCAACTGGCAGCACGTTGGACTTTGACTCCGAAGATGAAGGTTCGAATCCTTCTCCCGAAGCCAGAGAATTGAGCTTTCACATTGGGTGCAGTCAGTACTACCTCGCGGTAGCAGGTGGGTACGAAGTCTATTTTCGATTGCTTTTGGACTTCGTACCCACCCGCTACCGCGAGGTGGTACTGACTGCACCCAATCTGAAAATTCCTGTGGGGTGGTGTAACCCGGGCAACACGCTGCGCTCTGAACGCAGAAATGAAGGTTCAAATCCTTCTCCCGCAGCCAAAATCAAGTCCAAAGTCCAAAGACCAAAATTGAGCAAAAGGTATTTCGATTAGTCGAACAGTTTGTGGAGGTAAACGAACAATGGCAAACAAGACACTGTTCAAATCACTAATTGGCAAGCTAATGCCTACGACAGATGCTCTCAACGAGCACCAGGCACCGGCGTATGCACTATCACCAAAGCAGCAGCTCGCTCAGTACGCAGCTACTGGTTGTTTGAACCAAACTTTCTATGCAAGCGCCGATGAGCAACTGGCGAAGGTGCTTGAGCTGTGCGAGAACGTGGATGCCGAGTTCATCGTGAAGACTGCCGTGTTCTGTCGTGAACGCGCTTACATGAAGGACATGCCTGCATTGCTTTGCGCAGTGCTGTCTGTGAAGGACCGTGAACAGCTAAACGCAATCTTCCCGCGAGTAGTCGACAACGCCAGGATGCTTCGCAACTTCGTGCAGATCATGCGTTCAGGAGTCGTTGGGCGTAAGTCACTTGGTAGTGCGCCAAAGCGTCTTGTCCGCGAGTGGCTCGATGCACGCGAGCCGGTAAGTTTGTTCAAGGCGAATGTGGGCCAGGATCCGTCTCTGGCGGACATCGTTAAGATGGTTCACCCGAAGCCAAAGGATCCAAACTACGAAGCGTTGTTCGGTTATTTCATCGGCCGCGATTACAACGCCGACGCTTTGCCGGATCTCGTTCGCGATTTCGAAACGTTCAAGAGCGGCGCCGTAAACGAGCGCGGTGAAGTTCCTGATGTTCCGTTTCAGATGCTGACAGCGCTGGAGCTGGCAACTAAGGAGTGGACTGCAATTGCGCGTCGCGCGCCATGGCAGATGACTCGTATGAACCTGAACACTTTTGCGCGTCATGGTGTATTCGATGAGCCAGGAATGGCGGACCTGATTGCCAAGCGCTTGAGTGATCCGGAGAAGATCGCAAAGTCACGCGTGTTTCCATACCAGCTAATGGTTGCCTATGCGATGGCGAGTGCCAACAAAGCCATCCCACAGATCGTCGCGAACGCTCTGCAGGATGCAATGGAGATCGCGACAGCAAACGTTCCTGACTTCGGTGGCAAGGTTTATGTGTTTCCCGACGTGTCAGGGTCAATGCACTCTGCCGTGACTGGCTATCGCAAGGGAGCAACGTCAACAGTTCGCTGCGTGGATGTAGCGGCGCTTGTTGCCGCAACGGTTCTGCGCAAGAACCCTCGCGCGGAAGTCATCCCGTTTGAGTCAAACGTGGTTGAGACCCGTCTCAACCCGCGCGACAGCGTAATGACGAATGCGCAAAAGCTGGCGAGCCTGCCTGCGGGTGGAACGAACTGCAGTGCGCCGCTCGAACTGCTGAATAAGCGTCGTGCTTCAGGTGATCTGGTGATCTACGTCTCAGATTACGAGTCATGGATTGACGCACCGCACTACGGACGTTTCGGAGGTAGTGCGACAAAGACGATGAGGGAATGGGCGACTTTCAAGCAGCGCAATCCAACGGCGCGAATGGTTTGTATCGACGTTCAGCCGTACGGAACTGTGCAGGCAAAAGAGCGACCCGACATTCTGAACATCGGCGGATTCTCTGATCAGGTGTTTGCCCTGATTGCAGAATTCGCACGTGGCGAGTTGAATGCGGATCACTGGGTGGGTGCGATTGAGAATGTCCGATAATCTTCAGATTGTCGTGACGTCCAAATCAGGCCCAGTGGTGATGAGAAGGGCTTCAGCTTGTCGAGCGGGCTGTCAGGCCACACACGACAAGCTAAAGCATATCGGACATTCCGGCCGAATGCTGTTGGGACTACATCAACACTTCGAAAGTGCGTCTCAACGAACTTTGTCGGCCACAAATCGTGAATCGTGAATCGTTAATAGTAAATCGTTTCTAACGATTAACGATTTAGCGATTCACGATTGACGAGTTTTGGCGAATGCTGGTTGGGAGTACATGGTCAAAACGGGGTTCGAAACCCCGACCGCCTACTTTACCAAAGGCGGGACTCTCACCGATTTTGTCGCCAATCAATCTATGAGCTTGTGCTTGGAATGCAGTCACCACCCGCTACCGCGAGGTGATACTGACTGCATCCAAGTAAGGTTTGCGCCGAATGCCGGTGGAACTACATCCATGTTAAGGACGAGGTTCCAGGTTCGAGTCCTGGTGGCTCTCCAAAAGCGATGAGGGCCATAGCTCAATTGGGTAGAGCACGTACAGTTGTTTCATCAATTCTCGTCGGCGCTCTATTTTCTATACAAGGAGTGTATTCAAAATGAAACTAGCTGAAGCCTTGTTGCTGCGCGCAGATTGTCAAAAGCGTATGGAACAGTTGAAGAGCCGTCTGATTGGTAGTGCGAAACTCCAGGAAGGGGAAGTACCGCCTGAGAATCCGCAGAAGTTACTTGCGGAGGTTGAAGCCGTGGCAGATCAATTAATGGATCTGATTCGCCACATCAACAGAACTAACTCAACAACTCCGTTTGTTGAAGGGAAGTCCATTGCTGATGCACTGGCCGAGCGCGATGTGCTGCTCTTGCGTCGAGGTGTTTACAACGACCTGGCGACATTCGCCTCGGTGAGACAAGATCGAATTACACGATCGGAAGTGAAATACATTTCCGCGGTTGATGTTTCTGAAACTCGCAAGCGTGCGGACGAGTTGGCGAAAAATTATCGCGAACTCGATGCTCGAATTCAGGAGCTCAACTGGAAGACTGAGCTGATCGACTAGAAATGCAGTTGGTAATCAGATGGGATGGAAGCGAGCACAACCCGCCAACTGGGGAAGTTGGATTACGTTCGAAAGAGCGTTCACCGGTGGCGGACAGGGGCGTCTGCCAGTGGGTTCGATTCCCACATAACACTTCATGCCCAGTAAAGTCACATGGGTATTGTGTATTGCGAATTGTAACTACCGCGTGCTGGTCTGTTTCGTTTTGATGAGGGTGGGTAAGGGGCACTGCATTGGAAAAAGTAATTGAATTTTTGTATGTCCTGCGCTAAGGTGTGGGCCCACTTCAAAAGAAGTAGGTTTACCGTTATGTATCGTACCGCGTGTTACATCTTCTCTTGATTTCCATCGCGACCACATCGGTCGTGACCCCCAAAGTGTACTTAAGAACAATCTGTATAGCGTGCTTTGCTCTATTGGAGCAGCTGCGATGGGCGCACCGATGTGCTCGGCTGCAAACATGGGCTGCTGAAAGGCAGTTGGAACAAAACGCGCTCGAGAGACTACGACGCACGATTTGGCAAAGCTAATCGCCGTGCATTAAGCACGAAGCAACAAACTGATGGGCATACAAAACTTCATCCGAGAAGCTCTAATGCAGCCCGCCGATTTGATCCCGTATCACGTTGGACAGGAGTTGGCAGAGCTGTATCCGGACAAAAGAATCTTAGAAGGAAGGAACTGGTACTTTGACCTGGACGCATTCATCTGCGCCGAAAAGTGTTCAGTGATTGCGGAGAAGTCTGTCTTCGACCACGTCAAAACTTACTGGGAAGGAGTTGGCAAGAAGCAGAAACAACATATCGAGAATGGCTGGCTAAATGTTTTATGGAACGGACACCTCTTCGACGTTATTCTGATCACATGGACCGAGAATGCGTACCGTCGACGTCATTACTGGGTGATCGCCGATGACCAACAACTGACAGAGTCGTTCGTCGCAGCTGTGTGCGAGTGGTCTTGTGAAGTACAAGGCGAAATCGTTGTTTATCACGACGGCTATTTCGAGAAGGACAAGGCACTCTTCGACTCAATCAAAAGCGCAACTTTTGAGAATCTCATTCTACGCGACTCGCTAAAAGCTGAGGTTCAGAACGACTTCGAACAGTTCTTGAATTCTCGCAACCTCTACGAGCGTTACCGAATTCCCTGGAAACGTGGCGCATTGTTTATTGGTCCGCCGGGAAACGGCAAGACCCATACGATCAAGGCGCTCATAAACAAGCTCGGCAAAGCATGCATCCACGTGCGTGGCTTTAAAGCGGACTGCGGCACGGACCAGGAGAACATGGCTGAGGTTTTCAAGCGCGCACGGATGACGACACCTTGCATTGTCGTGCTGGAAGATCTCGATGCGATGATAACTGACGAGAATCGCGCCTTCTTTCTAAATGAATTGGACGGCTTTGAAGTAAATACAGGAGTGATGGTGATTGCCACTACTAATCACCCGGAAAAACTGGATACAGCAATCCTGGATCGGCCCAGCCGGTTCGATCGCAAGTACTACTTCAACCTGCCAAACCACGACGAGCGATTTGCTTACCTCCTAAACTGGAACAACGAGCTCCAGGATGAGCTACGAATTTCGGAGGCAGTGGCTACCGAAATTGCCGCGGCCACAGAGGGCTTTTCATTCGCTTACTTGAAGGAGCTAGTGCTTTCAACCATGGTGCAGTGGATGTCAGAAGATCGTAAGACTCCTATGGGAACGGTCTTGGCCAAACAACTTGTAACCCTGCGGAGTCAAATGACTGGGCCAAATTCAACCGTTGTTACTGCTGCTACACGCCGCTGGAAGTTTTTCAGAGGTCTACGTAAAGTGAGTTCTCGGTTTGAAGAGAAGTAAACAAGCTCTGAGAACCAGAATTCTTGAAGTGCGGAGAACAGGTGTTGGTTTCTGCCAAAGTTTTTGGAACGTAACTGCCTTTCAGCACGTGCATTGAAGCTAAGGAGGCCGCTTATGAAAAGCAACTCGCATGGCTTCACGTTAATCGAGCTTCTGATAGTAATCGCCATCATTGCCTACTATTCAGAGCCGGACGCCGGGATGTATGCGAGTAACAAAGGCCCAGCTAGTTCAGATGATGACCTGCTCTGATCATTCTTAGCTAAACAGGAAGCATAGGACCTACATGACCTATCGGACCTATAAGCTATTAGTGGATCACAGAGCAATCTGAAATCTGAAGTTCTTCAGTGGCTCATTGCGTAGATCACTACATTGATTCCGAGCTTATAAGCAGGCAGCCCATATTTCACTGGATAACGAGAATCGTTAATCCACTCCCACGCATCGCCTAAATCACAGTTAAAGGAGATGAAGCAAACGATTCTGCCATTCTTGTCTTCTACACCCATGTAGTGAGGAACGATGCCTCCTTTTTCTGACGTCTCACCTCGCATCGCGTTATAGACGTTTGGAACCTGCACTACTTCTTCGACGTCGAGGTAGGAGTGAAAGATGGGATGGGAGAGCGGTAGATCTTTTGGCGTGTATCCACCTTCGGGCCAAATTTTCTTTAGCTGTGTTTCGAGATTCTCCCATTCGTACACACCCCAAAAATCATCGAAGAACATAAAGCCGCCGCGCGCAACATACTCGCGCAGACGTTTGGCTTGTTCGTCTGACAGTTCGAGAAAACCAGGTTCGACGAAATAGATAATTGGATAATCGAAAATCCGATCGTCCAATATTTCGATCTGTTCGGGGCGGGGTGCGATTTTTAGATTTGTCCCAGCCCATTCGCGAAGACCCACTATGAAGTTGTTGTCTGCCTCAGGATAGTCGGTTGTCCATGTACCGCCGCCGTAATAGCCTCGACGAGCGCGAGCCGGAGAGTCATAGATCGTGCGAATAAAAGTGTATTCACCGTATGAGACGCCGGTTTGTTCTTGTTGAGGTGGTTGACCGCGACGCCGGTTGCGAAACTCATCGAACGGACGCTGACCGAGAGTTGGAATCAAGAGTGCCGCGAGAAGGGCAATGGGGAGGACAGCGTTTTTAAATCTTCTTCTTAACATTGCTTGAAGTGACGACCATTTTCCAGATCTCATTTGACATTTTTCAATTAACAAGTGGAGGTGGATTAAATGACAACTCAAAAATGTCAACATGATATATGGAAATATGCTTTTAATTCTGCCGCACCTTCGACAACCTCCGGTAATACTCCTCCACCGCCTTGCGATATTTCTCCGGCGCCGCTCCCTCGTCGCGCAATCGCAAATTAGTTCGTCCGCTTTGCTGCTGTATCTGCCGGCTTAATTCCAACTCCAGTTGACGCAGTGGCTCGATAACATCGGCTTTCAAGAGTGCGGCAGTAGCCGCGCCACCGTCCATGTGCCCATCAGCAAGTTGTTTCAATCGATCAATGATTTGATCGAGCTCGTGCGAGCCTCCGGTTGTCGTCCCACCCCACTGTTGACGAAGATCCTGTGCTTCCCGAACGCGTTCGCGAATTTCAGCAGGCAACTGTCGGTTATCGCCCCAATCATCTCCGCCGATCTGTCCAAAGGGATTTGGGCCAGTCCGTTCCTGACTATCTCGTTGCTGGGCACTTTGCTGACCGCTTTGTTGTTGTCCCTGTTGTTGTCCGTCGCGGCCTTTTTGGCCTTGCTCACCTCGTTGGCTCTGTTGTTGGCCATTTTGCGGACGGCCTTGCTGCCCATTTCGTTGGGAGGCTTTCTCATCCATCCGCCGGCGAAGCGACTCAAGACTGTCTGCAAGTTGTCGCGTGCGATCCAGATTCTCTTCCGCACTCGAACCACCTGAACTCCGCGCACTCTGTTCTGCAGACTGCAACCGCTCTGCCACTGCATTTAAGCTTCTCTCTATCGCTCGCTCATTATTGCCATTGCCGGCTTGTTGTCCGTTGAGGTTCTGCTTGCCTTCGCGAATTCGGTCCGCGATGCGGTCGCGGGCCAAAGCATCCGCTGCTTCTTTCAACTGTCTCGCAGCTCTTTGTTGTCCCTGCCCGTTCCCCATGGACCGGGCGGATTGCTCGATGTCCTGCTGAAGACTATTTACGGAATCGGCCAACGTGTCTTTCCGTTCCGCTAACTGCTCACGTGAACGTCTTGAGTTTTCATCTTGACCATTTTGGCCGCCACGTCTCTCCAGGTTCTCCCTGTCTTTCGCAATTTCTCGTTGCCGTGATGCAGCCTGCGCAGCGCGTTGTCGAAGGTCGCTTATCTGTTGTTCACGGCCAGTCGCGCCTGCCTCTCCACTTTGCCGGCCAGATTGCCCGCTGCTTTGTTGCAGGCGATCCTGGGCCTGACGGAGCTTGTCCAAAGCGCGCTCGTTTTGACTGATTGACTCACTGGGATTAGTTCGTGAAGACGCCTGCGCCTTCTGCATTTCATCAGCGGTTTGATTTAGTTGCCGGCTTAACTCCTGTAATTTGGGATCACGTCTTTCACGCGATAGTTTCTCCAGTTCGCGCGCGGCTTTCCGTGCTTCATCGATCATTTCCTCTTGCTGACGCTGATTCGAGCCACTTGAACCATTCGCTGATTGCCCCATTCTGCGACGTTGTTCATCGAGTGCCTGTTGTTGCCGACGTGCGAGTTCTTCCAAACGACGTTCAGCGTCGCTCTTCTCCTGTTGCGCTTGTTGCTGTTGAGCGCGCTGGACTGTTTCGTACTGGTTTTTCATCTTGTCCAGTTCAAGTTCGAACAGACCTGCGAGTTCCTGTTGTTGCCGGTCGGAGTTGCTCCCACCGCCAGTGCTTTGATTACCAAACGCGACTTGGACCTCCCGGAATAAGGCATCGGCAGCAAGCAAGCTTTGTAAGGCGCGTTGCTCGGGAGGCAGCGCATCTTTTCCCGACTCTTTGCGCAATGGTGGTGGCGCATGTTCCATTTCGTCGGCAGCCTTCTTGAGCTTCTCAGCTATCTCAACCATCTGTTTTTGACTTTCGCCACCCAGCCGGCGGCCCATTCGATCCAGAAACTCCAACGTATCAGCTCTCAGTTTTTCCTGACCTGTTGCGACTGCTTCGTAACTGTCTTTACGTTCCTGTGCGGTGTATTTGTCACCTTCTCGAATCAGGCGGTGTGTTGCGGCGATCAAATCTTTTTGTCGTCGCGAGAGCGCATTTTGATCCTGATCGCCTTGGCCTCCCATGCCGCCGCCCTGTTGTTGAGATTGTTTGTATTCCATCTCGAACGGCTTAATTTCGATGAAATAAATATCGCTTGTTGCTTCGCTGTTCGCGTCGCGCGCCTTCGCGTAATAGGAAATGAAGTCTCCGGGTTTGAGTTTGTATTCTTCAAGGAAGAACGTGTATGCGCCTGTAAGCGAGCGAGCTGATTCGCGAGTGAGTTGTTGGAGGTTGACATTCTTCTCCTCGCCACCATTGACTGAGAAGTGCAAGTCCATTGAGACCACGCCGTAATCGTCTTCAGCCCGGGCCTGCGTGAATACCTCTTCAAGATTCGTAGCTTTCTTATCGCGTCCCGGTTTATCAAAAGAGATAGTTGGTGGTTGGTCCTCGAGGATTGTTACGTCGTACTCGTTAGACCCGCGATAGGTCTCACCGTCAGTGCTTACTAATTCAATGAAGTAACTAGTATCTGAACTCACCGTTAACTCACCAACGAAGCCTGCGCCTTCAGATCGCATCTCGGTCTTTTTGCCATCGGGGAAAACGATGCGAGCTGCTCTGACTTTTCCCGACAGGTGCGCAGTAATAGTCGCGATAGTTCCCTTCAGAGCAGCGACATCGCCACCGTCCTCTATTATTTTTGTTGGCAGGTGGGTGAACGCTGGAAAGTTCAGCGACAGATCGAGTTGCTTAACAAAAGGCAGGTCAACAACGTTAAGTTTAAAAACATCCGATCGAATCGTATTCGACTCGACAAAGTATTCCATCGAGTCCTGGATATTAAAGATGGAGTAACGAAAATCTGTGCGTGCTTTTGCGGGCTCCATTGTCTGACCTTGCCAATCGCCCTTTGAACCGAGCGGTCGCGCATAGATGGTTACGACTTGCGAATCGAAGTTCACCAGCGTGGCGACGATATCCTGATCAGACCCTTTAGGTACTCGAGCACTTCCAGGTTTGACCTTGATACTCAGCGCGTTTGCTGAGGATGCGAAGGTGGTGGGCATTACTAGCTGAGTTACGCCTTCAGAGATTTCGCGCGGCCCCCACTTCAAGACTCCCGCGAAAATAAGCAAGCTCGCGACTGCTGCTGAGGCATAAGTTAACAATCGCGAACGTCGGATAACATCGCGCAAGTTGACGTTTGCTGAGAGATGACTCGCGTCTTGATGAAGACGACTGATAATGGCCGGTGAAATGTTTGGGTGATTTTCAGAATACTCAATTGCGGAAACGAGCCGATCTTCACTGCCAGGGGTGCGTTCTTCGATTAGACGTGCGATGCGCGAATCACTAATTCGTTTTAGTAATGGATGGATTAGCGCGAAGTAAAGTGTAGCCAGGCACGCGAGGAGTGCTCCTATTCGAAGGACGATCAGTGCAGCAGTATTGGTTCGAAAGCGATGGGCGGCCCAACCACTAAGCAGCAATACCGCGGCAAAGGCGCAAAGAATGATCGCGACACCACGCAACACGATCAGCAGTTGACGCCTGCGTCGTGTTTGACGGAGCACGTTTTGAAGAAGAGATGATTCTGGCATGACAACCTCCTCTTGGTCAGTGGTCTTCGGCTTTTGGCCTTTGACCTTTGGTCTTTGTCCTTCGACCTTCGATCTTTATTCCGATTGGTTCCTGTTCTTAATGTTTTCACCGAAGCGATCAAAGGCCAAAGATCAAAGGCCAAAGGCCAAAAGCCGAAGATCACTGGCCCACCCACTAACCAACCATTTTCACAACCTTAGTGCGGCGCGCCAGCAGCGATTCAGTCAACAGCAGAATCAACGCCAGTAGCAGTAAAGACCACCAAACCTTCTGCCGTCCTTCTATTTCTTCATTGCTGAGTTGGCGCGCGGCTTCACTACTTTCCGCGTTGCCTGCGCCGCCGGTTACCCCTGCAAGAAACTGCTTGAAATCTAACTTCGTAAAGTCTCCCTCAACACCATCGATGTCAACTGCGGCGAAATCGGGTGCCGCGTTGTAACGCAGTCGATAAAAACCAGGTTCACGTCCAGTTACCAAAAGATCACCATCCGGTGTTGTCCGGTTTTCATTGAGTCTGGTCCCACTCGGTGTGTCTATCGCCGGTATCGCACCTTCCTTGTCCTTAACAACGGTAAAAGTCTGACCCAGGCCATACCACGAGTTGGCTTCATGCGATGCGGCGTAACGAACCAATTGATGAACAAACGGAAGGTAGAGCGGGGTAAGCGAGAGATCATTCCAGCTTGGGCCCAATGACGAAGCAAACAGAAGCACACGTCCTTTGCCTGCGTGTGATTCGAGGAGCGCTGGACTTCCGTCTTCAAATCTTGCGAGCACAGCGGCATTGCTGGTCGGTTGGGATCGGAAATAACCAATCACATGTGCTGCTGCAAGCCGCCCGCTCTGCTGAAAGACTTCAAAGATTGGATGATCAAACCTCACTTCACTGATACTCACGCTTTCGCCTGGCTTTGTCTGCACGGACTCAGTCAAAGTGGCCGGCATAATCGTTTGCAGCGCGTTATTAAAACTGGTGACTTCGGTGCGTGGGCCCGTTGCCACAATAAGTTGTCCACCATTCATGACAAACTTGTTCAGAGCATCCGCAAGACTCGGTGAAACTGTGCCGGCATCGTTCAAAATTATTAGCGAGTATTCCGGAACATTGGCAGGATCGACAGCACCGGCAGTCTTTAACGTAAAACTGAACGGCAGATCGTCATCCGTAGTCAGCGCGCTCTGCAGGTGAACACTGTCACTCCGTCCGCGAGTGGGACTCTCCACGATGAGGGCCCTGGCGGGAACAGCGCGGTTCAGTGTGAAATAGAATCGGTTGTCAGGAGCAAAGTCGTGCACGGCAATATCGATTGAGCAGCGATTCGACCCGTCGTTCAAGTTGAAACCCGTGAACTCCACCACTTTGGTATCGCGACTGTTAAGACTGATATCGCGCTTCTCTACAGTTTGATCGTTAATCTCGAAATCAAGGGCAAGGTGTTCGACCGGGGAATCACTGAAGTTTGCTATGTGTACTGCGAGGTTATCCACATATTTTTGTCCATAGATAACTCCGCGTGCCTCAACGTTGGTCACCGCAACATTCGGAACTGGATCGTTACCGCTGACGTCAAGCGTCGTTAACTGAGTATCGCTTGCCAGTTTGAACGTTGCTGTTGCCTGGTTCCAACCCGATGCCTGGAAATCAGAGATCATGACGATCTTTTTGGCGCCATTTGTTTTCAGTTCAGCCAGTAGCGACTCCGCGCCGCGCAGCGCCTGTTCGTAATCAGTCCCATCCCATCCCACATTCAGGCTACTAACACCAAGCCGCACACGGTTCTTATCCGTACCGAACCGATTGATAACTGAATAACGCTTATCAAAGCCCATCAAAGCGATCTGTTCATCGTTCCGAGCATCATCGATCACTGTTTCTGCTCGCCGCTGAGCTTCCGCAAACAATTGATCACGTTTCATGCTCAGCGAAGTATCGATTAGAACGACAGTCGCACCGGCGCCAGTAGTTGTTTTGGCTGAACTGCCTCCACTGAAAAATGGTCTTGTGAACGCGATGACGATCAGGACAATTGCCAAACAACGAATGACTAGCAATAGAACGTTATGAAGTGTTCGGCGCCGGATAGTGCGTTGTGGCACCTGGCGAACGAAGTAAAGAGTTGGAAACTCCACTCGGCGAGCGCGCGTGCGTCGTACAAGATGCACCAGTATCGGCGCCGCGATTGCGGCTGCGCCTAGAAAAAATAGTGGAGCGAGAAAATTCATTGGAGATCTTTGTGCTTTGTTCTTTGTGCTTTGTACTTAGACTGTCGAGTTACTCATGTCGTTCAGATTCCTTGCGCTCAGAGACAGGGCAAAGCACAAAGCACAAAGAACAAAGTTCAAAAAACAATCCTAGATGACTAGACTCTTCCAGATCTGCGCGACAGAAACGAAAACAATGCATAGTCAAGAGGCTGTTTCGTTGTCATCATTTCGTAATCGACATTGTTAGAAGCCGCACTCTGCCGCATCTTATCCACGTGACGGCGAATACGTTCACGATAGCCGTTCATTACTACATCAGGCAGCACGGGCATCTGTTCCTGAGTTTCAGAATCCTCAAGCAAGAGCACCGGTTCATCGAACTGGAAGTCCAATTCATTTTGATCGAGCACATGGAAAGCAACCAGGTCATGTCCCTTGAAGCGCAAATGCTGAAACGCTTCCTTTAACCGGTCAGGATGATCGTAGAAGTCCGATATGATCACCACGATTCCGCGTCGATTTAAAATCTCCGCCAGCTGATGAAGTGATTCAGAAAGATTGCTTTCATCGCCTGCGGTTAACTGCGATAAGTGTCCAAAGATTGTTCGCATATGACCGGTGCGATTGCGTGCCGGCACATGAGTGTGGACTCGTTTATCAAAGGCGACCAGCCCAACAGAATCCTGCTGCCGATTCAACAGGTACGCAATCGAAGCCGCCAGAAATTGTGCATACTGCAATTTGGTAATCGATGAGGCGCTCGAGTATTTCATCGAGGCGCTGGTATCGACCAACAAATGACACTGCGTGTTTGTGTCGGCGCGATACTTTTTAATGAAATAACGATCGGTCCTGCCAAGCAAACGCCAATCGAGATAACGAAGATCGTCTCCCTGATTGTATTGCCGGTACTCAGTGAACTCAGTGGAGAAGCCGGTGTAGGGTGAACGATGCAGTCCTGACATAAACCCCTCGACAACGGCACGCGCGAGAAGTTCGAGTGAATTGATGTGAGCAAGTAATTCCGGATCAAGAAACCGCGCGGGGGTTACAGTGGAGGCGGACGGGGCTACGACGGAGGCAGTCTCAGCTTGTTTGCTACGTTTAAGCCTGAACATTGTCCATGTCCCATCTGGTTTTCTCTGCGCTACCTCTGCGTTCTCTCGTCTCTGCGGTGAACAAGCTCGAGACTGAGATTTAACCGCAAAGACGCAGAGAACGAAGAGGTAGCGCAGAGAAGACAACCCGACAGTTACAATCCACTTTTCGGCTCTGGAATGATGTCAAGCAATTGTTTGATCACTAGATCCGAGTCGACTTTCTCCGCCTCCGCCTGGAAGTTCAACAATACTCGATGTCGAAGCACCGCTGGTGCGACAGCACGAACGTCTTCACACGAGACGTTGTAACGACCGCGCAATATTGCGCGAGCCTTGCCGCCGAAAATCAAGAACTGCGAAGCCCGCAGCGAACCGCCCCACGTGACCCACTTATTTATGAAATCCGGAGCTGCGGCGGTTCCTGGCCGGCTCGCGTTAACTAAGCGCACCGCGTATCTTGAGACTGTGTCAGACGCAGGGACCTGTTTTACCAACCGTTGAAAAGCAATGATCTCTTCCGCATTCATTACTTGTTTGAAATCGAATTCCTGCGGTGAAGTCGTTTGCTTAACTACGGCGACTTCCTGTTCTTCAGGCAGGTAGCCAATCTTCACATTGAACATGAAGCGATCGAGTTGCGCTTCAGGCAAAGGATAAGTGCCTTCCATTTCAATTGGATTCTGCGTGGCCAGCACATGGAAAGGACGCGGTAGGTCGTAACTGATACCCTGGACAGTGACGCGACCTTCCTGCATCGCCTCAAGCAATGCTGCCTGTGTCTTGGGTGGTGTGCGATTGATTTCATCCGCGAGCACTATGTTCGCGAAGATTGGGCCACGAATGAATTGGAGCGCCCGACGACCTGTGGCCCGATCTTCTTCAATGATTTCTGTGCCGGTTATGTCAGCCGGCATAAGATCGGGGGTGAATTGAATCCGTTTGAACGACAGATCGAGGACGCTTGAAATCGTGCGGACCAGCAGCGTCTTAGCCAGTCCCGGTACGCCCGTGATAATCGAATGCCCGCCGACAAAGAGCGAGAGCAGTACCTGCTCGACTACGTCATCCTGTCCGATGATGACCTTTCGAATCTCTCGAAGGAGTAGTTCACGTGCGGACCCAAGTTTGTCGAGCAACTGCTCGTCGCTGATTGTTAGTTGTTCAACGGCCATTATGATCCTCGTTTTTATCCACAGATTACGCAGATTACACCGATTAAAACCTAAAATGTGATGAGCTGCATTTTCTAATAACCAATCTGCGTAATCTGCGTAATCTGCGGATAACTCATTGTCCAACTATCCGCAACAAAAGCTCCTGGGCTTTCTCGTAACGCGGCGCCGCTTCCAGTGCACGTAGCACGGCTTTCTTCGCCTCAGGTTGTTTACCAAGTGAATAATACGCGGTGGCAATGTTGTAGTTTGCTTCCGCGACATTCGGCGGCTGCAAGGCCAGCGCCACCTGAAACTCCGCGAGGGCCCTCGCGTAGTCTTTCGACTCGAGACTGAGTTCACCTGCTTTGGTGTGCAACGCGTAATCAAAAGGTGCAACATAGAAACTCGCCCGCATTGCTTCCAGCGCGCGAGTCTTGTCTCCCTGGCCCAAACGCAGTCGGGCAAGCGTTTTCATTGCTTCTACTTTGTTCTCGTCAACTTTCAAGAGTGAATCAAGCACATCACCCGCACCACTCGCATCGCCTTTTTGTTCGAGGAGTTTGGCAAGCGATTCGTATGGATTACCTTCTCCGGTGAAATAAGGAAATAATTCGATCGCGCGCCGGTAATGTTGAATTGCACTATTCGTGTCGCCGTCCGCCGCAAACAGATCCCCAGCCCGTAGATGTAGTGCGAATGAATCTTCGCTCGAAAGAAGTTTCATCACGTCGTCTTTTGACATCGATGCTGCAGCATTTGGCTCGGTCTTTAAAGCCTCGCTGAGCGGTTTTGCTTTCATCTGCACATACGTTGAAAACTCTCGATCGAAATCAGTCTCGTTAAGTTTCAAAACCTGTCTCAAGATTTCAGGAGTCTGCGCCTTATCGCGATACATCGTTAACATTCGCAAAATCGCATCGAACCCAAATCGATCGACGATAAACTCACAAACCTGAGATGCCTCGAAATAGGCAATAGGTACGTCCGCTGGACTGCGCGGTCGTTGGAACGCAGCATCGAGATCGCCGATTTTGAACCATTTCCCACTTGTAAACGCACGCACGAACAAAGGGTTCCAATCGTCGCCCCAACCTGGTCGTGCTCGTCGTTCTTCGTAAACGGAGAGCCCCTCTGAAAACCATCGTGGAATCCGATAGTCGGTCATTTGAAGTGTAATTACGTGAGTGAACTCGTGCCAGAGCGTGCTGCCCCAGTTAAACTCTCCGGCCTCACGCGCAGATGGCGAATCCTGAGCAATAACAGGACCAAAGCAAACTCCAAGTGCACCCAAGCCTGGAATGCCCAATGCTCTCACTGCAAAGTCTTCGTGATTTTGGAAAATCTCCACTACGACTGGGCCTTTCGGGGTGAAATGATACTTGGAAGTCAATTTGTTGGACGCTTCCTCGATTAGATCCAGCGCATAACCCGACAATACGTCGCTTTCCTGGGCCGATGCTTTAACAATAAACATTCCCCGCTTGCTTTCGTGGAAGTTCTGCATTGTGTCGAGCAAGTCAAGAGTGTTCTTGGCCCAGAGGTTGAACGGATCGCCTTTGAAGGCGATTTCAACTTCTGCGCGACCAGCTTCCATTTGGCCCAAACGAAGTAGCGACATTCCCAGGCTCAGGTGTGCTTCCCAGAGACGAGGTGAAGTTGACAGTGCACGCCGCGCGAATTGTGCAGCTTGTTCCGTGCGTCGAGTGATGGTGGCGTAATGCGCCAGTGTATTGAAGATCTGACCGTAATGTGGACTGACGGCCAGCGTAGCTGCGACCTCAGTTTCGAAATCCCGGTCTTGCAGATAGAGCATTGCAGCTTTGAGTGAGTGAATCTCTGGAGAGCGTGGATTTATCTTTTGCGCTTGATCGATCGCTGCAAGGGCCAAATCAAAGTTTCCTGCTTCGAGCGAAAGCGCCGTCTTGAACGCCAGCGCATCGACGTAGGATGGATTGATCTTCAGGGCTTGATTCAGTGAGTTTTGTAGTTCCTCGCCACCTTCCAGTCGTTTATTGAGCGCAACGTCGAGATATGCCCGCGCACTATTCGGATTGATTTCCAAAGCGTCTTTGAAAAACTGCTGCGCGTCACTGTAGTTATACTTCTCTGTAAACAGTTCGCCAGCTCCCAACTGCGCTTCGAGATGCTCAGAATCGTTTTCGATGGCCAGACGATAAAGATCGTTGGCGTCCTGGAACCGCTCGAGGTGGACCAAAGCGCGCGCGATCCAGGTCAGCTCTGAAGTTGTTTGAGGATCTTTATCCTTGTAATAGCTGACGAAGGATTGGTAAATCTCCTTTGCTCGTTCTTCCTGACCGACAAGCTCAAGCATTTCGGCCAGACGAAGTTGACTGTGCAATTTATGGCCTTGCGATTTTTCGAGATCGCCGACCGCACGTTCAAACTCTGCTATGGCTTCTGTGTAACGTCCGGTTAGAGAGAAAACTTCGGCCAGTTCATGTCGAACGTTGGCGGCTTCAGCGTTTTTCAGGAGAAACTTTTTGGCGGAAGTTTCTGCATCCGTGTAGCGACCTGTTTCGATGAATGACTGCAGGAGATTCGTCTCAGCATCGGCGTCATTGGGGTTAGTCGTGAGCTGAGCTGCTAAGAGACGAACGGCGTTTTCATAGTTACCCTTTTTAAGTTCTGCCGCGCCTGTGGGTTGATCGGTTTGTGTTTGGGCTGAGTAAGGCGAAATCCAAAAAGCCGACAGGATTGCCAGGATTGACAAGATACGCACGGGCGGTTTGAACCTGTGAAGCAGGTGTAAGCATAAAGCCTGGGGCGCCAGCCCCAGGTCACGTTCGCAAAAATTGCTAGCCCGCGGAGCGGGCGACAGAGGTTGCGTTTGTCGAGTAGCTCTGGGCATGCACTTTCGCCCGCTTCGCGGGCTTACGTCCCCGCCTGTTTAATTGTTCGATTCACCTTCGCCAGTTCGATGAACAACTTCTCCAAATTCGCTTCGTATTCGCTTTCGGGCAGATTTGCTTTGCGTGCGATCAGCTGCTCGATCTCGCCCTCGAGCCTCGTGCGTTCGCGCAGTAATTTTGCCACCGCCACATTTTCCGCAGCTTGCTCCACACTCAGCGAATCGAGATACGTAGCTCGCGCTAGCAGCCCTTCACCCCCCTCAGCTCGTTCATGTCCCACACCATCTCCATTGTCTTCCAGTAACGCATGTTCAGTCGCCAGCCTTCCCGCTCGGGTGTAGAACTCTGCTGTAAGACGATTGGCGTATACGAACGCTTCCAGCACTGATATGTGACCGTCCTGATCTGTGTCAGCGTCCGTGGCGTTGAGCGCATCAATAAAAAAACCTGGGAAGTGAGTAGCGTTTGTTTCCTGTCCGCTCCGTGTAGCCGTAATAACAATGCGTCCTTTGGCCGAGAGACTCTTCGCAAACTCACCGCTCGCGCTGGCCATGTTGATGACAACAATGCGCCGTGTCGGCAATGACGAAAGCAGAATGTCATATTCGGAAGCAGATAAATCTGGCCCAACCAAATTGAACTTGGCTTCCCGACCGTCGAACGAACCGTGACCAATCAGAAACACAAAGAGGATGTTGTCCTGGTGTAGTTCGGTTTTGAGCAGCGAGAACGTTCGCTTAACTTCTTCGGCGGTTGAACGGAGCCCATTAGCATCCGCGGGCTTTTCCGTCAGTACGCGCAGTTTGTTGGAATCAAACCCATATTTCTGAGTGAGCGCAGTGGTGAGATGCTTTGTCCACTGTTCAAACTGTTTCGCGTATTCTTCTTCGCCGCCGGCGCCGTTGATGATGACTGCGAATTTGTTTGAGTCGATCTGGGCAGGTTTTGGTTTCGGTGCTCCCGTCTGAGCACACACGAGTATTGAAAAGACAAGTATGAATACGACTGTCAGAAGTTGCTTCATTTGTTCAGCAATGTCCGACGAACTTTAGTTTGTCGTGCGTCGCAAACCGGGCCCGCACGATTGTTGGGGCTTCGCTTGGTCACCACGACAAACTAAAGTTCGTCGGACATTTATGCCAGGCCTTCGCGCTTTCTTAGGAACCATTCACCACTTAAGAGCCCGATTATCAACATGAAATTGATTGGCATATCCCACAGGTCTTTCGTTACACGCTCTGAATACGGGCTCTGACGATAAGTCAAATCATCCAGCAGCGATTGAGCTTCGGCTGGCGTGTAGTACTTGCCACCTGTCTCCGTCGCAATTCGTTTCAGAAGATCACTGTTTTGGGCCACACCAAAAAACTCCCGGTTCAGATCGGTAACCAGTAAATCCGATTTTGCGCTCAACGTCCCTGAGTTGGCGGTACCAAGCAACTCGATCCGATGTTGGCCCAGTTCATCAACTTTGAATTCGCCGTCGTACGAATTAGCGTTGTTCAATGTGGTGAATCTCAATGGCACATCAATCACGGCTCCTGAAGGTTTTGTCACGCGAGCTACGGTGTGAGCGTCCGAAATGGCATTGAACTTCTTGTCGCGAACATCAGCAACGATTCTGACCGTGTCGTCGAGTGCATATACGTCGCGTTCAGACGAAATTTCAGTTTGTAATGGTGTGCCGCTTACCAGAAAGCGAAGCATCTGACGCCAGAATGTCTCGTGTGCCGTGCTCCTCGAGTCCATCCGCATGCGCCACCGCCAAGTATCCGAGGCGGTCAACGCCAGTGTCTGTCCGCGCCCGTACCGCTCCTGCACCAAAAGAGGGACCAGCTGAGGACCATTAGCGTCAATTCGTTTTGCTTCAAGCAGCACTGAAGCGCCTGGTTTTAAGCCAGTCAATGCTTCCGAAACCGAGATTGGCGCCAACTCGTTCCACGTTTTTTGATTCTGACTTCGATCTTCATTCAAGCGCGTTATCGGATGTGTTGTCCCAGTTCCGGTAAGGATGGGTTTGTAAACTGGCATGAAGGAGTTGGCATCATTGATTGGATTTCCCGTCAGGGATAGAGGAAGCAGATCTTCGAGTACCGTCCCTTTGTACTTGCCGCCATCAAATGCCAGCCGGCCTCCTAGTGCTAACAGCCCGCCGCCTCGTCGAGCAACGAATGCTTCGATGTTGCGCAATTGATCCGCTGAGAAAAAACCTGCTTCGACACTTCCAATTATCAGGGCGTCGTAACTAAAGAGTTCTTCTTCTGTTTTGGGGAAGCCGCTTACCAGCTCAGTTTGATTGCCAACGCCTTGACGATAGAACTTATTCTCGCCTGTGCGTTGCAAACAGACGAGAGTCACATTCTTTTCGTTCGGTAAAAGCGATTCACGAATCTTGCCGAGCTCCCAACGTGGTTCACCTTCGACGTACAAAATACGAAGTGGACCGGGAATTACCTCAACCAGGGCATCCTGCTTATTGTTCTCGATGGTGATCTCACCATCCAACGGAGTGATCTCAACGGTGTATCGATGAATACCTGGAGTGTTTGGAGTGATCTCCAGGTTGATTGCCTGAGTATCATTGCCGCGAAAATTAAATTCTTCAGTTTTTACAGTGCGGCCGTCCTCATGAATCGCGATCAGGACTTTCGTTGCGCTGTATCCGGTTAGACCTACAAATGCTTCGATGTTCAAACGTGAGCCGACCAATACGCGACGTGGCATGTTTATCCGTGTAAGTTCCGCATCCACTGGACGAGCCGTGTTGCCTACGCCAACTGTAAAAACAGGAATGTCGCGGGCGCGTAACTCTCTTAAGGTAGCGGCAAGATCGCGAGGTACATTCGCAGCGCCGTCCGTCGCGATAACCACTGCTGATAAAGGAACACCCGATGAACGTTTGACTGTTTCGTCGAGAGCTCCGGCGAGATCGCTGCTACGGCCTTGAGCTGTTAACTCATTCGCATCTTTGACTGCTGTCAGGGAACCAGAAAATCCAAAGAGAGTTGTCTTAAATTTCTCTTCCAGACGACTCATGAATGAAGGCTTGCCGTTATTGTCATTGAGAAGTGCTTGTTTGATTGTGTCGAGTCGTGCTGAGCCACTCGCCGAGTCTTTTAACTTCATGCTAAGCGAGTCGTCGACGACCAAAGCGACGTAACTACTCCGAGGTATGACCGACGAGACGACCACGACCGGCCTTAGAAGCAAGATGATCATCAACGCCAGCAGCGCAGCGCGAAGAGTAACGAGGAGTGCGGTAGTCCCGGCGGTCAAACGCCAGCGAGGCCTTATGTATATGAAATAAACGAAGACGCCGACGAGAATGGCGATGAAGACCAGCAAGACAAAGCGTGGGCGCACGTCAAAGCCAAACCGTCCATTGGTGAAAACGGCGCGTTCGTGCCCAAACAAAAACCGTACAAGCTGATTCATCGACTGGTGCTCATCATTATACAGAGACGCCTTGGGCTATTCCCATTAGTAGCTGAGACAAACTGGTCGGTTGTTTTTGGATTATGTGAAATGTGACCTCCGAGGAATTGGATAGCTATCCGCAGATTACACAGATTACACAGATTCTCTTGTAAATTTGAATCAAACAACGAGTGCGGGGGTCGAAAGGTAAGTGGCTTGGGCTTCGCATTTCATCTGAAGAAATCTGTGTAATCTGCGAAATCTGCGGATAACCTTGGTCGTTTTTAATTGCGCGATGATAAACTCCCGGCGCTTTACATTAACTCCGACACACACTCAAGCCGATGACACTGAGATACGCAAAGCCCATCTTGCTGTTGTTGTTCCTGTGCCTTCCAGTCTTTGTCAGCTTTTTCATTGAAGCATCGTTGGCAAGGAAGAGCGATGAACCGGCGAGCGAAGGTCGACCAATAACGCCGGCTGGTACGCTGGTTCAAGATCTGACAACCAGACAACCTGCCGTGGGTGCCTTGACGGTTGACTTCGTGCGAAGTCCCGATCACCTGGGGCCAGATGGTCAAGGTCGCTACTTAATTGCAGTGAATAGTGGTTACGGGGTTCAGTTCACGATTAGCGGCAACAAAGGACAGCAGTCTCTGAGTGTTATTGATTTGAATGCCGCGCCGGCGCCAGCCGTAGTCCAAAACGTTTACTTTCCATCACCGCAAAGTGTGAACTTCGGTGTCGCTTTCGCCACGAAGCCTAACGACGACGACTCATATCCTCTATACGTATCCGGCGGTTTTGAAAATAAGATTTGGATCTTTCAATTCACGCCTAAACATGTCGCGCCTATTACTCCTGTCTCGCCGGGACCGGCAACAACAGTTGATGCTCCGTTCATCGACGTCAGCGGTTTTACCGAGGCTGCGAATTCTCCACGTTATAACAGCAATCGTTCGCCGGTTTACCCGACCGGAATTGCTTTGAGTTCCGATGCCAACTCGCTATTCGTTGCAAACAATCTTGCCGACAATTTGGGAATCATTACGGATCTGCGCGGCGAACGTAAGCTGAAGAGAATTGATCTGCGGCGTGCAACAAATCCGGAACATGCCGTTTACCCTTATGCGGTGTCGGTGAAATCGTCAGGGGCTTTCGCAGAGAAAGTCTATGTGTCCTGTTGGAACGATGCATCAGTTGCAGTCGTGAGTCTAAACACCCCGGATAAACCCGCCCTACACATCGGCGTAGGACGACATCCCACAAAGTTACTCCTGAGTTCAGATGAGACTCGACTGTTTGTTGCTAATTCAAACGACGATTCGGTTTCGGTGATAGACACTAATACTGACAAAGAAGTTGAGCGGATCAACGTACGACTTTCAGAGAATGTCCCGATGGGTAACTCGCCCGAGGGTCTTGCACTGGATGGTTCGAGATTGTACGTCGCGAATTCACACAGTAATTCTGTTGCGGTTGTTGCTTTGAGTGCACGAGCTTTGTCAGGTTCGCGACGTGAATCAGAAGAGGATGGCGGCAGTCAGCGCGACGCGGATCGCAGCAAGGCCCAGGGATTTATTCCGACAGGGCAATACCCGTCCGCTGTTGCTGTAGTTCGAAACACGATCTTTGTCGGTAACGGAAAGGGAACAGGCGTCGAAAACTCTTCGCTGGTGGTGAACAATTCTGGCCGTGTGCCCAACATGCCAAATGATCGCTTTCCAACCGGTACTGGTCGAGGCGGAGGACAGGGCGGTCAATACAGCGTCTCTCTAGTTGTTGGAAATATCAGCGCTGTTCCAACTTCTGACGACGCATCATTGGCGCGTTACACGCAGCAAGTAATGCGGAACAATGGATTAATCGGTGAACGTCAAACAAGATTGTTTGCGGGACGCTCTCCAATCAAGCATGTTATCTACATCATCAAAGAGAACCGAACGTACGATCAGGTGTTTGGAGATCTCGAACGCTCCGGCGATGGTACCAAGGCCGACGGCGATCCTGCCCTCGCTATCTTTGGTTCCGGCTCGGCAGCGGCGCGACCTGGCGGAGCTAGACAGAACATCGCCCCAAATCATCGTGCGCTCGCGCTTCGTTTTGGTTTGCTCGATCGTTTCTTTGTCAATTCAGAAGCGAGTCCGGACGGTCATAACTGGGCCACAGCGGCATTTTCAAATGACTACATCGATAAAGCATTTCGCTGGGATTACAGCGACCGAGGTCGTACCTACGATTACGAGGGTTTCAATCGGCTTCCTGATTATGAACCGTCGAAAGGTTTGCCCTCAATGTTTGGTCCTGGCGTTGATGTTAAGGAAGTTGAAAATTTTTTACGTCGTTTTGTTCCATACCTGCATGGCTCTCGCGATATTGGCGAACCGGAAACACTTTATCTGTGGGACGCAGCAGCTCGAGCCGGACTGACGTATCGAAATTACGGAGAGTTCGTACCGACGCTATCTGAGGCTGATGTGAATGCAATCAAAGTCAATCGCGTCAAGACGTATCCGGATTTGACTCCGAACGTCTCGGCCTTCGTAACAAAGAAATCTCTGGAAGGTCACTACAGTGAAACTTTTCGTAACTTCGACACAAACACTCCTGATGCAATGACAACGGAATCCTATAAAGCGGCGAAGGAGTCGTCAGGAGCTGTGAGTCCATTTATCAATACGAGGCATTCTGATTCGCGCTTTCGCGGTACGTCTCGAATGGATGCGTGGCTGCAAGAGTTTCAGGCCATGGCTGCTGACCGTTCCGCTGGAACCGCCGACCGACTGCCAAACTTGTCGATCGTAAGACTGCCAAACGACCACACGTACGGGCTCACGGCGCGCAAACCGACGCCACAGTTTCTGGTTGCGGACAATGACTACGCCCTGGGTTTACTTGTCGAAGCAGTTTCAAACAGCCCTTACTGGAAAGATACCGCGATCGTTAGTGTCGAGGATGATGCGCAAGACGGCCCAGATCATGTTGACGCGCACCGTTCAGTGGCATTGCTCATTTCTGCTTACAACCGGCCAGGGGCGCTGATTCATGAGTTTCACAACACGGTCAGCTTGATTCGAACAATCGAATTGTTATTGGGCATCGCACCAATGAATCAGCTTGACGCGACCGCCTCTCCGATCGATATCTTCCGAGCTGAGACGGATCTTAGGCCATATAAAGCTCTCTTACCTGAAGTCGCACTCGACAACTTGATAAATTCGCCAGCGCGCGATACGGCAACCGCTTTTTGGATGCGGAAGACTGACGAGCAGGATTTTTCTCATGCCGACATGGCGGATCCGTTTGTGCTAAATCAAATCATTTGGTTCTCAGTTCGAAGAGACATGCCAATGCCGCTCGCGAGCCGATTACCAGCGTACGATGCGATGAAGTTGGGGATTCGAGAGGAAGAGGAGCAGGATGAGAAGATTGCTTCACGGAAATGATCGAACGGGGTAAGCGGTACAAAGAAGAATTTATCCGCCGATTACACAGATTACGCAGATTCTTTAAAGGAGCTAAACTTCATATCACATCATCTCATTCAACCGACGCCTCATATAATTCCTCTCTACTTGATTGTTCGTTAATTCGAGCGCGCGGGAGTAGGCGCTTCTTGCTTCATCAAAACGCCCAACTCTTCTCAGCAAATCTCCACGGGCAGCATGCAGCAGATAGTAATTGTCTAACTTACCCGAACGAGCAGCCTGATCGATCAAGCCCAACCCTTTCTCAGGACCTTCGCTCATTGCAACGGCAGCTGCATGGTTCAAAGCGATTATGGGTGAGGAATTCATTCTCGATAGCACTCGATATATCGCCGCAATCTGCGGCCAATCGGTTTGTTCCGGTGATTTTGCTTCCGCATGTAAAGCAGCAATCGACGCCTGAAGCTGATAATTCCCGACTCGACCCTGCTTCAGCGCACGCTCAATAAGTTCCAAACCCTCCGCGATCTCTGTTTGATCCCATAACGACCTGTCCTGCTCCTCGAGAGTAACAAGATCACCATCCGAATTACTTCGTGCACCTCGTCGCGAGTCTTGCAGCAAGATCAGCGCGAGCAAACCGAGATTTTCCGACTCATGCGGTGATAGTTGAACCAGGAGGCGTGCTAACCGAATGGCTTCATTGCAAAGATCGGTTCGCACAAGGTTCTCACCCGATGTCGAAGAATAGCCTTCGTTGAAGATGAGATAGATTACTGCCTGGACCGATGCGAGTCTTTGCGGCAGTACATCAAGTGCTGGAACTTCGTAAGGAATTCCGGCAACTTTGATTTTGTTTTTTGCTCTAACCAGCCTTTGCGCCAACGTTGGTTCGGGCAAGAGAAACGCGCGAGCAATTTCAGTCGTTGTGAGCCCGCCGAGCGTACGAAGTGTCAAAGCAACTCTGGCCTCCTGGCTCAGCGAAGGATGGCAGCAGGTAAAGATGAGTCGCAATCGATCGTCTGGATATTCCATTGCTTCATCGAGTTGCTCAAATTCAGCACTGGCTTGCAAACGTTCAGTCTCATATTCGAGTTCAGGCTGTTTCTCTGTTTTAGTTTTTTCACGACGGCGCACGTCGAGGAGTTTGCGTTGAGCAACCGTGGTTAACCATGCTCCGGGATTCTTGGGCGGACCGTTTTGTTCCCAATTGACGACAGCCGCTGCGAATGCTTCTTGTAACGATTCCTCTGCGAGATCGAACGAACCCGACAAACGAATCAGCGTTGAAATAATGCGGCCGTACTCTTCTCGAAAGACCTTCTCGAGCATTTGGCTTGAATCAACCATCACGCGCGAGAGTTGCACGATGATGGGCGGGATGCAAGGGGATCGGGCTTTAAGGCGCCCGTCGAATAGGACCTATCGGACCTATAGGACCTATAGGACCTATTCGAAACTGACGAAGCACTAAGTACAAAGCTCAGGCGCTTGCGGGTGCGGCCCGTTCAACCAAAGGTCGGACTTCAACGGTGCCAAATCGCGCAGAAGGGATGCGGGAGGCGAGAGAAATCGCCTCATCGAGGTCTTTGGCTTCAATCAAATAGTATCCACCGAGTTGTTCGTGCGTCTCCGCGAACGGGCCATCAGTGACAAGTTGTTCGTTTTCGCGAATACGAACGCTGGTAGCTGAAGCAACTGGATGTAGTTGTGCGCCGCTGATGTAGTTTCCGCTCTCCCTGATGTCTTGTGAGAACTTCATGTACTCAGCGTAAATCTTGCCTTGTTCAGCTTCACTCAGTTTGCTCCAGTCTTGTTCTCGGTCGTAAATCAAAAGTAGGTATTTCATTTTTTTCGTTCTCCTTGAAATTATCGACTGCAACTATACGACGCGCGAAAACCTCCAGATCGACAGTCGAACAAATTTCTGACCTAAAATGACGAAGCAGTAGAAAGGCCGCCAGAAAAGAACAAGTAAGGAAGGGCGGTTTACCCCCGCTCAGCACCGACATAAGTGACCGGGTAGCAGCGGGGGGAAACCGCCCTTCCTTACTTGTTCTGTTCCATCGGGCTGTGATCAGATTTCGATCGATTTTTTAAAACGCGCTGTAAACTAATTCGCGTTTGCGACGGGTTTGACCGAACATAAAACCGCTAACTGCCCCAACGCCGGTACCAATGAGCAAGCCCATCACAGGATAAATTTCATAATCATCCCAATTGGGACGATATTTTGTGAATCCAATACCCGCACCTGCTCCGGCGCCAATTCCTGCGCCAATTGCTGCCCATTTTCCCTTTTCGGCTTTGCCCGTTCTTATTGAGACCTCACGGACGTCAGTGCGCGCGATTGCAAAAGGTTTACCATCGCGATCGATCGTCAACGTGGTGTCGCTAGCTTCGATCATCGATCCTTTTATCTCTTTTCCGTTCTTCTGCTTCACGATCAGCTTCGCGTTCGTCCTGATTTGTTGAACTGCCGACCAGTCATTTGAACCAGCCTGCTGGCCGAAGGCGACTGGCAACTGGGTTATCAGCAGTGCGAACACCAGAAACACGGGGAGTGGTTTGATGCGCATGATGTTCTCCTTGAGTTAGACAGATTCTTAGAGAAACATCGGCAAGCCGTGTTCCCATTGATTTGTTCGATTCAGAGTGAAGTCTCTTGCGGGAGCCGCAACCAAACGCCGACACTTGGTCCGTTTGGAGTGCGTTAGGAAGAAAAACCTTAGGTATGTTTACGAAGCGACTTTAAGCTCAATATGCCCGCAATGCGGGCAACCATGTACCTCTTCCAAAACGCCATCGAAGTCGGGATCCCTCTTTTCCCAGTCGTCGACTCCATAATCAACTTTCATTGCGTGATGATTCATGTCGGCGCCACAACGTGGACACTTGAGTTTGGGATTCTGTGACATTGGGTACCTCAGTTAACTTTTGCTTTCCATTGTCTGGAGCCTCTGTTGAAAATATCTCCGCCAGCTCTCCGGCAACTCTTGAACTGCGATCGCTCGTCGTAGAAGTTCTGAGTTGTTCTTATCTCGTGAGTAGAGACGCACCACTTCGTTGACTGTGACCGACGGCTCGTTTCGCTTTACCAATTGAAACTCGTCGCTTATTCCAACTTCCCCTTCTTCAAGAACCGCCAAATAGAACCCACTTCGTTCACTTACGAGGAAGCGTTTGATGATATCCGTCCGCCCAAATCTGATCCCCAACTTGTAGCAGGGCATCCGTGGTTCAGTGACCATCACAGTTGCTGAGCCAACGCGAAACTGATCTCCGATGTTGAGCGTGGTTTCGGAGAATCCGGTAGCGGTGAAGTTCTCACCGAACATTCCGTATGGCAACTCCATTTCGGGAAATTCCTGTCGCCAGAATTCGTAATGTTCGGCCGGGTAAACGTACACGGCCTTGGTTGGGCCACCATGAACGGAGAGATCTGCCTGACGGTCGCCGTCGAGATTGAGACTCCGCAACATGACTCGATGCTCGATTGGCCGTTTAAAGATTGCTGTCGAGACAGGCTCCTCGTCTCGCATTACAATCTGTGGGCGTCCAACGTTGATCGAAAGGATCTTCATAAGAGTGTCCGACGAACTTTAGTTTGTCGTCGGTGACCGTCTCGCACATGCTTCAATAGAGGTTTCTTAAGTCAACGCACGACAAACTAAAGTTCGTCGGACATTAAAGCGCGACGTTCTCCCGTCCGTACCGTAGAACCTTCGACATCCAGATCAATTCTTTCAAAAACTGATCGATTCTCTTGACGTACGCAGTATCGAGTAAAGTAGCGGTCGCATCGAATAGCTTGTGCGCCGCGGAAAAATTTCCGTCCCAGAAGATTGTAACAAGGCCGAGTTCACGCAGGACGGGCAGAAGATTCTCAATCATCCTGGTGCCGCCAAATCCACCGGCTGATACGCCGCAAACGCCGACTGCCTTGTGAATGTACTCCTTCAGATTTGTGTCCAGCGCGTGCTTCAGTAAGCCGGGATAGCCGTGATTGTACTCCGGCACAACCAGAACTAATCCGTCAGCTCGCTCAATCGCCGCTGAAAATTTTGGGTCTTTGATAGCTTCGCCGGCGTCCTCCACTGTGAACTTCAAATCTCGCAAGTCGATGAACTCCGTCTCAACATCCTGATGCTTGCGGAGTTCTCCATAAACAAACCGCGCGACGTTTTCACTTGCGCGACCTTTACGCGTTGTGCCGAGGATTAAGGGAATGAAGAGTGGTCGTGTACTCATTGTTGGTTTCTTTGTGTTACCTCGTTGCCTTTTTGGGGTATGTCCGATTTTGGATTTCTCCGTGCTACCCCTCTGTTCTTTGTCTCTGCGGTGCCAAATAAACGCTCACTCCAATAAACCGCAGAGACGCAGAGGACGCAGAGGAGGCGCAGAGAAGAATTTCAAATTACGTCAGTACCCCTTTTTGAAGCAAAGCTCAGATGGGTTGTTTGCTCGATGATCCGGCGCTCAGACATTTCCGGATGGTACCAGGCGCGAAATCTATATGGTCTTTTTGCTGTTTGAATGTCGTATCCCTGCAACCGAAACAATCTGCTTGAATGATGAGTTCTGCGAATACGCCTGGGTTGAACCGGTTCGGCTCTCGAGTTACGACTTGAATTCAGCGACACGGGAGACGTTCCAGTTTCTTGGTTTGATGGAAATCAGTCTGGCTGCAACGCCAGATGCGTTACTTAAGAAACCCTTTTTACTCAAGGCAGTGAAGTTGTGAAAAAGATCAGAGACCGCGGTCCTGGGAGCGCAGGCGTCCTCGCCTGCCCCGTCGCGGGTTACCCTGATCGGATGCAACTCTTCGCTAAACAAGGTCGTTGAGGTAACCCACTTGGTTACGTTCGACGCGGGCAGGCGGGGACGCCTGCGGTCCCAGGACCGAGGTCTCTGATTATTTTCACAGCTTCTTTCCGTTTGGAGGATTTGCTTATTGTCTCCCTACTCCTTAACAAACTTCAACGCCAATGAATTCATGCAATACCTTAGACCCGTCGGTGCAGGGCCATCATCAAACACATGTCCAAGGTGCGATCCGCAACGATGACACTTCACCTCAGTTCGCACCATTCCAAAAGTAGTGTCGCTGTCTTTATCAACTACGGTTTCGGAAGCTGGTGCGTAAAAACTAGGCCAACCGGTTCCTGAATCGAACTTGGTGTCTGAAGTAAATAATTTCGCGCCACACGCAGCACAGTAATACGTGCCTTTCTCGTGATTGTCCCAGTAAACCCCCGTAAACGCGCGCTCAGTTCCTGCCTCTCGCAGTACGCGATATTGATCGGGCGTTAACTCTTTGCGCCACTCTTGGTCAGTCTTTACAACTTTATCAGCCATTACCTTCTCCTGTTCCCGCGCCTGATCGACATTTTCCGTCAGGAGTTTCTGAATCAACTTCTCTGCATCGTCGTATGCGCCTTCACCAACGTGTGCCCATCGAATTTTGCCAGTCTTGTCGAGTATGAAGATCGTTGGCCACGCATTGACTTTGTACTCTTTCCAGGTTTCATAGTCGTTGTCCGTGACCACAGGATAGTGAATCCCGAGCGATGCGACTTCGCGTCGTACATTGTCGATCTTTTCCTCGCCATCAAGTTCAGGGGAATGTACACCGATGACAGTCAGACCCTTGCTTGCGTAACGTTCGTGCCATGCCTTGACGAATGGCAAAGTGTTGCGACAGTTGTAACAGCCAAAAGTCCAGAACTCTATGAGCACCACTCGGCCGCGAAGGCTCTTGAGTGTTAACGGTTCAGAGTTAATCCAGGTGCCTGGCGCAAGTTCCGGCGCGGTTGCTTCGGTAATCTTTGGCGTATCAGGAAAGGAACCCAATGCACGCCAGCTTTTCGTCCAAGTTAACGCACCGATCAGTAAGCCGGCCACGATAATTCCTACGATAAGTCGAACTCGAGTTTCGTACCTCATAAATTCCTCTATTGCTTTTACAAAAACCAGTTCTAGAATTTTGCACCGCCTCCCAAAATACAAGTGACTTCCAAAGTAACCGCGGTTTTCTTATGTCCGACGAACTTTAGTTTGTCGTGATAACCGATCGGGCCCGTTTGGGTCACCACGACAAACTAAAGTTCGTCGGACTTCTTAGCCGTGCCAGATGTGATTCATTATATGTTCCATGATAATGTCTCGCATTATCACTCAATAGACTTTTCGGAGCTCCAATTCGATGCCTGGGCCTAAACGCATACGAGTGATCGACTCGCATACGGGCGGAGAACCAACCCGAACCGTCATTAGTGGCGGACCCGATTTGGGCTCCGACACGCTGATGATTCGCCGCGAACGCTTTCGAGACGAATTTGACCATCTCCGTTCAGCAATTACGAATGAACCACGTGGATCGGATTCGATCGTTGGCGCACTTCTGTGCGAGCCGGTCGATAAATCATGCGTAACAGGTGTGATTTTTTTCAACAATGTTGGTTATCTCGGGATGTGCGGTCACGGAACTATTGGTGTCGTCGTCACTCTTGCTTACCTCGGTCAAATAGGGCCGGGCAACCATCGCATTGAGACTCCGGTCGGAATTGTTGAAGCACTGCTCGACGAGCACGGCGAAGTAACCGTTGCGAATGTCCCGAGTTACCGGCTCGCGTCAAAAGTTTCCGTAAACGTGACAGGTCACGGCCCGGTTGTCGGAGATGTTGCCTGGGGCGGCAACTGGTTTTTTCTCGTCAACGATCACGGACAGGACATTTCGCTCGGCAATCTCGAAGTTCTGACCGACTTTACATGGCGGATTCGTCAGGCTCTAAACGAAGCAGCAATAACCGGAGAGGGCGGGCAGGAGATCGATCATATCGAACTCTTCGCTCCATCAGATATTGAGGGTGTCAATAGTAAGAACTTCGTTCTTTGTCCAGGAAAAGCTTACGATCGTTCGCCCTGTGGAACGGGTACGAGCGCGAAGCTTGCCTGCCTCGTTGCCGATAACAAATTGGCCGAAGGACAAGTGTGGCGCCAGGAAAGTATCGTGGGAAGTATCTTCGAAGGTTCGGTCCGCATTTCGAACAGCACTATTCATCCAAGCATCAAAGGTTCCGCCTTTATTACCGCTGAAGCAGATTTGATTCTCGACGATAGAGACCCATTCTGTATGGGTATTCGTTCATGACTTCTCCCACCTTCGACGTCGTGATTATCGGCGCGGGCATCGTAGGTTCCGCGTGTGCGGCTGAATGTATTAAAGAGGGATTGAAGACAGCAATCGTCGAAGCAAAAATCGTTGGTGGTGGCGCAACTGCTGCGGGAATGGGCCATCTGGTCGTCATGGATGATTCAGAAGCGCAATTCGCACTCACCAGTTATTCGTGCAAACTCTGGAGTGAGTTGAAAGAAGATTTACCTCCCTCCATTGAGTACGAGGCATGTGGCACGATTTGGGTGGCGGCTGATGATGAAGAGATGGCGGAAGTTAGTTGGAAAGAGAAGTACTACACAGAACGTGGCGTGCCTGTTCAGGTGCTCGATGCAAAAGCTCTGCACGAGGCAGAACCAAATCTTCGTTCAGGCCTGGCCGGAGGTCTCCGTGTTCCCAACGATTGTGTGATTTATCCTCCGTGTGCGGCGAAGTTCTTTGTTGATCGATCCGTCTCGAACGGCGCTACATTGTTTCTTGGCAAGAAGGTCAAAAATATCCAGAACGACGGTGTGCGATTAGATGATGATACCGTTCTATCGTCCGGCTTGGTTGTGAACGCGGCGGGCACCTGGTCTCCGTTACTTACATCCGGAATCGATGTGAAGAAACGGAAAGGTCATCTCTTAATAACAGACCGTTACCCCGGTTTCGTCAAACATCAACTCGTCGAGCTTGGTTATCTAAGGAGTGCGCATTCAGTAACCGACGACTCGGTTGCGTTCAATATTCAACCGCGCAAAACTGGACAAATGTTGATTGGATCTTCACGCCAATACGGCGCTGACTCATCGCAGATCGACACACCGATCCTGAGCCGCATGCTGAATCGCGCGATCGAATACATGCCTGACCTTGCCAATCTTTCATCCGTTCGCACCTGGACTGGATTTCGCGCCGCCACACCCGACAAGTTGCCATTGATTGGACCTGACGTCTTGAACCCGAAACTTTATCTCGCAACCGGTCACGAAGGCTTGGGTATCACGACTTCTCTCGGTACAGCGAAACTGTTAGTCGATCAGATCGTGGGCCGGTCTCCGTCAATTCCTGTTGGTCCTTACCTTCCTGCGCGCGTTTCGGAGTTGAGTCATGCCTGAAGAGGTCGTCGTCGTTGTAGATGGAGTGCTGGTCAGAATGCCAGTTGGGAGCATGGTATCAGCGGCGATCATGACGGCTGGAGTGTCGTCGTTCCGAAGATCGGTTAGCGGTGAAGCGCGCGGACCGTTGTGTGGAATGGGTATTTGTTTTGAATGTCGGGTGACAATCGATTTGCAGCCGCATTGCCGAAGTTGTCAAACCATCTGTCAAAACGGAATGGACATTCGAACCAGTGAGTAGACGCGCGATTAAGAGCGACGTCTTAATCATTGGCGCGGGGCCAGCTGGTCTTGCCGCTGCGTATCGAGTTGTTGAGAGTGGCGGGGAAGCAAGGGTTGTCGATGACAACCCGGATGCCGGCGGACAAATCTGGCGTGGTGAAAAAGAGAAGCCGTCAACACCCGAGGCGGCTGCCTGGTTCGAAAAGATTCGCAGGTCAAAGATCAGCTTTATCAACACCGCTCGCGTTTTTCAGCAGCCGCAATCCGGATTGCTGGTGGCCGAGTGCGAAAATGATGTTTACGAATTGAGTTATCAGAAATTAATTCTCGCGACTGGAGCTCGCGAGCGCTTCTTACCATTTCCCGGTTGGACGCTGCCAAACGTCCTGGGTGCGGGTGGATTACAGGCGCTGGTCAAAACAGGATTCGCGATTGATGGGAAAAAAGTTGTTGTTGCGGGCAGTGGACCATTGTTACTTGCCGTGGCCGATTACTTGGCACGCAAAGGTGCAGAGGTGCTGGCGATTGCAGAGCAGGCGTCGCGTGCGAACTTGTTTCGCTTTGGCTTGGCACTGATTGGTCAGCGCGGCAAAGCATCGCAAGCTTATAAGCTAAAGAGACGACTGCGTGGTGTGAAATACTTGATTGGCTGTTGGCCTGTGGCAGCGCACGGCGTCGATAGACTGGAACGAGTTACTTTGCAGCTAGCTGGTCGCAGGTTTGATGTTGTTTGCGATTATCTCGCCTGTGGATTTCATTTGGTTCCTAATCTCGAGCTGGCCGAGTTACTTGGTTGTAAGATTGAGCAGGGTGCAGTGAGTGTAGACGAGTTCCAACAAACTTCCGTCGAGAATGTTTATTGTGCGGGTGAGGCAACCGGCATTGGCGGTTTGGAGTTGTCGTTAGTTGAAGGTGAGATTGCCGGGCTTGCTGCGACAGGACAAACGACAAACGCGCATGACTTGTTTACCACTCGTGAGAAGCACCGCAGGTTTGCAGGGTTGCTCAACCGCACGTTTGAGTTGCGGAATGAGTTGAAGAACCTTCCAGCCGATGACACGATCATTTGTCGTTGTGAAGATGTCTGCTTTGAACGTCTGCGAACAAGTAGATCGTGGAGAGAAGCAAAGCTACATACACGGTGTGGAATGGGTCCATGTCAGGGTCGGATTTGCGGAACCGCTGTTGAGTTCCTTTTTGGTTGGAACGTTGAATCGGTGCGGCCGCCGGTATTTCCTGTGCGTGTTGGGAGCATGGGTGGTGAAAGTTAGGGTTTATCTCTGCGCTTCCTCTGCGTTCTCTGCGTCTCTGCGGTTTTAATAGGACGCACTTTAAATTGCACCGCAGAGACGCAGGGAACGCAGAGGAAGCGCAGAGAAGAATTAGAACTTCGGAGGAAGTGTATGACGATGAGATGGAACGGCGTGATGCCTGCTATAACAACAGCTTTCGATGAGCAATTAAACATCGATCATTCTGCCGTTGCTCGGCATTGCACATGGTTGGTTGAAAACGGCTGCACAGGAATTGTGACGCCCGGTTCACTTGGTGAAAGTGCAACGCTGACCTTCAACGAAAAGCTCGCACTCTGGAAAACCGTATTGGGCGCTGTCGGTGATCGGGTTCCGGTTGTTGCCGCAATTGCCTCTTTGAGTACGGCTGAAGCAGTTGAGCTGAGTAGGCGTGCAGCTGACGCCGGTTGTCGGGCTTTGATGGTCCTGCCTCCTTACGTCTACAAAAGTGATTGGCGTGAAATGAAGGCCCATGTTGAAACGGTATTTCGCGCGACCAAACTCTCGTGCATGCTCTACAACAATCCTGTCGCGTATGGCACTGACTACTTACCTGAACAGATCGCAGAGTTGAGTGACGAACACGAAAACTTTCACGCTGTAAAGGAGTCCAGTACAGACGCGCGTCGAGTAACCTGGATTCGCGAACTCATAGGCGATCGACTGGCGGTGTTTGTTGGAGTTGATGACGCGATCGTCGAGGCGATTGCGGTCGGCGCTGTTGGTTGGATTGCCGGGTTAGTCAATGCTTTACCAAAGGAATCGGTTGCTCTGTTTGACTATGCGATGGCTGCCGAGCGCGAAAAGGCGATGAAGCTTTACAACTGGTTCCTGCCGTTACTGCGAATGGATACGGTGCCTAAGTTTGTACAACTCATCAAACTCGTGCAGCAGGAAGTGGGAATGGGAAATGCACGTGTGCGACCGCCACGGTTGGAATTGGAAGGCGAGGAATTGGATGCTGCATTGCGAGTAATTAGACACGCCCTGACCACGCGGCCTCACTTGGAAGCGACTGCGTCTGCTTAGCGCGCAATTCGGGATTTTGCAAAAGCGAAAATCCCCCAAACGGCAGAAGCTGTGAAAATAATCAGAGACCTCGGTCCTGGGAGCGCAGGCGTCCCCGCCTGCCCGCGTCGCGCGCTACACTGATCAGGTGCGCAACTGTTCGCTAAGCAAAGAAGTAGAGGTAACCCACTTGGTTACGTTCGACGCGGGCAGGCGGGGACGCCTGCGGTCCCAGGACCGAGGTCTCTGATTATTTTCACAGCTTGCGCCGTCTGTGGATTTTCGCTTTTGGTACAAAGTCGAGATTCGTGGTATTTCGTGTTGATTAGTTCATCATCATCGTCCCGTCAGAAAAGCATGATCCACGAAATGCACGAAACACACGAAACGGTGCAAAGCGTGCGAGAACGCTAACGTAACGCTGACTTAAATAGAGGATTTCAAAATGGAATTACTGGGTAGATCAATCATCGGCTCAAAAAGGGGAAAGGCGAGTAGCGCAGTCCTTCACGGCTTTAATCCCGCAACAGGCGAAACACTCGAACCTGCATATCACGGTGCAACGCTTGCTGAAGTCGATCAGGCCGCGGAGCTGGCGAGCGTCGCATTTGATTCGTATTCGCAAACAACCGGCGCACAACGCAGCGCCTTCCTGCGTCGGATAGCTGAGAACATCGAAGTTCTGGGCGATACGCTCGTTTTGCGAGCAACGCGGGAAACTGGTTTACCAGAAGGCCGCATTAGAAGCGAGACCGCTCGCACATGTCATCAACTGCGACTGTTCGCGGACGTTGTCCAGGAAGGCTCATGGGTTGATGCTCGAATAGATCACGGTGAGCCAAACCGAACCCCGATTCCAAAGCCTGATGTGCGATCGTTGTTACGTCCCCTGGGGCCGGTCGTAGTTTTTGGCGCCAGCAATTTTCCACTCGCGTTCTCTGTTGCTGGTGGTGACACAGCATCGGCGCTTGCGGCTGGCAATACTGTCATCGTCAAGGCGCATCACGCGCATCCAGGTACATCGGAACTCGTGGGCCTCGCGGTTGCTGATGCAGTGCGTCAATGTGAACTGCACGAGGGTGTCTTTTCACTTCTTTATGGATCAGGAAGCGAAGTAGGCACTGCCTTGGTAAAGCATCCGCTCATTAAAGCGGGTGGATTTACCGGGTCACGTGCGGGAGGACGAGCACTGTTTGATGTTGCGTCGTCGCGACCTGAGCCAATCCCGTTCTTTGCCGAGATGAGTAGCGTGAATCCGGTCGTAATCTTGCCCGAAGCCTTGAGAGCAAGGGCGGATCAAATTGCAACTGGGCTGCATGCATCGGTGACACTCGGTGCCGGCCAGTTCTGCACAAATCCCGGACTGGTTTTCTTACCTTCTGGCTCAGCTGCGGATCGGTTTGTAGAAAAGGTTAGAGAGTTGATGACCGCGACACCGGACCAAACAATGCTCACGCCCGGAATCAGATCGAGTTATGACAAAGGTGTGGCTGGCCGAAGTGGTCAAACTGGTGTTGCGACTGTGATGCAGAAATCCGCGGAAGCTGGTTGTGCCGCCGGGACGGCACTATTCAGAATCGGGACAACTCAATATCTCGCGAACACTGAATTAAGTGAAGAGATTTTTGGCCCAACAACGCTGATCGTGAGCTACGAGGATCAAGATCAACTGCTGGCGCTGGCGCAATCGCTGGAGGGACAGCTCACTGCAACCATCCACGGCAACGAAACAGAACTTGCCGCTAATAGTGAACTGTTGCATATCCTGGCGCGAAAAGCAGGAAGACTCTTGTTCAATGGGTTTCCCACGGGCGTTGAAGTGTGTCACGCAATGGTGCACGGCGGTCCTTATCCAGCAACATCCGACGGACGATCTACGTCAGTTGGAACAAGAGCGATCTTTCGTTTTACGAGACAAGTTTGCTTCCAAAGTTTTCCCGAAGCGGCGTTGCCAGAGGAGTTGAAAGAGGAGAACCCGCTGGGGATTTGGCGTTTGGTTGATGGGAAGCTTGTTTAGAATAGGTCGAATGAGTCCTATAGGTCCTATATTTGGTTGATTCTACTTAATGGCCCTTCGGGTCATTCCACATTCGAGCCGCAAACCTCTGTCCGGGAAAGTTCGGGCTACCGCCGAACGAATACCCGATACCGATGTTGCCGTTGCGATCTATTGCCGGACTCGCCATCCAACGGAAAAATCTGTCAGGCGCGTAAGTTCCTTGTTGATACAGTTGTGGTTCACGATCCTTACCGAGCCGAAATTCATACCAACGAACACCACCGCCTCCAGACGCAGTGTTGACGGAGTGCACCGCAACAATCGATTCGTGACCTTGGTCAAGAAAAAAGTCCGACGAACTTTAGTTTGTCGTGCTCGGTGAAAGGCCCGTAGTAGAAAAGAGGGCCTTGAGGTCGCGCACGACAAACTAAAGTTCGTCGGACAACGCAGCAACCGCCAGAAGCAGGGCAGAGAAGGGAATATTCAGCGAACTTTTCATGACGTGATCTAAGAGTCAAAGCCTGGGTGGGTCAAGAAAAAAGTCCGACGAACTTTAGGTTTGTCGTGCTCGGTGAACGGCCCGTAGTAAAAAAGAGGGCCTTGAGGTCGCGCACGACAAACTAAAGTTCGTCGGACATAAACTACACCGAGCGTTGCGCGTTCGTCCCCTTCAAACTTACGCGCACGCTCGGTGTCGCGCAGGTCTCTTCTTTCCTAGAAGAAGAACCGACGCGATGCGGTGCCGCTACCGTCGCTCTACCTGCGCTAAGCGGTCAAAACAGATGTCGATAAGTTCTCTTAGCTGAGTCTTATGAAGATAGAAGTTCGCTCCCGCTTCAAGGCAAACTTCTTTTAGAAGTACGGATGGATCCGCCGTGAACATCACTATGACGGCGCGCGGTCCATGACGGCGAATCTCTTTCAGGAGTTGCAGGCCGCTACGATGTGGCATCTGGGTGTCCAGGACCACGACGTCGGGCTGGAGTAGTTTTACTTGTTCAGCTGCTTCGCCAGTATTACGAACGGTGAGAGTAGAGAACTGGTGTACTTGTGAAAAGGTTCTGCGAAGTTGTTCTCGATCGTTTTGTGCGTCGTCTGCTATCAGAATTCGTATCTCTTTCAACTTACTCCCCACTTCCTTTTCAAAAAGTAAGGAGTGTGCCGTCTAAAGCCGATCGTGACAATCGAAGAATGGATGATTTTTCTGTAGGGGAATAGCCACGGAAATTGTAGGGGTTTGTCCTACACAGATCTCAGA
>DATDFV010000298.1:0-4660 GCA_036522415.1 Pyrinomonadaceae bacterium | reverse complement strand
TGAAACAGTTACTGAGAGAACTGCGGATTTCATCTCTCTTTATTACCCATGACCAGCAAGAGGCGCTTGAACTCGGAGATAGGATCGCAGTCCTTCGTAATGGCGTTATTGAGCAACAGGGAACACCGGCCGACATTTACGACCGTCCCGCCACGGAGTTCATTGCCACATTTCTGGGAACCGCCAACACGATCCCTGCAGTTTTAAGAAACAAGCATGCGGTTACCGGGCCACTGCGACTGCCATTGCCTTCAGTTAATTGGTCTCCTCTGTTTGAAGGTCGGCGAATTAAGGTTGTATTTCGTCCTGAAGATCTGGTGCTGGGCATTCGACCAGTATGGACGGATGCGCCATATCATCTTGGCCAGGGACTTGTTGAATCGATCTCTTATTTTGGTTCCACTGAACGTTTGGTCATACGGCTGTTACTGCGTTATACGCCTCATCAAAATAACGGACATCCGCAGGCAAGTCTTTCCTTAGTCTCACAGCCTCAGAGTGATGATGTTCTCATAACAGCGACGCGTACAAAATGGGAAGCGCGTGACACGCCGATTGCGGTTCACGATGGAGTAATTGTTGGGCTTAAAGATTTCCGCGTTTTATCTGCCCCGTGTTGTTCCGAAGCCTAATCTTCAATCTCATCCGCTACAGGCAAAACAAAAGGGCAGGACAATGTCGCATCGGAACGCATTCGCCAAATTAAACCTCTTTTCTGCACAAGCTCTGAACGCAGAGTTTGCGCAGAGAGTTAATCGCCTCGTTGTAGTCGCTGCCATTGTGCTGACCGGGGTGGCGTCATGCACTAACTCCAAGCCTTCAACGAACAAAGTCATCCTAACGCTCGCTGCTTATACAGCTCCCCGGGAAGCGTATGGCACTGGAATCATTCCTGCATTCCAGCAGTATTGGAAAGATAAGACTGGTCAAGATGTGGAGGTACGGGAATCGTATCAAGGCAGTGGCGCGCAAGCGCGTGCCATCATAAGTGGGTTTGAGGCTGATGTTGCGGCGTTATCTATGGAAACGGACATCGATAAAATCGCGGCGGCTGGTTTGATAACGCACAACTGGAGAGCGAGACCAAGTGGCGGCATGGTGAGCAATTCGATTGTCGTTATCGCGGTACGTGAAGGAAATCCTAAACAGATTCACGACTGGGCCGATCTAACCAGACCGGGCCTGAATATTTTGACCCCAGATCCGCAAACTTCGGGTGGCGCACAGTGGAATATTAATGCGATCTATGGAGCAGCACTTCGCGGTTGCGCAGGTGTAGCCAGGGATGACCCAAACGCCGCTACACAATTTCTACGCGACGTGTTTCGCAACGTCTCAGTAATGGATAAAGGAGCGCGTGAGTCCATAACGAATTTTGAAAAGGGTGTGGGCGATGTAGCGATAACGTATGAGAGCGAAGTTCTAGTCGGTCGTCAAGAAGGCCAACGTTACGACTACATAGTTCCACGCTCGACGATCTTAATCGAGAACCCGGTGGCAGTTGTTGATGCATATGCTGATAAGCACGGAGTGCGCCAAATAGCTGATGCTTTTGTTAACTTTCTTTGGAACGAAGAAGCACAACGGGCATTTGCACACTATGGATTTCGGTCACTAGATCAGCGCCTGGCAGAGAAACTAAAGAGCAGCTATCCATCGGTTCAGGATCTTTGGACTATCGAGTTTTTGGGCGGGTGGAACGAAGTGACTAAAGACATTTACGGACCACAGGGTGTGTATACCCGGATGTTTGCTGAACTGCACCAAAAATAGATAAGCCATCAATGAACATATCTATCACCCAAAGCAACGGCTCGCCTTCCCGGGGCAGGTTAAGTGTGCGAGCTATCGCCATTCTTTATCTCTTTGGGATGATTCTGTTACCGCTAATCGCGATTGCCCGAACAGGATTCTCTGCGGGGCTCGCCGGGTTTTGGGCTGAACTATCAAATCCATTGGCGGCAGCCGCATTGAAGCTGACGGTTTTGAGCGCGGTGCTCATCACACTGATAAATGCATTCGTCGGAACCATGACCGCCTACGTCTTAGTTCGTTATGACTTTCCCGGCAAAGCTTTATTGGATGCACTGGCCGATGCCTGTTTTGCAATTCCAACGCTTGTCACGGGAGTGATGCTGGTTGCTTTACTTGGTCCCCAGACCATTATTGGCACATGGCTGAGTGGCCATGGCTTGCAAATCACTTTTGCCAAACCTGCGATTCTGCTGGCACTGCTTTTCGTCACCTACCCGTTTGTGATTCGAAGCGTGCAGCCAGTGCTACTCGAGCTGAGTTTCGATCAGGAAGAGGCTGCGCACACGATCGGCGCTTCGAAGTGGAGTGCTTTCAGATCAGTTGTATTGCCGACTTTAGCACCCGCGATTCTGACCGGATGTTTATTGAGTTTCGCGCGTGCCTTAGGTGAGTTTGGATCCATTGTCGTTGTTGCGGGAAATATTCCAATGCGGACATTGACGGCGCCAGTTTATGTCTTTGGACAGATTGAGTCAGAGAACATCCGAGGGGCCAGTGCGGTATCGCTCGTTCTGCTTAGTTTGTCGTTCAGTCTAATGATTGCTGTGGATCTATTGCAGGGAAAGCCGAAGAACTGAGTGCGGTCGCGGGCATTGGCAGATACACACACAATGAAAACGCCAGAGCACAGTCTTAAGAACAGCGGGTTGAATCTGCGGAAACGACCGAATGCACGTCTTGGTTTGACCGAGATCTTATTAATTGGAGTAGTAGTTGTTTACGCGGTCGTCTTGCTGTGCGGGCCAATCGGGGCTATCGCATGGAACGCATTGAACAGTGGATTCAGGACAGTGTTTGTTCAGTTGACTTCGGCAGACGCTCGCAGCGCACTTCAGCTCACCCTCATTCTTGCGGGCAGTGCCACCTTTATCAACACGGTGTTCGGTATTGTTGTGGCGCTCGTGTTGGAACGTCAAAACTTTTGGGGACGATGTTTTCTTAATGGCTTAGTTGATCTACCGTTTGCGGTTTCGCCGGTCATTGCGGGGCTAATGGTTGTCCTCCTGTTCGGAAGAAACGGGTGGTTCACTCCTTTGTTGGAGCAACTTGGGCTCAGGATCGTATTTGCCATACCCGGGATGGTCCTGGTTACGACATTTGTTTCGTTGCCGTTCGTGGTTCGCGAAGTGATGCTTGTGTTGGCGCAAGTCGGAACGTCTCAGGAGCAAGCTGCACGAACGATGGGCGCAAGTGAGTGGCAGATCTTCTGGAGAATTACACTGCCATCCATCAGGTGGGGGTTGCTTTATGGAATTTCCCTCACGTGCGCGAGGGCGATCGGCGAGTTTGGTGCCGTGCTCGTTGTTAGTGGCGGGATTATTCGCTCAACGGAGAGTGCCACACTTTACATCTTCAGATCGATGGACGATCGAAATTTTCAAGGAGCGTACTCGATGTCGTTAGTGTTGGTGATGATTTCGATCGGGATTCTGAGTTTTATGCAGGTCCTTAAAAAGCGAGTTGAACGAAGGAGTTAACGTCTTCTCTGCGCTACCTCTCGGTTCTCCGCGCCTCTACGGTTTTCAAGCTGTTCCATCTAGAGGATCACCGAGTCGTAGAGATTGGCAATCGACAATTGAAAATCGGCAATGGTTGTGGCGGTGTAGCCAAGTGGTAAGGCGAAGGTCTGCAAAACCTTTATTCGCAGGTTCGACTCCTGCCACCGCCTCCAGGAATTCAGACAGGACGAACAACATGAACAGGATCAGAGGGTGGAGATTCGTGGTTTTTGTATTATCGACATTAATCGGCACTGGGAGCGCCACATCCCAGACAGTATTACCACATGCTGACACGCAGACTTGGAATGATGTGCAGGTTGCAATCCCAGTAAATGATCATCTTGATGTGATGTTACTCGGTACGCTGCGAATTGGGCGCGACATCAGCAACTTCGTCGATGAGAGAGCAGGAGTTGGCATTTCATATAAGCTGAATAAGTACATAACCATAGCTCCGAATTACCAGTACATTACGATGCAACCGGTTCCGAACCGGAAGAGTTTTGAACACCGATTCACCGGTGCGGTGACTCTTCGTTTACCGCTTGAGAAGTTCACTTTTTCTGATCGGAATCAGTTCGAACGTCGTATTCGGCGCCCACAAGTTGATGCTACTCGCTATCGCAACCGGTTTATGGTCGAACATCCACTTGATCTCGGAAAGCTCAAGCTAACTATCTTTGCGTCAGATGAAGTCTTTTATGATTGGAGTGTGAACGATTGGGTGCGCAATCGATTTGCGGCCGGTGTGAATCATAAATTCAACAAGCATTTCACGCTCGATCTGTATTACATGCGTCAGAACGACGGGCGTACTCGGCCTGGTGATCTAAACGTCATCGGCGCGATCTACAGAATTAGGTTGTAAGCCGGTGGGTCATCGCCCGTAACTGCTCGGTTGAAGAATTCCTTACTTAATTGGCGAGGAACTGAGCCGCTAAGAGATCAAGCAATGAATACGATTTCCTTTACTGTAAATACGCTGGGTTGGATTGGATCTATAGCCGTTATTTGCGCCTACGGACTAATCTCGATGAACAAGGTGCAGAGCAAGTCGGGCTTTTATCAACTACTAAACCTGGGCGGAGCTATTGGTCTAATGCTCAACACTAGTTATCACGGAG
>DATDFV010000297.1:0-3197 GCA_036522415.1 Pyrinomonadaceae bacterium | reverse complement strand
TGGAACCCAAAATACCTAAGCACCGGAAGATTTTAGAAACACTGCAGCAACAGATTGCGGCCGGGAAGTTTACCGATGGAAAGCGACTGCCGAGTGAGGCCGAACTTGCTCGCCGACATAACGTATCCCGGCCCACTGCGGCCCGGGCCCTGCGAGAACTGCATCAATTGAACCTCATCGAGCGACGGGTAGGATCCGGTACCTACCTCCGCACCAGAAGTGAAGAAAGCGATGGGCGTTCCCGCACCCTCGGCTTACTCGTTCCCGGTTTAGGCAACACGGAGATTCTGGATCCGATATGCAACGAGATTACCCGGTTCGGGCAAAGCCAGGGACTTGAAGTGCTCTGGGGCGACGCATCCAATCCGGTTGCTTCTGCCGAAGATGCAAAGCAACTCTGTCAAAGATACATCCGACAAAAAGTCTCCGGTGTATTCTTTGCACCACTTGAATCAGTTGAGGATCGGGAAACCATAAATATCCGAATTGCCTCAACGTTGCGAGAAGCAGGTATCGCCGTGCTTCTCCTGGATCGCGATATTTGTGAATACCCTGGAAGAAGCGACTTTGATCTCATTGGCATCGACAACTTTCACTCGGGATATATTCTCACCAGGCATCTGATCAGTTTGGGCCACAAACGGTTTCTGTTTCTGGCACGTCCACACTTTCCTTCCACCACCGATCTGCGATTGGCCGGATGTCGCGAAGCTTTGCTCGCAGCTCGATTGAAAGAACCTCGCGTCGAGATAGGCGAGCCAACTGACAGTCAATTCGTGCAGACCCTTTTTCAACCAGAAACAGCTGATGTCATTGTGTGTTCGAATGATCGAAACGCAGCCCTACTGATACAAACACTCGCCGGTTTGGGAGTGCGGCTGACGAAGGATGTGAGTGTGGTTGGGTTTGACGATGTCAGATATGCAACCTTGCTATCAGTTCCGCTAACCACAATTCGGCAACCTTGTCGTGAGATTGGTCAAACGGCCGTGAGAACAATGCAGGAACGAATCAACGATCCGTTTCTTCCGCCAAGGCAAATCTTACTGCCTGTGGAATTAGTAATTCGTCAATCCTGCGGCTTGCGACATTAGAGCGATACGTCTTGTTTACACAATACCGCGGGCATCCATTTGCGCACAGAGTTAATAAGCCAAAACGACCGAGCTTGCCACAATTCTTGTTTATAGATCACTCTTTCTTCGATCTCTCCAGCGGCTAATAGTTCTTCGCGAAAGATTCCTGCCAACAAGCCTGATTCTCGCGGTGGGGTATATTTGAGACCATCGATCTCCACTACGATATTGGCGATGGTTGATTCTGTGACCTCCCCCTTTTCATTCCAAAGAATTAGGTCGTCGGAATTCGGTTGAGAGAGCAAGGCTTTGTTGTAGACCTCGCGGTTGGTCGTCTTGTGAAAAAGAAAGCGATCGTTTGAATCAATTGGAACCCTGGCAAGGTGTAATCGCATTACGGATTGAGATGAGTCCTCATCACAGTTTCTCGTCACCTCGGCGTTCTCTGAGTCTCTTCGGTTAATACTGACCTGTGGGAACAGGCATACTCGAGAGGAAAGCAACTCAACTTCCACTTGAATATTTCCGTCTCGGGCCACGAGCAAACGAACCTTCCAACTGCCAGTTTCGTGTGAAGTTCTTATCTTTTCTAAAACTAGTCCAGCGGCGGCTTCGTTCCACGAATAGTCGAAATATTTGGCACTTGCGGCAATTCGCACAAGATGCCGTTCGAGTAGAAAGTACTTACCGTTTTCCAACAGCAGAGACTCTATTAACCGAAACTCCGGGCGCCTGAGATCCAGGAAAGAGGTTTTCAAAATTATCTCTTCAAACTCAATATCTGGACTCGAATCAGCGGTGACGCCGCTGCCGATGCCAAACGTAGCACTCCGGGTTCGTGTGTCGAGCAATACTGTTCGAATTGCGACATTGAAAATGCAATCACCACCAGGTCTCAGTAGACCAATCGCACCCGTGTAGATATCACGAGGACAGTTTTCGATCTCATTGATAATTTCCATTGTGCGAACTTTGGGAGCGCCAGTGATCGAACCGCAGGGAAATAACGCCCGAAAAATGTCGGTAAGTTGGACGGCGGATCCGCACTCTGAAGCGATTGTCGACGTCATCTGCCATAGTGTGTCGTATTTTTCAACGCCCCAAAGTTCACCGACTCGCACTGATCCTGGAATCGAGATTTTTCCCAAATCGTTCCGCACTAAATCAGCGATCATTATGTTCTCTGCACGGTTCTTCTCGGATGTTCTTAGCTCTTCCGCACGAGCTTCATCCTCTTCAAGCCAACGCCCACGTGGCATCGTGCCTTTCATCGGCCGAGTCAATAATTTGTTACCGATTCGCTGAAAGAACAGTTCAGGAGAAAGCGACAGAATCTGATAATGACCGAGGTCGACGTACGCACAGAACCCGGCACGCTGAGTGGAACAAAGATCTTGGAACCAGTCGAATGAACTGCCCGAGAACTCACAGTGCAGCGGAAAACTGTAGTTAACCTGATAAGTATTTCCGGCAGCAATCTGTCGAAGGACAGACAACACATTCTGCTTGTACTGCTCTGCGGTAACTTTCGGAAACCACTGCGGCTGTTGATATTTTCTTAAGGATGCAGACGATTGTTGATTTGAAGCGATTTTTCGATCGAACACCTGAACGCTTATAAGAGGGAATCCGGTCGGACTATGAACCGTAAGCTTGGAATCAAATGCAGGCGCAGCCTCATAGGAAACGGTTATTACCACCCAATATCCACGCAGTGCCGACTGCTCGGCCCGATGAAGTACAGACAATACCTCATGATCACTGTAGGCGAACCAACTTGAAACAGGAAAGCGAAAGTAGCCTGACCAGTCTTCATTGCCAGCTCGAAATGATTGGAAAACAGCGGTGTACAACGAATTAAAGCCCGGAATCGAACAATTCAAATGGACAAGAAAGCCTTAACTACTTGGTGTTGCAAGCGTCGAAGGCTTCGCCTGCCACTTATTCAAAATGTAATCTTAATTACGAGACACGCGAGGTTCGCAGCGCTCACATAGCCAAACTATTAACCACATCTTCAATCTGATCCAGCGCCCAATTTGTCTCGTCCTCGGTAATCACGTACGGAGGCATGAAGTAAAGAATGTTGCCTAATGGTCGTAGCAATAGACCACGTTCGAT
>DATDFV010000296.1:0-6463 GCA_036522415.1 Pyrinomonadaceae bacterium | reverse complement strand
TGACCACGCCAACTTCTCTCGATAACGATCAACTCCATAAGGCCCGACTGAGTAAGGCGTCCTCTCCATCAGAAATGGATAAGCCTGCGACATATCCTTAGGCACATATACTGCTGTGAATAATCTCTTTCCATCGCGCATAGGAATCCGATACTCGTATTTCGTGTAATGAGCTTTGACGTAGTTTTCTTTTTGTTCTTGTTGCGCGGCATCCTTGGAAACAAACACGAACAAGCATAAAAAGAACAAGGTTGTCGCGCGGAGCATTGGTTTCATTGCTTCTCCTCCTAATAAGCGGGTCTTGAAAGTTCTGCGTTTTCTTTGCGATGCCTTTGCGTCGCTTGCGCGCGTGCGAACGAATGGCCGACGAACTTTTAGTTTGTCCTTTGGACCCAAACCCTCAATGCATAACGTTTCGTGAGGTCAATATGCGATAGAAGGGTTCGCAGGTCGATTGCTGAACTCGCGCTGACTGAGATCTCTAACCGGAAAATTGCAGCTCTTAAACTCGAACGACCCGCGGCTGTTCAGGGACGATAGATCACCTGACTCGCGCTTATTCTGTTTAGACAACCAACCACTTCGATGGATTTTGTTCGAGGACTCGGCAAAGATATTTCAGCCGACATTTGATCGGTCGTCATGAGCCAGACATTTTCTTTGTGCACAAGAAGCAGAGAAACAGTTTTTAAGTTGCGGCTGGACGATGAGTCGTAACATCTCGCGCCCACACTACGTCGTTGTTTTTGATAAAGAAGTGACTGTGACACTCATCAGTTACCCAGACGGAGGGAAGAACATTCAACACATTTTTCTTCAACTTGGTTTGCCAGAAAGGATAGCGGCTTCGCGAAAGGTTTAGCACAAGCTTGTGGCCACTTGAGCAAGGACAGTCAAATACAAGCCACATATCTTTGCCATTGCGTTTGACAATGTATGCCTGCCCCTGCAACTTTTCCGGTACATCGCTCATCCGCGAGACGATTCGGGTCCTGACCAAATACGTACGCCGTCTCCGCTGCAGATACCAACTCTTAATCTTGTCCGAGAGTCTCATCCTCTACGTCTCTGCCCAAGTTAGACCCAAAAAGGGTTCTTCATCACCTCTACCCCACGAATTGTAGTCACCACACCAACAACCTGGAAGTGGAATCTTCGAGTTGGTACTAATCTTCGACTCATCAAATCGCAAAATTACTTCGGTTGATTTTCGATCGACTCCCATGTAGCTCGTAAGCCGGTGCAACAATTCGCTTATCGCAGTTGATGCAGTCGTGGAGGTGAACATGATGACGGCGGGCACTTGACCCGGCAATCCGGGAATATATCCCTCCTTTTTTCGTTCCTCGTATTCTTTGGGATTAAGTCGATGCAAAATCTCAGCCATCATTACCTCAGAAGTAATTACACCGCGGCAAAAAAGACAAGGTGAATTGGGAAGCAACGTAGTGACTCTGCCTCTGACACTCTTTATTTCTCCTTCTTCAGATTCAATCTCCACGCCCATATCGAAGACCGGGATGAAATAGGAAATCGACAGCTTCGTAAGCACCGCCCTGCCCCATTCATCGTCCGTGCAGCCAAAAATGATGTCGCATTCTTTCAAACGCAGCGCTGTTTTTAAATCCATCGATCCACCATCCAGAATCTCTGCCGTCGTACCGAGACCGATGTGTGCAATATTACGTGATGCGATCTCCGTTTTCTTCTCCTCATCATCTCGAAGTGATGAACCGTAAACGCGATTCGTATTTGACTCTTCAAACAACTGGGGATCGCATAACAGCAGATGCCCCACACCAAGGCGTGTTAGTTGTTCGCACACCGCTGAACCGGTCCCGCCGAGTCCGACTATGCCGATCTTAAGTCGGCCGAATAGCCTCTGTAAGTCCGCTCCAAATGCTCGAATCTGTCGATCAAACGCTGCCAGGTCGAGTTCAGTTCCCTGTTCACGATCAAAGAAACTAAATTGGTTTCCCACAACCCTGATTCGCTCGATTGGTAAGTGCTCACCATTCGCTAGCCAGACACGGCCAACCGGAAGTCGCGGATCTGAGAAGACCAAACTGCCATGTACCAGGTGCGGATTATGAATTCGACTATAGGCGGTTTTGAAAAGATCAAGTTCTTCTCGGTCATCCTGATCAGAATGACCAACAAAATGTGAAGGATGAGAATGCACGAACAGAAAGCAAGAATTAGAAAGGTGCGCACGCTTCAGCACCGGACGAAAGGATTGCTGGTTGATCGTTAATCCGTGCGCCGTAGCCTGTTCAATATCGTCAGGACTGACCAGGATTACGTCCCTAACCAGTAGCCTGGTTTCTGAATCACTAACCGAAACAGCAGCCAAGAGATATGCGGCCCGCTCGATCGTCCGATCAACGAATAGATGCTGAGTGAGACGCTCAAAAAGGCTCTCTGGAAAGGTGAGGGTATATTGCATTAGCGTCCTAAACTAATCTCATTCTTTATACCTGTAATGAACGTCCTTATATTGTCAACTCCAGGACGCCATTCATAGTGGCGCGACCAACGCTGCCAGCTGCGGCCATCCAGCTGCTGATGCACATCTGCGTTTAAGGGCCAGCCACCGCCTGCGAGTTTGACGGCAGGAAATGTCCAGAACATATCCAACGGCGCCAATGGATATCCCGGAACAATTCTTATTAAAAGATCGACCAAGGTGGGTGTGTAGCTATCGGGTAACGACCAATTCTTAAGGACAAGAAGAACTTCCTTGTCACTTTGTTTTATCTCGAATTGGAAACCCTTTTCAGTGAGGTACTGTTCGTCAGATTGAGGAATCAAAGCCATCTTGCACTGCCAGGATTTAGTTTTTTCTTGATGCTAAAGAAATGATCACCGTTTTTAAGATTTACAGAATTTGAGTTATTGAAGATCTGTTCGTCGTCTTCGTTACCGTGAGTTTCGCGATAGAGATCGTGCGTGTCAGGATTCACTGTCCCCAACACATAGAGAGCCATACCAGTTGTTGGATTCGGTGATTTGTGTTCCTGCTTGTCAATATGAATTGCTACTTCTTTCGGCGGCTTCTCGTCGTGAGCCATGGTGTTTCCTTTCACGAGATTGAGGCGATGTTGGTCTCAGAAGACTAAACGTTTGACTTTTGCGTGTCAAATCATCTACGAATCGTCCGGTGGTCCAAAAGCAAGTGCTCACTCATCCAAAATCCGCTGTAACTCGATGATCTCAACGGCGGATCAACCTTCTCTGTCGCATGTCGAGATACCGATAAGACTGAGGCGGTTGAAAATCGGGCCACACTTCTCTTATATGATTCAATTCAACGGGCTTCCGAAATCTCTCTACCGCGTTTAATACGATCCCGTATGCCATGGGAGCCCCCACGTAATACTCGTCGAACTGTCTTCGGGTTATGCCGGCGCGTTTGCGCACCTTTCTCCACAAAGTAGATGGTTTATTTTCAATTATGGCAGCAACCTGAATGACACCCACTACCGCTTTAATTGGTGTCGAAACATAGACCAAGGCCCAATCATCGTCCCGAACTCGCGGTCGACTGCGACGCAACTCAACAGTCTTTACACCTGCAAACACAAGATCTGCAAATGTCGGGCGAAGGGATAACAACAGCGTCTTTTCCTGCATGAGTCATTGTTCCTCTATCAGAGTTTCACTAGCTCGACGATACAGTTGTTCAAATAACTCCGGTGAAATGCGAATCGAAGATTGAATTTGTGTGTTGCAATTGCCTTCGCGGAGGATGCGCTGAAGCTCGGTCCATTCAATTGGATTCGTGAACAACTCAGTATCCGCAAACCGGAGCGCCATGATCTCGCGATGTAGGTCTTTCTTCGCCACTTCAAACACATTATCCCAGCTGTATATACCTAACCGTTTGAAACGTCTGTAGAGATCCTTCGGTTTACCCACCACTACTTCAGCAAGCCGAGAACACGCACGCAGCTTGCGGGTTCCCGCAAACCGTTTGCCTTCGCTTACGTACCAAAGAATCCGAGCCGGCGCTTGCAGCTGTCTAAAGTTTGTCTTCGCTTTGTAGTAAACACCTTCACGATTCAGACCTAACTCGAGTTTAGCGCCAAACAGCGTTTGCGCAGCAAGCTTCTCGTCAAAAAGTTCCTTGGCCCATTCGGGTTGAATTGGAACCAAAAATGAGGGTATGGCCGCGTCAATTATTTTCGCGGGCCATAGGAGTCGTTCAATCTCACTCGACGCCTCGACATTTAAGATAGTGGTTGAATCGTTCAGTTGATGGACGACCTTCCCGCAATATTCTTTGACAACAGAACTTTCGTAATTCTGCGTCTTAAGGTAGTCGCCCAGCTTTGTCGCCGTGTCGTTCAGCGGAACACTGAGCTTAAAGGCACATTGAGAATCCACCATAAAACCATCTTCTCTCAGTGCATCTGCAACAATGTCATCCTTGTAAGCCTCAGTGACTGCTATGACATTTCTTCTCTCCTGGGCCGCCATAGCAAGTGATCGAAATATCATGCAGCGCGCTAATGTTGGAGCAACGGGCATTCGCGCGATCCTGAGCATGGGGATCTCAAGCGATTCCGCGTTAATTCTGTTGTAGGCAATCAGCGCTATCGGGTGTTTGTCGAAATCCAAAACTACATAGCATCGATTTCCATCAGTATCAGAAAGAATGCTCCTGAGGCGATGCCTAAAAACTGCTTTCGTCTCGCCCAGTGCAGCGGCTTGAAATCTCTCGCCCAGCAAATCTTCTTGTCCACTTTGAACCAGCCGAATCTCAGATAATGTTCCGGATAGGCGCTGAGGAGCATAATCAACTTCTCTTCTCAGTTCATCGGTACGAATTATCAAATCTGTAGGACGAAGGATCGTCGTTCCAAAGGTCTCGTAAACCTCTGTCGATAAATTCAGCAACTTCTCATCGCGCGTGATGAAGTATGGTATATCAGCGGCAATCGTGCGCGCGATATGCCATTGATCGACATCGTTCCGCGTGGATACGTCTTCAGGAAATATATTTTTGAGCGCCTCAGCGACGCTGAAGAGTTTCGTTTGATCACAGGGCAGAATAGTAAATTGCTCAACCAACTCCCAGGCCTTTTCCCTTTGCTGTTTATCGCGGCCCTGGTTTATGTCATTCTTAATCGCGTCCGTTACGCACAATTCCAGCGTATCAACAAGCCAATCCGCACGCAGCGCACTCGACTCAACGTGTCCCGGTCTGCTTGCCTCGTTTAAGTCATAGAAGATGTTGGCATCGATGGCGACACAAAGCTTCGACTTTACCTGTTCGAGAATCGCGTCCGTAAACAGCGTTGGGTGGCCGTTATCAAACCACCAATATGTTAAGTCAGCGGGCACTTTCCCACGACCTGGTAAATCGTATTGCGGCACAAATCCAAGGCTTTGCCACAGGCCCGTGGCTTCATAGTCACGCCTACACCGCAGTCCAATACCTCGCAAATCCTTTACGGCTTCCTGAAGAGCCCAAAATAACTGCGTACCAATATCCTCGTGTCTCCGTGATGATTCAACACAAAGGTGAACAATCGTGGCTCGCTGTCGTGAGATCCGGTAAAGCACATAACCCACGCACTTTTGCTGATCGTCGATCGCGACAAGGATTTGTCGGCGGCGTGCATAGTCATCGAATGCCCCTTCTGGAAAGAACCCGAGTGTCTGGCTATTTGCCACTCCGAGAGCTTTGACGGTGCCTAGGTGTTTCGACGAATAGTCAATTTCTGTGATTCGCATAGTGAGTAGTGAGTATGAGTTGTCGTCCCGAGAGCGCTATCACGGGTGTGTGGAAGCTCTAAAAGATAATACGAAAATACATATATAAAGTCATATCAGTGATGAATGTCGTCCGAAAGTTCGTTTCCGCCTAACCTTCATGAATAAATAACGCCTCGTGACTTCGACGCGTGACAACAAAAGTTCGTCAGACTGTTCCTCGCTCACTGTTAATAAAACTCCGATCCGTGTTTTCTGTGTTCACCTGTGGCTAATATTTTGTGGCTAATATTAAGCCGAAAACTATGTACAAGCGAAAATCTATAGGCTAAGGTGATCCGCCTCTCAAACTAACAAGAAGCAGCCAGCTTGTGCCCAAACACAAAACCGCCCCTAGACGCTCAACCTTCTAGTGAAAGGAAGAACATCACCGCCATAGTAGCGCACCTCTCCGCTAAATAATCTGCACCACGAAAACGAAGAACTTTGGAAAGATCGACCCTGATCTCAAAGGCCGCGCCCGACTGCTCATAACCAACAGCTCGATCGCAAAACAAACCCGAAACCTGATGTTGTATGCGTTAGAGATAAAAGACCCTGACCTGGTGTACCTCGCCAGGTTAAGTGCTGACTTTTGACACTTCGATTGCTGAACTAGCGAGTTCAGCAAATGTCTGTCAAATCGCAGCTGTTGATGCGCGGCCGTAACTCGTTTCGGAGTAGCACTTTAAGGCGAGTAATTGGG
>DATDFV010000295.1:0-45088 GCA_036522415.1 Pyrinomonadaceae bacterium | reverse complement strand
AGACGCAACCGCTCATGCAAAAGCCAAAGACATACGCGGTGAGTATGTGATTGCTGTGACGGGTGAAGTTGTAGCTCGCGACGAGAACACCAGGAATCCAAAAATCGCCACCGGTGATGTTGAAGTGCACGCGCGGGAGTTACTCCTGCTTAACGATGCTCGTACGCCGCCATTCCAGTTGGATGCTTCCGGTGAGGCACTCGCCAGCGAGGATCTTCGTCTCAAATATCGCTATCTCGATTTGCGCCGACCGCAGTTGCAGGGAAACCTGCGCCTGCGTCATCGGGTTGTGTCAGAGATACGTGCCTTTATGACTGAACAGGGCTTCACCGAAATCGAAACCCCGATTTTGATTAAGTCAACTCCCGAAGGCGCCCGCGACTATATTGTCCCGGCCCGCGTGCAACCTGGTAAGTTCTTCGCACTGCCACAATCTCCACAGCTTTTCAAACAACTCTGCATGATTGCGGGGCTCGATAAGTATTTTCAGATTGCTCACTGCTTTCGTGATGAGGATCTGAGAGCGGATCGTCAGCCAGAATTCACTCAATTAGACGTAGAGATGAGCTTCGCGACTCTGGATCAGGTTTACAAGCTTGTGGAGGGTGCGTTTGCTCGCGTGTTTAAGTTGATTGGAGTAGATCTAAAAGTTCCATTCCCTCGACTCACTTTTGCAGAAGTCATGACGCGGTTTGGTTCTGACAAACCTGATTTGCGAATTCCTGGAATGGAGTTGAAAGATCTTTCAACCGCTTTGGAAGGTACTGACTTTGCTCCTTTTGCCTCGGCACTCGATGCGGGTGGACAAGTAAAGGGTCTGGTTGCGCCGCACGGAGCCAATCTTTCGCGGAAAGTTTTGGATGAACTGCAGGAATTCGCGAAACGCTACGGCGCTACTGCACTCGCCTGGATTAAGTTGGGAGACGAGGTTAGTTCGTCGTTGTTGAAAGCGTTGGGATCGGATGTCGTCTCTCGTATAGCAGTAGTTGCCGGAGCTTCCAAGGGCGATGCGGTATTGATTGTTTCCGGAAAGCCAAAAGTGGTCGCCGCCAGCCTTGGAGCGCTGCGAAACGAAGTTGCCAGGCGCGAGAAGTTAATTCCGGAGGGGAAGTACGAGCCACTATGGGTGACTGAGTTTCCCATGTTTGAGTTCCACGAGGAAGACGGGCGTTACTACTCAATGCATCACCCTTTCACTTCGCCAGTGGACGAGGATCTGGAATTGTTACAACGCGCGGTTGAGGGTGGAGAGACTGAACTTCTCGGGAAGATTCGCACCAAGGCTTACGACCCGGTGATTAATGGCGTCGAGATGGCGAGCGGCTCGATTCGTATCCATCGTCGGGACGTTCAACGATTAGTCTTCAAAGCACTGGGCATGACGACCGAAGAAGCTCGCTCACGATTTGGGTTCTTTCTCGACGCGCTCGAGTATGGCACGCCGCCGCACGGCGGAATTGCGCCAGGTATTGATCGTCTGATGATGGTGCTCGCCGGCACCGACAACATGCGAGACGTCATCGCATTCCCAAAAACCGCGTCCGCCGCAGATCTGATGATCGATGCCCCCGGCGAGGTTGATCCAAAACAACTGGAGGAATTGCATCTCAGGATTGTTGAGGAATGAGTAGATAGGACCGATAGGACTTATAGGACCTATTTTCCACTCCATAAGCCCCAACCAGATGATCATCCGCCGTGAACACTTAGCTGCAATCATCTCGCACGCGAGTGAGACTGCACCGAACGAGTGCTGCGGCTTAATTGGCGGTGGAAGCGGGTCCCGAAGTAGCTCGATTTATCGTCTTCGCAATGTCGGCTCGGATCCTGAGAGAGCATACGAAGCGGCTCCAGAGGAACTCTTTGCGGCTCAGCGGGAAATGCGAGAACGCGAAGAAGACTTGCTTGCGATTTACCATTCTCATCCTCGCTCAAACAATCCAACTCCGTCCGAGACAGATGTCAGGCTCGCATACTATCCGGCAGCCATTTACTTGATAATTGGCCTGGGTGGAGAGCAACCCATTGTTCAGGCGTTCCTCATTTCCGAGCAGCGTGCAGTTTGGGAACAGGTTGAGTATGTGATCTCGGACGAGTAAGATTGAACTCGCGGCGCGCAAGCTCGTAGAAGTTAGTGATGGAAACAAATAAGAGTAAATACGACACTAATCCGCTGGATCCCGATGTAGAACGCAAGACTGCAGAGACCTGGGGAGAAGGCGGTGGAGGGGCACCCACAACGCCTTGGGTCCAGGAACCCACCGGTGAAGTGAAGAATCCAGCTCAAGAACCTCGCAAAAATGTTTACTCGGAAGCTCCAACTCGACGTTACGACAGTCCCCCGTTAGAACAGCCCTATCCTTCGGTGTTTGTACCTCCGACATACGCACCACCAACCCAATATCAACAGCCCCAAAGCGTTTATCAAGCGCCTGCGGGGATACGGCCGACTTCGCGCCCGATCGCCGGAATGGGTTTGCCTGAAAAGTGGGCGGTGACCTTGCCGTATGCGCCTTTCTACATCGGGTTAATTGTTTCGCTTCTGGAGCTTTTTCTTGTTCCTCGCTCAGAGACAAAGGTCCGTTTCCACGCATCGCAGGCGGTCGCTCTGCACCTGGGTATTTTGATAATCCAAACGGTCTTTGGCGTAATCTCTTCCATAACTGACACCTCGCTCGGGGGAATTCTGTTCAAATTGGCGGCGTTCGTTTTTCTGTTGATATCGATGATTCGAGTCTGGAGAGGCGAACCTCACCATATTGCCCCGCTCGCCGAGCCCGGGAAGTGGTTCAATGAACACATCGAGCCGCGAAATCAGAGATAAAGCAGGTGTACTGGCACCTTCGTTGCCTAACTATTCAGCAGGTCAGTTCGGACCCTTAAAATCAGGGCTGATGAGAAGTGAAATCATAGTGAGTTATGTACGGCTGTTGCGTTTTCGTGCACGGCTGACTGAAAAGGAATGATCAAATTGGGAAACAGGCTATCGAAAAGAATCATCAAAGCAGCTGAAATTGTCCAGCTTTTCCGGAGGGTAACGATGTCTAGCTCGCAATTAAACACCGGTCGAAAACTTATTGCCTGGTTAACGCTCTTCACGTTTATAGCGATGCCACTGTCGTTAGTGGCGCAAACACAGATCAAGTATCACAGCAATCGATACAGTCCGCAGGACGACCTTAAAGTAGGGAGACAGGCGGCACAGGAAGTTGAGCAGCAGATGCCACTTCTACGAGACGAAACCGTCGGCAGTTATGTAGAGCGAGTTGGACAGCGACTCGTGAGCGCGATCCCCACGGAGTTTCAACATCCCGAATTCCGATACTATTTCAAGGTAGTCAACGCGAGCGACATTAACGCATTTGCGTTGCCTGGTGGTCCGATGTATGTAAACCGCGGGATGATCGAAGCTGCCAACAATGAAGGCGAGATGGCTGGCGTAATGTGCCACGAACTTAGCCACGTTGCGTTACGCCATGGAACAGCGCAGGCAACTAAAGCTCAGAAGTACAGCATTCTGTCGGGCATCGCCGGAATCGCGGGAACTATTCTCGGCGGCCAAGGTGTGGGCCAACTGGCACAGATGCCTTTCGGAGTCTACTTCTTGAAGTTCAGTCGTGAATACGAGACCGAGGCTGACCTGCTCGGCGCGCGCATTTGCGCGAACGCTGGATACGATCCACGCGATCTTGCAAACATGTTCAAGACGATCGAACGCACCGGCGGCGGTGGTGGTGGCTTCTTGAGCGATCACCCGAGTCCGAAAGATCGATACGCACGAATCAACCAGGAAGCACAGTATCTTCGCGTCAATAATCCGATACGAAATTCCCAGGATTTTGCTCGAGTTCAGGAGCGACTGCACGGTTATCCGAGAGCCCAGACGATGTCGGAGATCGCGCGTAGCGGTCAGCGTTATCCAGTCGGCGACTCGACGGGCAACTATCCAAGTAATGTTCCAACTGGAAGAGTCGAGTATCCGTCGAATCGTTTTCAGAGCTACAACATAATGAACGGCGGTGTCCAGGTGAGTGTGCCAAATAACTGGCGGCAGATTAACGACTCAAACTCAGTCTGGTTTGCGCCTGAAGGAGGTTATGGACAAGCCAACGGGCAAGCCGTGTTCACGCACGGTGTGAATTTCGGTGTCGCACAAACAAGCAATCGCAACTTGCAAGCCGCAACTGATGAATTGGTAAACAATCTTGCTCAGGGCAACAGCAGCCTGCGCGCAAATAGTGGTTACCAGCGAACCACATTGAGTGGTCGCAATGCCTTGTGGACCTCTTTGACTAATCGTAATGAAGCGACGGGGCGACCTGAGAACATTCGATTGATCACTACGCAACTTAGAAACGGACAATTGTTCTACATGATTGCTGTTGCACCTTCGAATGACCAGGGCTTCGATGCTGCATTTAACACTACGATGAGGTCAGTGAGAATTAATGATTGAAGATTGAAGATTTTAGATTGAAGATTGCCTAAAATGTCCGACGAACTTTAGTTTGTCGTGCGTCGGTTCAACAGCCCTGAACAATCTGACGGGCCCGTTGTTCACAACACGACAAACTAAAGTTCGTCGGACATTTTAATCTTAAATCTTAAATTCCTTCGCTTCCTGCCACAGCGTTTCCAGGTCATCAATCGATACATCCTGAAAAGTCTTACCCTGTTCCGTCAACTTGTCTTCAATGTACCTGAATCGTCGCCTAAACTTTCGATTCGTCAACTTTAGCGCCGCTTCTGGCTCAACGTGTAAATGCCTTGCGATGTTTGTTGCCGCAAACAGTAAGTCACCGAGTTCTTCTCTGACTAGCGAGTGCGTAGCTTCGTCTTTAAACTCGGCGTGTTGAGTAATTGCGCCTCGCAGTTCTTCAATCTCCTCATGCAGCTTGTCGAAAATGTCGTCTATGCTCTTCCAATCAAATCCGACACGCGCCGCTTTCGTGGACAGCTGATGTGCTTCCATGAGAGCGGGTGCTTTTGAAGGCACGCCATCAAGAATTGACGTTGACGTGTTTTCAGCTTTGCCTGCCGCCCGTCTCTCCTCTGCCTTCATCGTTTCCCAGTTAAGGAGAACGGTTGCTGAATCATCGGCCTTTACTTCGCCGAAGACGTGTGGATGACGCCGAACCATCTTCGTATGAATTGCGTTGGTAACATCTTCGATCGTGAATTCGCCGCGTTCCCTGGCAACCTGCGCATAGAAGATGATTTGAAATAGTAAATCGCCGAGTTCATCGCGCAATTCATTGGGTCTGCCGGCACGCGCCTCCTCGACGGCTTCGAACGCTTCGTACGCCTCCTCCAACATCATTGGCGCAAGCGTGGCGTAGGTCTGTTCACGATCCCACGGACAGCCATTCGGCGATCGAAGCCGATGCATTAAATCAACAAGGTCTTTGAATGTTGCCGGCATGAAAATGTTCGAGATGCCTTTGGTGAGTCGTATAGTTCTATAGGTCAAATCGGTCCTATACGATTATCAGGAAATCACCTCACTGACACTACCACGTCAATTCAAGCTCGTAATCCGACGCACCGCCTTTTGAATCCTTAATTCGGACGACTAACGTAAAATCGTTATCACGTGATGGCTGCTGCTCGATGTACACCTGACCTCGTCCCTTCCTTAAGTTCAAACGGACATTAACGCGCCGGGAGGGCAAAGAAGCGCCGAAGTTTGGTTGCGAATCGTAATACGGTGTGCCGCCAATGGTTTCAATGTCGGCACTGCCACCACGGAATCTGATTCGTACATCGTCATCAACTTTTCCTTTCCAGGTAATGCGACCACCGCGTCCGGGACCTGGATAGTTGCCGCCGCTGTCGTTTCCATTCGAATCGATCTCCTGGGCAACGTCTGATAGTAGTCGCTGAATGTTGTACCAGGACTCACGTTGTAAATTATTTCGTTCGATTGATCTGGCGACGTCCTGGAGAAAGCTGAAAGCATCTCGAAGATCGGAGTTACGTCGTCGATCAACTACCATTCTGTAAAAGATCCGGCTGGCGCCGCTAAACTGTTGAGACAACATTACCGCTTCGATGTCAGATCGATTGCTGCGAGTCGAGCTTGAGTAATTACGGTAGGTCGCGTCCGCAAAGTCATCCACATCTCGTGACAAGCGGGAAGCAAGATCTACTAGCCTGGTCGACTGTGATTGTCCAAATTGCCCAAAAGTAGTTTGCGCAAAGAGCAAAACGGCACCTGCTACAAGAAGTCTAATTTTCATAGTGGCTCCTGTCATTGAGGGTTTGAACGTGTTAACGAAATAAGTGCGACAGGTGCAAAGGTCGGATTTCTCTCTGCGCTTCTTTGCGTTCTCTGCATATCCGCTCTGTTCTTTTACCACAGAGAAGCAGAGAACGCAGAGGTTTCACAGAGAAGAAAATTCAAAATCAATTGTATGGACAATGACGGCAACCGCTATCGCAACAATATCCACGACGCCGTAGATAGTCGGCGGTGAAGACGAGTGCCTCATCCTCAAGATAATAATCCTTACCTTCTTTCAGGAGCCCGCGCAGCAAATCTACGTCTACCTTTTGGACAACGTTTTCATTATCCAAATCGCCGAACGCTTCAGGATGAATGACATGCGCAAGGATTTCAGCGCCTTCAACTACACGTGGACCGGGCCGCGCGAAGTATGAATTGGCGTCCACACCGTAAACTCTTCCATTGCGCACCGCCGGCAATTCATAGAACGGTGATTCGCGTGTGCCAAACACGCCCCAGATTTGTTCCATTGTTTGTCGCAAGTTAAAACCGCAGGGCATGATAATCAGCACTTCGGGGGCATAATCGACTACATCCTTCCACGAAATTCTGATCGACTCACCACGCTCCTTTCCAAGTTCATCGCGACCACCAGCTAGTTTTACTAACTCAGGCACCCAATGGCCGCTCGCGTAAACAGGATCTAGCCATTCCATGCAGAACACACGTGGTTTTGTCGAAATTTGCGCAGTCGATGCAGACAGCTTCTCTAGCCGAGAGCGACATTGATTTACTAGCCTCTCGGCCTCAACGGACCTGCCGGTTGCTGCACCAAGGTCGCGAATGTTATCGAAAATCTCTTCCAGGGATTGCGGTGTCAGCCAAAGAACTTCGGGAGTATGCGGCAGGTTCTTCAGTACGTGCGAAACTTCGTTCCCTGATGGTGCACATACCTGACAGAGATTTTGCGTGAGGATCAAGTCGGGTGCGAGTTTCCTTAGGAGTTCTTCATCGATTTGATAAAGACTCGAACCCTCTCGTAATCGATCCGCAACGGCACGATCAATCTCCGCCTGAGTCATACGCTCAATGGGTAAGACATTACGTACCACTATGGGTTTCGTGCGGACGCTGGTTGGATAATCGCACTCGTGAGTGATCCCGACAATCGAATCCTCAAGGCCCAGAGCACAGGCAACCTCGGTTGCAGACGGAAGGAAGGAAACAATGCGCATTAAGAATTTAAGATTGAAGATTTCAGATTTAAGATTTAGCCAAAATGTCCGACGAACTTTTTAGTTTGTCGTGGTATACCGAGAGACCCGCTAGAATTCTACAGGCATTCCACCGACGCAGGACAAACTAAAGTTCGTCGGACATTTGGTCACAATCTTAAATCTTAAATTCCTCAGGCCCGAATCGCCGTTCCACTCTTCACCATCAGCCTCTTATCTTTGAAAGCGATCTTCCCATTCACGATCACCAGATCGATTCCTGATGAAAACTGATTGGGATTTTCCACAGTCGCATTCCCCCGAATTTTTGCTGGATCAAAAACTGTGAGGTCCGCGATGGCGCCATCTTCAATCAAACCTCGTCCCTTCATCGCGGGCTTCACTAAACTGGCGGGAAGCGCCGTCATTTTCTCGATGATTGTCTCAACCGGCATGTTTATTTCCATCGCATGTCGAATGGCGGTTGAAAAACATGCTGCGCCGCGTGGATGGCAGTTGGCGCGCGTTTCGAATTGAATACCACCATCAGACCCAATCATACAGAATGGTTCCTTCAAAGCGACGTCGACGGTTTTTCCCAATGGCATAACGCCTTCAGGAACAGCAACCAGTGTGGATGACTTCCGATAACGCGCAAAACTCTGAGGCGTTAGTCGCTCTGAGCTGCCGACGACACGCAGGTCATTGAAGGAAATGCCATAACGCTGTTGCCAACCGGAATCGAAGCGTCGGTTGTACAAATAAGTTGCCCAGTATGAGTAAGGATAAACGCAGGTGGTGATTGACAGTCCTTCTGCGTTCGCAGTCCGGATTCTATCGAGCGCGCTTTCCATATGGAACGTTCCGCCAGTTGAGTGCAGGTGATCGATGTGCACGTGCGCGCCGCTTTCTTTGGCGTAGCGAACTGCCTCGTCAACGCCCTCAAGTTCTTGTTCTCGCGAAGAGTATCTAAGGTGAAGAAACAGCGGCCGTTCATACTTGCTGGCAAGTTTCGCGTATTCAAGCACCTCTTCGAACGGCGTCGGTTGGTACTCCAAACTGTGAGAAACTCCCAACGCGCCTTCATCAAGATTCTTTTCGATTAATCGTTTTCGTGTGTTGATATTCCCTGCTTGTCCTCGGATAGCCATCACAAAAGTTGACACCCCGAAGTTGATCGAGTGAGGTAGTTTGGAAAATCTTTGGTAATACTCACCGCAAGCAGCACTACCGCCGTGCATCTGCAAGGCGGTTGTCACACCGTCAGTGACTTTATACTTTTCGAACGTATCGTACGTTGACTCAGGATCAATTGCGTTATCAGCCAGGATGTCTACAAAACCCGGCGATACGACTTTGCCATTAACGTTGATTGATTCTGTTCCGCGCAGTTGATTTCCCAGGCGTAGTTGTCCGGCGGAGTCAATTCCCACATCCAGTGTTTGCCACTTACCTTTGTAGAAAACTTTTCCATTGTGAAGGACAAGAGGAAGTGTCTGCGGCTCGACATATCCGGCCGTGCGAGTACAAGCCGGGAGTTCAAGTGCGGCAAGAGCTGGAAGAGAGAGTTGTAGAAAAGTGCGACGTTTCATCGGGGCGGTTGGGATTACATTGGTAAAGAATCTGGACCAAAACTCTTGGAATCAACGGCAGGAAAACCGATGGCGTAGAAGCGACTTGCTCCAGCTGAGGGAATTCTACACAAACTGGGCCATGGTCAGGAAAGAATTTATCCACAGATTACGCAGATTACACAGATTCAGTTAGAGAAAGAGGGTCGACTCTAAATCGAACTAAGGGAAATCTGTGTAATCTGCGTAATCTGCGGATAACTGCTTATCTGTTTACTGCACTCGAGGATGAGGTAGGCCCAAGAATTCTGTCGACTTCTGCGCGGGCCTCGTCAAGTTCTTTCCTCAACACAGCGTATCGTTCAATCGCATCCCGACCAATCTTCTGATCGACGTTCGCGGTCATTCCCGCCAGGTAGTTGATATGTGCCTGCAGTCCGGGTTTCCCATAACGCACAGGTTCCGTCATCAATTTGTTCGCAATTGCATTCAGACTATTCACCTTCTCCGTCTCAGATGCAGACCCTTTTAATTTATTCTGAGCATCACGCACCCTGGTCACCAGTTGATTCACAGTGTTCACTAGTTCGCGCATGCGCATGCTGTGCTCAAACTGTTCCTGCAGGTCGGTAACTGTTACACCATCTTCAGCCACGCGCGGGTCGATCAGAACCGTAAAGGACTCAGTGAGTGTCACGCCGCCGGTCTTTAGACGAACTTGATACTCTCCCGGTGGCATGGTCGGACCAGCTTGATGTCTCACGTCCCAAACAAAGCGATTCAATCCAGCATTTTTTGTAACGCGCGGCGGTGGCGTAGATCGACGACCGGCGGGTGCCGCATCCGGATCCTCGGGTTGACTCTGGTCGCCTCCCCGTCCTGATCGCGGTGGCGGTGTGTCGCTGTTATAAGAGTTCACGACCTGACCTTTGTTATCGAGTATCTCGATCACAACCGCTTCCGTAGGTGCGCTTGGCAAGTAGTATTCGATGATCGGTCCGAGGTTAAGCGGCGCAACGCGAGTTCTATACCCGTCGCGCGGCTTAAATAATCGAGGCTCGGTCGATTTTGTTTGCGGTGTTAACTGATGAAGTGATGTGATGTCATCGATAATCCAAAACGCGCGACCCTGAGTCGAGACTACCAGGTCTTTGTGGTGCACCTTGATATCTGACACCGGAACGTTTGGCAGATTCAGTTGGAACGATTGCCAGTGATCGCCATTGTCAAAAGAGATGAACATTCCAAACTCTGTACCTGCGTAGAGCAATCCTTCGCGATCAGGATCTTCACGGACGACACGTGTCGGCCAGTCGGCTGGGATTCCATTCTTGCCAGTCGTTAACCGTACCCAGGTGTTTCCGTAGTCATCAGTGCGATAGAGGTAAGGTTGGAAATCACCAAGCAGCCAGCGATACACCGCGAAGTATGCGGAACCCTTTCGATGCGGTGACGGATCGATGTATTGAACGCGTCCGCCAGGCGGCAGATCTTTCGGTGTTACATTTGTCCACGTCTTCCCATTATCTCTCGTAACGTAAAACGGTCCGTCGTTGGCGCCGGTCCAGATCACACCTCTTTCCAGTGGCGATTCAGCGATGGCGTATAAGGTGCTGTAAAACTCTTCGCCAGTAACGTCGCGAGTGATTGGCTCACCGCTCACGCCCTGGCAACAACCTGGATGTGCAGTCAAGTCGGGTGAAATCTTTTCCCACGTCACACCTCGGTTGCGAGTTCGGTGAACATACTGCGAACCGTAATACAGCACATCCGGATCGTGCGGCGACACGGCCATCGGTGAGACGCGTTGCATTCGATAGATCAAGTCGCTCGCAGGATTGCCGTAGAGCGATTGACCACCTATCCAATAGCTTTTCTCCTGGCCGGTCTTCAGATTCATTACGCCGTATTGTCCTTTGCACGATCCATAAACGATCTCGGGATTCGCTGGATGTGGCATGATGGGCCCCGTCTCACAACCCGGTCCTGTGCGCCAATCTCCCGTGTTATTTGGATCAGCCTGGCTCGAAATAATCAGCGTCGTATTGTCTTGTTGAGCGCCGTACAATTTGTAAGGAAACTGGTTGTCAGTCCACACGCCGTAAATCTCAGCAGTCGGTTGATTCATCTGCGTTGACCATGTTCGACCACCATCAGTTGAAATATTTGCGCCACCATCATTCGATTGGATCATGATCTGATTGTCTTTGGGATTGATCCAAATATCGTGATTATCACCGTGTGGTGTGCGGAACACCGAAAATGACTTGCCGCCATCCGATGATTTAAAGAAGCCTTCTGCTCCAGCGTAAACAATATCGGCGTTTACAGGATCAGCTCCGAGTGTGGTGTAGTAAAACGGACGCTGAATTAATGAAGCTTGCGAATTCACAAGCATCCACGATTGGCCGGCATCATTAGAAACGTACAAACCCCCGCCCGGTTTGGCTTCAACTAATGCATAGATGCGATCTGGTTTTGCTGGCGTGACCGCAAGATTTGCTTTGCCGATCAGTTCTCCCGGCAGTCCATTCGTAATTTTTGCGAAGTGCTCGCCTCCGTCGGTACTCTTGTAAAAGCCTCCCTCAAGTGAACCGCTGATGATCGTCCATGGTTTACGTTCGAGCAGTGACAACCACGCATAAACAACATCAGGATTTCCCGGCTGAAGTTCGACATCCATCGCACCGACCTTGTCCGAGAGAAACAGAACCTTGCGCCATGTCTGGCCGCCGTCAGTTGTTTTGAATACACCTCTTTCTTCGTTTGATTTAAAAATGTCACCAACGGCAGAGACCCAAACAATGTTTGGATTCGTCGGATGAACGCGCACCGCACCAATCTGTCCTGCGTTGTACAGTCCAATAAATTTCCATGTCTGACCAGCGTCGGTTGACTTGTAGATCCCTCGACCTGTTGAGACGTTGCTGCGCACGCTGTCGGAACCAGTGCCGAGATAGATCACGTTAGGATCTGATTCCGACACGGCAACGCAGCCAGTCGAACCGAGAGGTACTTTGCCGTCTGTTAAAGGAACCCAGGTCGCACCGCTGTCGGTAGTTCTGAACAATCCTCCACTTGCCACGCCCATGTAGAACGTTTTTGGTTGTGAGGGAACACCGGTAACTGTCGTCACGCGTCCGCCCCGCGACGGGCCGACAAGACGATAATGCAAACCTTTGAAAAGAGCTGGATCGATCGTGTCGTTCTGCGCGTTGAGTGGTAGAGGTGAAGAGAGAGCGAGCAGTAAAAAGAGAATGAACCGATGCATGTACAGTCCTCTTGTTTGAGATGGATTGTGGTGAAACGAAGCGTTTGAAGGATAAACGCGCGAGGGAAGTGATGCAAACTCACTATGAACGAGAATCCAACAAGCCAGAATTCAACAAGCCAGAATCTAACAAGCCAGAATCTAACAAGCCAGATTCTGGCTGAGGTTTACATTTGAAGTGCCGGCGAAAACCAACTTCTAATCTTGCGTATCACTGATCGGAAGAATCGAATCACCCGGTTGAAGAGATAGATCGAAACCACGAGTCCAGCAGCAACGATAACGAACAACAACACCGGAAAGAACACCGCAGCGACGACCGATACAATTGCCAACACATCTTCAGCGACACTGACAACCGCATTCGTCACTGGTTCCGGCAAGGTATTAAGTACCGCCCGCGTTGCTGCTTTGGTGCCATGTGAACTCAAAGCGAGGCCACCGCCAAGCAATAGCGCAATCACCTGAATGCTTCGATCAAAGTCGCCAAAAGCCGCCGCTGCTAAAACAGCGCCAGCTGGAATCCTGATAAACGTGTGTATCACATCCCACGTGCTATCAACCCACGGAACTTTGTCTGCGACAAACTCGATGACGTACAGCGCCAGTGCAACACCAATCACCCAGCCATTTGTTACCACTTCCAACTCACCCGGCAGTCTCAGGTGGGCAAAGCGACTCAGAAGCCCTAACGTGGCGACGCACGCATATAAGTTAATGCCGGAAACCCAGGCCGAACCCATGGCTATTGCAATTGTCGAGATCAAGTTCATAGCAGTCTGTACGACAGGCTGTTAGCCTGTCGAGTCTCCTTGGCTGCGCTCATTCTGTAGTGCAACTCCGACGCAACGACAGGCTAACAGCCTATCGTACGCAGCATCGCTTTGGGGCATTGCGTCCAATCGCCGCTTTCATTAGAGTGTCGGACACAAAATTCCTATACGTTTCGCATTCTGGGAGGGTTCATGAGTTCTTATGAGCCGCGAGCAATGTTGCTGCACTATCGTCTCGTCGAAAAGATCGCAGCAGGCGGAATGGGCGACGTTTACAAAGCAGAGGATACTAAACTCGGCCGCACTGTCGCCCTCAAGTTTCTGCCGCCAGCTGTTAGCAAGGAGTTCCAGGCCAAGCGCCGGTTTCTGAAGGAAGCGCAATCCGCATCCGCTCTCAATCATCCTAATATTGTCATCATTCATGCAATCGAAGAGTGCGATGGCGCCGACTTCATCGTGATGGAATACGTCGAAGGTCAAACGCTGAAGAAGGCAATCGTTCAGGATGGCGCACTGTCCGTTGGACAACTTTTAGATGTGGCAATTCAGGTGGCGGACGCTTTGGATGCGGCACACACCCTCAACCTGATCCATCGAGATATAAAGTCCGCGAACATTCTGATTACGCCGCGCGGTGTCGCAAAGGTACTCGATTTCGGATTAGCCAAGACGATTCGCCCGAACGAAGGCGTCGATAACGAAGCACCCACCATACTCGACCTTACTGACGAAGGTGTTGTCATGGGAACTGCTTCGTACATGTCGCCGGAGCAGACCCGCGGAGAAGTGCTGGATGCAAGGTCCGACATCTTTTCGTTTGGCGCCGTGTTGTATGAGGCGGCAACTCGATCATTGCCCTTTCCGGGGCAGAGCATTCTCGCAATCATGGATGCGATCGCGAGATTGGATCCAACACCTCCGAGCCGAATGCGTCCGGAGCTGCCGGTGGAATTTGACTCGATCATCGAACGTGCGCTTCAGAAGAGTCGCGACAGGCGTTATTCGTCAGCTGCGGACATGGCGAGTGACTTACGGCAGTTACGCGGCGGACTATCGGCGGCGTGGATCGGACCGTCTGTCCTTTACGATCGAGATCTGATTGATACCGCTTCCTCGTCATTTGTTGGACGCGAGCCGGAACTCGCCAAACTGCAGGAGTTTCTTAAACAAGCTATCGAAGGTAGCGGACGCGTCGTTTTCATTACGGGTGAGCCAGGGATTGGAAAGACTTCGCTCGCAGATGAGTTCCTGCGGCGCGCGCGAACTCAATGGCGAAGTCTGATGATCTCTCGTGGCCGTTGTATCGAACAATATGGAACCGGAGAAGCCTATCTGCCTTTTTTGGATGCACTGGGAACATTACTTGATGGCCCAAGTCGAGAGCGACTGGGCTCGATTATGCGGACTCATGCACCAACCTGGTGTACCCAACTGCCCGCCGCTTTTTCATCAACCGGTACCGTTGATCATGTGCAGCAAGACACGATCGGCGCGACCAAAGAACGAATGATTCGCGAAATGGGCGATGCCCTTGGTCTTTTCTCGAATGGTTCACCCGTTGTGTTACTGCTGGAGGATCTTCACTGGGCTGATCCCTCGAGCATCGATCTGTTAAGACATTTATGTAACCGCATCAGCATGCAACGGGTGCTCCTCGTCGGCACATTTCGACCAGAAGACATCGAGCGCAGCAATCATCCTCTCAAGAGTTATAAAGCAGAGATGCAAATGCACAAGCTATGCGAGGAGATAGCGCTCGAGTCGTTGAGCCGTGAACACATCGTCGATTATCTAAACATCACATTCAATCCCAACGACTTTCCCGCAAATCTTGCCGATCATCTTCATGAAAAAACTGAAGGTCATCCACTGTTTACTGCAAATCTGCTGCAGTATTTGAGTGAACGCGGTGACATTGCCAAAACGAACGAGCATTGGTCACTCAAGCGACCTCTTTCCGAAATTGAACTTGAGGCGCCTGAAAGTGTTCGCAGCATGATCAGCAGGAAGATCGACAATCTCAGCGAAGAAGATCGGCGCACTCTGCAGTACGCAAGTGTTGAGGGTGCTGAGTTCCTTTCGACGATTGTTGCGGAGTTGTTGGGAGTTGACGAAGTAGACGTCGAAGAGCGGATGGCGCGACTGGAGAAGACACACCGCCTGGTTGTTACGCGTGGTGAGGAGGAGTTGCCGGATGGTTCTTTGGGTACACGTTACCGGTTTGCTCATGCCCTTTATCAAAATTTCCTGTACGGCGACCTGGTCAACAAGCGACGAATGATGTTGCATAAACAAGTGGGCGAACAGTTACTGAAGCACTATGGTCGTCGGGCCACCCAAATTGCGTCTCAACTAGCTCTCCATTTTGAACGAGGCCGGGATTTTACTCGTGCTATCGAATATCTAACTCACGCCGGTGATAACGCTACGAAGTTCTACGGTAACGCCGAAGCGGCCGATCATTACACACATGCTCTCAGCCTCGTTGATAAGTTGCCGGAGGAGGAGCGGCCAAAGGCACGAGCAACGCTTTACCAAAAGCGTGGTGCGGTCAACATGGCTTTGAGTCGGTTTTCACAATCAGTGGACGACTACGTGGCCATGCTCAAACAAGAGGAAGCGTTGACGCCCACAACCAAAGCATCTGCACTGAGTGCGATGGCAGTGACGTTATTCTTTTCACATCGTTTGGACGAGATGGAGCAGCGTGCCGACGAAGCTCTCGAGGCAGCCAAGTTGGCGGGCAGCGAAGAGCTTCGTCTCGATACGATGATGTTAAGGGGTTTGAAGCATCTGTGTTACGGCGAGTTGGACGTGGCGCGGCCAATTGTTGATGAGGTCGTTAGCTGCGCTCGAGCGATCAGATACAAGCCGGCCCTGTTAGCAGGAATCACCTGGCGCGGTTGCTTGTATTTCTTTCAGTCCGAATATGAGAAAGCAATTGAGTATGAGATTGAGGCACGAAAGCTTGCCTCCGAAGTGAGAGAAGGTTTCCTTTTACTAACGGCGATGTTCTTTCACGGCTTGTCGATGGGAAACCTCGGTCACATGTCAGAGGGTTTAGCGATCCTGGAAGAAGCGATTTCGAAGGCACGCCGCAACGGCGATCATTTTTGGTTCCCGCGTATGCCCAATTGCATTGGTTGGATCCATCGCGAACTTCAGGATTTCAAAGGCGCGCTGGCTTACGACGAGGAAGGTCTTCACGTGGGCCGCGAATTCAATGTGTTGGAGGCAGAGGCAAACTCGCTTATCAATCTCGGGATAGATCACACAATCGCGGGCAAGCCACATGACGCCGCTGATGTTTTCCAAAATACACACGACATTTTTGAGCGGGATAAGTGGTTTAAGTGGCGATATAGTATCCGACTTGAAGCTGCGAAGGCCGAGCACTGGTTGTGTCAGGGGGATCTCGGCAAGGCCAAAGAGTTCACTGAGACTTTGTTTTCGATGGCGAGCAATTTCAAATCGAGGAAGTACGTGGCGGTTGCTCACAAGCTGCGTTCGGAGATCGCCAATGCGGAAGAGAAGCCGGAAGTCGCACGTGCTGAGTACCAGGCAGCGTTAGATGTGTTGGATGAATACCCTGTACCGGTTGTCAGATGGCGGGTGATCGCAGGACTCGGGAAACTTCTCTCGAGTACTGGCGATGTTGAAGGATCTCTAAAAGCCTTTGGTGAGGCGAAGAAGATCATCGAAGAAATTGCCGCGAACGTTTCCGATAACTCTTTGCGAACTACGTTCATGGAGTCTGAAGCGGTGCAGGAAGTGATGAGGGGGGCTGGAACAACATAGGACTTATGGGACCTATCGGACCTATTCTTCATCACGCACCTACTTTTACAGTCGAGGAAGCCTCCAGGATCGCACACGATCAATATGATCTCATTGGTTCAGCTGAAGAGTTACCTAGCGAACGCGATCAGAATTTTCTGCTCACAACCCATAGCGGCGAGACGTTCATATTAAAAATCGCGAACGCAACAGAACAGCGCCTGCTGTTGGAAGCTCAGAACGCTGCGATGAGCCACTTAGCATCGCGACTGTCATTCTGCCCTCGCGTAATTCTCAGTCAAGACGGTAACGCACTTGTGCAGGTAAGGACTTCAATGTCTGCGCACTTTGTCCGTCTGGTCACTTTTATTCCCGGGCTGCCGCTGGCGGAAATGGAGCCGACTCCACAACTGCTGTTCAATTTCGGCAGGCGCTTAGGCGAATTCAGTCAAGCAATATCAGATTTTGATCATCCTGCGTTTCACCGTGATTTTCATTGGGATCTTGTGAACGGCCGGAAGGTTATCGATGAATACAGTCCGCTCATCGCGGACACAGAATTACGGGCGAAGGTGCAAGAGTGTCGAACAGTTGTTTCAGATTTGAATATTCCCTTGACCGTAATTCACGGAGATGCCAACGACTACAACGTGCTGGTTCAAAATCAGGACGTGACAGGACTAATCGACTTTGGAGACATGATCTACAGCTACAGAGTTGGTGAGTTGGCAATTGCGCTCGCCTACGTTGTGCTGGACAAAGCAGAACCGTTGATGAGCGCTAAGGCTTTGGTCGGTGGGTATCTTTCTGAAAATCGGTTAAACAAGGATGAGATTGAGTTAGTCTGGCCCTTCATGCTAATGCGACTCGCTATGAGCATTTGCATCGCCGCGCATCAGCGTCAACAGAAACCGGCGAACCAGTATCTTGATGTTAGTCAGGGCGCGATTCGGGCTAGTTTGCCTCGATTACTTGCTATCGATCCAAGTTTGGCAGCCAAGGCGTTCTTATCCGCAGATTACACGGATTCCGCAGATTTCTTGTAGGGAATATCAATGTGAATTCTCTCATAAAAATCCTGCGTAATCTGCGTAATCTGTGGATAGATTTTTCATCATGACCAAAGCGGAAACACTGGCGCATCGTCAGCAGTTACTCGGTCGTAACCTGAGTATCGCTTATCAGAACCCGATCAAGATTGTCCGGGGTTCAATGCAGTATCTCTACGATGATGAAGGTCGCGAGTATCTCGACGCCTACAACAACGTGGCGCATGTTGGTCACTGTCACCCGCGAGTTGTTAAAGCTGGACAACAGCAGATGGCCGTCCTTAATACCAACACTCGTTATCTTAGCGAACTCATCAATGACTACGCCTCCAGGTTGACGGCGACTCTGCCGGAATCGCTGAACGTTTGTTTCTTTGTTAATTCAGGAAGCGAAGCGAATGAACTTGCTCTGCGACTCGCACGAGCACACACACGCGCGCAAGACCTCATCGTCCTGGATCATGCCTACCACGGAAACACTAACACCTTGATCGACATCAGTCCTTACAAACACAACGGACCGGGAGGCCACGGCGCACCTTCGTGGGTACACAACGTTCCGTTGCCTGATCTGTATCGTGGTTACTACAAGACCGACGATCCGGAGGCCACAGAGAAGTATGCACAACACGTCAATGAAGTTATTGAGGACGTTGGTGCACGTGGTTTATGCGGCTTCATTGCTGAGTCGATGCCGAGCGTAGGCGGACAGATTTTCCTGCCAGAGAATTATCTGCGGAAAGTCTACGGTTCGGTTCGTTCCGCGGGAGGTGTTTGTATTGCGGATGAAGTCCAAACCGGATATGGCCGGATAGGAACACACTTCTGGGGCTTTGAAAAGTATGGTGTCATTCCAGACATCGTTGTGCTTGGAAAACCCATCGGTAATGGACATCCAATTGGCGCGGTAATTACAACATCCGAAATCGCAGACTCATTCAACAATGGCATGGAGTTCTTCAGCACGTTTGGTGGCAACACTGTATCTTGTGCGATTGGGATCGCTGTGCTGCAAACGGTGCTTGAAGAGGACCTGCAGAGTCATGCCGAGTCCGTTGGATCTCAGCTGCTTCAAAAGCTGCGTGAGTTAATGACCGGGTTCGACATTGTGGGCGATGTCAGAGGATCGGGATTGTTTCTTGGAGTTGAACTGGTTCGCGATCGAAATACGAAGGAACCCGCAACCAAGGAGGCAACTGGTGTCGTCAACGAGATGCGGGAGCAGGGAATACTGCTTGGCACGGATGGGCCTTTTCACAATGTGCTTAAGATCAGACCGCCGATGCCTTTCACAATGTCGGATGGGGATCGATTGGCTGGAACGTTGGCTGAGGTGCTCAATAGGTCCTATAGGTCAAATAGGTCCTATAACTCCTGATTACTGACAACACGAAAAATCCTTGGCCCTGTTTGAGGAAGTCAGTTAAAATTCGCGCACGCGGTTACAATCAGTGGAGGACGAGATCATGAATCGAAGTGATCTGGAACAAGAACTCAAATCTTTGGGTGTGACTCTCAAGGGTTGGATGCCGGTTCTGCAGTGCGACACATGCAAACGACATTGGGAACCTTTCGGCATCGCTGTCGGCGCGACTGCACCAACCGTTCGTTTTGATTATTGGAAGTGTAAGAACAACTGCAATGCCAATCGTCAGCCGAGTCACGCACTACAAACAGCGTTGCCTAAATACATTGTCCTTAATGATGTTCCCGGAATGATATTTGGCGAAGGTGATGAGGAAGCGTTTGAAGACTATGTGCGCTCGATGGATCCGACGGAGATTCCGAACCGCAACTTCTAAGTTTGATCACGAGTGAGCATAAACGATAGTGAGTGACCACTTGCTGTCCAACCATCATTGGAATAGGCAATAGGCAAATCAACAACCGGAGACTCTTCACTGTCCTCGGCCCAAACGCAGTTCGAAACCTGTTCGCACCTCAGCAGGTAATGCTCGAGGCCAGTGAAGACACTGCGCCAGTAACCTCCATATAGCGTCTTATAAACAATCCCACCGACTTCTACATAAACTCTGGTGCCGCTGATGATTTTGTAATTGATACGGCCAAGGAGGTCCAGAATTAGCGTCTGTTCTTTGACGGTCGGGCCTCTCTTATTCGTGTTTTCGCGGAAGAAGGTCTTTGGAACGGGCGGGAGGAGTGACTCAGCCTCGCGTAGCTCGGCATCCCGCCATTTTTCGGGATCATATTGAACTCGCCGTCGCTTCTTTTCGCGATGCATCGAATACCTCGTCACAGGGGGTTTGTTCGGTGAAGAAGGTGAGGCGTAGTTTAGACCTACTGCTTTCAGAATGCCAGAGTTTTGGTGTGAACGGGACGGAGATTATTTCAGATTGGAGATTTGAGATTTCAGATGGTGGTGAAGGTAGTCGGGAATATGCAGAGTTCTCCACGTTTTCGCATCCGATTGGTTATCAGCCCCGACCGATTGAGGGCGTAATTGCAAACACTCCGGCGCTTATCTGCTTCTCAGATTAGAACCTGATAGACGATTGAATCTTCTTCTCTGCGCTGTCTCTGCGTTCTCTGCGTCTCGGCGGTTGAAAAAATGGCGCACCTAATGTTTACCGCCGAGACGCAGAGAACGCAGAGATAGCGCAGAGAGTTTCTAATGAGGAGTGTAGGAGGACCGCTCCGAACTTCGTCATAGTCGTTTTTCCAACTGTTCAACCCGGCTCAGCAAGCCCCGTTCACCCATTCGCTCCGTGAACACCGCAAAATCTTTGGTGGCGCCAGTCCAACGCAGCTCCTCAACATCCTCGAACAAGGGCGCGTCGGTTCTAAGTGTCGCAAGGTCCTTGAAGAGCAATGCTTCCTGATGTTTGTCCTTTAGGACTTCAGGAGGAAAGTTCTCGATCGCCCCATAACGACTGATTAGTGCCGCCGCTGTCTTCGGTCCACATCCGCTAATTCCTGGATATCCGTCGGCGCTGTCTCCGACCAGTGCCAGATAGTCTGGGATCATCGGCGGCCATACGCCGAACTTAGCATGTACACCTTCTGCGTTACGGATTACATTTCTGCGACCATCGACCTGAACCACGCGATCATCGACCACACACTGGGCAAGGTCCTTATCGGGTGTCCAGATGCATACCTTTTCAACGTTCTCATCCAGTGAAGCAAGGTACGCAGCAGAAGCCAAAGCATCGTCGGCCTCAAGTTCGATCATGGGCCAGACAGTTACACCCATAGCCAGCAGCGCTTCTTCCAAAGGAACAAATTGCGAGCGAAGGACCGGCTCGATGCCGGCGCCGGTTTTATAACCAGCCCACATGCCATTTCGGAACGACTCGATAACGTGGTCGGTGGCTACTCCGATATGAGTCGCGCCGTCGTTGATTAGTTGGAGCACGCCACGCAAAACGCCGGCGACAGCTCCAAACGGTGGATCAGTCTTCTTGAATCTTCTGACTCCATAAAAGTGGCGGAATAGCTCGTATGTGCCGTCGATTAAGTGAACGATCATGTTTCAGATTTAAGATTTCAGATTGAAGATTGGTCAGGTCAGTGGTCAGTGAGTAATCGGACCTATTCTACTGACCACTGCCCCTGACCAATCTTAAATCTGAAATCTTAAATCTGAAATCACCGAGACACGCCTGACAAAAAATTCCTGGACACTTGTCGATTCTCGATGCGGCCGTTCGATGTTTATTTAGAGAGGCGAAATTGAAACGAGGAGATGAAAACAATGCGAGTGATGGTTATGGTCAAAGCTACTCAAGAATCTGAAGCAGGGACGATGCCAAGTCAGCAATTGCTCACCGACATGATGAAGTTTAACGAAGAGCTTGTTAACGCCGGGGTGATGCTGGCAGGAGAAGGTTTGCATCCGAGTTCGAAAGCGAAACGTGTCCACTTCTCGGGCGCTAAGAGAACTGTGACGGATGGGCCGTTTGCAGAAACAAAAGAACTGATCGCGGGCTATTGGATTTGGAAAGTCAATTCTATGGAGGAAGCTGTTGAGTGGGTCAAGAAATGCCCTAATCCTATGAACGGAGACTCCGATATCGATATTCGCCCGATCTTCGAAGCTGAAGACTTTGGAGACGAATTCACTCCAGAACTGCAAGCGCAAGAAGAACGGATACGGGCGAAAATCGAAGGATAGATCTCAGATCAAGAAGGGGCCTGCATGTTTAGATCTCTGCTTATATTGAGATCCGATCATGCAAGCCCTTTGTATTCGATCTGGGATCTGAGATCTGAGATCTGTGATCTATTTAAAGCTATTCTCGTCAGCAGACGGTCCGTAAATCGCTGGTACCTTTGCTCCCAGTAGTCGGAGGTACACGGTCATTTGACCCCGGTGATGAGACCAGTGATTGATGGTGTCCTGAATCATCTCGTAGCGAGGAGCCTCCATAACGACGTTGCCACGAGCGAGTAATTTCCAGGGTGTTTTCAAATGTTCTTCTGAGGTCTCTGCGAAAGCAGCTCGTGCTCCTGCCACAGATTCATCCAGGGCCTTGACGAGAGCTTCGCTCGTTTCTTTTGGCTCCCGTTTCATTTTCGATTCACCCTGGGGTGCGACGTCGAGTTGATCCTGTTTGATTTGCATGGTGATCCACGTCGGCATTGTCGCAACCATGTCAGCAAGATAACCAAAGATCATCGACTTCTCATGTGGCTTCCAATCGTACTTGCCTGCGGGCACTTCTTGTAAAGCACCTCTTGAGCGCTCTACCTCACGGTTCATCTCATTCAGAAGATATTCAGCAATGTTCATGATCGTTCCTTTCTTGCCTTCACCCTACCCACCGCATGTCACACTTCTGTGACGGCGAGCTGGAAACAGTAGGACCTAGAGGACGAATAAGACCTATTCGAACCCAGTGTGCTGGTGGTGAAGTAGGTGCTTAGAACGAAAACCGAACCTGAAGTTGAATTCTTCGATTACCTGCCGCGGCGCTGCCACTCGGACCGAAGCCAAAGCTTCCTGCGGTCGAGGTCGATTCTCCAAAACTCGGTGAACTCAGATTTCCGATCGGTTGACTCAGATTGGTTCGGTTGAGCAGATTCTGAATGTTGACTGAGAAAGTGACGTTGTAACGCTTTTCAGGTGTTGGTGCGCTACTCGTTTTAGCCTTGGCTGAAGATGTCGCAGCTTTCGCGTTTGTCGCTTGAGTACCTTGCGAAGGCGGAGGTGGTGTTGGACCCGCTCCAGCTGCAGCCGCCGCCGGTGCGTGTACGTTACCAAATGTGAACGAGCGACTTATCCCGATGTTTACAGAGAAGAAATCTGGTCCCATACCATAGTTTCGAGGTATCAGCGCTTCGCCGGGTTCCGGATTCAAATCAAAGTCGCCAAATTTCGTTTTCCGGAGATCAGCAAGAGCTGTTTGAGACGTCGCGAAAGCCGGTCGTTCGGTGAACAATCCGTCACCATTTTTGTCTCTTCCGGTAACTATATTGAAGGGCCGCCCGGCAGAAATAATGATGAACGGATTTAGATTCACTTTTAGTTTCGGAAGGATCAACGTGCCGCCAACAAAAAAGTTTGCGCGAGGAATGAATCCTACTCGCGAATATTCGTTGCTGACGTCGTAACTATTAGCTGGGAAGCAGCTGGTGATTGAACCAAAGATACAGTCAGTGTCCGTCTTGCCACGTCCGAATCCGTAGTTGGCAAACAGTGAAAACCCTTTGTTCATCTGTCTTCTCAAGCCACCGAAAAAGCGATAGTCATTGAAGGACGCGCTCGACTCGTAATAGTAAATATCGCCGGGTCGTCCGAACGGGTGGACGGCACTGCTCGGATCACTCGGGTCATAAGTTCCCGGCAATGGCGCATTGATGTTTCGCACGCGCAGCAGATGTTTTCCGCGGTAGTTGAATGCAACTGCAAAGAACGTGAACTTCGCCGGCAACTGCCGTTCGAAATTGAACGCAGTCATCATGAAAGTGGGCGCCTGAAAATCGTCGGCAATCTTTCGGACAATCTGTGGCGCAGCAAACGCCGCCAGAGTAGCCGCCGTTGGAACATTCGTTACACCATTCAACGAGAACTTTGAGATATCGAGCACCGACTCGTTGAAAACTCGAAAGTCGAGCTGGTTGACGCCATTGAATCGATTCTCAAGCAGCGTCGCTCTTTCACCCAGCCGATCATAGAAGATTCCCCAGCCACCTCGAATCACCATCTTGGGTTGCGAAGAACTGGGAGGCGCGCCGGGACCACTGCCAACACTGGTTCCACCGGGCGCCCAGGCGAAGAATATGCGCGGTGCAAAATTGAGATCGCTGCTGATGTTTGTCTGTCGTTCGTAGCGCAGACCCAGTGTCAGAGTAAAGTTCGGACGCATGCGCCACTCGTCCTGAATGAAGGTGCCCATCTCAATCTGAGTGACCTTTGCCTCAGGATTTCCACCAGCGATGGAAAATTGAGTTACTCCGCCGCCGAGTTCCCTCATTTCCGGTCGATCTTGAAACAACAGAGTGCGTCGATAGCGTTCCAGGCTGGTGATAGAAATGATCAGCGGCTGACCACCCGCAGTAACGACGTTGTTATTTGCGTCGAGAAGCGGAGCATCGCCTCCGGAAAAATTGTAAGAACCACCAAAGTTTTGCGGTGAGAAATCCGTAATTCGCACGCCAGCAACTCGTCCTCCGAAGCGCAGGATGTGTGAGCCTTTCGTCCAGGTCGTGTAGTTCTGAACTTCCCAACGATCCTCGTGATTGAACGCCAAACCTATTTGTGAACCGCCGGAAATGAAGGAGTCTTGAACAGTGATGGTGGGGATGCTGTTGTTTCCGTCTTGCTGTGATCGATTGCGAATGTATTGAACACGAGTCTCGTTCAGCATTGCCGGACTCAGTATTGCGGTCTCTGTTAACTGGACTGTTTGTTGAGTATTTGATCGATCATAGGCCCGCTCAGGCAGTGAAAAGTCTGACGCGCCGACGTTGTCTGCCTTTGAATGATTGTAGGAGTAACGCAGCACGAAGGTGTGATTCGTTCCAAGCTGGTAATCGAATCGCGGACTGAAGGAGATGTTCTTGTTTGGGACCAGCAGAGCGGTGTTGAAGGGGGTTGGTACCAATGAAGAGTTCAAAATCCTGGCATTGATAATCGCGTTGTCCTCCGTAACACGTTGCGAGAAGTCCAGGAAGAATGAAGCCTTCTTAGCGATCACCGGTCCACTGAGACTGCCGCCGTAATATCTAATCTGAAATGGAGCGCGAGTTGGTGCGAAGGGATTGCGAGAATTCAAACTCTCATCGCCGAAGTTGAAGAATGTGCTGCCACGCAATTTATCCATGCCGGGTTTTGTAAATATGTCTACTCTTCCAAACCCAATTCCAGAGTTCTCGGCATTGAATGGATTCTGGTTAACTCGAACTTCGCGGATGGACTCTTTCGGAGGCATGCGTCCACCGGTGAAGCCGTCAACGAAGATTTGACCTCCATTCGGGCCAGTTGATGGGCCAGCCATCGCTTGAACGGCGGAAGCGAGCGCATCCGGGTCGTCAGGCAATACGTCGATGTCCTGTCCTTTGAGCACTAACGCATCGGCGTTGTTCGCTGGATCAGTATTGATATTTGCTTCTTCATTAACCGTGATGACCTGTTTTTCCAGTGTCACTGTCAGATGAACGTCGTGATTTGTACGTGAGCCGGGGTTAACAGTGAGCTCACTGCTCTCGTAGATATTGAATCCGGGCGCCGAGACTTTCAGGGAATACTTTCCAGGTACTACCGCAGTAAAATTGTATATGCCGTCATTTCCCGTCGCGATTGTCTTCTCCGTGCCCTCTTCATTCGTCAGGATAACGGAAGCACCAACGACTAATGCGCCCAGCGGATCAGTCACCTGTCCACGAACGGAACCGCTGCGCTGTTGTGCGATAACTTGCACACCGCCCAACGACAGGATTCCGACAATTAACAAGATTCTAAGAGCACCACCTAAATATCGTCCCATCATCTCTGCCTTTTATTCACACGACTTTGTTAGTCCGCACCTGCTCCTGTTCCTGCTCGTGATCCTGCTCCTGATCATGGTCCGCCCAAACTCATCGCGCCCAGAGCCACTGCTGGCCCGCGGCCCGACTTCGCACTCTGCAACAACGGCCCGACCGCAGTCACAATCGCGATTGCCGTGACTCTACCAGGGTCGGCGCTTTTCGTACTCGAGACGAGAATCTCGTCGCCCACTTTGAGATCCGCTAGGGTCACTGCAGGCAATTGGTCAAACATCTCCTGAAGGTCCCCGGTGCTTTTTGTATTTGACTGTGGAGTCGCCTGTTTCGGAGGAGTCAATGCGTTCAGGAGCTCAGGTGTAAGGCGACGCATCGTTGAGTCGTTACTCACTACGATCGTAACCGCTTGATGACTCTGTACGTCATTGATCTTGATTTCCCTGGATTCGGTTTTGATTTCAGTGACACTGCCGCCGATTGTTTGAAAAGCGCCTGAGACGATTTCATCGGGTGTGAAGTGCGTTCCGTCCGCGCTTTTGTTTCCCCGTGCTCGCAACTGATCGCCGACTTTGATTTCTGAATAGGAACTCGGTTTCGCATCGCCGAAACGAATGGAATCTGGTGCGTAGCGTCTGAAGGTCGTGGTTTCTGAAACAGAAATCACGATGGGTTTCACGCCCTCTGCCGTACGTGCATCAACTGTGATCTCTTTCTTTTCAGCATTCAGCGCATTAACGGTCCCTGATAAACCTCGCGTGCGCCATTCTTCACGCTCGCGATCGCGTTTCAGCGCAATGTCTCCTTTGCTCATCACGTAGAACTCGCGAGCCGGAAGATTCTTGCGATCCTCGGACATGCGTCCACGGGCAAACACCATGTCTCCGACCGCAAAGTCAGTAGGTGTTATTTTGATGAACTTGTCTTTAGTCTTTTCACCGGGAGGAATTCGCAGGAACTCGGTTGAATCATTCACTGTGACAACAACCTCGTTGCCTGCTTTGGTCTTGACTGTGATCTGACGACTTTCCGGGGTGAAACTGGTCACAACACCCATCACGCTCAGGGGCGTGATTGCGGTGTCACTTGGCGGAGAGCCGGCGGGATTTGGCGCCTGGGCTGAGATGAGGGGAACGGCTGCAAACAAAGCGAGCGTGCACAGCACACCTATGCTGTAAAACTTTTTCATTGGGTTCCTTTTGAGGCAGCAAACTGATTCCGCTCTAATCAGTAGATTTCCGGCTCAAAAGGGTTAACACCGCGCAGGAGAGGTTTTGTGGCAGGAAATTGTGGTCGTCAGTGATGAGTGGTTATCTAATAGGTCCAATAGGTCAAATAAGTCCTACACTGCTAACCACTGCTCACTCATTCACCAATAATCTTCACAAGTACGCGCTTCTTTCGGCCACCATCAAACTCGCCATAAAAGATTTGCTCCCATGGCCCGAAGTCGAGTTTTCCCTTCGTGACGGCGACTACAACCTCGCGTCCCATGAGTTGTCGTTTGATATGCGCGTCTCCATTATCTTCACCTGTTAGATTGTGTTTGTAATTGCTAACCGGTTCGTGAGGCGCCAACTTTTCCAGGAATAGTTCATAGTCAAGATGGAGACCACTTTCATCGTCGTTAATAAAGACGGATGCAGTGATGTGCATGGCGTTAACCAATGCCAACCCTTCGGTAATGCCGCTTTCGTGCAAACAGTTCTGCACTTCAGACGTGATATTAATGAACGCGCGTCGGGTGGGAACGTTGAACCAAAGTTCTTTGCGGTAGGACCTCATAAGATTTCAGATTGAAGATTTCAGATTTAATATTGGTCAGTAGTTGTTGATCACGTATAACTCGCATAGGTCATATAGGTTCTATACAACCCGACCGCTGACCACTGACTACTGCCCAATCTTATCTGAAATAGTTCAGTTCATCAGTCGTAAACACTCTTTTAAGCAACATTTTTGCAACCAAATCACAGGCACCGAATCAATTCGGTGGTAACGAATTTGCGAGTTTTGGTGTCTAACGTGGTAGGAATCAAGGAGGTTTGAAATGAAAGGAAAATACCTGCGCAGACTTGGCGGCCTCATTCTCGCAACGCTGATGCTCGCTGGAATCGCGTTTATCTCCCCGAGCTCGGTTCAGGCGCAACGGCGTCGCCGAATCGTGATTGTTCGCCCAATCTATCGTCCATTCGGACCCTGGGGATATGGATATAGGTGGTGGGGATATGACCCATGGTCACCTTATGGCAGCATGTATCGTCAGTACGTTTTTAGCAACGGTGACGATGCAGTAAGCCAGGGATACAAAGATGGCTTTAAGACCGGGAAAGACGATGGTAAGAAAAACAAGAGCTACGATCCCCAACGCTCTCACTATTACCGTGACTCCGGCTTTGGCAACTTTGCCGAAGTTTACCGATCGGGCTTCTCACGAGGCTATCAGGAAGGATACCAAACCGGTAGCAATCACATCGGATAAGAATTGAGGTTGTCAGATTTGTCGTAACAGGGGCGGTTGTAACAACCGTCCCTGTTTTCTTTTACTCAGATCGCTCTAGCCAGAAGATATTTAATTTCACGACTAGGTCCACCCTGCAAGCGCTTAGCCCAGGAGGTTCCTAAACCCGGCCAGTCTGTTGGTGCAACGGAGGTCTTCACGATGATTTCGAACCGCGCGGCCAGATATCGTTTATGCAATTGGCCGCTAAGAAAATCTGGCGACAATGGTTGTAAACCCAGTCGCTGAATCTCAGAACTATCTCGTTGCCCATCAAGTCCAATGGTGAGTTTGAGGACGGCGTTGCTTGTGCAAACGCGACGAATCCCTTCGAGCTCATTCAACTCTCCGAGAGCCATCGCTCGAAGTAAACTACCCCACGGAAAATGCACGTGCACTTCATTTGCAATCCCGTTCAGCTCTTCTGGAAGATTCTCGACTGACGCCTGAATGAATAGTGCGTTTGGCGCCCCACCCTTCGCTGGTTTGCGGTAGATCTTTTGAGAAATCTTTTGGAGTGGACGTGTATTGGGATCGATGCCAACAAAGAACCGGCTTGGATTGCAGCGCGCAGATCGATACACAAAGAGTCCATCGCCCGTTCCAATATCCAAAGTCACTCGTTCAGCGTATGGCGCGATAAGTTCGGTAAGCTGCGCGTCCGTTAATCATCAAGTGGTGCTGCCTCGAATCATCTTGATCATCTGACGACTCCTTTCCGCGTACGAACTATAAACAAGTTTCCGGCTCTCGCACAAAAGCTACCGGATACGGAGGTAGGCGCAGTTGATTTCAGATTGAAGGTTGTCAGTGGTCAGTGGTCAGTAGCAATCGGTCCTATGTGTCCTATAGGGCATATGACTACTGACGACTGACTACTGACTGGTGGGTTCAGTCGGAGAGTCTTAGGAAAGCGCCTTCATTACAAACGTACTCATCTCATTAAAAAACACTGTCAGTTCTTGTAGTCCGTTCTGCGCTACGAGAACAAGCCGGTCACCGAGCACGAGAGGAATGAGCGCAACCATTACCGACGAAAGTAGCAGCACGTTTGAGCTTATGTCTGAAAGTTCAACTCTCTTCATTTGATTTTCCTCGAAAAGTATTCGTAGTCGCGCCTTGCGCGAAGTTGAGGATGAAACTTTGGGGCAAAGGAAAAGAGGAGAGAATGCGTTAGGCGAACCCCGCCGCCGAACAGACTCTGTAGCAAGGACGGTGCCGTGAATGCGAGTCTGCGCGGCTAACCTGAGAAGCTATTGATTGCGAAGCATTTAGTCCCGAGCGCTGGCCCACACTCGTCTCTGAGATGGTCCTTGCGGTTCGGTCAACTTGCCGGGAGAGACTCAAGTTGACTGGTGAGCTGAGGGCCGGAGCATCATGAAGAGTTAAACCGAAGACTGCTTGACATCTGAATAAGAAAATAAGATCCACGAAATGCACTAAGCATCACGAAATGTTCCTCAGGAACCGAGTTCGAAACACCCCACACTGACAGGGATCTGCTTGCCTCTTCCGCTCCTTCATGGTTAATCTCCGTGCGAGCGTTTTCGGACGCCGCCGGTCCGCGGAAAGGGCAAAGCCCACCGAGCCAAACAATTCATTTGGCATTTCGTTCTCCTTAGCCTGATGTTGCGGACCGCAGGCATTGAAGCCCGTCTTGAACGGGCAGAGGAGCGCGTCATGCCTGAATCTTCAAACAACAATAGCGGTCAATCTCTTCCTCCAAACAGCTCCCTCGAGAACCTGCGCAAACAAGCAAAGTCGTTACTGAAAGCTGCGCGGGCGAACGACGAAAAAGCGCTAGATAAATTTCGAGCTTTTCGTCTCGCATCAGATCCACCAGCTAGAGTCAGCCTAAGCAACGCCCAGCTAGTCATTGCTCGGTCGTACGGTTTTACGAGTTGGCCCAAGCTTAAACATTTCGTCGCCGCCGAATCGTATTCCGCCCTGCCCGATGTATTTCGAGCTGGAGACAAATCTGACAAGCTGGTTGATAGATTTATAAGCCTGTCATGCCTGAATTACACCAATGATCACCACAAACGTCAGGACCATGCGCGCGAACTGTTTTCTGCTAATCCAGAACTCAGCAAGGAGAATATTTACGCCGCAACTACGGTCGGTGACGTTCAGGTCGTTAGGCAAATGCTTCAAGACAGTCCGTCACTGGCAAAAGTTGCCGGCGGTCCATACAAGTGGGAACCGATACTCTATGCATCGTACTCGCGTCTCAACAGCACAAACACAGGTCACTCAACACTCGAAGCCACGAGAGTGTTACTGGAATTCGGTGCCGATCCAAACGCCGGTTTTCTTTGGGATCGAAATTATCTGTTTACCGCATTGACCGGTGTTTTTGGTGAAGGCGAATCTGGGCCGCTTCATCAACCAGAACATCAGTATTGTTATCAACTAGCACGCTTACTTCTGGAGGCGGGCGCCGATCCCAACGACAGCCAGACTCTCTACAATCGAATGTTTACTGGAGGCACGGCGCACCTGGCGTTGCTGTTCGAATTCGGCCTGGGAGAATACAAGAGTGGTATTTGGTTTAAACGACTTGGAGATCTTCAGGAGTCGCCCTGGGACATGCTTCAAGAGCAAATGGCCTGGGCGGCAAAGTATAACCAGCGAGATCGAATGCAACTGCTGATTGCCCATGGAGTGGACGTTAACGGAGTTGATACGCGTCTTCGTCGAACGCCGTACGAACTCGCCATAATGAATGGAAACAACGAGATCGCTGCGCTGCTTGTCGAACATGGAGCGAGGACAACAAGCCTTAGCGACATAGACGCGTTTGTGGCGGCTTGTCTGAATTCAGACCGCTTAAAAGCGAAAGCGCTGCTCGACAATGATCCAACTCTTGTTGCCAGGCTTGGCGTAGACTGGGCAGAATTGATGAATCGCGCGGCGGAGGAAAACAGACAGGAGTCTGTGAGATTTATGGTTGAACTCGGGTTCGATGTGAACGCGCGCAAACGAACCGCACCCCTTCACCTGGCGGCTGCAGGTGGGCATCTGGAGATGGTGAAGTTGTTAATTGAACTCGGTGCCGATCCTTCGATACGTGACGAAGAGTTCAACGCCACCCCACTTGGGTGGGCCGAGTATGGCGAACGGAAAGAAGTCGCGGAGTTTTTGAAATCGATTGAGTGATGTCCGATATGCTTTAGCTTGTCGTGACGCAACCAACCGAACCCCAAGCGCTCACAGGTTCTCATGATAACCAGGGCCTGGTTGTTTGCGTCACGACAAGCTAAAGCATATCGGACAGCTCTTTATTGACACTGCTAAGCCCCAAACCTAGAATCGGGCTGGCTCGTCGTTGTATCTCACAAGAAGGAAAAACTCAGATGCTCTCCTCCCGTTTCCGCCGTCCTTTCATGTTGTTTCTCCGCCTGATGTTGATCGTTATTGCGATCGGCTCTTTTGCAATGTTGCCCGGCCACTCGCGCGCAGGGGACACGGAATTTCTCGGCAGCCTGGATGGAGAGTTGGTGCCAAACACTGAAGACTTGGACCAAATAATCTTCAGACCTTTGCGAGATCTATCCAAATTAAAGTTTGCGTCCCCGCCTCCGACGGATGCTTCGATAACGGCTGGTAGACTTTACGATCCGTTGCGCGACAAGTCGGCGATTCTCGCGCTGCTCGTTTTGGAAGAGGGTGAACAACCGTTTCTCTATGCGGATCTTGATCTCGACAATATGATCTCGGATGCCGAACGCTTTCCGATGAAGAGTCAGGAGTTTGGTAGTCCCTACATTTTGCAAACTACGATTCAACTTCCTTTCAAGAATGCATTGTTCAAGAGCTATCCCGTAGTCGTGCAGTACTACAAGAACGTGACCTGGGATGAATTGAAGGAAGGCGAGAATCTCCTGCTTCAGTCAAAAGCTGCTTTCGCTCAGGGCTCTGTGGACGTTGAGGGAAAGAAGACTTTAGTGGAGTACGGTTTTAATCCTCAGTCAAAGAAGATCAGTGTCAATAATGGATGGCTCGGGGTCGATGGAGATGGAGACAACTATATTGATCTCGATCGGTTTTCGCCGGAAGCAGCTGAAGCACGAGAGGAAACCGTCGTTTTTCGCATTGGCAACCGTTTCGTATCAACGAAGAAAGTAGATCTGGAAAAGAACCAGATCGTCATGCGCGAGCATCCGGCATCAGACTATAAGCGAGTTGAGCTGACGGTTGGTTCTGAGTTGCCGGATTTTCAATTCTCTGACTTCGACGGAAAGAAAAGAAAGTTTTCGGAGTTTCGCGGCAAGTACGTGCTCATCGATTTCTGGGCTTTGTGGTGCGGGCCATGTCGCAGAGAACTGCCGTATCAAAAACTCGCCTATTCACGATTTCAGGCCCGGGGTTTTGAAATACTCGGCATGAACAATGATCCCGATTACACGATGGTGATACCTACGCTCAAACGGAATGCGCTCACGTGGACCCAGGCCACAGTGAACAGCATTGAGCAACTTCAGACTCGCTACCGAATTCACTACTTTCCTACTACGTTGCTCGTTGGCCCTGATGGAAAAATTATTTCACTTGGTCAAACGCGTAAGAAGCAGCCGGGGCTTCGCGGCCAAGACCTCATAAGATCCCTGGATGAGCTGCTGCCACCGTAAACTTCAATCGGTCCTTCTGCGCGTCCTCTGCGTTCTCCGCGTCTCTGCGGTTGTTGTTGGTTACCTTCACCGCTGAGACGCAGAGAACGAAGAGGTAACGCAGAGAAGAACCTCAGTATCTCCAACTCTTAAGATCAGCTCCTGCCGGCGCGCTCTTCAGAATCCGCTCAACAATTTTAGGCGCATGCAGCTGGTGATATCTCAAACGCGAGAGCGCGTTTGGTCTCGTGTGATCTCCGCACCAGCAGTGTTCAGCGCGAGGTTCGTAATCCACCTCACCATCGTACCGTGGGTTTCTGGTGCTCTTTAAGAAATCGTCGACAAGATAGACTGCGTTGTTCAGAAAATAGTTGTCAGCTTCTCCGACATAGATGTGGATCTTTCCCTGTAGCTTGGGACCGAGCTTCGCCCAGTCGCGCTTGAGGATGTAACCGAGATCGTAATTGTCACGCCAATATTCAGCGACGGAATGATCGATCTTGCCGGTCAACTTGTCCCAAATTGGTTTTGGATAGCCATCACTTCCAACCGGCGAATAAACTGCTTGCCAAATGTCCCATTGACCTCCAGAACGACTGTTTGTTCCCAGCGCAAATTCCATGTAATTCGAATCTTCGATTGTTGCCGCGATTTCACCAAGATAATTTCGCTTGCCAGGTCTTGACACTTTCTTCCACTTTGAATCCGCATAGTAAGCATTGTCGTGTTCATAAATATTGACGACCGTGTACGCGCGAAAGTCGATTGGATCCGGACATGAGGCCCAGCAACCGTTGTATTCATCCGGATAAAACATCTGGACAGCGAGCGCTTCCCAACCGCCAGTTGACCCGCCATAGAGAAAACGTGCCCAACCTTTGGCGATTCCACGAAAACGCTTTTCGATCTCTGGAATCAGTTCGTACGTGATTGCGTCTCCATACGGACCAAGATTCGCCGAGTTCACAGCGTATGAGTCATCGTAATAAGGATTGGCATGTTGAATTTCAACGATGAGAAAACGCGGAAAGTCCGGACCAGTCCAGTCTTTGTAAAACTGATAGGCCTGCTCTTCAACAATCCGGTTGTAGCCTTCGAGATGAAAACGTTCGCTGTATTCGGGTTTCAAATTCGGATCCGGAGGAGTTTCGCGAAAGCCACCAAAGTCGGAAGGGAAGTGACCGTGAAAGATCACTAGCGGATAGTGAACGTCCGGATGTGAATCGAATCCTTCGGGCAGAAGCACATGCGCACCAAGAAACATCGGACGTCCCCAGAACTTCGTTAGACGTTCACTCTGAATTCGAATGTGCTTTACGTACTTCGTATCTTTGGGTGGTTCAATCGGTGGAATAACCTGATCGAGCGAGATGTCAACACTCGCCCCAGGATCAATTCGTATTTTGACGGGTTTGCTGTAGAGGTTTCCGGGAGCGCTGTTCCATTGTTGTCCTTCACCCCGGTCCATCGGCAACTTGATCGTATGGCCATCCGCGCGGTGAAAGGTTTCATAACGATGCAACACTCCCTGGACCCAATACTCGCCAGCAGGAATCTCCGCCAAAGTTCGTCGCGGATAACCAAACGCGTCAGCATCCACAACTTTGGTTTGTTTAGCCTTCCAACCATCAACATCGATTCCAAAGACTTGTTGTGTATTCAAGTCTTCACTGATTTGAAATCGAGGTTCTTTTTCGTTGTTGGTTGAAATCAACAAGAGTAGTCGACCGTCGAGAGGCTCTTTGCTCGCCGTTTCCGGAAAAGAAACGTTGAATTTGAGTTTGGTTTGTGTCATGGCATTTGTTTTGAATTCGAGTTTCGGAAGCGAAGTTATTAGCAAAAGCGCAACTACGCCAAGTAAGACTGTCAGTATCTTCCTCATTGTCGATTCCTCCACAGTCGCGAGTTGGATGAGGTCAGTACCACCGCGCGGTAGCGGGTGGGTGCGAAGCCATTCTCCGGCGTCAGGTCAACTTCGTAACCACCCGCTACCGCGCGGTGGTACGGACCGCTTCCAAGCAAGGTCCAAACTGGCATTCAATACGCAATCCGCTTACGATTGTGCTACGTATATAAGCTGGAGAGATAAAATGCCATGCTCAAAGTGTGTGTAATTCTAATACTACTGGTTGGTACAACAATGATTTTCAATGCATGCAACAACGCAAGCGCCGCGGTCGCTATTCCGAACCCAAGACTTGATGCTCAACTCGCAACTACAAAGAACCAACAAACTGCGGTTTTCGCGGGTGGCTGCTTTTGGGGAATCGAAGCAGTATTTGATCATGTCAAGGGCGTTTCAAAAGCCGAATCCGGATACGCAGGTGGATCAGCCAATACTGCCGACTACTACACCGTTTCTTCGGGTGCAACAGGTCATGCGGAGTCCGTTCGCGTAACCTATGACGCTTCGCAAATCACGTATGGGCAACTGCTGAAGGTATTCTTTTCCGTGGCCCACGATCCTACTGAACTCAATCGACAAGGCCCCGATGTCGGGTCGCAATATCGTTCGGCGATTTTTTACGCGAACGACGAACAAAAGCGCATAGCAGAAAGCTACATCAAACAGCTTGATGACGCGAAATTGTTTTCAGGAAAAATTGTCACGCAAGTAGTGCCGCTCGCGGCCTTCTACGCCGCTGAAGACTACCATCAGAACTATCTTGTCAACCATCCTAACGAACCATACATCGTTTACAACGACATGCCGAAGCTGGTGAACCTGAGAAAACTTCTGCCGGAGTTGTGTAAGCAAAAGTAAAGCAAATGTCCGACGAACTTTAGTTTGTCGTACGTGGAGGGCAGGGCCTGGTTGTATCACTGGACTTGAACTCCACGCACGACAAACAAAGTTCGTCGGACAGTTTACAATTCTTAACAACTTTTTACGTACGCTTGACACCCTTTAATACCGACGCGAGTATTCTCACGCTCGTTTGGTTCCCAGTCTGATATGAAGCTGAAGAAGAGAAAACTTGTAGGAGGCTTTAATAGGTTCCGGCTGTTTCTAACCCTTAGTGTTGGGTTTCTTTTGCCGGCGGCCGGCCTGATATACGTGAATTTCAGTCAGCTACGAGAGTTCGAACGAGACAATTTCCTGGAAGCGGCTATTCATCGAGACTTTCAGGAGTTTCTTGCCATTTCGGAAAAGGAATTGAATAAGAAAGCTTACGGGATGGTAGACGATGCGAGGGATCAGTTTCCCACAGCCGATGCCAGTGTCGATGAGAAAGAACAAAAGTTAGACGAGATACTGTCGCACTGCTCATGCTTCTTGCATCTGTTTATGTTCGACTCCGAAAAGGGCATCGTCTTGCGCACGCAGCCGAATCAGTTAGCTGACGAATATGTGCAAGAGGAACACGAATCGGCAATCGATGCCTACAAAGCGTGGTTCAAGGTGGAGGGGAAATACTTCGCCGAGACCAAGAAGCCTCACAAAATGACCTTCTCTTCCGGTGTGGCCAAGCGTGCTGGAGGAGAGTTTTATGAGACGGTCGCCATATTTCCTTTACCTGGGACTTCGAAGGATCGAGTCCTTTTGGGAGGTGCTGTTTTTGACCCAATCTATCTGAAGAAGTCTTTCTTTCCAAAGATGATCGACGACGTCCTCGCTGAAAGATTGGCGGAGTATCAAAGTGGCAACCCGATGGCAATGATGGTCTACGCTGGTGAGGCCGAAAACATGGAGATGATGAAGCCGATCGCGGTCTCGAGCGGTTGGGGAGAAGGCAAACCCGAAGTAACGCGCAAGCTTGAGAATGTCTTTTCACCACTTTCAGTTGGCATCAAGTATCAGGGAACCAGCGTGAAGCAGCTTGGTGAGCAGTGGGTCCATCGCAGTTTCTTAATCCTTGGCATCTTGTCATTGCTGATCATCGGTGGTGTGATATTGACGAAGCGCATCGTCGGGAAAGAAATGGCCGTTGCCAGATTGAAGTCTGACTTTGTTTCCAATGTCTCCCATGAATTGCGCACACCGTTGGCTTTGATTCGACTTTACGCAGAGACGCTTGAGCTGGGTCGTATTACAACTCAAGATAAGAAGGATCAGTACTACCAGATCATTCGCAAAGAGAGCGAACGTTTGACAGCGCTGATTAATAACATCCTCGACTTTTCGCGAATCGAAGCTGGCCGCAAGGAATACGAATTTCGCGAAACTGATATTGCTGAGCTCGTGCGGAATACACTTGATTCATATCGCTATCAAGTGGAGCAGCAAGGCTTTGAACTCAAGGAAAACATAGAACCGGATCTCCCGCAGGTGTATGTCGACCGAGAAGCGATTGCGCGTGCTTTGGTAAACCTGGTGAACAATGCCTTGAAGTACTCGAATCGTGAAAAGTTTCTCGGCGTGAAGTTGTACAAGGACAATAGCAAAGTGAAACTGGAAGTTGAGGATCACGGCATTGGCATTGCGAGCCGCGATCAGACAAAGATTTTTGAGAAGTTCTATCGGGCCGAAGATCCGCTGGTTCATAACACAAAAGGAAGCGGACTTGGACTATCGTTAGTTCAGCATATCACCCGAGCGCATGGCGGCGATATCGAAGTGGAAAGCACTCCGGGGCGTGGAAGCAAGTTCATACTGTCTCTGCCGCTTGGGACGAGACATCTGGCCCAGGCAGAAGGCATGGCGTAGCTGAGTGTCGAGGCAATTAATCATGAGTACCAAAATAAACTCCCCAAATGGATCCGACCGAAAGACGCGAATACTGATCGTTGAAGACGAGCCCGCGATGGTTCAAGGGCTACGCGACAACTTCGAGTATGAAGGCTACGAAGTGATCAGTGCTGCTGACGGAGTGGACGGCTTGAACCGCGCAATGGCAGATCAACCAGATCTCGTCGTGCTCGATGTGATGATGCCGAAGATGAGTGGTCTGGATGTTTGCAAGCAATTGAAAGCCAGGAAACCTTCAATGCCTATCATTATGCTGACCGCGCGAGGGCAGGAAATCGATAAGGTTGTAGGACTTGAATTAGGTGCAGATGACTACGTCACTAAACCGTTTTCGATTCGCGAATTAATGGCGAGAGTCAAAGCAGTACTGCGGCGGGCATCACCGCAGGCGGCGAATGCCGAGGTTTATCGGTTCAGCGATGTGGAAGTGAATGTAAGAAGCAACGAGGTTTTGCGAGGTGGTCAACCAGTGGAACTGTCTTCAAAGGAGTTCGCGCTGTTGGCATACTTCGTGGCCCATCCTGCTGAAACACTGAGTAGAGATCGATTATTGGATGCCGTTTGGGGCTACGAGAATTATCCAACTACGCGCACGGTTGATGCGCATATCGTTCATTTGCGTCAGAAGCTGGAACCCAACCCGGAGGAACCGCGCTTCATTCTGACTGTACACGGTAGTGGGTACAAGTTTGTTGGATGAGGTTATCGTAATGAGTCAAGCTGGCCTAGCAACAAGACGTCGAGCGCTTCAAGTTACTCCTACTCATCGTCCTCGTTCGATCGCAGTGCGTCGCGAAGAGTTGGAGCTGAAGCTCAATGACCTGCAGAAAGACTACGCTGAATTGCATGCAGCAATCTTCGAAGCTGCGCAGGTACACCGCCGCTTATGTGCTCCGCGATTGATCCGCTATGGAGACTTTGAAATCGCCAATGAGATTTTTGCAGTGCGACATTTGGCGGGCGATTTCTTCACAGTACGCGATGGTAACAACCGAGCAGTCCTTGCTTTGGGTGACATCAGCGGCAAGGGTCTGGCGGCCGGTATGTGGACGACTCACCTCGTGAGTTTGGTTGGCGCGCGTGCAGCAGTGAAATCCGAGCCAGAAGTGATCGTGGCAGGTGTGAATCGTGATGTGTGTTTGACGGCTTCGACTGTGCCGCTCGCCAGTTTGTTTGTTGCGCGCTTGGATTCGGCAACCGGCATGCTCGACTATTGCAGTGCGGGACATCCACCAGCCCTTTTGCTCAGGTCGAATGGAGAGCTCGAGGCATTATCAGAAGGCGGTTTGTTACTCGGAGTATTACCAACTGCGCCATATGTGCGTGGTAGTGTTCAGCTGGGCCCGGGTGACGTGTTGCTCGCGTATTCAGATGGTGTACTTGAAACGGTGAACAACTCTGATGAAGAGTTTGGACTTGAGCGAATCAAGACGCAATTGCGTATTGCGGCACTCGAGCAAAACGACACGATGAACAGAGTGTCAGCCGAAACGATCCTCTTTTCAGTGCTGGCTGCTGTTCAGGATTTTGGTGCAAGTCACAAACTAGTTGATGACTTGTCGGTGGTTGTTATTCGGCGGGATAGTTAACTTTGGAGTGCGACGGCCTGCCGTCGCACTCCAAAGTGCGTGCTAATCGGTCTTTACTTTCTTGTGAGAATCGGGGATGTGAATCATCGTTTCTACCGCATTTGTGTAGCGGTTGGTGCCCTCATCGAACGTGTTTGAGATGTTGATGCTGGCACGAACGATATAGTCACCCTCAGGAATTCCAATGATGTCAATCCACTGACCCGCGATTTGTTTGTTATCGAGTCAACGTCCCTACGTCAACCTCAAAGTTGGCCACCGTGATCCGCGTTCATTTGTGTTTTTCGGTGACTGAATCGGGTCCAAAATCCAGCTTCTCAGCAAAGAATTGAATCAAACGTGTCTCAAGCCTCTGACGGATCATGCTGCCATGATCTCCACCTGCATATATCTCAAATACGTGTGGGATGTTGCGTTCAGAAAGCGCTTTTGAGAATTGTTGGGTCGTGATTCGAATATGTGAAAACTCTTCCTTCTCACCGTAATCGATGAATATGCCGCGAAGCTTCATCAGGTTTTGCTTGTTCTCTTCGACCATGTAGAGCGGCATCTTCTTTCTCCATAACGCAAACACCTCTTCATTTCGCTGGAGCTTTCCATCGTGCTCGCTATACGGAAAATCGACGAAGAACGGGGGACGTTGAGGATTTGGCGAAAACGCCGCCGACACCGCGACGAACGCGATCTGGAAAAACTCTTCGAACGATCCGGGCTTCTCTTTCAATTGCTCTTTCTTCGTGAGTCGCAATGTGCTCAACCATGCCGGGTTCTCTGAAGCGAAGTCTCCTTCGAAACCCAGGCAACATGGGCTCAGTGCATACACAACACTGAATACGTCCGGATGTTTCATTGCGAGCGAGACTGCGCCGTAGCCTCCCATTGAATGTCCCGCAATGCCGCGACTTTCGGGACGTGCAATAGTGCGATAGCGCTCGTCAATCGTTTGAACGAGGTCGCGAAAAATATAGTCTTCCCAATTACCGTTCACCACCGAGTTCGTATAGAAGGCGCCTTTGTAAGCATTCCACTCGTTTGGCGCTACGACGATCAGTTCACGAGTCGTGCCTCGCCTGATCATTTCGTTCATTAACGATTGCAGACTCATTCCCTGGTAACCATTTGTCGTCCATGCCTTGTTGGTTGAAAGGAAACCGTGAAGAAGATAGAGCGTTGGATACCGTTTGGTTGGAGACGTGTCGTAGCCAGGTGGTAAGTAAACGGCGACACTTTGTTCAATCGGATCACCTAGCAGATTGCCTTTCAACGAAGGTGCCGGAACTTTGATCTCGACCAGTTTGCCTGTCGTGGATGCTGTTCCTGCCTGCTGTGAAAAGACACTACTACTTCCGACGGTCAGAAGGACAAGCAAGCACGCCAGCGGATAGATTTTTCTTTTTTGCATCCCTCACTCCTACGCAGGTCAGTGTTTTTTTGTGTGATCCAGACCAATATAGTTACGTAACGGCAGAAAAACTATATCCTCTTGCAGTGCCTCGGCCCTCGCATCTGTCGAATAGAAGACAACATCCTCCAACACACGAGACCTCGTCCGTAGGAGCGCGATCTTAGTGGAAAATGTGAACCCATTTACAAAAAAACAAAGGAAATCTGTAAAAACAGGTTGAAACATGTGTTATCCGCTGTTACTATGGCGGCTCCCCCAAACTTTCCACGCGTTTTCGGCCCGTCTCAGTCTTAAAACCCCCGACTTAAGAGACTCCCCGTATTCCTGTTTTAGCCTCGGAGTTCGGAGTACCTGATGATAAAAGCGCTCCTCATTACCCTCTTATGTGTCTCTTTGCTGTGCCCTTTCTCCGCAAGGGCACGGATTCAGGGTGGTGAGACAAAAACCCAACCAGTCCTCAAACCAGCCTCCAGAATTAAAACGTCCGCCGACCTAAGAATGAAAAAAGATAACGGCCGGGGTAACGACCTCGTCCGGGTCATCATTCAGCCCGCAAACCTGGTCGCAGGCAATGACATCGATACCGAGTTAGTTGGTCTGGCCGGTCGTAACGTCCGTAAGTTTCGTAATTTGGGATTCCGGGTTGTGAACATGAGCGCCAACGCGGCGCTTACTCTTGCCGAGCGTCCCGAGGTTGCACACATTTCGCTGGATCGTGAAGTGCGCACTCTGGGCCACGTTTCGTACACGACTGGAGCTGATTACGCTCGAACGGATGACGGTATCAATAGCGGTGTTGATGGTACCGGAATCGGAATCGCCATTCTTGATTCGGGCATCGACAACAACCACAAATCATTTCTCGACAAGAACAACTACCTGCGCGTCCTGGTCAATAGAGATTTCACTGGCGAGAACCGGACCGACGATCCTTACGGACATGGCACCCACGTAGCCTCGATAGCGGCTGGTAGTGGTCGTCTCTTCAGCGGTCAATACATGGGCATTGCTCCGAATGCGAGCCTTCTAAACTTGCGAGTGCTCAACTCTGAAGGGATCGGTTCAACTGAAGGAGTGCTGGCTGCCCTGGATTGGGTATCAACCAATCGTGCCACTTACAACATTCGAGTTGTGAACATGAGTTTGGGAATGGCCGCGATCGATTCTTACAAGAACGATCCTGTATGTCTGGCTGTTCGTTCTCTCGTCGATAGTGGAGTAGTGGTAAGTGCCGCCGCCGGCAACAACGGCATTAACTCGGGTGGAACGAAAGTCTACGGACACGTCCACGCACCTGGTAACGAACCATCTGCGATTACAGTGGGCGCGACCAACACTTTTGGAACCGATGACCGCAGCGACGATGTGGTTACCTCCTATAGTTCACGTGGTCCGACACGAAGCTACTGGACCGATGACGCTGGTGAACGACATTACGACAATCTTGTAAAGCCAGACCTCGTGGCACCTGGAAACAAGTTGATCGATGCGGAGGCAGTTAACAACGCGTTGGTTACTGCTAACCCTCAGCTGGACGCCGGTGTTAGCAGCACTCCTGAGAAGAAGATGATGTATCTGAGCGGTACATCAATGGCGACTCCGATTGTCGCCGGTGCAGCAGCCCTCTTGTTACAAGCCAATCCAACATTGACCCCAAACCTCGTTAAGGTCTTGCTGCAATACACGGCTCAACCGCTTGCCGGCTTCAACATGTTTGAGCAAGGCGCAGGCGAGATCAATATAAAGGGCGCGATCAAATTGGCGCGGCTGGTGCGGACAAATCTAACGCAAAATACTCCCGTCGGAGATCCGCTGCTCATTGGTGATCCCCCTCCGGCACAGAACACTATCGCGAATACGGTGTTTACGTGGTCACGTGGCATAACTCTCGATCATACCTACGCGACTGGCTCTGATCTCATAACGCGATATCAGCGCGTCTATGGACCAGGCACTTTGTTGAGCGACGGAGTGATTACAGGAGACGGCGTGATCACGGGCGACTACACAATGATCTCAGACGGCGTAATCACCGGAGATCAGATTATGACGAGTGATGGCGTGATCACCGGAGACGGTAAGCCTTTCCTGCCGGTAAGTCTCCTTCTGGGGGTTGGTGAGCTCCTTGCAGATGGCGAGTTCCTTTCGGATGGCGTCATCACTGGAGATGGCGTCATTACTGGAGACGGCGTCATTACTGGTGACTTATTCCTTCAAGCTCAGTCGGCCAGAATAAATGGCGACGATACAGCGTGCATGCTTCCGGTAGCAGGTGATGAGTGACATTCAACTTATAGAGGTCCTGCAAAGAGATACCACGGTCCTGGGAGCGCAGGCGTCCTCGCCTGCCCGCGTCCAAAGCAACCAACTCGGTCAATGGTTGTTGGTTAGCCGGGACACTGGCAGACGAGGACGCCTGCGCTCCCAGGACCGTGGGGTCTTTTTTGCAAGAGCATATAAAACATTTTCGACAGCATAGGTTTCCCCAAATTTTGCCTCGAGGACGTAATCGTGATGAACCAGGAACGCTTCGCTCGAATTTACATGTGGTCCATCGTTGTTTGCGGTTCGCTAATCAGCCTCGTTTGCCTCTATGAATTGCAATTCGCAAATCTGACGACTCCATTCATCCTGCTGGCCCTGTTCGTCGCCGTCAGTTCGTTGGTCGCAGTTCCAATCCCTCGCGTGAGCGGCCGAATAACCGTGGCGGATACGTTTATTTTTCTTACGCTCCTGCTTTACGGTGGAGCCGCGGCCGTCGTGCTTTCAGCACTGGAAGGGGTCTGTACGACGTTGCTGATAAGTAAGAAGCCACGCACGATTCTCTTGAATGCGTCTGTCCTTGCCACTTCTACTTTTATTACTGCCGGTGCACTGACTTTAGTTTTTGGGCCACCACGCCAAATCGTGTCGGCGGCATACTCACCGAATTTTCTGATCGCCATCTGTTTCATGGCGTTTGTCCAATACCTTGCAAACACGAGTCTCATCGCCGTCGAGAAGTCGTACAAGATCAATGAATCCATCTGGCAAACGTGGAAGAAGTATTATCTCTGGACCTCGATGACATATTTCGCCGGGGCTTCTGCGGCCGGCATCATCGCGCATTCAATCGGTCTATTTGGCCTGTACGCGATGATCGCAACCGTTCCAATCATTCTCATCATCTACTTTACATACCGCACTTACCTGAAGAACATCGAAGCGTCGGAAGCGCAGGCCGATGTTGCCCAAAAGCATATTGAAGAGCTTTCGCGATATCTCGGCGAGCTCACGCGTTTGGAGGAAGCTCGTAAGCAGTTATTGTTGGATGAACGTCAGGCACGGGCCGAAGCGGAAGCAGCGAACCGCATCAAAGACGAGTTTCTGGCAACGCTCTCGCACGAGCTCCGTACTCCGCTGACGTCACTCTTGGGCTGGGCTTCACTTCTACGAGGCCCCGACATCGATGACGTCCTGCTCGCCAAAGGCCTGCAGACAATAGAACGAAATGCCAGGATTCAAACACAGCTGATCGATGATTTGCTCGACGTTTCCAGAATCATATCGGGCAAGCTGAATCTCGAGGTTCAATCCGTAGACATCTCGTCTGCAGTCGAAGCGGCAATTACTGTCGTACGTCCAGCCAGCGAGGCCAAAGCCATTCGACTAACCTACACACGCGATCCCGTGATCGGTTCAATCTCAGGAGACTCGTCACGTTTGCAGCAAATCGTCTGGAACTTACTTTCGAACGCCGTGAAATTTACGCCGGAGCGCGGATGGATCGAGGTTCAGTTGCGACAGCGAGACGAACATGTCCAGTTGACTGTCAAAGATAGTGGGCAGGGCATAACTGCTGAGTTTCTGCCCCGAGTGTTTGATCGTTTTCGGCAGGCTGACAGTTCTACGACGCGTGATTACGGCGGACTCGGATTGGGACTCGCCATCGCTCGTCACCTTGTGGAGTTGCATGGCGGAACAATCAGGGCTGAGAGTGCAGGTGAAGATTGCGGTGCTACATTTTGCGTTACTTTTCCCCTGTTACTTGAACGCGCGGATGCAGTGCGGCTGAATCATAGTGGCGAGTACAACGTAGACAACGCAAAGAAATTGAACGGACTACGCGTGCTGGTTGTTGATGATGAGCCAGACGCTCGACAAATCATTAGTACCCTTATTCGGAGAACGGGCGCCGAAGTCTTTGCGTGTGAGTCGGCCAGCGAGGCTCTGGAAGCATTGGAAACGTGGCATCCGGATGTTTTGATGAGCGATATTGCAATGCCCGGTGAGGATGGCTATAGCCTGATCAATCGAGTTCGATCATTACCCGCCGAACGAGGTGGCGAGGTTCCTGCTGCTGCTTTCACCGCCTATGCTCGTGAAGAGGATCGACAGCGCGCACTCGACGCTGGTTATCAAATTCACATCGCCAAACCAATTAGTTCAGGTCAACTGGTCGCCATGATCGCCCATCTCGCAGGTCGCGC
>DATDFV010000294.1:0-2010 GCA_036522415.1 Pyrinomonadaceae bacterium | reverse complement strand
TGGTGTGGTATGTCCTTGAGAAGCATTGTGAGGAGTTCAACTTTCAGAGTGAGGTAGTAGATCGAATGGGAGATTAACGCGGTGAGCTGCGTAAGTCGAGTTTGGAACGAGGTGTATATGGTTGTTGGTCCTGATCGATGGAGGCGGCCGTCGACGGCCGCGCTCCGACAAAAGAGCGTACGTGTGTTGAGAATGGGGCTTCTGATCGACGGTTCTCTTTAGCCCGCCAACGTCTCAGTCTCGTCACTTGAGCCCAACAGCTCCCAACGCAGTAAAGCGATCGGCACGTTGCCGTTTTTCCAAACGTAATCATGAAAGCTTCGTAGGTTGAACTCGTCGCCCTGGATTCTTCGAGCATCCGCGAGAAACGAAATAATCTGCAACTTGCCAATCTGGTAAGTGATCGCCTGGCCTGGTGCAGATGCGAAGAACGTGGCTTCCTGCCACGCCGTTGAGGGATCCAAATCCGCAACCTTCTGCAAATAAGCAGCAGCATCGTCGATAGTGAACAGCCCAAGCGCGAGTTTCACGTCAACTTCTACTCGTACCGCCCGCAGCTTCATAAATGAGTACAGCACCTCACGCGTGTGCGGACTGTCGTCGAAAAGACCAAACTGCATCATCAGCTCTTCCGCATAAAAACCAATCCCTTCGTTGGCACCGGAATCGTAGTAGTGCCGGCGAATCGGATTTTCATGGGCCCAGGAAAGTACGAGCTGTAGATAGTGACCGGGAACACCTTCGTGAACTATCAATGGACGCGGATCTCTCGCGATTGCGAGTGAGAAGTAGTCAAGGTCAGCTGAGGGAACTTTGATGTAACTGATTCCGTCTTCATTGAGTCTGGTAGCGCTGGTTAGATCGTCTGTCACCCCCATAAACGAAAGTGGCGCGACATACGATGGAAGCGGGAGATTATGGTAGTGCTTGACCCAATCGGGCATGGTCAGAATGCTTTTACGTTCGAGGAACCTTCGGATGTCATTTTCGAGCTCAGCTTCACGTTCAATCTGCGCAGCCTGAGTCGCGAATACCGGCGGTGTTGGAAGTCCTTCATTTCTTGTTCGCTCAAATAATTCAAAAGCTATGGAACGTTCCCACTCCTGTTTACTCATGACGAGCAATTGCTCAGGAGTAAACGGCAGCAACGCGACTTGTTTAAGAAAATAGCAGTAACTGTCTTGGCCCACGGCGGTGTTGACGTCCATGTTCGGAAGTTCTGCTTCAAGCCATGTGCGAAATGATTCCAACGAGACCATCGCTTCGTCAGTCGCCAATTTTAGGTCCGGAATTTGTGCGGGATCGAAGAATGGTTCAAGTTCCGTTGCGACTGTCGAAAGGCATTGGCGCACTTTCGTCAGTTTTTCGATTGCGGCGATGGCGAAAGGTCGTATCGCATTCTGTGTCAGATTTTGTTTGCCTGCTTCAGTTGTCTTGGGAACGCTTCGAAGACGAATGATGATTTCTTTACAGCGATCAGGATCAAAGGGCGCGGGCTTTAACAACAGCAGGAAGATTGCACCCAGGGTTTGATGAACGTAGAAATCCGGATTCAGCTCATGGCTGCGAGTGATATTGAGTTCCCAATGCACTCGCGCCAAAGCTGAAGCGATTAATCGATAGTCAACTTGCTGACTGACCGGCCAGGCGGAGCAATTGATGGCGTACAGTTCTTCCGTGAAGCGAGCCAGATCATCTCTTCGTTTCGCGATGGCTGTCGCGGACCAATCGGGAACCCAGCCGACCGGACGTTCCATGCGCGGAATGTCGTCGTAAGAGATAGGCATGTGTTCCGCGCGCCACGTCCAGAATTTCTGTGACAGGGTTTGAAGCGTTGCGTAGTCAGATTCATCACTCAACCTGGTATCTGCTGTCATTGGTCTCTCCAGTCCGAATAGTGAACTAACTTGGAAGCAGTCAGTACCACCTCGCGGTAGCGGGTGGGTGCGCAGCCAAGATCCAATCATCACAAGAAGCTGCGCACCCACCCGCTACCGCGAGGTGGTACTG
>DATDFV010000293.1:0-10535 GCA_036522415.1 Pyrinomonadaceae bacterium | reverse complement strand
TACGGAATGCAGACTGAAAAGATGCGTTCGCGCAATCAGTTTCGGACCATCACTGTGTCGGCGATGCCTGCTGACGGGCGACTCGCTTCGGAAGTCATGAAAGCGGCGCGTCCAAAGCTCAAGGAGTTGCAGCGAGAGATGCCGGCCGGATATCGATTGGAGATCGGCGGCGAAGAAGAAGACCAGGTCAAGAGCTTTAGGGATTTGGTCATCGTGCTGGCGGTTTCGGTGTTGATGATCTTCATGGCGCTGGTGTTTCAGTTCAAGAACGCCATCAAACCGTTCATCGTGTTTGCGGCGGTGCCGTTTGGGATGGTGGGCGCGTTGGCGGCGCTTTGGATCATGGGCCAGCCGTTTGGGTTCATGGCGTTTCTCGGGATTGTGAGTCTCGTCGGTGTAATCGTCAGCCACATCATCGTGCTGTTTGACTTCATCGAGGAGAAACACGCTGAGGGAGCGCCGTTGATTCAGGCGTTGCTGGATGCGGGCATCATGCGATTGCGACCGGTGATGATTACAGTCGGCGCGACTGTGATCGCCCTGTTTCCGCTCGCTTCACATGGTGGTCCACTCTGGGAGCCGATGTGTTACGCGCAGATCGGCGGACTCAGTGTGGCCACATTCATCACACTGCTGCTCGTGCCGGTGATCTATGCAATTTTCGTCCTGGATCTGAAACTGGTGAAATGGGAAAAGGTGGAGGAGACACCCGACGCCGCTCACGTGCCGGCAACTTCATGAAGTAAAGCGACAATTAGAGAATAGGTCCTATATGTCCTGTAGGGCCTATTTTTCTTTTGCACCTTTTTGCGACTTGCTCTTCACGCGTTTCCCGGAGCGCTCGTACTCGGTAATCGCCTGCGCCTCACTCAACAGCGCATTGCGAAACGATCCGAGCACCTTGAGCAGCAGATCGACTTTTCTCAAACTCTCTCGCCGCGCCCGCACCGTACCGAGAAAAAATTCCAGTTGAATACATCGACGACAATCGGCAATCGTCAACATGTAATGGCCCCACTTGTATTCGCCACCGCTACTCGATTCAACTTCCGCCAAAATGTAAGAAGTCGTACCGCTCGAAGCCGAGGCGAGAAACATTCGTTTGCGAAGTAGAAATTTATTCATGTGAGGTACTGCTCTTCACCATTGAAAAATTAGGCCGAGCGCGTATAATACGTGGCCTCAACCTCCTTGTCAACGATATTGGTTAAATGTCGTCCTCATAAAGGATGAGAAAAGAGGAATAGCAAATGGATCTGCTCGATCACATCGCAGCAAGAATCAGGGATCTGCGTATCAACTACAATAACGGTGAAGGACTCTCACAGGAATCACTCGCAACTAACCTGAAAGTTGCATCAAACACCATCTCCAGATGGGAAACGGGAACATATCGGCCCAGCGTTAAAGACCTGGAACGCATCTCGCATTTCTTCGGCGTGTCGATCATTTCCTTCTTCCCATCTGCCATGCTCGACGCCGAAGAAGACGAAAATCTCAAAGCGCTCTTGCGAACGGCAAGACAGTTACATCCTGCCGATCTCGAGGAGTTGAGGAAGTACGCGGAGTTTCGCCGGGCCCGCAGTATTTACGAGGGAAAAGCACGACCCAAGCCCGGCCGGAAAGGGGGAAAACAGAAGTGAATACACAAAGTTATTACGAAGATCTGCGACAACTGGCGCGCCAGGTGCGCGCGGAGAATGGGCTCTCGTCACCACGCGTTCTCGTCAGCGACCTGCTGCGTATCTACGCCAAAAATGGGATCGTCGTTGACGAGTGGCCGCATCGTTTTCGAAACCTGCGCGGCGCGTTCATCAACGATGAGCTCGGTCCGACAGTCATGGTGGCTAAGGGCCTGCCACAGGATCCGAAGGTTTTCACCATGGCCCACGAGCTGAAGCACTACTTTCGAGATCGAGACCTCGGTATTTCTTATTGCGATCAGTCAAACCTGAACAAGAGTATCGAGGTTGGGGCGGAGATTTTCGCGGCCGAACTGCTCTTTCCGGATCGCGATTTCGTCGCGTACATGAGGCGAATGGGTGTGCGGACTAACCAATGTCTACCGAAGACGCTCATTCAACTGAAGAGACGGACCGGAACCACGCTCAGTTATGCAGGCCTGGCAATCAAGGCGGAACGACTCGGGTTTGCGCCGTCTCATTCGTTGACCACGATCAAAACGTGGCGCCGGCTCGAAGCGGTCCACGGGTACTAATTGTACGGTGACTACTCTGCGGTTCTCTGCGGCCCTCTGCGTTGAAAAATCTCTCTAACGCAGAGAGCGCAGAGGGCCGCAGAGAGCCGCAGAGTTTACTTCCGTTTGCCGCTCGGTCTCCCCGCGGCGCTGCCTCTCGTTGCCAACGGACGGAATATAGGTGTTACCTGACCGCGCACTCTCGCTTCTTTAAAAGGAATCGAAATCGACGTCGCGGCTTGTGACTCGCCGTGTGAGATCAAACGCAAGTAGTCGCCCCGCCGCTGCGCGTGGCAACAATAAAACCTGTTGCGGTACTCGATCAGATATATCGGGCGCTCAAACTCCGTCCACGTTCCGTCATCGACCGTTCGTACACTCCGATCCAACTGCAACAAGCTTCCGGGCGGCAGCAGAGGCCACATCATTCGATCAGACAACCCAACCAAAACGAGTGGACCACGATCCCAGTCGACGTCCAGCATCAACGGTACGGGAACATCGGACCACACGCTCAACAATCGACGCATAGCGCTACTCGGATCCTGCAGTATGGCGGTCAATTCTCTTTGGTCCATGAGTGACTCTCGTTCGCAAATGCGATTTCTCGATCATTCGTGTCATGTGTTTTATCAAAAAACGTTTGACATGCTGTGAGCACGGCATTAACATCCGCCGCATCGCAGGATCCGAAATGCAGCCGGCTTCAGTTGTGAAGACGGACTTTGCCCGGCAATCCTAATCCTGCGCATGTTCAACATCAATTGACGTTCACCAACTGAGTGATCAGTACTCCATTCGTGTTTCAATGGATGGCTGGTTGAGTGCGTCGCGCATTTTAGCACGGCCATCATCGTCACGAATGGTGGAGGACAAAGGATGACAAGTTTGCGGTGATCGCAACGCCCAGGATCTCACTCGGATCACCGCCGAATTGATCGGACTCAATCTCATAACACGCGATCTCTCTGTTGCGAGAGCGTGACGGTCGGAGTGTTTCTAGCGGCACTTATATCCCTTTTATTTTCTTCACTTTATCTAACTTTTTCTTTTGAGATCCCCTCGCGTAAATACACATGTATGTAACAGCTCCGAACGCAGCCTCCCCAGAGAAGGCAGCGGGGTTTGAGTTGAAGGTCGTTCCAGGTTCGACCGTTTTACAGGACGAGTTCCAGAAGCCCCGACGGGACTAATCCAGAAAGCCCAGAAACGAGATGCTGGATCCGCGCCGAGTGGCCGCACAACCAGATGACAAGCGTGAACGGTTGTTCACCGAGCGATATGAAGGTCTGCTCGCTTGGGCCATGCGCTTGACCAATCAGCAACGGGATGCCGCTGAGGACCTCGTACAGGATGCGTTTGTGCAATTCGTGCTGGGCCGGACCAGGCTCGAAGAGATTGAAAACATCGACGGGTATCTAAGAAGAATGTTGCGCTACATGCATATCTCGCGGTTGAGTCGCTCGGCGCAACAGCTGCCTGAGGCGGAGCTCTCAGTTGCTGATTACGACTCCTGTAAACTCGGCTGGACGACGATCGAACCTCCGCGCCGCATGCAGGCCTTTGAAGAGCTTCACCAGATCTGCACTTACGCATGTGTGAGAAAAGAATCGTCGCGTGCCGGCAGCGTTCTGATTCTGCGTTTCTTTCACGACTACTTCCCTACCGAGATCGCGAGCATTCTGAACAGTTCGCGACATTGCGTTGACCAGTGGCAACGGCTCGCGCGTCGTGAAGTCAAGCTGTTTATGGACGAGCCCGGCCGTCTCAGGTTTGTGAATGGCGCAGAACCTTCTGATGCCAATCAGGTTCGTTATTTGAAGACGGATTGCGATCTGATGCTGGAGTTGCGCCAGATGATCTTCAACTCGCGGCGCGGCGAGTGTCTGACGAATGAAGAGTTGGACGAAGTTTACAACGGCAATAGCGCGGATGCGCTCACGACCGCAAAGCTGGCTCACATTGTGAGCTGCTGTGCATGTCTCGATGCGGTGAATAGCTTGTTGGGTCTGCCCCGGCTGGCCCAACGCTATGAGGCTCAACCACCCGAGCCGAAAGGACCGCCTGGAGATGCAGGCGGCGGGGGCGCATCCGGCGGGGGTTCAAGCGATCTCACGACGAAGTTTGCTTATCGCCTGCGCAAGACGCACGAACACAAACCTCAGGAGTTGCGCATCGCGATCAATGGATGTCTGGTCAGCTCATTGAAAGTCAGTTCCGACTTGAGCGAGTTGGGCCTCAATCTCACGCCTGACGATCCGATTGAGTTTGTCGAAGTTTCCAGCGAGCAGGGTGTGCAGATGCTTTTCTTCAGCGTCGACCCTGCGCGAACGCAGGCTGAACAGTGGGCGTGGATCGAACTCAGCGAGGGAAGATCTCTCGAGGCTTGTTTCCGCGATGAGAATGGACCAAGCCTTCACGTTGTCTACAAGGATCCGGCGCCGGACGAGGCTTATGTCACCGGGGAAGCGCCGAACATCGCTCTGTCCTCACTCCTTAGTGTAGTCCCTGAAGCCGATGAGTGGGAGGAAACGAAGGCCGGAAAACAGGGAGTGCTTTTCCGGCTTCGATCTCGGCTGAAGGGACTGTTCACTGGAGTCGCCTTAGTTGAAGAGACGACACGTGAAACTCAGCTTCTTCACTTACTGAGTCAATCGTCCGGTGCGAAGCGCTCACAGTTCTGGCGACGCCCGGGCTGGTTGATCGTGCTGGTGTCCGTACTTGTTGTTACCGGTTTCCTTTACTTCAAGGTCAATCTCTCGCGAGCCATTACGGCAACGGATCTGCTTCAAAAGGCCAAGGTGGTCGAGAAGAGTTCCGAACGCACAGACCAGGTCAGGCATCGCTTCATTAACCTGGAAGAGCGCCGCAGTGCTGAAGGCGCGATCGTTGCACAACACAAGATCGAGATTTGGGAAAACCGTGGCAGCGGAGCTTCAGCGCAAAGACTTTATGACCAGTCGAACAAGCTGATTGGCGGCGCGTGGCAGAAAGCAGACGGCGCGCGCGTGGTTTTTCACCACGGTTCGAAGCCGCAGTCACAGCCGGCAGTTGCGGCTCCTGAAAATCTGCTGTTGAACCTTGATGATATCTGGCAATTACAGCCATCGGCCCAATCATTCGCCCTTTTGATCGAACAACCGGCGCTCGCGGAAGTGGAAGAACGATCCGCGACGTATGTGTTGCGTTACGAAAAAGCCAGGACGATTGGAGCCAGTCAATTATTGAAAGCCACGCTTACGTTGAGCAAGTCCGACCTTCACCCAATCGAACAGACGTTGCTGGTATTGCGTGGTGACGTCTTACGCGAATTCCGGTTTGTCGAAGCGAGTTTTGAGCTGGTGCCTTTGAAGGATGTAGCTCCGACTGTCTTCGAGATCGAGCCGGAGCTGACCGGAGGGGCCGGGGAACCTGGCAGGCCCGAAGACTGGGCGTTTCGGGACCTCACCGCTAGCCGAGTCCCTCCTTCGTCCAGCACGTCGGCGCCACCGGTAGCTTCCGCAGAGCTCGAAGTCGACGTCGCATACTTGCTCAATCGGGCCAAGGCCGACCTGAACGAGCAAGTCAACCTCACGCGTAGTGCAGGTGGGTCACTGCGCGTTGAGGGAGTGGTTGAGAGTCAGGAACGCAAAGGCGAATTTTTGCGCGCGCTGGCGCCGGTGCTCAACAACCCGGCAGTGACGATTGAGATTCGCACCCTGGCTGAGAACAGGCAGCGCGCGTTGCATTCGGGTTCTGTTTCTGTTCAAGAAATCGAGGAAACAGCGAACACAGTGGCGGTCGATGCGGATCTGCGCGCCTATTTTCTTAAACGCGATCCGGGTGGACCAATCGATGAGTCGATTCGAAATTACTCTTCACAAACGGTCAATCGCGCTTATAGCGCGTTCTTCCACGCCGTTGAACTCAAGCGAATCATACATCGATTTGCCAATGTTGACATGCGAACGGTTGCTCCCGATGCACGTTCGAAATTCCTTGAGATGGTTCATGAGCATGCGACTGCTTTTGAACGCAAGAATGTCCTTCTACGAGAAGAGCTGCAGCCGGTATTTTCTCCGGGTACGGAGCTATCCGTTGGGGAGGATAAGTTGATTCAGAGCGATGCTGAGCTGGCTCGTGCGGTGGAGCAACTCCATAAGTTGGCACTCTCTAACACCGATGCCGTTCGTTCGGCTTTCACGATCTCGTCGCAGAGTTTCCCCACTGCGATTAAGTCACCAAGTTTTTGGCGGTCGTTGCAGAAAGCCGAGCAGCTAGCGAGACAGATTCGGCAGTACCAGACCGTGAGTAAATGAGAACTTTTTGAGGTTTCTTTGAAGACGTAATACGGTCTTACGAGTTATCTATTGTCAAACCGGCGGCAAAGAACCAACTAGCGGGCCTTGATCTTCATTGCTTCACCCAGGCGGTGATGAAGAGCTAGAAATCATTTGACACGGTGTCTTCGCCCGGCGGCGTGTCCTAAATCCAGGAGAAGCAAAATGCCCAGATGCCCAGAAGTCTGTAGGTGTGCCTGCTGTCCTCAACACGACACACGCCATCACCCTTTGCGCGCAAACATGAAGGCTGCGACAGCCGTTTTTCTTCGTTTGTTTCCTTTTGCGTTGTGTCTCCTCTTGGTCATGCACTCATCATTCACTACGATTCAGGCACAGAGTGCAACCGCAACTCTCAGCGGAACGGTACTGGACCAAAACGGAGAAGTCGTTCCCGGTGTCAATATCGCGGTTATAAGCATTGGACAAGGATTTCGACGGACAACAACTACGGGCGATGATGGCGGGTTCGTTGTGCCGCTGCTTCCTCCTGGTAGTTACATAGTGAAAGCTGAGCGTGACGGCTTTGGCACGTATGAAACAAGCAATATTGTCTTGAACGTGAATGATCAGAAGATGCTCAGGATTTCTTTGAAGATCGGCAGTATCAGCCAAACTGTTCTGGTTGACGGAGCATCACTGTTAGACGAATCGCCGGCAGTGGTCACGACTGTTGACAGACCGCTTGTGGAGAACATGCCGCTCAACGGCCGGAGTTTTCAATCGTTGATGACACTCAGTCCAGGAGTTGTTCTGACCAAAGCAGGCGGAGCCGAACTGGGCCAATTTAGTGTCAATGGACAGCGGGCAGACGCGAACTACTTCACCATTGATGGCGTGAGCGCGAATATTGGCGTTCTGGCGGCTAATGTTGGTCAGCCCACGGGAGGTTCGCTGCCGGGTTTCTCGGTATCCGGTGGCACCAATAATCTTGTGTCAATCGATGCCCTGCAGGAATTCAAAATACAAACCTCTACCTATGCCGCTGAATTCGGACGTCAGCCTGGAGCTCAGGTGCAGGTGGCGACACGTTCGGGAACAAATGAGTTTCATGGAACGCTCTTCAACTACTTTCGCAATGATATCTTTGATGCTAATAACTGGTTCAACAATGCTCGTCGTCTTGCCAAGCCGGCAACCAGACAAAATGACTTCGGTGCTGTACTAGGTGGTCCTATCCTTCTACCTCGCTTTGGCGAAGGCGGCTCGGCATTATCCTACGACGGCCGCAGACGTAGTTTTTTCTTTTTCTCTTACGAGGGACTGCGACTGCGTCAGCCGCAAGCCGCATCGACGGATGTCCCCACGTTGACCTCGCGACAGAATGCCAGCGCCGGGCTTCGGCCTTTCTTGAGCGTTTTTCCGCTCCCAAACGGTCCCAATCGCGTTAATCCTGTAACTGGTCTTCCAAATGGATATGCACAATTCAACGCCAGTTTTTCTATACCTTCGAGTTTGAATGCAACAAGCGTCCGAATTGATCATCTGGTGAGTAACAAGTTGACACTCTTCGCGAGGTATAATCATGCACCTTCTGAAACAATTTCTCGCGGGATCGCTGGAAGCCTGAGCGTTATTACTCCGAACAAAGCGAAAACACAGACACTTACTGTCGGAGCCACATCGCCCGTCTCGCCGAATCTAAGTAATGACTTCCGTTTCAACTGGAGCAGAAATAGCGGAAAGAGCTCGTTCGACCTGGATGGTTTCGGAGGGTCTGCGATCCCGGGAGACTCGCTTCTTTTGCCATCGTTCACGTCGAGTCAGGATGCACAGTTGAACTTTCTCCTGCTTGACGCCCTGTCTACGGGTTCTACCTTTATTTATGGGCGTTTGGTAGATAACTTGCAACGTCAAATCAACATCGTCGATAGCGTCTCGTCCGTTGCCGGCAAACATCAATTAAAGTTTGGAGTTGATTATCGTCGTCTATCTCCTGTAATCGCGCCACGCACCTATGGTCTGGACGTCATATTTGCGAATATATCGCAAACAGTTACCGGTATTGCCACCAGTGTTGGTGTCCGTAGCGAGGTTGCCTCCCGTGAACCGTCGTTCACGAACCTTTCTCTTTACGGACAGGACACGTGGAAAGTTAACGATCGACTCACGCTCACCTATGGGCTTCGGTGGGAATTCAATCCACCTCCTTCGGAAAAGAATGGGAATGACGCCGCGACAGTGCAAGGGCTGGAGAATCCAGCGACCGCTTCCCTAGCTCCTCTTGGGACGCCGCTTTATCCGACGACTTATAATAACTTTGCACCACGCATTGGAGTCGCTTACCGATTACGCGAAACTATATTTCGCGGTGGTTTTGGCATCTTCTATGACCTTGGAAGTGGCACAACTGGTGCGGCCTTTCTGGCGGGACAGTTTCCGTACACCGCACGAAAGCCTACTTTGGTTTCAACTTTGTTCCCATTGACTTCGGCTCAAGCAGCACCGCCAACTGTTAACCTGACTTCTCCAACCGCTATAGACGTTACCGTTTTTGATTCCGATTTCAAATTGCCTAAAAGCTATCAATGGAACTTTGCGATCGAACGTCCTTTGGGACCTAATCAAAGCGCCAGCGTTGCTTATGTGGGTGCAGCCGGACGTCGCCTACTGCGCCAGGAACGACTGTTAACTCCAAACGCAACGTTTAACTCAATTACCATTACGCGTAACACGGCAACATCCGATTATCATGGTCTACAACTACAATTCCGGCGACGTCTATCGAGAGGGCTACAAGGTCTCGCCTCATACAGTTGGGCCAAATCGCTCGATAATGTCTCTTTCGATTCCAGTGTAGGCATCCCTGGAACCAAAATCGATCCACAACGCGATCGCGGTCCGTCTGACTTTGATGTACGGCACGCCTTCAACACCGCCGTCATTTACGCTATTCCGCACCCATCCGCAGGCAAGTTTGGCAACGCCATTCTGGGTAACTGGTCGATCGACACGATTTTCACTGCCCGCTCGGCAACACCTGTGAACGTGATAATCCGGAGAAACATCGGTTTTGGGACCTTCGATTTTCGGCCTGATCTAATTCCAGGTATCCCTCTCTACCTTGACGATCCAGCCGCACCAGGAGGAAAGCGCTTTAACAATACGCGCATTCCGGGAAATACCAGACAGGTTGGGCCATTCTTCGTTCCCGCGGAGAACCGGCAAGGCAGTCTCGGACGGAACGTTCTTCGTGGATTCTCTATTTAACAGTTGGATTTTGCCCTCAGCCGGAATTTCAATCTCAAAGAAAAACTTGATCTTCGATTCAAAACGGAGGTCTTCAATATTTTCAACCATCCCAACTTTGCGGATCCTATCGGCAGCTTGGGGACCACCTTACCGACCAATCCACAATTTGGTCTTTCTGATCGAACGTTCGGTGCAAGCCTTGGAAGTGGCGGGACCGGTGGTGGTTTCAATCCGCTCTACCAGATCGGTGGCCCAAGGTCGATCCAGCTATGTCTTAAGGTTCAGTTCTAATCATTACACCGGGGAACAACACCAATGAAACGCATCTTCGTGCTGTTCGTAATCTACAGTGTGTCCGCTCTGGCTCCGTTAGGGGTACAGCCTCAAAAAGCGAAGCTCGAGCCGATTCCACTCGAAGAGACTATAAACGCGCTTAGATTCGGGTTTTCACCCATTTCAGTTTGCCCGGCCGACCAGCGATGGGTCGTCTACCAACTCCGGAACTTTAAACGTCCAGAGTCTCTCGCCGGAAGATACGGATATTCCACCGGCACCGGCGTACCAGTGTCTCAAACAGATGGTGATATCTGGATCACCGATATTGAGTCCGGCACGTCGAAGAATCTAACAGAAGGCAAAGGATCCAATTGGGCAGCTGTGTGGTCGCCCAACGGCGAGCATCTCGCTTTTTATTCCGACCGCAGCGGCCAGTCAAATTTGTGGGTGTGGGAGAGACTGACTGGTAAGCTCCGCCAGGTCTCGGACGTCGTGCCGCGCCCTTACCTCTTCAGTCCTTATGACCTGCCGATTTGGACGCCCGATAGCAA
>DATDFV010000292.1:0-25109 GCA_036522415.1 Pyrinomonadaceae bacterium | reverse complement strand
GTCGAGGCTCATGATTCGATAGGTCCTATGGGTCGAATAGGTCTTATATTTCATGTCCTAATCACTACCATACCTGATCTCCATCCGTCTTATTCTGTACGCAGAGATCGCCAACACGATCGCCGTCACGATCACCAGACTAGGCACCGCGATCCATGCCGGCGTCGGATCGGCGACGACAGCAAACGGCCCTTCCTTCATCGGCAGAGGCACGAGCGAGTTGAGATAGTGAATAACGCTGATCTTCTTCAGTAACGGCGGAAGCAGAAAGTTGAGCCACTCCCAGCCGTAAAGGAGCAACGCAGGAATGATGGGGTTGCGGACAAACAAACCTACCACGAGAAAGAATGCTCCGTAACCGATACACGCCAGGATCGTGATCCCTGAATAGGTGAGGAGCTGAATCATTCCCTGACCTTCGATAAAGAAGCGAGCGCTCTGAGAAGGAAAGCGCGGAAAGTAAAGCAAAAGCATCGCGACAATTGTCAGCCCAACAAACAGGAACAGCGACGTAATCAGTCCGGAAATATACTTTCCAACCACTAACACTTCTCGTCGGACCGCACTGAGAAAATAGTAATGCAAACTGCGGTCGACAATTTCACCTCGAAACAAGTTCATGAAAATCCACGCGCACCCAAAAAACACTACAGTGCGCATAATTAGGATGTTGTATAAAAGCGCGTAACCTGCACTGTAATTGTTGAAGTCGCGCCATTCATTTCCTGGAGGTCTTACGAGGGCGATGATCAATAACGGGAACAGCGGAAGAAGCGTAATCAGGTAAATCAGAAATGAGCGCCGGGAGAGGAAGTTCTTTTGCACTTCCAGACGCAGAATGGCAAGGATTTGTCGTAGCCAAAGGGACCAGGACGAACCGAGGCTCGTTGTGATAGTTGGCGTTTCAACCTTTGCGCTCATAAAACCCCTAATCCCCAGATTACACAGATTCACTTCATTTCCGATTGGCGATTGCCAATTTCCAATTCCTTTTTGGCCACGAGAGTTTCAAGCCCTGCGTAAATGGCAATTGACAATCGGCAATCGCAAATTCATGAACTCGCCCCTTGCGTTCCGATCAGGTATTGGTAAACCGCGCTCAAATCATCATCAACCGGAGCCACTGACTCGATGTTCACTTCCCCACTCGAGGCCACTTCATTCAGCAATAAATAAAAACGATCGGCATCTCTGGTCTTCACAAACAACCCGCCGCGATCGTCATGCAATCGAGCTTCGACGACGTGATCTTGCGCAAACACATGCGCCGCCAGCTTTGATGGATCGTCGCAGCGAATCAAAATCTGCATCGGGTGCTCCTGCATCTCGTCACGCACGCCGTGAATGTTGCCTTCCGCCACAATATAACCATTGTTGATTAGCACAACTCGGTCAGACATCATGTCGACTTCATGCAGAATGTGAGACGAAATGATCAGGTGTAATCCTTCTGAGGCCAGCTTTCGAAACAGCGCAATCGTCTCCGCTCGCACCATCGGATCCAAACCATTCAGCGGTTCGTCGAGAATCAATACGACCGGCTGATGCGCAATCGACTGACCAAGCCGAATGCGTTGCCGCATTCCTTTGCTATACGCAGCGACTTTACGATCAGCGGCATCAAGCAAGTTGACTCGTTCCAAGGCAATCTCGGTCAACTCGTTGGTGGTCTTTCGATCGTAGCCATGAACGTACAGAAATGAGTTGATGAACTCGCGGCCAGTAACGCCTCGCGGGAAAGAATCGAATTGCGTGCAGTAGCCAACCCTGCGAAACAATACTTCCGGATTATCAGTCGGAATTCCCAACAGGGAGATGCTACCCTTCGTCGGTCGCAATAGCCCCGTCATGAGATTCATTAACGTTGATTTGCCTGCCCCGTTTGGTCCGACCAAACTCGTGATGCCGGGCGCAATCTGTAGATTCACACGATTGACGCCAAGTATTTCTCCGTAAAACTTGGAGACATCGTCGAAGATGATCAGTTGGTCGTTATGTTTTGTAATCACTTAACGACCTCGTAAGCTTTCACCTTGCGCGACAAAATCGCGAGACAGACCACGCAAATACCAAACAGAACGGTCCATGAACTCCACAAGGGTGGCTCGCTAAGAATGATCTCCCTGACTGTACCGTCAAAGCTTTCAATCCTGAAGGTGCCGGTTGTTTGAACAAACGTTCCGAAGAGTCCGGACGAAATGTTTTTCATTAATGCGCCGATACTCACCAGGTTTCCCACGCGCGTTAAGAAGACAACATTAATGAACTCGCCGAACACCGATGGGATCAGGAACAGACCGAGAATCGCCCCACTTGCAACTACCCGCCACTTCACGAGCGCAGAGACAGTCTGCGAGATCAGCGCCAATAGCAGTATCCAAACCACCGAGCCGATAACAATCGCGCTCGCCAGCCAAAGATTGGTTCGGAACCACGTGAAGCCCTCGAGGTAGCTTTGCAGGAGAAACAAAAGCAACTGTGGTATCCAGGTAATTGTTGAGAGCAGAATCAGCAACACTGACATCTTGCCCATGACGTATTCCGTTTTGGAAAACGGGCGGCAGAGATATAGAGGTAAAGCGTTGTTGCGGAGGTCCTGCGAAACAATCGGCGGCCCAACGAGCAAAGCAACCACAAAAGCAAGCGCACCCTGGAAATTTACAAAAAACTGGAAGAAGGTGGCGTCAATGGGAATTAACTCTTGTACCTGGGTTTTCATAATCCCAAGTGCGTTTACATTGTGATGGAGATAGATCAGGATTGCTTCAACAAGAAGCGGCACGAAGCAGAGAACAAAGAAAGCGGTAAAGAGCTTTGACTTAAAGACACCGCGATAGGCGTGTCGCGGAATAATCAAGAAACGGCTCCACTCTGGGGTTAGCGGACCCGAATACCTTTTGTAGGTCTGCTCATAGACCGCCATAGCCGTTCTCCATTGCTTTGAGGAAGATGTCTTCCAATGAGTCTCGCTTATAGCTAAGGCGACGCAGTTGTACTCGTTCGCGAGCTGCGAGTTGATACAAATCGCGCACTTCAACTCCGCCTTGCAGAACGATCTTCAGTCGATGATCTCCCGTGATTGCATACTCGCATCCGAGTTCTTTGATTGCCTGCACAAACCTGGTCTGATCGCCTCTGGTCTCCAACATCAAGAACTTGCGGTTCGACTTTCGTTCCTCTTCCAGATTGCAGTAAACAGCAATCTGGCCTTCACGCAGAATCAATATTTCGTCGCAGCATTCCTCAACATCCAGAAGCAGGTGTGAAGACAGAACGATGTGAGCCTGGCCGCTATCGCGAATCTCGCGTATCAATTTGATCATGCGGAGACGGGCCGGCGGATCCAGTCCGTTGGTTGGTTCATCCAGGAACAGGAGTTTTGGCCCATGCACAATTGCCTGAGCAAGCTTCGCCAACTGCTTCATACCAAGCGAGTATGTTTCGAGCTTGCGATATCTTGCTTCGCCCAGGCCCACGTAGAAGAGAGCTTCGTGCGCGCGCTCAAGTGCAGCTTCGGGAGGTAAGCCTGACAATTCACCCATAAGCCGAACAAAGTGAACCGCACTCATCTTGGCGATGAAGGCGTCTCGTTCAGGCATGTAGCCAACGAGTGCTTTTATCTGCTTTGCGTCATCGACTATATCGTGACCGAAGATCTGTGCAGTTCCTGCACTAGGTTCATAGAAACCCAGGAGTGTATGAATGAGTGTGGTCTTCCCTGCGCCATTTGGTCCGAGTAAGCCGATGGCCTTTCCGCGAAGGTCGCCTCTAAGACCCTTGAGGATGGGACGCCCACCGAAGGTTACACTCAGTCCCAGCAGATCGATCACCGCAGGATCTGTCAGCGGCAGATCTTTGATTAGTTCTTGTTGAGCAGACGCAGGAAGTGCCATGCTGTTCTTATATCGCTGTGTCCTGATAATTCCAAACAAAACCGAGACCGAATATTGTGCCCATCAGTAGAAACGCGCCAATGCAAGCAAACGCTTCTGAGGGCGCTAAAGTTCTACCTATTGCAAGAACCTCGATCAGAAACACAGGTATGTTAAGAACGATGGCCGAAGCAAGTGGGAAAAGCACGAAGGGCCGGCAACCGCCAAGACGATTGCGCAGCCACGAGAGAGATGGTGCATACGCGAGTGAGAAGATGAGCGCGGAAAGAATTAGTGAAGTGACAGTAGCACTGCTGAGATCGAGACCAGTACCGTTCACGAATGAGAACGTTGCTACGATCAACAACAACGCGAATAACCACGAACACAGAGAAATCGAGAGTAACTTCATAACTGGCCTCGTTTGGGCTTCGGCCTTTGGACTTTGGTCTTTGGTTTTTGGTCTTTGGCCCACAGCTTTAATCCTGATCTGAAACAAAGACCAAAGACCTAAGGCCAAAGACCTACCAAAAGATCACAAGAGCAAATTTATTTGCCCTTGCCTTCTAATCCATGTTGGATGATGTTCTGCATCTCCAACGCGTTCGGCATTCCCAGAAGCGTTGCCGGGCTCAAGCCAAATGGTCCACCTTCGGTATTCGCAGCGAACGTTATGCTATCGCCTTGTGCGTAAGCGTAAGCGAGAGTCGGCTTCATGTCTGAGGCCATGGCTTTCACTGCTTCCTGCGGTCCCTTTGGCAAACTCTGCGCCGTGTTCGCGAGCTGTTGAGCGAATGGCTGAACCAACGGCGCAAGATTGTGATAGAAGACTGCCGAGAAGTTTGCATTCCCGTCCGCCGGCAGCCCCGCTGTGAACTGCGACGAGTGCAGTAACGACGCGCCGTTATCACGAGCACCAAGCGCTCGCTCAAGCAGAGCACGACTCGGAGCCACGATCATGTAACCGCGAGAGTAAACGTAATTCACTTGCAATCCGAAATCACCGGATTTCAAGGTATAGAACGTTCGGTCACCTGAGGTGGCTTGCTCCCAATTCAAGTTGCCCTTGCCAATTACAGCAGCCTCTTTATTGATCTCAGTCACTACACGTTCCAGTGTCTGCTGCAGATGCTGTGGATCGTTTACTTCAAACACTAACTTCCACGATGGCGTCGGAAAAATCGGGCCATCTATTGCGAAAGCAAACTCACCACCCAAAGGCGCAGCGATGTCGTTACGGATATCAAGTCCGTGCAAGGACTGCTGTCTGTCCAGATTCTTGCGCAATTCCGGAGCGACGGTCTCGAGCACGCCGAGCAGATCACCAACCAACGACTTCGGATCCTTCACGACAAAGCCTGCAACGACATTGGCATCTGAAGAGATGTATTCCAATGCTCCCATCGGGCCGGGTGCGGCCAGCCAGGAAGGAATGCCACGAGTTGTATCGTTGAATGACAACGAAGCCTGCGTATGTGTTTTTCCACTAACGTCTTTTTGATCCAACACGAAGTACTTGACACTCAGTATGCCTAGCTTACTCAGAGCGTCTTCACGTTTTTCTGCATCAGCACCCCTGGTACGCTCTGGTTTAGTTTGTTCGACAATCTTTTCGAGATTGGCAGCTACTACCAGTCCAGCGCCTTCTGCATACACTTGCGCGATGCGATCGTGAAACGGTGTGCTCACGAAAGCACTTGTCGCTCCGCCGTTCACGAGCTTCTGTACATCCTGCAGTTGTTGCAGCCTGGGACTGGCAGCCAACAGATTGCTATTAATCCAAACGTACAAGTGCTCTTTCTTCTCACCTTCGGTAGTTGAGAGAGTTGCCGTCGCCGGGTCATCGACGAACTGAATATCTTGCCTGTCTGTCTGACCGTTCGAATACTTGGCGATTTGTTGTTCAATGAACTCACGAAGACCATTTGAGTTTTTCAGTTCTGCCAACACCAGCGGAGCATCTGGCTCGGTCTGATTATTCAACGCAACCGAAACCGCGATCTCATCGCCAAGGTATTCACCAAACTCACGAATGGTTCCCATGACTTCATCCATGTTTTGACGTTTGCCCGCCTGTTCTTTATCCCACCATTCGCGCAAAGCCGGGTTCTGACTCATGCGCTCCTGAACGATGCGATTAGACTCAACGATCGTGTTCGCGAGATTTGGCACGCCCGCGTAAACAACTGCGTTGGCCGGCATCAGGTCGAGTAGGTGCGTCGAAGTACGTGCACCGGGTTTGGGAACCGCCGCAAGTTCCTTCTTCACTGACTCGAGTGCCATCAACATCTGCGAATACTGTGCGGCTTTTCGACTCCAGGCTACTTCGTCCTTCACTGGAATTCTTGAAATAGCAGCACTCGTCGTCGCCTGTTCACCGGCACGAAGAACCTGATCGCTCCCTGAGTGATTCATGTTCACTTCACCAGCGATTACCGAGACTCGCGAACCTTTGGTTCCGTTGTTAACGGAAAAGACAGTGCCGGTCACGGACACGAGTGAATCACCCGTATCAACAAAAAGATGTTCACTCTTTTGCTTCGCCGCTTCGACAACAATGCTGCCACGGTTCAAGTGAATGGTGGTCCCGCTCCCGTTTTTGGTCAGATAAAACTCAGCTCGATCCTTCATCTCGATTGACGAGCCGTCGCCCAATCGAACAACCGCGTGCGCGTCTTTGGCAGTACGAATAATTTCGCCTTTTGCCAACTTTGCCCCTGCAGCGATCGATGCAGTTTTGCTATCAGCAACCTGATAGACCTGGCCTTCAGCCGCCTGCACGGTTGCTTCGAAATTACCGAATGGCCAGTACCTTTGAATCATTGGCGCCGCCAACAAACCAAAGCCGATTACGACCGCGGCCGCAATACCCCATCGCATTACAACTGGCTGCACTGAATACCGGCGAGACTTAGCGGGCGCTTTGTGAACAGCCGTTCGACCCGAACGCGCAGCATTCATTGCTTTCCGGCAAGGTATGCATTCGTGGGTATGGTCGACTAACAACAGTGAGCGAGCTTCAGACAGTTCGCCGGCGATGTAGGCAGGTATCAACGATTGGAAGTCTGAACAACCTTCGATTCGCTCAACCGCCTGAACTGCAGAACCCTGAAGCTTCGCGTCACCGGCCGTAGCGGAGATACGCGCCCAAACACGATCTGCCGCTGCTGACTCCAATTCCGCGTCAATCCGTTCATTGCGGATCTCGGCAGTGACTTTGTCGAGAATCTCTTCGTTATTCCTTTTCATGATGTTTCTCCAGATAGTGCCCAATCTCATTTCTCAGTTTTGTGCGTGCCCGGTGAAGAACTACGCCGACTACCAATGGGGAAGTTTTGAGAATGGCGGCAATTTCCTTGTTGTCGAAACCCTCGTAGTACCGCAACACAAACATCTCGCCCGCCGTCTTTCCCAGTCGCGCGACTGCCGCTCGAACTAAAGTCTGCAATTCACGATCGGCGTGCTCCGATTCAGGACTCTTAAACCTGCTTACCAGCGAATCTGAATCGACATCATCAAGGGCGACAGACTTTGATCGAGTGCGACTGCGCAGCAGGTCGAGGGAGGCATTGATGGCGGCGCGGGAAAGGTAGGCTTCGGGGTTCTGTGACAGGTCGTAGTCCTCCTGACCTTTGATCAACCTCAGGAAGACTGTCTGCAGCACATCTTCAGCATCAGCGACGCTACCGGTGACACGGTGCGCTGTGCGAAAAACACGCGCATGGTGTGTTCTAAAGAGCTGTTCGAGCTCACCGGCTGGTTGTTCTGTCACTAATCGCAAGGGTTTTAGAGCTGCTTGCAAGGTGTTCTCCTTCTTCTCCACCGTGGTAAACGGCGGGTTCCGGAGGTTATTAACACCAGAATTGTATTTATTTCAGCGGAATCGCCGGTAACCGTTTGAGCTGTTGGTTTGCCGGATCGACGATTATCCCGGCGGATTCCAACGCGGTAACACCGAGTATTGGCTCGATGTTGTCGGGTCCAAAAATCACGCGACCGGCCGTGGTTTCGTTCATAAACGAAATCTCAGCGAGACCGAACGGGTATTCTTCGATCTGGTCATTGGCAAGCTCATACGTCATTTTGCCAACTGCCGTGACACCGATCTTCTTTAGTTCCGAAGCGGGTACCATCGAATCTGTAGCACCGGTGTCTACGAGGAATTCGGACTGATAAATATCGTCGGAGCTGAAGTCCCTTAGTCTGACTTCGACACGTATGAAGCCCATGTGAGGAGTAGCCTTTCTGGTTGAGGTTCTGAGTTTCATTTGCTCCAAATTAAACCACTAAGTCCGATTCGGTGCTACTTCGAGGCAGTCAGTACCACCTCGCGGTAGCGGGTGGGTACGGAGTCTTGATTGTGATTGAGTCGAGACTGCGTACCCACCCGCTACCGCGAGGTGGTACTGACTGCTTCCAAGCTAAGTAGTTTGACAAGATCAACGTAACGAGTGTGCCAGACGTCTTAGGGCCTCCTGTGCCTCAAATGACCGTGGATATCTCCGAATAATCTCGCGCCATGCAGCGCCGTCGTAGTGCAACCTTCGGGTTCTCTCGTCAAATACGAAACCGACACCTTGACGATTGTAACGATCCAATCCTGAATAGTTCAGAAAGAAACTAAATGACGGCGCAGAAGAATGGTTCGTCGTGCGACGCTCAGCTTCCTCTGAAAGTTTGTTCGATAGTTTTTCGGCCGTGTCGCCCAGAATCAGTAACACCTCCGAACGAAGAGACGACCGCGGAAAATAGTCGAGAAGGATTCTGGCGCGAACAATCCGATCGAAATCGGTCGACGCCTTGATCAGCAACAACAGTCGCGCGTCGTCACCTTTGTGCGAAGGCACAACGACGGCTTCAGACTGAATCCAGCCTTGAGTCCGACGACTTGCGTTCACGAGAAGGAAGACAATTCCATCCGGACTGCTTCTGACACGTTTGATGGCCAGAGGGCGTCCACGGCCCAGGCGCCGAATTAGTGTCGCTCTCAAGTCTGGCCTTGATCTTAGAGCCGAGAGCCTTTCGTCAACCACGATCGCAAGTCTTCCACCCGGAGGCGCTTTCTGTTTGGGTTTGGCTTCTAATTGAATGCTGAAAAGTAAGACGGAGAGAATTGGCGCGAGGAAGATTAATCGGTGAGGACTCATGATAGTTCTCCTTGAAGTGAGGTTGAGGTTGAGGTTGAAATAGGTCCTATAGCTCAAATAGGTTCTATGGTTTCGTTTTAGCCGAGCGCTCGCGCGATCTTCTGAGCAAACGTCGAATGGTGAAAGTGGCAAATCGCCACTGCCAGCGCATCCGCAGCATCATGCGGAGCTGGAATGGTTTTCAGCGACAACAAGAGCCGCACCATTTCCTGAACCTGATGCTTTTCCGCATTGCCATATCCAACAACCGTCTGCTTGACCAATCTTGGTGAGTATTCGTGAATCTCGAGTGCAGCTCGCTCAGCTACCAATAAAACTACGCCGCGCACCTGACCAAGCTTCATACTGACCTTGACGTTAGTTGCAAGGAACGCATCTTCCAGAGCGCACGCTTCAGGCCGATGTTTCGCAATGACATCCTCGAGTCCATTGCACATCTTGAGCAGTCGTGTTGAAAACTTCAAACTCGAAGATGCCCGAATGGAACCAAAGTCAATGAGCGAGTATTTCCGCCCGTCTCCTTCGACAACTCCCCAGCCTGTAGTTTGACTGCCGGGATCTATTCCGAGTACGCGCATCGGCGCGAGAGTATATCAAAGCCTGTTCTTTGTGCTTTGTTCTTTGTAAGTGGCCACAGTATAGGTCCGATAGGTCATATAGGTCCTATATCGGTTACTACACAAAAACGCCCCATTCAAACCAACAGCCATTTCCATGCTATCCTGAACTATCCCTCAAATCCCCCTGCTTGTTAATTCGTTCAACGCTCTCGATCCTTGAAGCAGATCGCGAGCGGCGGTTTGGCCTCATGGCAAGTTTCTTAAAACAACTCTTTACCTTTCATTCGCCGCAAGGTGAACGTGAAGAGCTGCCGCTCCGTGCTGAGATCTTTAGTGTCGAACGGCTCGAACAGTACGCACAAACGCTCGCGCGCGAACACAAGATCATTTTGCGCAAGGGGCGGCCTCAACTCCTGCCTCGCTTAGAAGACAACGGTCGAAAACTCGAGGCTGCCTATCGCACACTTGTCGATTCGATAAGTGAAGGCCGAGCAATCTCACCAGCGGGCGAATGGTTAGTGGACAATCACCACATCGTTGAGGAGCAACTTCGAGAAATTCGCCAGGATCTTCCCAAAGGTTACTATCAGGAACTTCCCAAACTGGTTGGAGGGCCCTTAGAAGATTACCCACGAATTTATGCTGTAGCACTTGCCGTAATTGCCCACACTGATTCACGTCTTGACACAAACACACTGCGACGCTTCATTTCGTCGTACCAAACCATCGCTCCACTAACCATTGGTGAGTTATGGGCGGTGGCTATCACACTCCGGCTGGCACTTGTCGAAAACCTGCGACGCCTCGCGGTTGCCGTTATTGGTGCGCGTGCAGAACGTGATGAAGCAGACAAGCTAGCAGATAAATTGCTCGAACTTGTCTCACGTCAACCGGCAGGCATTATGACGCTGGTTCAGGAGAAACTCGGCAAACGCGAGCACATCCCACAAACATTGGTTGTGCAACTCGTCCAGCGCCTGCGCGAACAACATCCTTCAGTAGTGCCTGTGATGGATTGGCTTGAAAAAGAGCTGGCGGGTCCAGGCACAAACATCGAACAAATCATTCACGCCGAGCATCAGCGTCAGGCAGCAGCTCAGGTGACTGTAGGGAACATCATCACCAGCATGCGTCTGCTGTCGACGCTCGACTGGCAGGAATTCTTTGAAAAAGTCAGTCTCATTGACCCGTTACTCGGCAAAGATCCCGCGCGCGCTTATTCTCAGATGGAATTTGCGTCACGCGACCGTTATCGGCATGTGATCGAGCGAATCAGTAAACGGACCCGCATCAGCGAAATCGAGATCGCACAGGCCGTCGTCAAGCTCGCGTCTAAAGCCTCGGCCCAACCGGAAAACCATGTTGGCTATTATCTGGAGGACGACGGTCTCCATCAGCTTGAAAGCCTTTTTGAATATCGACCCCGGACCACGGAGCGCATACTCAGGTTCTTTCTGCGTAACGCTCACGTCGGCTATCCAGCAACGCTCGCCATTCTGACAGTGCTTGTCATCGTTTTAATTCTGGTCATCATGTACCAGTACACAGACGATTGGCGGTTCCTCCTGCTCAGCGCAATTCTCGCGATCCTCCCAGCCAGTGAAATTGCACTAACGGTACTCAACTGGGATGTCACCCATTTCTTCCCTCCGCGACTGCTCGCAAGAATGAATACGGCTGAAGGGATTCCCAAAGACGCTCAAACCTTCGTCGTAGTTCCAACAATTTTCACGAACCAACAACAAGTCGAACATCTGCTGGAACGACTTGAGGTTCACTACCTTGCAAATCGCGATCACTTAATCTATTTCGGACTGCTCGGAGATTTTGCTGACGCTAAAACTGAAGAGACAGAAAATGATTCCGCATTACTTTCGAGAGCGCAAAGCGGAATTGAAGATCTGAATCGTCGTCACGGGGGAACGCGCTTTCACCTTTTTCATCGCAAACGAATTTGGAATGAGCGTGAAGGCAAATGGATGGGCTGGGAACGCAAGCGCGGCAAGCTCGAGGAATTTAACCGCCTTCTTCGCGGCTCCAACAACACAACGTTCATCGTTCGCTCTGCTGATAATGCATTCCTGAATTCATTTCGTTATGTCATTACACTGGATTCTGACACTCAATTGCCTCGTGATGCTGCGCGAAAGTTGATCGGGGCTGCGATTCATCCACTGAATCGACCAAAAATCAATCCAAACATCAACCGCGTTACCTACGGCTACGGAATTCTTCAGCCGCGCGTGAGCATCTCTCTGGAGAGTGCATCGCATTCGAGATTTGCCAGGATTTTCTCCGGCAACACCGGCATCGATCCGTATACCACCGCTGTATCGGATGTCTATCAGGATCTCTTCGGCGAAGGCAACTTTACCGGCAAAGGGCTGTACGACGTGGATGCTTTTCAAGCCACGCTGGAACAGCGCGTTCCGGAGAACACGTTGCTTAGTCACGACTTATTTGAGTCGCTGTTTGCGCGCGCTGCTCTGACAACTGAGATAGAACTACTCGACGACTACCCATCCTCTTATCAGGCCTACGCCAAACGTCAACATCGCTGGACGAGGGGCGACTGGCAGATCGTTCGCTGGCTCTTTCCAAGAGTTCCCGACGGAGAAGGAGCAAAGGTTTCCAATCCGTTACCGCTGATGGCGCGTTGGAAAATCTTCGACAACCTGAGGCGGAGTCTCGTTGGTCCGGCTTTGTTTATTTGGCTGTTGGCTTCGTGGCTGATTTTCCCAGGTTCTCCACTCGGGTGGAGCCTGTTTGTTCTACTTACTATTGCCTGTCCGATCTATCTGCATGTCGCGACCGGCTTGTTAGTTCACCCACGAGGCATTCCCTGGACGAGTCACTTCTGGAGTGTGTGGGGCGATTTGCGAATCAACACCGCACAAGTCGCACTCTCATTTGTCCTGCTTCCTCATCAGGCTTATCTGATGTGCGATGCGATTGTACGTTCGCTTTATCGACAATTTATCTCTCACCGCAATCTTCTCGAGTGGGTTTCAGCAGCTGACATCGAACGATCTTTACAGCAGAACGTGCCTTCGTTTTTCCAGTTCATGTTTTCGGCCGAGCTGCTGACTTTGATCGCCGTCGCACTCGCCGCGGTGTACAGGCCAACTGCATTGCCCGTAATTGCGATTCCGGCATTCGTTTGGATTCTCTCTCCGGTAATCGCCTACTTGATTAGCAAGCCAATTATTCGCCAAACAAGGCCGCTTACTGCACAGGATGTCGAATTCTCACGCGCAATCGCTCGAGCTATCTGGAGGTTTTTCGAGACTTTCGTAACGCCTGAAGAAAACTGGTTGCCACCGGACAATTTCCAGGAAGATCCAGCAGCAGTAATCGCGCATCGCACATCCCCGACCAACATTGGATTGCTGTTGCTCGCGACCTGCTCCGCTAAAGACCTCGGTTACGTGAGTTCTCTTGAACTGGTTGAGCGCCAGGAATTGACGTTTGGAAGTCTCGGAAAACTCGCCCGACTGCACGGTCATTTTTTTAACTGGTACGACACGCGCACACTTGAAGCATTGCTTCCGCAATACATCTCGACTGTTGACAGCGGGAATCTTGCCGGGCACTTGATCGCAGTCAAGCAAGCAAACATCGAACTTCCCGATCTCCCGTTATTTGATGACCGCGTGATCGCCGGATTTGCCGACACTGTTGATGCAATCGCAGTCGAAGCCTCGCGACTCGGCTCGATTCGACAACGAACTGATGTTGTCACGGTTCGTCAACTTCAGGATGAGATCTCGGCTTGTCGGAAACTTCTGGCGAATAACATCCAGGAAGATCTTCCCGCGTGGTTCCTGTTAATTGACTCCCTGCATCGACGAGCTTCTGAAATCGACGACATCATAAACGCTTTGTCTCACGAGCATGGTGAAGTGAGCTTCAAGGAACTTCGTTGGTGGGTTGGTGCATTGCAACATCAAACAACCTGCTGGCGCCGCGATGCAGACACTCTTTGCGGCTGGGGACGGTTGCTGCCACTACTGAGTGCTGCAAAAGAAAGCGACAGCTCAGATCAAGGCTTGGCTTCGATCATCCACGCACTTCTTAAAGTGCCGAAGCTTGCTGAAATCCCCACCTTGTGTGACAACGCATTGGTTCAACTTGCCGTAATCCAACAATCGCATACAGCGGGTCCGTTGTCGGATCTGATCACCAGACTCACGCGTGCTCTCGAACAATCTTCAAGCGCCGCCGGCGAGCTGCTTCCACGTCTGAGCCGTTTAGCTCGAACTTGCGACCAAATCGTAGAGGAAATGGATTTCAAGTTCCTGTTTGATGACGAAAGAAAACTTTTCCCGATTGGTTACAACGTTACATCGAATAGAGTTGACGACTCGTACTACGACTTACTCGCCTCCGAAGCACGCTTGGCCAGCTTCGTTGCAATTGCGAAGGGCGACGTTCCCCAGGAACATTGGTTTCGCATGGGCCGGCCGTTAACAACCGTCAGCGGCGGGCGTGCACTCATCTCATGGACTGGAACAATGTTCGAATACCTCATGCCGCTTTTGGTCATGCGGAACTACGAAGGCACTCTACTTGACGAGACCTATCACGCGGTCGTGCGGCGACAAATCGAATACGGAGAGGAGCGCGGCGTTCCCTGGGGGATCTCCGAAGCCGCTTACAACGTTCGCGACTTACAACTCAACTATCAGTATGGTCCGTTTGGAGTGCCCGGCCTCGGCTTGAAGCGCGGGCTGATCGAGGACGTCGTAGTAGCACCATATGCAACTTTGCTGGCCGCTGAGATCGACGTCGGCGCGGCGTTGAAAAACCTTCGAACTTTGGTCAAGCAGGGCGCGCTCGGACCATTCGGTTTCTACGAATCTATCGACTATACCCCCGAGCGCTTGCCGGAAGGCCAGAAGCGCGCCGTCATCAAAACCTTCATGACGCATCACCAGGGAATGGGTTTTGTCACCCTGTTAAATGTCCTGCAGGCAAAGCGGATGGAAGTTCGCTTTCATTCAGATCCGGCCGTTCAAGCTACTGAGTTATTATTACAAGAGCGCATTCCTATTGGTGTGCCGACGGCCCACCCACGTTCCGAAGAAGTGTTGACTGGACGCGTCGCGCAAACCGCCTTCGGGATGATCGCGCGTGTGTATGACAGTCCAACGCTTGACACCCCTCGCACTCAGCTGCTGTCCAACGGAACTTACAGTGTCATGATCACAACGGCCGGCTCGGGGTATTCGCAGTGCGGCGAAAAGTCGGTGACCCGTTGGCGCGAAGATGTCACCTGCGACAACTGGGGAGCCTTCATCTACCTTCGCGATGTCCGCAGCGGCGACGTCTGGTCGGCTGGACATCAACCGATACGGAAACGCGCAACTGCTTATCGTGTCGCCTTCTCTGAAGACAAGGCAGACTTTCGTCGTGTTGATTCGGGCATCACTACGCGAATGGAGGTCGTGGTTTCCGCTGAGGACAACGCAGAGATTCGACGTGTCTCCCTGACAAACAACTCGACCCGGGTGCGTGAGATCGAGCTTACGAGTTACTCAGAGATAGTACTTGCTTCACCTCAGGCGGATGCTGCTCATCCCGCATTCAGTAATCTCTTTATCGAAACCGAATTTGTTTCAGCTGAAAACGCGATCCTTGCAAGACGCCGGCAACGCTCCGCCGATGAGGAGCAACTCTGGGGCATTCATGTCGTAGTCGCCGAAGGTGAAAGCGTCGGTGCCGTTCAGTATGAGACTGACCGTGGACGTTTTCTCGGACGAGGTCGGACGCCGGCAAATCCAATTGCCGTAATCGAAGATCGTCCATTATCAAACACTACCGGCGCTGTGCTCGATCCCGTTTTCAGTTTACGACGCCGGTTGCGAATTGAACCTGGCTCGACTGTTACTTGTTCGTTCGCAACAGGCGTAGCTCATTCGCGTGAACAGGCGCTCGCGCTCGCGGACAAGTACCACGACCCAAATATCTTCGAACGAGAATTACAACTGGCATGGACCAAAGCTCAGGTGGAAATGGCTCACTTGCAAACTGATGCCGAAGAAGCACACCTGTTTCAGCGGTTGGCTTCACGCATAATTTACTCCGATCCTTCTTTGCGTCCGCGGCCACACGTGCTGGCACTCAATACCAAATCGCAATCGAGTCTCTGGGCACACGGAATCAGTGGCGACCTGCCAATTGTCGTAGTGAGAATTGAGAAGAGTGCCGATCTTCAAACAGTACGCAAGGTTGTGCGCGGTCATGAATATCTTCACTTCAAAGGCTTGAAAGTCGATCTGGTAATCCTCAACGACAGCCCAAGCTCTTATCAACAACAGTTACATCGAGAACTCGAGACGATGATCCGCACCGGAGGTTTGCAGAGTCTGCAGGACAAGCCTGGTGGTATCTACCTTAGACAGTCTGATCAGATGGCTGAAGCCGATCGGATCCTGCTACACGCGGTTGCGCGTGCTGTGATTGTGACTGAACGCGGGTCGCTGCAGGATCAACTTGAACGGTCGCAAGTAGACGCACCGTTACCTCCGGGGTTTGTCGCAAAATCAGCGGCCCAGACCTACCCGGAACACGTTGTCGGTCCCTCTGATCTCGCTTTCTTCAATGGTCTGGGGGGATTTCATCAAGGTGGAAGAGAATATGTAATCGTCCTTGGGTCGGAGCAGTGGACTCCTCTTCCGTGGGCCAACGTGATCGGTAACCAGGCAGGGTTTGGCTTTCAAGTCACCGAAACAGGCGGAGGATACTCGTGGTCTATCAACAGTCGCGAAAACCGTTTGACACCGTGGTCAAATGATCCAATTAGCGATCCGCCCGGAGAAGCTATTTACATTCGCGACGAGGAGTCGGGCAGTCTTTGGTCAACGACTGCGCTGCCGATTCGTGAGAAGGAGCCATATCTGATCCGACACGGACAAGGCTACAGTGTTTTTGAGCATGGGAGCCACGGAATCTCTCAAGAGCTGCTGGTATTCGCACCTCTCGAAGCAGAAGTTAAAGTCTCATTGCTGCGTTTAAGAAACAGGACCGCCAGAAAACGGAAAGTCTCGATCACTTACTACAACGAACTGGTGTTAGGAGTACTGCGACATACCTCAGCGCCATACATCATCACGGAAATAGATCAGGCGAACTCAATGATCTTCGCTCGAAATCCCTTCAATAACGAATTTGCGGAGCGGGTGGCCTTTGCATGTACAAGCGAACCCTTGAGCAGCGGCACGTGCGATCGAAAGGAGTTCATCGGACGCAACGGATCTCTCGAAAAACCCGCCGCAATGAAGCGTGCTAACTTGTCGAATCGCGATGGAGCGGGACTTGATCCCTGTGCCGCGCTGCAGGTCGTCATCGAACTGGCGCCGCATGAGACTCGGGAGGTCACCTTCTTACTGGGCGAAGCAAACTCGAAAGAGTCAGCGAATGAACTGGCGTCTAAGTTCCGGCAACCCGGAGCTGTCAACGCCGCGTTCGAAAAGGTCCTGTCTCACTGGGATCAGGTACTCGGCACGATTGAAGTGAAGACGCCAGACGGAGCGTTCGACACCATGCTCAATCGCTGGTTGCTTTATCAGGCTCTTTCGTGTCGCGTGTGGGCCCGAACGGCGTTCTATCAATCAGGCGGGGCTTACGGATTTCGGGATCAGTTGCAGGATGTGATGTCTCTCGTCTACAGCCGACCTGATGTCGCTCGCGAGCAAATCGTGTTGACGAGTCACCATCAATTCAAAGAGGGCGACGTCCAACATTGGTGGCATCCTCCAAGTGGTCGAGGCGTCCGCACACATATATCAGACGACCTGTTATGGCTACCTTTTGTCGCGAGTTTTTACGAGGGGGTGACAGGCGACAGCTCAGTCTTTGATGAAGTAGTTCCCTATCTTGAGCAACCGCTGCTTGGCGCAGATGAACATGATCGTTACATGGAACCGAGCGTCTCGGGTGAAACGGGGAATATTTACGATCACTGTGTACGCGCGATTGAGCATAGCCTTGCGGTCGGTCAGCATGGTTTGCCATTAATGGGAAGCGGTGATTGGAACGATGGAATGAATCGAGTAGGGCAAGGCGGCAAAGGTGAGAGTGTTTGGTTGGGCTGGTTCTTGTATACAACGTTGGCTGGCTTCATCCCGGTAGTTGAATCACGTAATGACAAAGAGCGCAGTGAGCGCTATCGAAGACATATGGAGCGTTTGCAAAAGGCATTAGAGGAAAAGGGATGGGATGGCGATTGGTATCGGCGCGCGTATTTCGACGATGGTTCGCCGCTCGGCTCGGCACAAAACGAAGAGTGCCGCATCGACTCGATCGCTCAGTCGTGGGCGGTAATTTCAGGTGCTTCGGACCATTACCGTATGACGCGTGCAATGGCCGCAGTTGAGGAGTATTTGATTCGCCGCGGTGATGGCCTGGTGATTTTGTTTACGCCGCCGTTCGACAAAGGTCGCCTCGATCCCGGCTACATTAAGGGTTATGTTCCGGGCGTGCGTGAGAACGGAGGCCAGTATACGCACGCTGCGCTCTGGACCCTGATCGCGTTCTCGATGCTGGGAGATGGCGAACGAGCCGGGGAACTCTTTTCGTTGCTCAATCCGATCAATCATTCTTCGACGCGTGCTGGCCTTCACAAATATAAAGTCGAGCCTTACGTTGCAGTGGGTGATGTCTATGCTGTTCCGCCGCACACCGGCCGTGGAGGATGGACATGGTATACGGGCTCAGCCGGGTGGATGTATCGAGCGGGTCTCGAATCGATATTAGGATTCAAACTAAAAGGCGATAAGTTGACGCTTGATCCGTGTGTTCCGCGCTGGTGGCGAGAATTTGCGATTACTTACCGACGGGGCCGTAGCACATATGCGATCAAAGTCGAAAATCCGCTGGGACTCAACAAGGGCATAGTCAGTCTGGAAATGGATGGTGTGATGCAGGAAGGACTGGACATCACGCTCACCGATGATCAAAAGCAACACAACATCAAGATTGTGATGGGTGAGAAGTGGGAAACGGACAAGCCGGTTGACGAACACGCGGGTCAGGCATCGCGGTAGAAGGCCGTGGGCAATAGTCTGTGAAAATAGGTCCTATAGGTCCTATTATGATGCCCGACATTTGCCTCGGAATAATCTCAGGGCGCGGTTGGTTGCGTCACGACAAACTAAAGTTCGTCGGGCGTGCAATCACCTTCCTCTAAACAATTCTCGGTGAATCTCCGCAATTCTCTCCACGTCCACCTTCGGCTTGCGATCGTAGGTTAGGAGACCATTAATCTCCTGCTCAATGTCGGTGAGCTGTGTGTAGCAAAAACCGGCCAGGAACTTCAGTTGTGAAATGCCTTCCATCAAGTCTCGATATTTTTCGAGAAGCTCCTCTGGTTGTTCAAACGAAGCATAGAACTGGTACAACAAATCGCGTTTCTCAGCTGGTATCTCCAAAGGAATCGAGAGAAACCCTCCGATTTCCGAAAGCACGATAGGTTGACCACGATATTCCGATCCCCGAGCAAATAGAGGTTTATCGCCAACCCAAACCTTTGACGGCAGCTTACCGTTGAGCAAAGTCTCGTTATAACGAGTGCGAAGCTTCTCTGCTGTCGGCGTGTAGTCGTGAATCGCGCAAATGTCGGTGATATCAGTGTGCTCCCAGCCGTCGTTGTCTATCACAGGACGCGTTGTATCGAGGCGACGCGTTACCTGCACCATGCGTTCAATATACGAATACTGTCCTGCATGTTCCTGACCAAGTCCCGGAAAACCCATACTCTCATTCACCGGCACCCACGTAATGATGCAGGGATGGTTGTAATCGCGTCGAACGGCCACTTGCCATTCCGCCGACAACATATCTTCTGCCTTTGAAGACCATTCACGCGCATTCGGCATCTCTTCCCACACCAGCAAGCCAAGGCGATCACACCAGTACAGCCAACGAGGATCTTCAACCTTCTGATGTTTGCGCGCACCATTGAAACCTAACTTTTTGATCCAGCCGATGTCTTCCTGAAGTGCTTCATCGGACGGTGCTGTCAGATAACCGTCCGGCCAGTAACCTTGATCAAGCACCATCTTGAGATAAGTAGGCTTGCCATTGAGTAATACTTTTCCATCGAGAAGACGTAAGCCTCGAAGCCCGACGTAAGATCTAACCTCGTCCACTACCTTGTCACGATCAAAGAGACGAATGCGAAGATCGTATAGATTTGGAGCTTCTGGTGACCACAGCTTTGCGTAGGGAATTACTATTGCAAAGCGCCCGGTGGCGACAGCAGTCAGATCTTCTGCTCTTGCCACAACCCGGCCCTCTTCCGAGACCTCGACCTCGATGCGCCATGGAGCAGAGGGTGCATGCAGAAACACTGTCAGTTCGAAAAGGTTCCGGCGGGCCCACGTGATGGTTCGCAGTTCTTCTATGCGGATCGAAGGTACTGATTCAAGCCAAACGGTTTGCCAAATGCCGGTTGTGCAGTAGTAATCGATTCCCTCCGGCATTCCTGTGTGTGATTGCTTGCCACGCGGCTGTTGCGGATCCTGACTGTCTACAACTCGCACAGTCAATCGGTTTGGCCCAGTCTTAACGTATGGTGCGATGTCAAACTGAAACGGAATGTGGCCGCCCTGGTTGTGTCCAACTTCCTGGCCATTTACCCAAATAGTCGACGAGTAATCAACCGCTCCGAAGTTTAAGAGGAGATCGTGCGCACGCCATTCGCTGGGTACTTCAAAAGTGCGTGCATACCAGACAACTTCATGAACGCTCTTGTCGTTGATGCCGGAGAGTTTTGTTTGGTAAGCGAAAGGAACAATGATTCGGTTCGGTAGTTTGCGACCGTCATACCAATCATCTCGTACACCTTCATCATCGTCGTCAAAGGCAAACTCCCACTCACCATTCAAATTGAGCCAGTGGTCACGAACGAAGTTAGGTCGGGGATATTCGGGACGTGGTATCTCGTTTGGTGAAGCCATTTTGTTCTTCTCTGCGTTTCCTCTGCGTTCTCTGCGTCTCTGCGGTTGGGCTTAATCCTGGTAACCCTTAAACCGCAGAGACGCCCAGAACGCTGAGATCCGCAGAGTTGCCCGTCACTCAGAATGCGAATAACCCTAACCCCTAACCAACACTCTACCGATGAGCCTCACAAACTTATGACGGCATCAACTCAAGTTTTTCTTTAGTAGTCGATCAAATTCCTCTTGCTGTACAGCCAACTCGAGCGCTAATGGCTCGTAGATTTGTCGATTCCCATCTTTGTCCGCGTAATCCCAGAGCCCGTTGTAGCAATGCCGATCATCTACCCAACCAGGATGATTGACGATCGGGTATAAGCATATTCCCTCCATCTGTACTCCAGCCTCCATTGCGGCTAATACTTCACCACACACATATCTCAACCAGGCGGGCCGAGCTTCGTCTTCAATTCCGGTCTCCGCCAGAAACATCGGACGCTTATAGCGTTCATATGCTTCAGTGATGATCTGTCGAAAGGGTTTGTATCGTTTGTGTCCGGGCTCGATAAACTTCCCGTTGAGAACCCATTGATTGTGAACGTAATAGTTGATGCCGATGATATCGAGGTACTTTTGATTTCCGCCAAGTTGAGGCTTGAACAAACCACCAAGCATGTCCCACGCTTGAAATTGAGACAAACGATAACTTTCCGCATCGCGGCGTTCTTGAGCATTCAAAGGATCCGCGGGTAACACGTTAATGATTGGATCGATCTGGCAGATACGAGTGCGAGCATCAATTCGCCACACTGCTTCGATCGCAGCAATCGCGGCTCGCACCAACTGCTCTTTGAGTTCGTCACCACGACCTTTCGCGTATGGGTTAAGCCAAGCGCTTTCGCCACCACCCCACGAAAAGAACGAGATCTCGTTGATAGGAGTGATAAACGCAACTGAGTCTGTTTCATTACGCAAGACCTTCGCAAACTCACTTGCGAGTTTCTCAAAAGCGTTGATGAAGCGCGGCTCAAAGATGTCCAACCAATCCGGCCAACCGTAGTGACAAAGATCCCAGATCACCTGCACACCCAAATCTCGCGCTGCTCTGATTATCGAGAGCACACTTCTGAAGTCGTACCTCCCCGGTGATGACTCTATGAGATGCCAACGAATACCCTCGCGGGCTGTGCGGATGTTGACCTCTCGGAGTCTAAAGTAGTCTTCTTTAACGAACCGGTCGTGCTGGGTAGCGGCCACCTCATCGAGCCGCTTTCCGTTCTCGAGATAGTGAGTCGAGCACTCGAAACCGCCAAGAAAAAAACTTTCAAATAACTTTTCGTATTTCAACATTCGTCCGCGCTATTGAGTCAGTGTCAATTTCTTATCGATCACTGCCAGCTTGTGATGACCATGGCCATTTGGATTTTGCGTTCCCAGAATCATCGCTTCCTGACGTTTCGCGCTAACCATCTTCGCGTAAACAGTCAGAGCCTGAGCGACTATTTGATCCATGTTGTAATACTTATAGGTCGCCAGCCTGCCAACAAAGTGAACTCCGGGAGTTGCATCAGCAAGCGTCTTGTACTTCGCGTAGAGTTCAGCGTTCGCCTTTTGCGGAACGGGGTAATAAGCGTCCCCTTCTGACTTTGGGAACTCATAAACAATGCTCGTCTTTTGATGTTCCTGTCCCGTAAGGTACTTGAACTCTGTTACGCGCGTGTAAAGATGCTCGTTTGGATAGTTAACTACCGGAGCTTCTTGAAAAACTGACACATCGTGAGTCTCGTGCTTGAACTCCAATGAGCGATAGGGGAGCTTGCCGTAGCGATAATCAAAAAATGAATCGACCGGTCCTGTATAGATCATTTCCCGATAAGGAAACTCGTTTTTTATGTCACGATAGTCGCAGTTCAATAGCACGTTAATGTTCGGATGATCGAGCATCTTCTCGAACATTCTGGTAAACCCGTGCCTGGGCATAGCCTGATAAGTATCCGTAAAGTAACGATCATCACGGTTCGTACGCGTGGGCACCCTCGCAGTCACTGTTGCATCAAGCTCAGAAGGATCGATTCCCCACTGTTTGCGCGTGTAATTCCGAAAAAACTTTTCGTATAACTCTCGACCAACTTTACTGACAACAACATCCTCAGACGTGCGGATGGATTCGCAGGGCTCCGCGACCGACTTAAAGAACTCGTCAACTTGAAACGTAGTCAGGTTCAAGCCATACAGCGCGTTGATTGTGTCGAGGTTAATTGGAATAGGCACAATCTGTCCGTCGACTGAAGCACGAACGCGATGCTGATAAGGACGCCATTCCGTAAAACGAGACAGGTACTCAAAGACCTCGCGCGAGTTCGTGTGAAAAATATGCGGGCCGTATTTGTGAACTAAGATCCCGCTTTCGTTGTAATGATCATATGCGTTACCACCGATGTGAGGTCGCTTATCGCAAATCAATACTCGCTTTTTTGAACCTCGGGCTAACCTCTCCGCCAAAACACTTCCTGCAAAACCAGCTCCCACGATCAAGTAATCAAACATACTCCCCCCCTTGTTTACCCCTTGTTCTAAGCCGCACCAGCGACATGTGACTGCTTTGTGATCGGTTTTTTTAAAGCACCAGGACGAGACTTCATCGAAGGCTTGCGTTCATAAAGCAATACTAGGTCGTCAATCAAACTGGACATCCTGCTCCAGGTGGAATCCCACGACGTGCCGGCCAAAAAAGAATCGACGTGCTCTGACCAATCTGGAGCCAGGCCGTTCAAAGCCTTCTCACAAGCACTAACGAACTCATGTTCAGTATCGGCTATTTGTACTAAACCATTTTCTCCGTACGGCCGAACGACATCGCGAATCGAAGTTGAAACAACAGGCTTACCCGCAGCCAGGTATTCAGGAGTCTTCGTAGGACTGATAAATCTAGTGGCCTCATTACGAGCGAAAAGCAGCAATGCGACGTCCCAACCTGCGATATAAGAAGGCAGATCGTTGTACGGCTTTGGACCCAGGTAATGAATATTTGAAAGCTGCGGAAGCGTAGCGGGATCGATTTTTACGACGGGTCCGATGATGACGAAGTTCCATTCGGGCTTCGCCGAGGCAACATTGCTCAACAACTCTATGTCGAAGCGTTCATCCACTACTCCAAAGAAACCAAGCCGTGGATGTGGAATGTCTTTTTGATCCGTTGGTTCGCTACCGGCAAATGTTCGGGCCTGCATGAAATGATTACGATCGATGCTGCTTGGAAATGCGTGCACCGCGTGATGTGACGCTTGTTTGGCTTCATAAAGACTTTGGCCGCCTGTAAAAACAAGATCCGCGCGCCTGAATAGTTCTTCTTCTAATTTGTGCAGAGTGTTCGGTGCGTTTTTAAACGCGGATAGTTCATCCATGCAGTCATAAACTGTGACCGTGGGTTTCAAATGACGAGTGAACTCAACCGCCATGGGCGTGTAATACCAGCTTACAAATTCACGAATTCCTTCGAGGTCCAACAATCGATCGATCATCTGCTGAAGGACTGCTTCGATGGCTGTCGTGCTACGCAAACCCGAAGGTAAACAAGGAACCACAACTTTCACGCCGGAGTCTCGTTCCGAAATATTCAAACGCATGGAACCGTTGTCGAAACAGGGTTCTTCAACGTAGTACACGCGTCGATCTCGGGCTGCGCGACTAAGAAGGTGCTGCGGTCTCTGATAAACAAAGTCCCAGCGCAAATGTGAAAAACAAATTAGATCTGGTTTGGTCGGCGCTTTCCCATTAACTAAACTTGGTACCATGCCCGCTTGATAATCAATTGAATTGTTGTGTGTCATCTCTTCAAATCTTTCTTCTCTACAACTTCGACACTTTTACCCGGCTCAGCGTCGCTGAGTTGGCCACCCAATGCTTAACCGAATCACCGCTTATCAGGGGAAGCGTGAAGTCTCGGGTCGGATGAGACTTAGGTATATGAGAGTGCAGCTTTGTTTGATTGCAATGCTACCAACGCTCGCCCTGATTCAATACAACGTTTCGTTGCTTCGTCAGCTATCCGTGCAACCTAAGAAGCTTATTTCATCCGCGCCATCTGCTCGGCAAACTCAGTGCCATGCATTACTCATGCATAGTCACGATCGTCTCCCTTGTTTCCTTTGTCTGGCATAAAACCCTCCTTGAAAAATTCCATTCGCGAATCGCAAGAAATAGATCTCTTGCATTCGGATCTGACAGTCCTTTTATAGAAGTCGAACTCAGGCGAGTTGTGCGTTAGCGTACGCAGGGAGGATTACTCAACAGATTAGAGAAAGTCATGAGGAAGTTCAAAATTTTTCGAGAATGATGGTGTTGCGGAGAGCGGCAAAGAAGTCTTCGAACAGAAGCCTCTTGCCTGCATACACGAAAGCTCTTCTGTCGGAGCGCGGCCGTCCTCGGCCGCCCCCGTCGAACAGAAGACCCTCAAACTAGATACACGGAAACTCCCCGGGCAATGTTGAACGTGCTGAGACTCGGCAGTTCGAGAAAGTCGCAATTCAAGAAGAGAGGAACTTGACGGACGGCCGCGCTCCGACAGAAGAGCTTTCGTATATGCGGGCA
>DATDFV010000291.1:0-38164 GCA_036522415.1 Pyrinomonadaceae bacterium | reverse complement strand
AACGGCCGCAATCGTTGCGAGCACCAGCGGAAAAAAGGAGGCCATGAAAATCAAAAACACGGTCGGCAGATCACCGATACCAAACCAGAGAATGGCAAATGGAATCCAGGCGAGCGGCGACAGGCTACGAAAGAAGTTGATGAGTGGAAGAAACGCCGAGCGCGCCCGGGCATGATTGCCAAGCCACAGTCCGACAGGTATTCCCGTGAAGACCGCAAGACCAAAACCGGTCGTGACCCGAAAGAGCGAAGCGATGATGTCATCAACCATCCTGCCGCTTCTCAACTCTTCAACGAACCCGTGGATCACTGCCATCGGCGACGGAAAAACAGATTCAGGAAAAATCTTGAGCAGCGAGATCACAATCCAAATCAGTACTGCAACGAGCAGGACAATGATGGGCAGAATTCGATCTTTAGATTTCATCAGCAGGATGTTCTCTGCGCTTCCTCCGCGGTTTAAATGTCCGACGAACTTTAGTTTGTCGTGGGTGGAGTTCAGTAACGTTAATGCATCGACGCCCTTCAAGACATTCACGACAAACTAAAGTTCGTCGGACATTTTGCCTCGGCTTCCCTGCTTATGGGACAAGCGATCAAATTACTCTTAAGACAATCGCGACAGGATCGCTTCCTGATTCGCCAGGATTCGTTTTTGATTCTCTATCACGCTATCCAACTTTGCCTGGTTGTCGAGAATTGCAGCCTGATTCGCGATGATTCGTTCCTGGTTCGACAGCATGCGATCAAGCTTGTGCTGATTGGATTGGATCTTCTCCTGATTAGCAATGATTGTTCGTTGGTTGTCGAGAATCTCGTCGGTAGACATGGGGCATTTTCCTTCCAGATAAAATAGGACCTATAAGACCGATAGGACTATTGTCAGGTTTGTCGCGAGATCATGCCTTCTCTTGTCGCACCAGGCAATCAACCTTTAGTTTGACCTGAACCTCATTCCGAAGTTGTACCAGCAGTCCTAAGCGAGTGTGCTATCTTGTGCGCCACAAACTGGACTACATTTCAGTTCCTTCTGGCTGGTTCTCCTGCGAATCGGAACTCCTGAATGCGCGCGAATATGAAACGAAGACATCAAGCCGTTATTGTGCTTGCCTTGCTATTGCTTGGTTCTTCAACTTCGTGCCGACGGGACAGCTTGCCCCGAAAACCATCCGCCGCTTACAACGAGGCCGTCAAAGTTTTCTACGTCGGACTCGCAGCCTTGCAGGTTGGAGATGATATTCGCGCTGATGCAAAACTCTCGCAACTCACACAACTCGTTCCGGATGAACCTTCTGGTTGGGGAAACTGGGGAGTCCTATCCCTCCGTCAAAGAAACTTCGATGCGACTGCAGAAAGATTGAATCGGGCTCGCTCGCTCGCGCCTGCGAATGATCAGATTCTTTATCTCATCGGATTGATGGAAAGCGCGCGTGGGCGTTCTCAGGAAGCAATAGATGCGCTGGAAAAAGCAGTAAAACTTAACCCCAGGAATCTGATAGCGCTCTACAGACTCGCGGAAGAAAAAGAACGCCTGGGTGAAAACAGCCTTGCGGATGTCCAGGCGTTGCTGCACGAGATCCTTGCTGCCGATCCCCATAACCTGGCTGTCATGGTTGAACTCGGACGCATAGCAGCTAAACGAGGTGACACACAAACTCTTCGAACTACTGTCAACAGCATTTCAGAACAATCGAACAGTTGGCCAGACGACGTCAAACAACAACTCAGCGCAGTGCAAACTGCATTAAACGGAACCGACAACGCGGCAACAGCTGTTCGACTTACGTTCTTACGCAATGTGCTGGTACGAGTCCCGGTCTATCGCCAAAACCTTAGTTTGATAAAACCTCCGCCCGGTGAAGAGGCGTCGCCATTTACAAAACTGCTTCGAATGGAGTCACCAACCTTCACGCCTGCCGCTCCAGACGATGGGATGAGCTTTTCTGAACAACCTGTTTTGAGTGAGACCTCAGAACGGTGGAACTGGGTTGGCGCCATTTCTTTGAATGGCGAAGGATCTCCGACAATCGTCATAGCTAACGCACGCGAAGTGCGAATCGGTGGCGCATCCTATCCATTTCCTTCTGGACCATCCGCCACGCCACCAAATGCCAACTCAGTCGCACAATTAGACTTCAATTACGATTTCAAAACTGATCTGGCATTGGCAGGAGCGGGGGGTCTTCGCCTTTTAAAACAGGAGACGCCCGAAAAGTTTTCGGACGTCACATCGGAAATGAAGCTACCGCCGGATGTCATCAACGCAAGTTACACCGGAGTCTGGCCGGCAGATATCGATGCTGATGGCGATCTCGACATTGTGCTTGGCACTAAAGAACGGCGACCAGAAGTATTGAGAAACAACGGTGACGGCAGTTTTAGTGAGACGCAACTCTTCTCGTCTATTTCGGGACTCCGTGACTTCGTCTGGGCTGATATTGACGGCGATGGAGATCCAGACGCGGCACTAATCGATGATCAAGGGAAGCTGCATGTCTTCACTAACGAACGAAGTGGTCAGTTTAATGAACGTTCGACTCCGGCTGCCCTTCCACCGCTTAAAGCACTCACGGTGGCCGATCTCAATGAAGACGGTGTGCTGGACCTAATTGTGGTCCAGAACGACGGTTACATTGTCCGCCTTTCAGATCGTGATGAGGGAAACGACTGGCAAATTCAACCGATACTTCGGAGCGATGCGGGTGCCTATGGGACTCGTGACTGGCATTTGGCCGCACTGGATTTAGATAACAACGGGGCAAACGATTTATTACTCATGTTCAGCGATAGTCCACTGGGCAAGAACTATTACGGTTCATTTGTGTGGTTGGGTAATGGTGAAAACAAATTCACCTCATTAATAAACAAGAATCCCCCACCCGGGACAACCGCCTCAGCCGAAATTGGACCGTATTACGGAATCTCGGCTGCTGACATCAACGGTGATGGTCGTTTGGATCTGCTCGGTCTGGATTCAGATGGCAAGCCCATTCAGGCAATCAATCACGGCACCAAAGACTACCACTGGCAAGTGATACGACCTCGAGCTGCCAAAGCAGTTGGTGATCAACGCATCAACAGTTTTGGTATCGGCGGCGAAATGGAAATTCGTGCGGGCATGCTCTTACAAAAACAGCTCGTCACCGGCCCGATTGTTCATTTTGGGTTAGGCGATCAAAATGGTGCCGATGTTGTGCGCATCGTTTGGCCCAACGGTGCGGTGCGTGCTGAGTTCGAAACCAAAGCTGATCAAGCAGTCCTTGCCGAACAACGTCTCAAGGGATCTTGTCCTTTCCTATTTGCTTTCAATGGAAAGGAAATGAAGTTTGTGAAGGACGCAGTTCCCTGGAGTTCAGCGCTCGGTCTGCGTATTAACACGCTCGGCACTGCCCGCGTCGAAGCAACCGAGGAATGGTACAAGATTCGAGGCGATCAACTTCTTCCCCATGATGGTTATTACGATCTGCGGATTACTGCCGAACTCTGGGAAACCTACTATTACGATCAACTTGGGTTGATGGTGGTCGATCATCCAGCCGGAACCGACGTCTTCGTAGACGAACGTTTTGTCATTCCACCTGCCAAACTGGCGATCACCACAGTCGAAACACCTCACAAAATTGCGCGCGCATGGGATGACAATGGACAAGATGTAACTAACATAGTCTCCACGCTCGACGAAAAGTATCTGGACACTTTCGGCCGTGGACGATACCAGGGCGTGACGCGCGACCATTACGTCGAGCTGGATCTCGGCGATGATTTGCCGGCCTCTGAGCCGATCTATTTGATTGCTCAGGGATGGATGCATCCCACTGACTCTTCGGTGAATGTTGCTATCAGTCAGGGGAACAATGAGCCTGCCAGGCCGTTAAGTCTCGAAGTAGCAGATGGAAAAGGTGGATGGGTAGTAGCGAAATCAAATCTTGGTTTTCCCGCCGGCCGAAAGAAGATTAGCCTGATTGATCTAACCGGAGTCTTTCAACCCGGAACGCCGCACCGTATCCGACTGCGAACTACCCTCGAAATTTACTGGGACTCATTCGAGTGGGCGAAAGCCATACCAAATCCGCAATTGAAGAGTGTGCGATTAGATCCAACAGATGCTGATTTGCACTTTCGAGGCTTCTCAGAAATTGCTCAGGTGGATAATTCATCGCCAGAAATCCCAAACTACAATCGATTGGCGAGTTCGAAACAGATCTGGCGCGATCTGATCGGGTATTACACGCGTTTCGGCGACGTCCGTGAATTACTCGCGAGAATCGATGATCGATACGTGATTATGAACGCGGGTGATGAAATGTCGTTTCGTTTTGCCGAACAACCAGCACCACCGTCAGGCTTTGTCCGCGATTACATCATTATTGGCGATGGCTGGATCAAAGACGGTGACTACAACTCTACGTTCTCAAAAACTGTCTTACCGTTGCCATATCACGCAAAACAGGAATACATCACGCCACCAACCACTCTGGAAGACGAATGGGTGTACAAGAAGTATCCTGACGATTGGCAGAAATACCATACTCGCTACATTACTCCCCAGGTGTTTCGCAACGCTCTAAGGACTCAGCAACCATAATGAATAAGCGTGTCGCCAGGATTGTGTTGGCAGTACTTTTCGGTGCTTTGATTGTTACCCCCGTGCTTCTGCGGCGTCTCTCAGCTCAACGACAAAAGAGCCTCCTCACTGCCGACGCTCGATCAGCTCTAAATCGTTATGGTGTGTATTTTGAGGAAGTCTCACATGGCGCCGGTGTTAATTTCGTACACCAGGCGCCCACCCTTGATCACAAACTCGATCACATCATGCCGCAGGTCGCATCGATGGGAGCGGCAGTGTCGATAGTTGACTTCGATCGTGATGGATGGCCGGACATATACGTAACGAACAGTGGTGAAGGAAGCAAAAACGCACTCTATAGAAACCAACAGAACGGCACCTTCAAAGATGTCGCTGGCGAAGTAGGTTTGGCTGATCTGAATCAGCCGGGCACAGGCGTCTCGATGGGAGCTGTGTGGGGTGACTACGATAACGATGGTTACGAGGATGTGCTGCTGTACAAGTGGGGACGACCCGAGTTGTTTCACAACGATGCGGGAAAAACATTCACACGGGTAACGGATAAGGCTGGTCTGCCTTCATGGGTAAATGCAAACACCGCAATCTGGTTTGATTACGACGGCGATGGAAAACTCGATCTGTTTCTTGGTGGTTATTACTCGGAGGATGTTGATCTCTGGCATCTCAAGAATACGCGCATGATGCCGGAGAGTTTTGAGTACGCTCAAAACGGCGGACGCAAGTATTTATTTCACAATCTAGGGAATGGAGCGTTCGAAGAAGTTAGCCAGAAACTCGGCATCGATACGCGACGTTGGGCGTTGGCTGCGGTCGCAGTAGATCTGCGCGGCTCTGGTCATCCTGATCTCTTCATTGCAAACGACTACGGAATCTCTGAACTATACTTCAACGACGGTAAACAGTTTCGGGAAGTGGGCAAGCGCGCAGGCGTCGGCTTTTCACCTAAGAGTGGAATGAACGCTGCAGTCGGTGACGTTCTGAACGATGGCAAGTATTCGGTCTATGTCTCGAACATCTCTGAAGAAGGCGTCCTAATCCAGGGAAACAATCTATGGATGCCCAAAGAAGGCACGAGTGGCGAGTCGCTTCAATTTGAAAATCTCGCACGCGATATGGACGTCGAGATTGGTGGCTGGAGTTTTGGTGCGCAGTTTGGCGATCTCAACAATGACGGCAACCAGGATCTCTATCTCGTAAATGGTTACGTCTCCGCGGATCGAAGCAAAAACTACTGGTACGACTTCTCCAAGATCACCGGTGGTAACAGTTCAATCATCTCCGATGCTGCAAACTGGCCGCCGATGGAAGGACGGAGTCTTTCTGGATACCAGCAAAAGCGTGTGTGGTTGAATGATGGTTCGGGCAAGTTCGTCAATGTCGCTGCTGCTGTTGGAGCGAATGATGAGTACGACGGACGATCAGTCGCGCTGGTTGATCTTTGGAATCGAGGCGTGCTTGATGTGGTGGTCGCAAATCAAAAGGGTCCATTGTTGATTTACAAAAATGATGCGACGCAAGATAACAAATGGATCGATTTTGAACTTGAAGGCACGGTTAGCAATCGTAGTGCGATTGGTACACAGGTCAAACTTTTCTGGAATGGAAAGCAACAGGTGCAGAGTGTTTCAGGGGGAAGCGGCTTTTGCGCACAGAACCAACGGCGTTTGCACTTTGGTTTAGGAAAAAACCCGCGCGTGGAGAAAGCTGAGATCCGCTGGCCGTCAGGAAAGACTCAGGTGATTGAGAATCCGGTGATTGGACAGGTGAATAGAATAAAGGAATAACTCTCTCTGCGGCTCTGCGAACTCTGCGTCTCGGCGTCCAGCATTGGATCAGGACCGCAGAGACGCAGAGTTCGCAAAGACGCAGAGAAAAAAAGATACTCACGTGAGCGATTCAAGTAACACAGTGGCAGCAGTTCAATTGCGCAGACCCAGACTCCGTCTGGACAATCGATACATTGCGCCGCTCTTCATTACGTTCATCTTGCTCGTCGGTCATCTTTCGTACGGGATCCTTGAGAGTTACCCGAAAACAGCGCTTGCAATCGTCACAGCCTTAGTGACCGAGTTGATTCTCGGTCGGATTTTCTATGGGAAGTGGTTGAATCTTGCGAGCGCGTACATCACGGGCATAAGTGTCGGGATGCTCGTGCGTTCACCCGCATACTGGCCGTTCGCACTGTGCAGTGCAGTTTCGATCATGTCGAAATACGTTCTGCGCGTTAAGGGGCGTCACATTTGGAATCCGTCCAACTTTGGCTTGTCAGTCCTGTTCTTTCTCGGAGCTGAAACGGTTGCTGGTTTGAGTATTCAGTGGGGCAACTTCGTTGCGCCAATGTTGGTGATTTGGATCCTGGGATCGATCATCATTTATCGGGCCCGACGGTTTCACATCTGTTTGACCTACGTGGTTTCGTTTTTTGTGTTTGCATTTCTTCGGAGTTGGATTACGGGGCAGCCCTGGCAGGCTGAAGTCGCACCGATTACGGGGCCGATGTATCAGCTATTCGTGTTCTTCATGATCACGGATCCGAAGACGACTGTGAAGACGAAGTTGGGCCAATGCATTGTTGCGTTCCTTGTGGCCTTTGCGGAATTTGTTTTTAGGTTAATGCAGGTTGTGTATGCACCGTTTTATGCGTTGTTCGTAGTGGGACCCGCGGCGAATCTAATTGAGATGTGGTGGGAGAGTCGAAGCAATACTTCTACGAAATCAATTTAAACTCTCTGCGCTTCCTCGGCGTACTCTGCGTCTCTGCGGTTCGATCTTTAGGGCAGCCCTTTAAAAACCGCAGAGACGCAGAGAACGCGGAGGAAGCGCAGAGAGATTCATAATCCTTAGTTCATTTTAGTTGACGATGAGAATCATTTCGGTCCTTCTACTTACTGCCGCTCTCTTACTAGCTACTTCATGTAGCAAGCAGTCAGCCCAAAATCCAGTTGCACAACAATCCGAAGTTGCAGCTGCGGCTTCTCCATCACCCTCAGCGAGTCCAACTCCTCCGCGTCCTTCGGGTGCGATTGAATTCACCGACGTTACTGGACAAGCTGGAATACGTTTCAAACACAACAGCGGCGCATTCGGCAAGAAGTACTTGCCTGAAACCATCGGCTCCGGTTGTGCTTTCATCGATTACGACAACGATGGATGGCAGGACATCCTGCTCGTGAATTCAACCAACTGGCCCGAGCAGAAAGGTGCAAAGTCGTTCCCGGCTCTTTACCACAACAATAAAGACGGAACGTTCACCAACGTCACAGCCCAGGCTGGCCTCGCGGTGGATATGTACGGAATCGGCGTTACAGTTGGTGACTATGACAACGATGGAAACGACGACATCTACATCACGTGCGTCGGACCTAATCATCTCTTTCGCAACTTAGGCAACGGAAAATTTGCAGACGTCACTGCGAAAGCCGGCGTTGGTGATCCAGGCTTCTCAACAAGCGCGGTTTGGTTTGATTACGATAACGACGGCAAGCTCGATCTTTTTGTTGGCCACTATGTCGAATGGAGTCCTGAAAAAGACATTTACTGCACCCTCGATAACAAGAACAAGTCGTACTGCACTCCACAAACTTATAAAGGTCAAAGCGCAACTCTCTTTCACAATCGCGGCAACGGCACGTTTGAAAACGTGACTCAAAAGGCCGGCCTTAGTGATCCTGCCGGCAAGACGCTCGGTATTGCTCTATTGGATTATGACTCTGATGGCTGGCTTGACCTTTTTGTAGCGAACGACACGGAACCCAACAAGCTTTATCACAACAACAAGAACGGCACGTTCACAGACGAAGGTATTGCTGCCGGCGTAGCTTTCAGCTCCGCGGGCACAGCACGAGCGGGAATGGGTGTCGATGCCGCTGATTACGATGGCTCAGGCCGACCGAGTGTCATCATCGGAAATTTCACGAATGAAAGCATGGCCCTCTATCACAATGATGGTTCAGGCTTGTTTTCAGATGAAGCAGCATCAGCCGGAATTGGCAAACTGTCGGCCCAATCATTAACCTTCGCGACCTTTTTCTTTGATTACGACCTCGATGGCTTGCTGGATATTTTTGCGGCCAATGGTCATGTTTCTGACGACATTGCTGTCGTTCAGCCCAACGTCAAGTACGCACAGCCGCCGCACGTTTTCCATAACAAAGGCAAGAAGAAGTTTGAGGAAATGACTGCAAAACTCGGTCGGGCAATGCAGCGTGCAATTGTTGGACGAGGAGCCGCGTATGGCGACTACGACAACGATGGGGATCTCGATCTCTTGATCATGTCTAACAACGGACCAGCGCGTCTGTTGCGAAATGACAACGCGAATCAAAATGATTTAGTACGAGTGAAACTGACTGGCACGAAAAGCAATCGAGATGGAATCGGCGCCACTGTATCAGTCAAGACTTCAAAAGGCGCCAAGTCAGATCAGATGGTGCGCACCGGTTCGAGCTACGCTTCGCAGAGTGAGCTGCCATTGGTTTTTGGACTAGGAAAGCCCGAGGAGGGTTTAACCGTAACGATTGATATTGCGTGGCCGAGCGGACAACGTGACACGATACCCAATGTCAAACCAAACCAGTCGCTGGTGATTCAGGAAGGAAAAGGTATAACCACAACGACACCGATTGTGTTCGTGTCTGTACCGGCTGCTTCACCGTCGCCAGCAGTCACTACAGGTCATTAAGTAATGCCATCGCCTGAAGCCCGTTGTGACCCATGATCAAAATCTAAAAGCAGCGGCCAGAATCTAACAGGAAGGGCGGTTTACCCCCGCTATATCCGATCAATCAGATCGGTTGAGAGCGGGGGCAAACCGCCCTTCCTTACTTGTTAAATTCTGGCCGGCGCTTTTAGGTCTTATTTAGAACTCAATCTGAAATACTTCTACATCCCGATCTGTTTAAAGTGATACCTGTCAGTGTCGTAATAACGATCGACGTCCACGGTATTGATCGTTCCCACCACGGATCGAATATCTACCAGCGAAAGATCGCATGCTGGCGCTACTCCTCGAGCCGAAATCATCGTTCCAAAGTGCCCATTAGCAACGGCCTCCGCAGCTCGAGAACCAAACATCATTCCCATTATTCGATCGACCGGACTTGGTGAGCCACCACGCTGCGGATGGCCCAACATAACTGCGCGAGCTTCGTAGGGAGTTTCACTCATGATCCTTCGTGACATCACTTCCCCAATCCCGCCCAGACGCACGTGACCGAAAGGATCATGACGATCGTCGATCGTAACCATCTCGCCATCCTCAGCGCGCGCCCCTTCAGCAACGACAATCACTGCATAACGCGGACTCGCTAAGTTTCCCCTACTCAGCCCGGGCTTACCCAGCCGATCCTTAAGTAACTGAAAGACTCGTTCGTATCGGAAGGGGTATTCGGGAATCAGAATCAAATGAGCCTGACCAGCAAGCCCGGACCATAATGCGAGATGACCCGCATGTCTGCCCATTACTTCGACGATCTGTACCCAGCCATGTGAACCGGCGGGAGTTCGCGAACGCTCGATGATCTCAGACACATTACGCAATGCAGTATCGAAACCGAGTGTGTAGTCCGTAGCTGCCAGGTCTTTGTCAATCGTCTTTGGAATGCCAACAACCGGCAGACCCTGGTCGTGAAGTTTCGCGGCCACGCCGAGAGTGTCTTCCCCGCCACACGCAACTATTGCTTCCAGTTTTAAAGATTTCGCGTTCTCCAGAACTTCCTTCGAAAGGTCAACAGGATTGCCTTGCTCATCTATCTGTTTGAACGGATTAGTACGAGATGATCCCAGGTTAGTTCCGCCGTCGCGATCCCAGCGACGAACGGTCTCTCGATTGAGAGTAATGCCTTCGGGTAAAGGATTTAATAAACCTCGCCAACCGTCGAACAACCCAACTACTTCCAGACCAAGTTCTGAACCACGATAAACTAATCCCTTGATCGCAGGATTCAATCCTGGAGCATCTCCACCGCCCGTCAAAACACCAATACGCTTCTGATCAGACATTTGAAAGTTTTTTCCTCGTTTGTGTTAATTGGGATCAGTGACCTATTTTTGAACTCCTCTCTGTGCAACTTCTGTGTTCTCTATGTCCCTGTGGTGAATTAAGAGCGTAGGTTCCAGCGCACCACAGAGACACAGAGAACACAGAGGTTGCACCGAGAAGAGTCAAGACAGGTCACTACCTGGTTACGGATAAGCTATCATAACGCGATGAATTCGATGCCAACCCCCAGGAAGAACCATAGACGAATTGCGTGGTTATTGCTGTTGATAATTCTTATCGTCGGATTAGCGGTAGTAATAACTCCGATTTGGATCATCCAGCCATTCAAACCACAAACCCAGCGAGGCCTCGAGTGGTCCTATATATTTCGACGGATCTCTCCCTTCGTAACAGTCGTCGCGTCTCTTACGGTCCTCTTGATGACGATTTGGCTGTGGCGAGGCACGCGCTGGTTCTTGAAGATGCTGTTGGTTGTGCTTCTCCTACCACTGTTTGCTGCAACATGGATGGCCCGCCAAAACCATTTCGAATGGATGTTCAAGCCGCACGCGAGCATCGCTTACTCGTCGGTTCCGGACGCTAGTTTCGTCGGGGACAACGACATGGTGCTCGCAGTTAAAAACAATGGCGAGGCAGTGGCATATCCGGTTCGTCTGATGGCTTACCACCATCTGGTTCAGGATGTTGTTGGAGGAACGCCGTTAGTCGCAACTTATTGAACGCTCTGTCACACCGGTCTGGTGTGGGAATCGACAGTAGACGGACACCAGCTTCACTTTCATCTGGCCGGCATTAACAACCAGAACTTCATCATGCGCGATGAGGAAACTGGGACATGGTGGCAGCAAGTGAGCGGCGAAGCGATTCTGGGGCCACTCAAAGGACACAAGCTACGCGAAGTTTTCCATGATGAAGTTACTTTTGCACTCTGGAAGCAGGAACAAGCTCATGGCCGAGTGTTAAAGCCCGATCCGACGTTGTCGCCAGATGAATATGCCCCGGCCGATTGGGAACAACGCGTAGGAAGAGCGCCAGTGCGAATTGCACAGGCTCTCGATCAATCACTACCACCAAGAACAATTGTTGTTGGTGTGACTGCGGACAACTCCTCAATGGCCTATCCGCTTGATTCATTGAAAAAACAGGGACCGATTATTGATGAGCTCGGTGGAGTGCCAATTGTTGTCGCACTCGGGCACGATGGGAAATCCGTTCGTGCTTATGATCGAGTTGTTGATGGACGAAAACTTGAATTCTTTGCAAAAAAGGATTCGGCTCAGACAGTCTTGATTGATAAGGAGACTGGGACCGAGTGGGACTTCACTGGAAAAGCAGTGAACGGAAGCTTGAGCGGCAAGCAACTAAAGCAAGTCTCCGTGCTTCTAGATTACTGGTTCGATTGGAAGAACTATCATCCGAAAACATTCGTTTATGATCTCGGGAACAAATAGGACGTATACGACCTATAGGACCTATATTCAGTAAGCCCTTAATCCGATGCAACACATTCGATATTCAGTCGCGGCGTGTCAAACAGACATGCCCAATCCGATCAATCGAACGAGCATGCGTGCAAACACTGACCGCATGCTGTCGATGATTGACTCAGCAGTAGCAGGTGCTGCCCCGTTTCTTCCTGTTAGACTAATCGTGTTTCCAGAGTTCGCTCACTCTGCACCTGTATTTCAAACAGCGGGAGAGTTACTGGAAAAACTCGCTGTACGAATTCCAAATGAACATACGGAACGACTACAGGAAAAGGCACGCGAACATGACATCTATATTCAGACCGGCACTATGTTGGAAACAGATCCAAAATGGCCCGGACATGTTTTCAATGCTACTTGCCTGATCGGGCCTTCTGGAATTCTCTACAAGTATCGGAAGGTAAACACCTGGATTCCGTATGAAGTTCACACCAGTCCGCATGATTTACCTGACTACAATGAACCGCTGTTCCCAGTTGCCGATACCCCCATTGGAAAAATCGGGTGTGCGATTTGTTATGACTGGATCTTTCCGGAAGCTCTTCGTCAGTTAGCGATGAATGGCGCTGAGATACTTGTACGGGTTTCCGCTTATATGGATCCCTGGGGCGCAACCGAACCAATGGCGTGGTGGACAGTGATTAATCGTGCTCGGGCTATTGAAAACATTGCGTACGTTGTTGCGGCTAACCAGGGTGCGAGCTTGAAATTTTATCCACCTTATTCGTGGCCGGGAGGTAGCCAGGTTGTTGATTTCGATGGACGCTTGCTAGCTGAAGCTTCTCCAGGGCCCGGAGAGAGGATTGTCATTGCGCCTGTGGATATTTCTGCATTGCGACACGAACGATCTATTAGACGCGGACACCATATGCTTGCTCATCTGCGAACTGAAGCGTATCCAACTTATCTGAACCACCAGTATCCGCCGAAGGTCGATGAACAAAAAGGTTTGAGTTACGAAGAGAACAATCGTTTGATTGATGAAGCAAAACGTAAGCTCGAATCGTAATCGAGTACAAGATCTTGTCCGACGAACTTTAGTTTGTCGTGCGTCCGTTACACGTCTTGAATTTTTCGGAGGTATCTAGAAGGCACGACGACAAACTAAAGTTCGTCGGACAAAAACTAACAGTCTTCGGCTGAACAAGAACTGAAATTCACCTTTGTTGTACAACCTTTCTAAAGCTACACTTGGCCCAAACTATTCATTGACACGAGTCAGTCTGTTACTTAAGATCGCGCCACTTTCTACAACTCCCCGCACCACGGGATACGGCGAACCAAACTTGACCCTCAAACACAGAGGAGACAAATCATGCGAAGAGCGTTGTTTTGTTCCCTAGCCAAAAGCCAGGGATTGATTTTTGTTGTGCTTGCTCTAGCTGCACTGACCCCAGCGATAAATGCCCAAACTCAAATCACCACTGGAACTATCCAAGGTACAGTCACAGATGCAAATGGCGCCGCGGTGCCGGATGCTGGCGTCGAAGTCAAAAATTTGGGTACCAATGCAACCAGAACGACTGCGACGGACGAAGGTGGAAGGTTCATTGTCTTATCACTTCAGCCGGGTTTGTATAACGTGACCGTGACCAAATCCGGATTTGCCACTCTGGTTGCCGAAAAAGCAGAGCTAACCGTCGGTCAGGCGTTAAACCTGGCCCTCGCCATGAAAGTTTCACAGGTATCCGAGACCGTGACTGTAGTAGCGACGCCAACCGTTGACACATCGAATACCCAGTCGAGCACAACGCTCAACGAGACGACAGTCAACACGACTCCAATTCTCGGACGCAAGTTTGAAGATCTCTTAACGCTTACCCCCGGCGTCAGCATTGTGCAGGGACCAGATGGCGATGAGATTACTTTCGCTGGACAGCGTGGTGTCTTCAACAACGTGAGTCTCGATGGTGGCGACTACAACAATGGTTTCTTCGGAGAGCAACTCGGCGGTCAACGCGCCGCGATCGACATTCCTCTCGAAGCAGTCAAAGAATTTCAAGTCGTCGCAAACGGCGCTAGTGCCGAGTTTGGACGCACGGCCGGCGGCGTCATCAATGTCATTTCAAAGGGAGGCACCAACGACGTTCATGGTAGCGCGTTTTACTTCCAGCGCCTGGAAGCGCTCACTGCAAACACGTCAGATGGAAAACCGCTCAAGGATTTTAATCGCAAACAGTACGGCGGAACTATCGGTGGACCAATCAGTAAAGATAAGGCGTTTTACTTTTTCGCTTTTGAGGGCATCAGGGAAAAGCTGACACGCGCCAACTTGAGCGAACCTATCGGGGCGCCTTGTTCAAACACAGCGCCCACAATCACTGCCAACGAAGCGCTGATCAATGGCAGTGACGACTGTGCTCGTCTCGCGTTGATCAACTTCATCCGCACCACCCGTAACCAGGAAGAAGGATTGCCCATCGACCACAAGATCAACAATCAGGCGTTCTTTGCAAAGGTTGATTTGAATATCAATAAAGCAAATCAGTTGGCAATCTCGTACAACTTTGACTACTCGAAGAATACCAATCAAACCTTCGACGTCGCGACGTATGGCAATTCCGCCAACGGCATAGAAGGCCCTTCAAAGATCAATGTGCTGCGTTTTAATCTGTTTACGACTCTCTCCCCAACAAAGATCAATGAGGCTCACTTCTCATACAGTCGTGAACTGCGACCTCGAGCCGCAGTCAGCTCGAACGTTCCGGCTGATACGGCAATGGGTTTCGCAACGACGTTCCGATTCGGATTCCCATTCTTTCTCGAGCCAACAGTTGACGAACTCCTTTGGCGCACCCAGGCAAAAGACAATTTCTCGTTAATTAGCGGAGATCACAATTTCAAGTTCGGCGGCGAATGGCTGCACACGCTCAACGATCAAGTATTCCGTGGCTTCTTCACGGGCCGCTACATTTTCGACAGCCCAGCTGGTTTCTTACGCTATGCATCGCCGGCCGCAACGAACGGCTTTGGGCCCACCGTTGGCGAATGTTTTAACGGTGCCGGGGTGTTTACCGGATGGATCACGCAAGGTGCTCCTTTCAATCAAACGTGCGGCGCGGGCAGTAGCGTGGGTGGACCATTACTTCTTTACTTGCAGAATGGAATACCGACGGGAATTTCGGGAGCTCCGCCGCCAGGCAAATCAACAATTAAGAACGAAGATATTGGTTTATTCGCGCAGGACAGGTGGCAGATTCGACCGAACTTCACTCTGAATTACGGACTGCGTTGGGAAGCTCAGATCTTCCCCGAGCCCGTCGTTCCTCCCAATCAAACAGTCTACGCTCCACTCTTAACAAACCCGAACTTTCCTTCCGATGGAACACTGCATAGTGCGAAGAAAGAGTTTCAACCGCGTCTCGGCTTCGCGTGGGATCTATCTGGTCAGGGAAGATCGGTGTTGAGAGCATCCTCAGGCATCTTTTACGGAAGACAAAACATGTTGTCTCAGGTCGGTTCGATCACAGACAACGGCGTGCAACAGTTTGGTATTGCCTGCGGATCATCCTTCGGCTGTAGCAATGGTCAAGGTTTGCCCGTATGGCCGAACATCGTGAACGTGCCGCCATTAGGCGGCCTTCCTGCGTTCGCGTCGATTCGTGTGTTTAGCAAGGACTACGCCAACCCGAGGATCTACACCGCGAACGTTCAGTTCGAGCAGCAGCTCGGCGAGGACTGGTCGTTATACGCGGACTTTACTCATACCAAGGGAGTCCATCTAACGCGCTTTATCAATCTGAATCGCGTGGGTCTGTTTCCAGCATTTGGCGATGTATTTGTCACAAGCGCTGTCGGTAAATCGAACTACAACGGCTTTACAATTGGCATGAGAAAGAGGTTCAGCAGACGGTATCAACTCGAATGGAACTACACCCTGTCGAAAGACAAGGACGACGATTCAAACGAGCGCGACCCGTTTACCGATCGCTCCTTCAATCCGTTGAACCTCAGTTTGGACTATGCGCTCTCAGATCGCGATATCCGTCACAAGTTCAACTTCTTCACCTTCATTAACCTGGGCTGGGGATTTGACGGAAACTTCCGAATTCAGGGACGCACGGCTCAGCCGATCACGCCGGCAGTGCGAACTGCTACGAACCGCAACACTCTGCGCAAAGACAATGAGTACTTCTCGTTTGATTGGCGCATTCAACGGCCGATCAAATTGAACGAACGTTTCTCGCTCATTCCGACGATCGAGATGTTCAATACTTTCAACAACGCCAACAATATCAATCCCCTTACCTCTCCAGGCCTGTTTAACTTCGACGGGTTCCTGAGACAAGGCGTTGGCGATCCGCGGCAGGTGCAGTTGGCGTTGAGGTTAACCTTCTAGTTTATGTTGGGAGCGCAGGAAGGATCTCAGATTCTGATGTCTGAGATCCGCTCTGCGCTCCCGGCATTCTTTATTCTGGCCGGACTTTCGTCAGCGGCAACCAACCTTTCTCACCATTGCTGTTCGAACACAACACCCACCCATACTTAGTGTCGATCTTTAAGAGTCGTTCCCCAACGCGCGCGCGCAGTTCGACAGCGGAGTAATCATACTTAGCGCTTGACCCTGTTTCAGTAGTGACGATGCAATCTTTGGGCACCCAACCAAACTTGCCGTGCTGGTTCTCGCACCAGATCCAACCGGGATATTCAGAGTCTTCTTCACCGACGATCAGTGGATCTCCCTGTTCTACCTGAATCGGATCAGGATAGATCGGGTCGTTGTCTTCAATTACAACCAGTAGATTGGTCATGTTCAGGCTATCCCCCTCCATACGTCTCGAAAGGACACTCTGCGTACATCTCTGTACCGACGCGTCAAATGGGACATTGTACTGTCGCCGCCTCAACCCGGGGCGGCCATTCCATTCCAAAAGGTTCAGGTGAACCACATGTTAGAACAACTCGAAAAACACCGGATCCTCTACGTCGAAGACCATGAAGATACTCGTGAATTGGTAAAGATCATTCTGGGAAAAAACGAATTCGATGTGATCACCGCTGCTTCGATTGAAGATGGCGTTCGTTTGGCCCACGATCAGCACTTTGATCTCTACCTTCTCGATCTCTGGCTGCCGGACGGTATCGGTCTTGAGCTTGCACGAGCGATTCGTGAAGTAGATGACGAAACACCAATCGTGTTCTTTTCGGCTGCCGCTTATGAATCGGACCGGTTTGAAGCAATGCAAGCCGGCGCACAAGCGTACCTTACAAAGCCCGCCAAACCTTCTGAACTCTGTCGAGTGATTTCGTCATTGATTGAGTTCCATGAAGTGGTGCATGCCACTCGACATCTGCCAGTCTGTTAGCAATCAAACCCAATGGTGCTGGGACCGCAGGCGTCCCCGCCTGCCCGCGTCTAATCTAACCAGCAAGATTCTCTGAGCCACTCGACCAAACGCCTGTCCGCGTCGAGGAAATGGAGTTGGTTCTGCGGGACGGGGGCAGGCGGGGACGCCTGCGGTACCAGCACGATGGGGTTTGATTATCCACCGCTCGGCACTGTTGTTGCCATCTCTAAGGGGTCAGAACTTTAGAGCGAAGAATGCTTGAGAATTAGACAAAACTTCACTCTCGATTGTACGACAGCCGTACAGAGACGTTGCCGTTGTGACTGATTGAGCACAAAAGAATATGACCCTGAATGAGAGTTTTCGAAGGTTCTCAGCGTATGCCGCGGGTGTTCTCGGTTCCCCGTGGCTTTTTGTAATGAACGTGATGTTGATTTTGATCTGGCTTCTCTCGGGCCCGTTCTTTCATTTCTCAGATACATGGCAGTTGTTAGTAAACACGGCGACAACTGTGTTTACGTATCTTGCAGTTTTTCTCATTCAGAATACCCAAAACCGAGATGCTAAGGCGGTCCATCTGAAATTGGACGAATTGATCAGCAGCGTCGCCGGTGCGCGAAATAGACTGGTGGATTTGGAGGATCTTTCAGACGAAGAACTTGCTCAACTGCAGGACCAATTTCGCAAATTGCGACAGCGTGCAAAACAAAACAAGGAGGACGACTTACGAGCAATTCACGGAGATATCGATGACGACATTCTCCGGGACACTGGCAGCTTAAATTCACCTTGAAACAATCCGCACTGGCATTGCTGTTGCTCAAACAATGGCAAGCGTGAACGGCAATTGACTGAGAAACGATAAACGAACGCTCTTGGCTCGCTCGAATATCTACTATTAGGAAACCATAAGGAGGGCAATATGTCTGAGGCAAGAGTGACGACAGATCGCAAGAAGATTCAAAGCTGGGTCGAGGAACGTGACGGCTATCCCGCTCGCGTCATGGGTACTGACGGAAGGTCTGGTGGACTAATCAGGATCGATTACGAAGGCTATAGCGGTGAAGATACTCTCGAGAGAATCACCTGGGACGAATGGTTCGACGCATTTGAGAAGAACAATCTCGCTTTCCTTTATCAAGACCAGGTTAAGGGCGGCGGTAAGAGTCGGTTTTCAAAACTAATCGATCGTGATTCTCAGGAGGCCCGGGGTCATTGATTGCCCGGTATTGATTGAATGCATACAAACGGATCAAATGGAAAGCATAGAACCCTTGCTGTTGTAACGGGCGCGTCGAGTGGTATTGGATACGAACTCGCACTTTGCTGTGCGCGAACTGGATTTGACCTTGTAGTAGCGTCGGACCAACAAACAATCCACGATGCAGCGGAAACATTCCGCGGTTACGATGTTGGAGTCGATGGAGTTGAGACAGATCTCGCAACGGTTGAAGGCGTTGATCGCCTGTACGCGGCGACTCGAGAGCGTCCTGTAGATCTATTATTCGCAAACGCCGGACACGGTCTGGGAGGTGCTTTCCTGGGTCAGGATTTCTCGAGAGCTCGACACGTCATCGACACTAACATAACTGGGACTATTTATTTGATTCAGCGAATCGGACGAGACATGAAGGAGCGCGGTCGCGGACGCATTCTGATCACCGGATCGATCGCTGGCTATGCCCCGGGTGCATATTCAGCCGTATACAACGGCAGCAAGGCATTCATTGATTCATTCTCGTTTGCATTGCGTGCCGAGCTAAAAGGTACAGGTGTGACGGTGACGTGTTTGATGCCCGGTGCAACTGAAACTGAGTTCTTCAAACGCGCTAACATGATTGATACTGAGATAGGACAGTCTCATAAGGACTGTCCCGCGGAAGTAGCCCGGATCGGATTTGAAGCGATGATGCGTGGTGACGGTGATATTGTTAGCGGATGGAAGAACAAGGTGATCTCAACTGTGGCTAATCTGGTCCCGTCAAGTGTTCTCGCCGAGCAATACGGAAAGATGGCTGAGCCTGGTTCGGGAATTCGGAAGTAAACGCAAATGTCCGACGAACTTAGTTTTGTCGGATGTTTGAGTAAAGTGCCGCAAACTCTTCAAAGCGCCTCTGGACAATGCTCGACAAACTAAAGTTCGCCGGGCGTGGCTGGCACGTCAAGTGCTCTATTCCCTGTTATCGAAGTTGATTGGCAGACATCCGTAGGGATGGAGGACGTGTTTCTGCACAGAAGTAGAACACCCTTTGCAAACGAAAGGGGGAAATTATGCCACCACTTCATCCAGCATTCGTACACTTTCCGATCGCACTAGTAGCCTTCTCCGTCGTGATGGATCTACTCGGTCGTTTAATGAATAACCGTTCACTAAGGGCGGCGGGTTTCTGGTCGCTGGTTGTCGCGTTGATAACGGGCGCGGTCGCCGGTATCACCGGATATTGGGACTTCACTCACCAGCCACTCGGCGACACATCGAAGTATGCAGACTTCCATATGGACGTTGGCATTGTTCTGATCGTCGCGGTTGTACTGTTGACCGCCTGGCGATGGTGGATTCGTCATCGTGAATCGGTTACCAGCGCTCCGTATCTGGTCCTTGCCGGACTGGTGTTAGGCCTGACACTGTTCCAGGGTTGGTATGGAGGCGAGATGGTTTATTCGCAAGGCGCTGGCGTGGCTGCCGCTGGTAAGAGCGCTGAACCTCCGATCAATGGTAAGGAGCGATTAGACAAAGTCACGCGGCATGAACGATAGCTAAACTTACGACGATCTTTTAGCGTACTTTTAGAGTCGGGGTATCATGATCCCCGACTCTATGCCTGTAAACTTCTGGCCAATTCTTGTACCGCTAATCTTTCTGTATTTGGGAGGTGTTTGGCTGCTATCTCGCAAGTCGCGCACAGTAGCTGGTGCGTTTCTGATCCTCACAATTCTCTGTATATCGATCTTATTTCTAAATCTCAACGTTGAGAACCGGCAAACGAGGAACATGTCATGGAAGGTATACGAGAGCTCAATCGGATCGGTTGTAAGCGTTGAGATGACCGATTCGCGTGACGGATTCAAAACTTCCCTGGCTTCCGTTGAGCTGGCAGAACATTTGAAAGCTGCCCATAAGTACGTTATTCCTGTTGAGGTGGTCGAGTGGCGAGACTTCGGATCTCTCCGCGCTTATCGAATTGAAAAGATCGATGGCATAGACGTCGCAAATTGGGTTGGAGCGTCTGGTCGCTAACCTTCCGGAGAATGGCAACGCGAACATTTCGTTCGAAAGTAGAATCACAATGTTATTAGTCTTTCGACGAACCGGCGATCGCAGGTATGCCGTTGTGGCAAAGCGTGCCGAGCTGCCTGATGTCGAAATGGATCCAGCTCCCGGCTATAGCGAACTTATTCCACACGATCTGATGCATCTGGTTGTTGAAGCAAAGCTCGGTCTTGCTCGCGGTGTATTTGGACAACTTGCAGCGGGTGCAGGCACGTTTCGTCTTCGCGTTACCTCAGACGAATCGTCGCGCAATGTAAATCGTTTAAGAAAGAAGTTGAAGAAGCACGGCGACAAAGCAATGCGACAAGCACGAGACGATTGTTTAGAGTCCGAACGTGCAGTTCATATCTGCTGGCAAGCCTGGTTAGCTCGTTTGCAATCAAATCAGCAAACGAAGACGGGCGCACTGTGTCAGACAAGATACGAGGTATGGTACGCGCGAAGGAGAATTCTTCGCTTAATGAAAAAACACTGAACGAGATATTCGTACACCTCGATGAGTTAAGCTCGTGCTGGTCTGAACTCAAGGTCGGCCAGTCGATGACCGTAAGCTGGCCTGATTTGAAGGTCTGCACGGAGAATTAGACTCAGATAAGGTTCTTCGATTCTTCGAAACATAAACATCATGGATGACAACAAACAACTGCCACCTTCCGCCCACTTGACGCAGATTCTCTTCGGGTTCACTGTCTCCCGCGCAATATCCGTCGCAGCCCAATTTCGGATCGCCGACTATTTGAAGGATGGACCCAAAACGGCTGACGAATTGGCGCAGAGAGCAAGTGTTCATCCCCGTTCTCTTTATCGATTGTTGCGCGCACTGTCAGGAGCCGCCATATTCAGTGAAGACAGCGCCGGCCGGTTCAGCCTAACAGAATTAGGTGAGCTACTGCGTAGTGATCATCCTCAAAGCCTCCGCGGCTTTGCAGAACTTATCGCTGACGCCGTGAACTTTGAAACCTGGGCCGGCTTGTCTTATTCAGTACAGACCGGAAACCCTGCTTTTATACATCAGCGCAACATGCCCTTCTTCGAATGGCTTGAACACAATCCTGATGAAGCGACGCTCTTTCACAATGCGATGACCAGTTTTAGCGCAGGCGCCCTCGCCGCAGTCGTTGAGGCTTATGATTTTTCCGGCATTTCGAAGTTGGTGGATGTTGGGGGAGGCCATGGCTTGTTAATAGCCTCTCTCTTGTCCAAGTATCCGGTGATGAAAGGGATTGTCTACGATGATCCGAAGGTCGTCGAAGGGGCGGAGCAGGTACTTCGCGAGCATGGCGTATTTGAAAGAGGCGAACTAATCGGCGGCAATTTCTTCGCGTCAGTCCCTGCAGGCGGCGATGCTTACATTCTTAAACACATCATTCATGATTGGAGTGACGATGAATGTGTGACTATCCTGCGTCATTGCCACAAAGTGATGCCACTCGCCGGGAAAGTATTGATCGTCGAAATGGTCATTCCCGAACCGAATGTGCCTTCAATCGGTAAGTTGCTTGACCTTCAGATGCTCGTATACCTGAGTGGGCGCGAGCGAACCGCAAAAGAATATGAAGACCTGTTGAGTCAAGCGGGCTTCGATCTACAGCGGATCGTTCCGACGCCTTCACCATACAGTGTTATCGAAGGCATTAAGAGATGAGATTGTGCTTTGTGCTTTCCTACTTCCCGGTAACGAAAGACAAGGTACGAAAGCACTCTTATGTCCGACGAACTTTAGTTTGTCGTGATGACCGATCAGGCCCCGTTGGACACCACGACAAACTAAAGTTCGTCGGACAAGATCAGGCAATTTGAAGGAGCTATGAACGAGCGCCCTGAACTCAAAGGTCAGAACAAGTGTCTACAAATACATCCGCCATCCCGCGTACAGCGTCCACGAGTGCTTGCTCCTCCCAGACGAATTTATTGGCAGCCCCTCCAGGAACGTTCGGTCATCTGTCGCCACAAAAGGAGATTCCCATGCGACGTTTCTTTGTATTGAGCGCAGCCGTCGGTTTTTGCGTATTAACCGCAGTGATGGCGCAAGTGTCTTCACAAAGTCAAAAAGCAGAACCGACGATGCCGGCGCAGGAATCGAAGTCTCCGATTATGGTGTCGTTTGCAGATCTCAAATTCGTCGATCTTCCCGAACGAAACGGCCACCAGTACGCGCTGCTATCAGGCGACCCCAAAACCGGCCCCTATGCTGAAGTGCGAAAAGTTCCGGCAGGTACGGACAATGAACTACATTCACACAGCAGTGACATAACGAATGTCATCATCAGTGGCATTTGGTACACAGGCGCAACGAAGGATTCGGCAAAGGATTTTGGGCCTGGTTCAGTTGTGATGATGCCCGGGAATTGGGTGCACGTTAGCGGCTGCCGGCCTGGGAGAGAATGCGTCTTGTACCAGCACAGTAAAGGTAAATTTGATTTTAATCCGGTCAAGGGAAACGGTTCCGAAATCAAACCATAGCCGTAGAGTTATTAATGATGACAGCCGATGCGCAGGCAAAAGCGGCCGCTACTTACAGCGCTGCTGCAGATTATTACGATCATCCCGCGAACACATTCTGGGAACGTTTTAGTCGACGAACCATCGAACGCCTCGAGTTGCGTGGTGGCGATCGTGTGCTTGATGTTTGTTGTGGTAGTGGAGCTTCAGCATTATCTGCAGCAGAAGTCATTGGGCCAACGGGCTTAGTAACAAGCATCGATCTCACGGAGCCATTGCTGAATCTCGCACGCGCCAAAGCACTTGATCGCGGTTTGCAAAACATTGAGTTTCACGTCGCCGACATGATGAATCTCAAGCAACCTGAATATCACTTCGACGCCGTGGTCTGCGTTTTTGGAATCTTCTTCGTTCCTGATATGCGTGCAGCCTTGCGGGAACTCTGGCGACGAGTGCGGCCCGGCGGAAAGCTGGCAATTACTACCTGGGGTCCGAACTTCTTCGAACCAGTAACGACGGTCTTTTGGAATGCGATACGCGAAGTCAGAGCGGACTTATACAAAGATTTCAATCCGTGGGATCGCATCTGCGATCCGACGTCACTGGTCGCCCTGTTTCGAGAAGCTGGGATAGATGAAGTGGAAGCTGTCGCGGAAAAAGGTGAACATCCGATTCCGTCGCCTGAAGCGTGGTGGGCAGCGGTTCTGGGATCAGGTTACCGGGGAACGATCGATCAGCTTGATGCAGATCAGGTCGATCATGTTCGGAATGTTAATTCTGACTTCATTCGACAAAACGGCGTTCGAAGTGTGCAAGCGAACGTTGTCTACGCGATTGCTCGCCAAAGTCAGCTGAAGTGAGTATGGAGGATAGAAGTTATCCGCAGATTACACTTACACAGATTCTTTGAAGCATTGAACTGTCTAAGCTCTACAAGAGAAAATCTGTGTAATCTGTGTAATCTGCGGATAACTTCTGCGAGGACAAATGAAGATCCTAATCATCGGTGGTACCAGGTTTCTGGGTCGTCACTTGGTAACGGCAGCTCTCCACAGGAATCACGATGTCACTCTCTTCAACCGTGGCAATTATTCGCCTCCATCCAATACCAAACAGATAACCGGCGATCGTGATCGCGATCTGAGTAAACTTCAGGAACGTCAGTGGGACGCAGTCATCGACACGTGTGGAATGGTCCCTCACTCGGTAGCAGCCTCTGCGAAGGCGCTGTCGGCAGGTGTGGGTGTTTACGTCTTTATTTCGAGCGTATCCGTCTACGCAGACGTCAGCAGTCCAGACATACTCGAAAGCGCACCCTTGAAGACTTTAACGAGCGAACAACTCGAGGAAGCGAATCAAATTCATCGCTCCGACAGCAACAATTACGGATCGTTGTACGGTGGTTTGAAAGCACTATGCGAACAGACACTACTCGAAGTTATTTCTGATCGAAGTTTGATCGTTCGTCCAGGTTTGATAGTTGGACCTTACGACTACACTGATCGTTTTACGTATTGGGTGATGCGCGTAGCTGAAGGAGGAGAGGTGCTGGCGCCTGGTCGCCCCGGCCGATATGCTCAATTCATTGACGTGCGCGATCTCTCAGAGTGGATCATTCAGATCACTGAGCTCAAAGCCTCCGGTGTTTACAACGCGAACGGATTGCCAGGTTCAGTCAGCATGGAAGATATATTGACTGAATGCAAGACTGTCACAAACAGCGATGCCACATTCGAATGGGTTTCCGAGTCGTTTCTAATTCAAGAGAATGTCACTGCGTGGACCAAGATGCCGCTCTGGCTTCCTGAAGATTACGCGCCGCTGAGCGGTTTTATGTTTGTTAACTGTGATAAAGCATTTGGTGCGGGGCTAAAACTCAGACCACTCAACGACACGATTGCAGCAATCTATTCCTGGCGCACGAACGCTCCATCAGATGAACCATTGTCAGCGGGAATAGACAAAGATAGCGAATACCACTTGCTCCAGAAGTGGCACAAGACTTTAGATCAAACATAGCACCTGTCCGACCTATTCGACCTATACTGGCGAGCGATGACCTCTGACCCAATTGAAAATCTCAGCATAGTCCAGGCTTCTGATCTTCTCCGCCAAAAGAAGCTCTCACCAGTCGATCTTACTAAAGCCTGCCTCGATCGGATCGAGCTACTAAATCCCAATCTAAACGCCTTCATCACCATCACGACCGAAAATGCAATCGCTGATGCCGAAACAGCGGAACGCGAAATCGATCAGGGTAACTGGCTCGGTCCATTGCACGGTATCGCGGTTGGCCTAAAGGACCTGATCGATACTGCCGGTGTAAAGACCACGTGCGGCAGTGCATTGTTTGCTGATCGTGTCCCTGCAGAAGACGGAGAGATCGTTCAACGACTCAAACGCGCGGGCGCAGTCATCGTTGGCAAACAAAACTTGCAGGAGTTTGCCTGGGGAGGAACTTCGGCCTCGAGTCATTACGGACCGGTTCATAATCCATGGAATGTCGAAAGGATCGCCGGCGGATCGTCGGGTGGCTCCGCAGCTGCGGTTGCGGCCGGAATGTGCTTCGCTGCGATTGGGACGGACACAGGTGGATCGATTCGCGAGCCCGCGGCGTTTTGTGGGATCGTCGGTCTGAAACCAACTTACGGACGCGTCAGCACACGCGGAGTGTTTCCGCTATCGTGGTCATTGGATCACGTGGGACCGATTTGTCGCAGTGTTGCTGATACAGCGTTGATGTTAGAAGCAATCGCTGGTTACGACCGATCGGATTTCACCAGCGTCGATTATCCAACGGAGAAATATGCTGACTTCCTGGGTGTTCGCAGGAGAATTCGAATCGGAGTTGCACGACAGCTATTCTTCGACGGACTGGATTCGGAGATCCAGATAGCTGTCGAAAACGCGATCAAAGTAATTGGTGAAATGTCGTCGGATGTAGTCGAGATTGAACTTCCCGATGTACCGACGACAGTTCAGGCGCCGGAGGTCTTCGCCGTTCACCAGAAATACTTTGAGCGTAGCCCAGAGTTGTACCGTAAGTGGATGCGTGAGCGTCTAAAGCAAGCAACGGCGATCGACACGGCTGCTTACATTCAGGGCGTCCAGGAAATGCAGAGAATCAGACGCTCGATCGGTGATGTATTTGAAAAGGTTGATTTGATCGTTACACCGACGACGCCTGTACCTCCGATCACAATCGACGAAGCATTGGAGATGTCGTTGCCAGGTCCGGCGGGTGAGTTATGGTTGCGCAACACACGCCCATTCAATGTCTACGGCCTACCCACGATCTCTATTCCCTGCGGCTTCACATCCCAAGGTCTTCCGATCGGGTTGCAAATTGCGGGTCCACATTTTGACGAAGCGGGCGTGCTTGCAGTGGCGCATGCTTTTGAACAGGCAACCGATTGGCACATGCACCGACCAAAAGATTAATCCGCAGATTACACAGATTACACAGATTCTTTTAAAGAGACCGGGGCACCCTGAAATCTCTAAAAGAAATCTGTGTAATCTGCGTAATCTGCGGATTAATCTTTTGTGGTTGGACCGCCAACTTTCCTCGACCGATTGATCACTTCTCTGCTAACTTGCCTCCGACAGGCTTCAACATAAATCCAAATTACAAATAATCCATGCTGAAGACCATTCCTGCATTCCTGGCGGCGGTGTTCCTGCTTACCCAATCTATCGCCATCGCTCAACAATCCCGCACTCCCTTTCTTCGAAAACAAGGCACTGCCACCCAACTCATTGTTGACGGCAAACCGTTCCTCGTACTGGCAGGCGAGTTGGGAAATTCATCCTCATCAAACGTCGAGTACATGCGCCCCATCTGGCCCAGGCTTGCCGCGATGAATCTCAACACGGTCTTGATTCCTGTGTACTGGGAACTACTCGAACCCACTGAAGGCAGGTTTGATTTCAGTTTAATCGACGGCCTGATCCAGGATGCTCGCAAGTACAACCTGCGACTAGTTCCGTTGTGGTTTGCTTCGTGGAAGAACAGCATGTCGTCTTATGCGCCATCGTGGGTTAAGACAAATCAAAAACGTTTTCCACGATCTCAGGAGCGAACCGAAAACGGGATGGAAATACTTTCACCGTTCAGTAAGGAGAATGTCGAAACGGACGCGCGCGCCTTCGCGGCATTCATGCGGCACCTGCGCGAGACAGACGCAAACGATCACACCGTGATCATGATCCAGGTTGAAAACGAGATTGGAATGATTCCGGATTCACGTGACCGCAGCGCAATCGCCAATGAATTGTTTGCTCAGTCAGTGCCTGCGGAACTCATGAACTATTTACAACAACAAAAAGAGGAACTCGTTCCGGAGCTTCGTGCAGTTTGGCAGGCAAACGGTTTTAAGACGCGTGGTACGTGGGAAGAGATTTTTGGGAAAGGACCCGGCACGGACGAACTTTTCATGGCCTGGTACTTTGCGCGATATGCAAATCGGGTTGCCGATGCCGGCAAAGCTGAATACTCGTTACCAATGTTTGTGAATGCTGCGTTGATCCGTCCCGGTCACATGCCGGGTCAATATCCAAGCGCAGGACCGTTACCTCACCTGATGGATATCTGGAGAGCCGGCGCACCAAAAATCGATTTTCTCTCGCCTGACATCTACTTTCAAAATTTTGCGGAGTGGGTGCGCCGTTTCGATCGATCAGACAATCCGATATTCATCCCTGAAGCGATGCCCGGCCCAATCGACTCGGTAAACGGCATGTACGCTATCGGACAACATAATGCGATCGGCTTCAGCCCGTTCAGTATCGACTCGCTGGATGAACAAACTGCTGAGCCCTTAACAGCGAGTTACGATTTACTTAAACAACTATCGCCCTTGATTCTCGAACATCAGGGAAGAGGCGCAATTGCAGGTCTTTTGCCGGAAGGACCTGAACAACGTGCGCCACAACAGTTGCGACTGGGTGATTACATTTTAAATATCACTTTCGATCGACCGTCGCCTCAGAATTCGAATTTGCTTTCAGGTGGACTTGTGATGGCAACTGGACCGGACGAATATTTGTTCGCCGGCACTGGTTTGACTATCACCTTTGAAACAGACAAACCCGGCGATCCGATCGTTGGCCTTCTCTCGGTAGATGAGGGTAAGTATGTAAATGGTCAATGGATCCAGGGCCGCAGGTTGAATGGAGATCAAACGCATCAGGGACGTCATGTAAGGTTGCCGCCTGGAAGATTTGGTATTCAACGAGTCAAACTTTACCGCTATCGATGATTTCCCGCGTCTCTCTGCGTCTCTGCGTTCTCTGCGTCTCTGCGATCACTTGAGCACACCAGTCTTCAACCGCAGAGATGCAGAAAAACGCAGAGACGCATCTATGAATCGGTACCAAGTGTCAAGCGGAAAAATTTCGTGATCAAGACAGACCTTCATTGGACCGCGCTAGACGGCAAATAGTTCTTGATTCCCGCTGGACGTTGTGGACTTTGCGAATCGTGGAACCTAACCACCTTATACGATGGTTTTTGTTTTTGCTTTACCTTTAGCAGCCACTAACTGCTAGTGGCCTGCTGTTCAACTTCAGGTCGATCACGCGGTGCGATCAAACATCTATTCAAGCACGAGGCTTATGAAGTTCAGTTCGCACTCTCTACGGAGAGGCTGAGCGCCCAATCAGAGATCAGTCATTTAGGACTATGCGTCTCACGGGCAGCTCGAGCTGCAACACCACGCCGGACAAATTCGGCGTAGTCAATTTGGTCACGCAGCATAATGAAGCAGCGCACCAAAAGCTTTCTAGCAACCGCCACTTTGGCTTTGGGTTTATCACGACGATGCCGCAACCGCTTATAAAACTGTTTCAACTCCGGGTCGCGCCGGGCTGCCGTTTGCCCCGCTTCATTGAGCAGAAAACGCAACAGTTTCGAGCCGGCTTTGCTAATGCTGCCCATGCGACGCCGCTCCGAAGATGTATCTTCGACACAGTCCAAGCCCACGTAAGCGGTAGCCTGACGCGTGGTACTGAAGCGCGATATCGGGTCCAGGGTATAGCGCAACCCCAAAGACGTCAGCAAACCAATACCTGGATGGGTTTGCAACAAAGCCACGGCCGTATCACCCCGGGCGCGTTGCTCGAGTGCTGCTTCTACCCTGGCGATGCGCTGATTCATCAACTCCATCAGCTGCAGCCATTCATCTCGGTGCTGAGTCAGCACTGGCGACAAACTCAACGCTTGCAACTTCTCGATTCCCGTCTGCGTCAGCAACCGGCGTTTCAACGGCAGACCAGCATTGATGCCAATGGCGTGCAACGAGTTCTTGGCGATCGTGCGCACTTTTACCAGCTTGTGTCGGTAGCGCAGCTGGCGCAGTACTGTGCGACTCTCTTCGCTAAAGTTGTAGACCCGGGGAAAGTCACCTTTGAGCAGCAAATCCAGCATCAAATCAGCATCCCGATCATCGTTCTTTTGGCGACGCGGCGCTTTGCGTCTAATCTCGGCCGGGTTACCAAGCCAGATCGTGTGGCCCAACTCGGCCAACATTTGTTCAAACCAGGCGCTGTAACCACTGGCCTCGAAACCAACGATTACCTCGCCCTGAAACTGCTCGTAGAACTTGCGCACATCATCATGCTGATGCCGCAGCTTGGCACGATGAATTTCGCCATCGGCCGTGTCACAGTACCTAATCGTTTGTTCACGCGCATGAAAATCAACTGCAACGTATACTGTCATCGGGCACCTCCTTTTGTGATTCGCTAATCCACAATGCCTTGAGTTTACTAAACTCGCGGCGGGAGGTGCCTTTTCATGACATCAGAGAACGCAGAGACGCAGAGAGAAAAGCAATGGACGACGCGCTCGTAATACATCGTCTCCACTTCGCATTCACGATCACCTATCACTATCTCTTTCCTCAACTAACGATGGGTCTCGCTCCTCTCATCGTCATCTTTAAATCACTGGCGCTCTGGAAGAAAGATGAACGTTACAACAGGGCCGCACGTTTTTGGGCAAAGATATTCGCAATCAACTTCCTCTTTGGTGTCATCACTGGCATCCCGATGGAGTTTCAATTCGGAACAAACTGGGCCAGGTTTTCGCAATACTCCGGCGGCGTGATTGCTACCGCTCTCGCGATGGAAGGCGTCTTCGCGTTTTTCCTCGAATCTTCATTCCTTGGCCTGTTCCTTTTTGGCGAAGGCCGTTTTGGTCAAAGAATACATTGGCTCGCTTCTTTCATGGTGTTTCTTGGTTCGTGGATTTCCGGTTTCTTCATCATCGTAACTGACGCGTGGATGCAGCATCCGGTTGGTTACGAGATCGCGGCAGACGGTACAGCTCATCTAAATAGCTTCCGGGTTTTGATCTTCAACGAATGGGCCTGGTGGCAGTACTTCCACAACATGGGCGGCGCGTTGATTACCGGTTCATTCGCCATGGCTGCAACGGGCGCTTACTACGTCCTCTCAAAAAAACAGGAGGAATACGGCCAAATCTTTTTGCGCCTGGGGATAATTGTGGCGACGATCGCTTCGTTGTCCCAGATCTTTCCGACGGGTGATCGCCAAGGCAAACTCATTACTGACTATCAACCGGCAACGCTCGCTGCGATGGAAGGTTTATTCGAAACTGAGTCAGGAGCCGCGATAGTTTTAGTCGGCCAACCCGACACCAACAACATGAAACTCGACAACCCGATTTACATTCCAAAGGTTCTCAGTTTCCTCACTTATCGACACTGGGAAGCACAGGTAAAAGGATTGAAAGAGTTTCCGCGCGATCAATGGCCCGACAATATTCCGCTGCTGTATTACAGCTATCACATCATGGTGGGGCTGGGAACGATCTTTGTTGCAATCCTGCTGGCCTCCCTGCTGCTGCTGTGGCGCAGACGATTGTTCACGGCTCGCTGGATGTTGTGGATACTCATGCTGAGTTTTCCTTTTCCTTACATCGCCAATACGGCTGGATGGATTACGGCTGAAGTTGGGCGCCAGCCGTGGCTTGTTTACGGCTTACTCAGAACCAATCAGGGCTACTCCGCAAATGTCTCGGCCGGTAACGGTCTTTTCACACTTCTCGGTTTCATGGGCATGTATACGCTCCTAAGCATTCTGTTCATTATTCTGATCTGGCGTGAGGTTGGTCATGGGCCGTCGTTCCTGGGGAGTAAACACGAAGGACTGGAGCACGATTAATGGAAACTATCTGGTTCATTCTTGTGGCGTTGATGATAACCGCCTATGTCGTGCTCGATGGATTCGATCTGGGCGCGGGCATCATTAATCTGCTGGTGGCGCGAAATCATGATGAACGCCGGCTGGTGTTACGCGCAATTGGACCAGTGTGGGATGGCAATGAAGTCTGGCTAATCGCTACAGGCGGGGCACTCTTCTTTGCTTTTCCCTTGCTGTATGCGTCGAGCTTCAGTGGCTTTTACCTCCCGTTGATGATTGTTCTGTGGTTGCTGATGATGCGTGGCATTGGCATCGAGCTCAGGCACCACGTGCACGATCCGTTGTGGTGGACGTTTTTCGACTTCGTCTTTTCCGCCTCGAGTGTGCTGCTGGCAATCTTTTTTGGCGCTGCGATAGGTAACGTCATTCGTGGCGTGCCACTGGACGCGAATGGATACTTCTTTGAACCGTTATGGACTAACTTTCGAGTAGGAATTAATCCTGGAATCCTGGATTGGTATACGGTGGTGACCGGAATTCTAGCGTTCGTGACGTTGACCGTGCATGGCGCCCATTACATTGCGTTGAAAACTGAGGGCGAGCTCAATCGACGCTCGCATCAGGTCTCCAAGATCGGTTGGTGGTTTTTGATTCTGATTACGCTTGTCAGCCTTTCGGCAACAATATACGTACGACCGCAAGTGCTCGACAATTTTCAGTTGCGACCGTGGGGCTGGATCATTCCACTCGGAGTTTTGGCGTCGTTGGTAGCGATGCGATTGTTTGTATCAAAGGCCAGGTTTCGCGGCGCATTTCTTTCATCCGCAGCTTATATTGCGGCGATGTTGGGAGGTGCGGCCTTTTCTCTGTATCCATATCTGCTCCCGGCGACAACTAATCAAGCATTCAGTCTCACGATTTACAACGCCCGGACTGGTGCTTACAGCTTAAGCGTTGGGTTGATCTGGTGGGGTTTGGGAATAGCATTGGCCGTCGCTTATTTCACGTTCGTTTACCGATCGTTTGCAGGCAAAGTGCGTTTGGATCAGGAAGGCTACTAGTGTCCGACGAACTTTAGTTTGTCGTGCGTGGTATTCAAGACGCCTCAATGTTCCACGGCTCGTGTACTCACACACGACAAACTAAAGTTCGTCGGACATCAAAGAGGGTGAGTAATGACACTTGAAGGTTTGAAGATACGTCGGGCAGAACCTGACGATTGCACCGATATCTATGAAATGTTTAGTTGCCCAAAGGTCTTCGCAGGTACACTTCAATTGCCGTACCCATCGCGCGAACAATGGAAACAGCGACTCGCGCATACGAGTGAAGGCATTTATACGCTCGTGGCGGTCGTTGAAGGCAAGGTCGTCGGACTCCTTGGCCTCGAGACGTTTCCAAACAAACCACGTCGCTCACACGTTGGCACATTCGGAATAAGCGTCCATGACGACTGGCAAGGTAAGGGTATTGGTGGAGCTCTGATGCGGGCCTGCCTCGATCTTGCTGACAACTGGCTCAACCTGACGAGACTCGAGCTCGAAGTGTACGCCGACAACGAATCCGCCATACATCTTTACCAGCGTTTCGGATTTGAACTCGAGGGAACCTTACGGCAGCATGCATTCCGAGATGGGCAATATGTTGACTCGATAGTCATGGGGCGTCTTCGTCCACGGATTGATAAGAGCTGAGGTTCATTCACCCCGCTAGGGTGCAATGTTTATAGGCGGCGGGCCGCAGAAATCCCGCACTCCTCCAGGAGTGCCATGTCGTCGGTCTTCTTTGACGCGCATCGCTCGCGGTTTGTTATCAAGCACGGCAGACATAACACTCCTAAAGGAGTGCGACCGATGTACTGTATCTCGCGCTATAAACATGACACTCCTAACGGAGTATTGTTGAACCCTTTGAATCACACACACGTATTTCGCTGTAGGAGACTCCATCATGTACTGTTCGTCCTGTGGCTCTGCACTAACTCCTAATCTCGTCTATTGCAATAAATGCGGTGCACGCGTTGCGCAGAACGAGGCGATCGAATCTAAGGCAGACATCGCGCCGGAATTCCTCATAGGCGCGATGATCACCCTATTTGTTCTTGGACTTGGCGTGATGATCGGTTTGATGGCTGTGATGAGGCGAGGCGTCGGTTTTGACCCGCCTATCATTCTGGCCATCACAATGCTTTGTTTCAGTTTGCTGTTTCTAATCGAAACCATCCTTATTTTCTTCCTGTTCCGGGCAAGCTTTCGCAGAAAGCGAAAGGATGTTGAGCTGTTGAAGCAACCGACAACTAAAGAGCTCGAAAGCGGAACACCTCTTGGTCTTCCTGCCAACATGGTGAGTGTGACTGAACACACTACGCGCGCATTTGATCCCGTCTACATTGAGAAGAAGTAGACTCTTTGTCCGACGAACTTTAGCTTGTCGTCGTCCCTTCTAAATACCGCCAAGAATTCACAGGCCTCAACCGACACACGACAAACTAAAGTTCGTCGGACAAAATCTTGTTCACCGACGCACTTGTCAGTTATCGTGGCGTCATAAAAATCCGTGTATCACTCAACCGGAGGTCCGCTATGAAAGTGAAAGGCATTTTGTGGACGTTGCTCGCGATTTCCATTAGCGCTTCAACCTCAATCGCGCAACAGTCAAACACCTCGATACCCGCAGACCCACTGAAGTTCGGCGCATTCACTGTCCGCTTCGATCCCGGCGGAACCTTCAGCATCGCAAGTACCGACTGGCCGCCTGTAAAAGGAAACTGGAAAGTTGAGGGCAATGAAATCCAGTTCAAGATATCCGAAGGTCCTGGCGGTTGCGATGGACCAGGACGATATCGCATTCGGTCCCAAGGCAACGCGATTGGTTTTGATGTCATAGAAGACCAATGCCAGGTCCGTCGGATGATCATCGATCGCAGCACATGGTCTCCAGCATCTGAAGCAAGAGTTATCCCGGTGCGCAACATCGTTCGAACTGGTAATGAGAAAACGATCAAACTCGCAGCAGCAAAATCCAGCAAAGGAAGTTGGCCGTCGTTTCGTGGCCCTGACGCGTCAGGTATCGCAGACGGTCAAAGCCTGCCTGATAAGTGGGACATAAAAACAGGCGAGAACATCCTTTGGCATACACCGATTCCTGGATTGGCCCACTCGAGTCCGGTTGTTTGGGGCGATCAAATCTTTGTAACCACGGCCATCAGTTCTGATCCGAAAGCGACCTTTAGACCAGGACTCTATGGCGACGGCGATGCTTCCACAGATCGTACGGTCCATCGTTGGATGCTTTACTCGATTGACAAGAAGACGGGCAAGGTCGTTTGGGAACGTCAGGCTTTTCAGGGTGCACCCGTCGATAAGCGTCACATTAAGTCAACGTATGCGAACTCAACTCCCGCCACGGACGGCCGCATCGTCGTTGCATGGTTCGGTTCGCAGGGCGTGTATGCATACGACGTAAAGGGAAACTTTCTATGGAAGGTAGATCTCGGCCGGTTAGATCTCGGCGCTTACGACATTCCCACCTACGAATGGGGACCGGCAAGTTCTCCTATCATCTGGAACAACCTCGTGATCCTTCAGTGTGATACTCAGGCTGATTCATTCCTGCTCGCGCTTGATGCCGCAACCGGCAAGACTGTTTGGAAAACTCCGCGTGAAGAACTCCCTTCGTGGGGCACACCTACGATTGCGATAACACTTTCCGGTCCTCAGCTGATAACGAACGCGGCAAACTACATCCGCGGATATGATCCGAATACAGGCAAGGAGCTTTGGAGACTTGGAGGGAGTTCGAAGATTACGGCGCCCACACCTGTCTACGCCGACGATCTGATTGTCGTAGCCAGCGGCCGTCGTCCCGAGCGACCGATCTTTGTTATTCGCCCGAATGCTCGAGGCGATGTGACCTTGCCGCAAGGAAAAACAAACAGCGACGCGATCGTTTGGAGCATGACAGGCCGCGGGTCTTACATGCCAACACCACTCGTCTACAAAGGAACTCTCTATGTGCTGGCCAACCAGGGACTCTTTGATGCTTACGATTTGAAAACCGGCAAAGAGATCTATCGACAGCATTTGGATCTGATTGGAAGTGGTTACAGCGCATCGCCTGTCGCTGCTGATGGAAAGATCTATCTCTCAAATGAAGACGGCGAGATTTCTGTGATAGCCGCGGGTGAGAAATTTTCACAGATCGCGACGAATTCGATGGGCGAGATGTTGATGGCCACGCCGGCGTTGTCAGACGGGGTTATGTACGTGCGATCGTCGACGAGTCTGTTTGCGATTGGGAAGAAGCATTGAATCATTAAAGGCGGAGGCGAACGTTGGTGCTGGGACCGGAACCGGAGGCGTCCTCCTGCCCGCGTTCGTTCACAAGCCTATTTCGAATGCCTGGACGGACACTGGTATTACGACTTTCATTAGCTACGCGCGTCCAGATGGACCTTTCGCTCTGAGGCTCGCCACTGATCTGCGCGCGGCTGCGGTGGAAGGGTCGGCGGGAGTCGAGAAGGAGGCGATCTGTTTTGGCGTTTACCAATACATGACACTTCTCGATCTGTAGGCCAATATCGCTTGATTCTCAATCAATACACAACTGGAGAAGGAGCTGGCGTGAGAAAAATTTCGAATCTTTGGACAAAACGAGCTTTCACGGGATGGACTCATTCTCGTTTGGTAGTGGCTGGGTTTGCGTTCGTCGCTGTGCTTGCATCATCGGCCCACGCGCAGAACGACAAGATGACTCCCATCGCCACGCCTTCGCAGCCCAATGCGATCGAACTCGAGACCGGTCCGCTGCCCGGTGCGACGAACCCGGAGACGTGGCATAGGCAGTACGGCAGTCAGTTCGCGCGCAACGTTACGGTTGCGACGCTAACACCGTTTCTTCCGGATCCCGCCAAAGCGAGCGGCGCCGCCGTTGTTGTCGCGCCCGGCGGCGGATTCCGCACCTTGTCCATGGAAAATGAAGGCTGGAACGTCGCCCGCGCGCTGGCAGAAAAAGGTGTCGCCGCGTTTGTCCTCAAATATCGCTTGAACCAGACACCAGCCGACATGCCGGCGTTCGAAAAATCTATGCGCGAAATGTTTTCGGCTACGGCGCGGCCGCCGCGCCTCGACCCCGAAAAAGCGATGGCTGGTCTTGCTCCGCAGATCGCCGACGCCCGCGCGGCGTTTGCACTTATCCGGAAGCGTTCTACCGAGTGGCATGTGGACCCCAACCGGATCGGCATGGTTGGCTTTTCCGCCGGCGCGATGCTGACAATGGCAACTACACTTGCCGGCGAGGATGCGAAGCCTGCCTTCATCGGCAACATCTACGGTCCGCTCGCGCCGGTCACCGTGCCAGCCGAAGCGCCGCCACTGTTCATCGCCCTGGCTGCCGACGACCCATTCTTTGCGAACGGCGGCTACGGGCTCATCGATAGCTGGAAAGCTGCGAAGCGCCCCGTCGAATTCCATCTTTATGAACAGGGTGGCCATGGCTTCGGGATGTACCCGAAGGAAACTACGAGCACTGGTTGGTTCGATGCCTTTGTGCGCTGGCTCGGGATGCACGGCATGCTGAAGGCGACAGGATCCGGAAGCAGCGGTGCCGCGAGCGCTGGTAGACATTCGGACGGTGGCAATTAGACCAACTCGCTAACAACGTTCGAATTTGTGGGAGTGAGTTCGCCTAAATAACACCCCGCCCAACAAGCGCTTGGACCGGACTCGCCGGTGGGAACCTTCATAGTTGCGTGGGCGAGCCGCTTAAACGCAGCGTTATGCGCTAGCAATCTTGTTCGATTTCGGCTCAGTATCTCACGACAAAAGCACCAATCTTAGGTGGCTATCTCATATCGGCGTATTCTTTAGAGAAGGAAATGGCAGCTCTATTTTCAACTACTGGAACATTACTGGCCGTCACACTCCTTACGTACTCCGCTCTCGGACAGGAACCATCGTCCAGGCCGAAGAAAGTTCCTACTGTGGGCGAAGATACTATGCAGAAGAAACGACCTGCGACTTCTCAAGCAGCATCAACTAACTCTTCGGGTAGTGGGCACCCGCACAACTGGATAAAGGTTGCACCTGCGGGTGAAGAGTTCATTGTCAGGATGCCTTATACGGCTGAACTCGCAATACAACCTGATCCGCGCAACGGGAACGAGGTAGTGCGAACTTACAGCACGAGGAATGATGGGGGTATTTATATTGTGACCTCGAAGAACAGAACACATCAGAGCGGCGTATCGGACGAAGCGCTCCTCAACTCTGTAGTGAGTGAATACAAGCGGTCATTCTTCAAATCTCTTGGTGAGCGAGGCGGGCAGGGTAAGATCGTCGAAGAAAGAGATCTGACCCTTGACCGCTTTCCTGGGCATGAGTATCAGTTCTTGATGGGCGACACTCCTGGTGTGTCGCGTATCTACATCACCAAACGGCACTTTTACACTCTGATATGGATGAATATTGTGATCGCCGATCTGCCTGGGGAAGTGCATCCGGACTGGTTTCTGGATTCCTTCAGGCTAGGAAAGTTGAATACAGCTTCGACTGGCGTGCGCAGGGATACCGCTGGAATGGATTCTGGTATAGCGGGTCTTGTGGAATACGGTATTGGAGACAAATCGCGAGAACGATCCTCAGGTAAGGCGGTGATTTTATCGAAGCCGGAGCCAACCTATACAGAAAATGCTAGACGAAATCAGGTGGCAGGTACAGTCGTTCTTAGAGTTGTACTGCACGCTTCGGGGCACGTCAGCGAGATTCGAGTTGTGAGAGGCCTTCCATACGGGTTGACGAAGCGTGCGATGGAAGCGGCAAAAAGGATCAAATTCAAACCGGCGATGAAAGATGGGCGGGCAATATCGCAGTTTATGATAATCGAGTACAACTTCAGCCCGTATTAGGAAGTGCAAGAATAATGA
>DATDFV010000290.1:0-15078 GCA_036522415.1 Pyrinomonadaceae bacterium | reverse complement strand
ACTACTTAGCTTATTTTTACGCACTCTCATGATGGTTTCTGTCGATCGCGAAAGGGGCCGCTGGAACTTCTCTCTGGCTTTGTCTTAAAATCTTATCGTCACACAACTGTTTCGCGAGGCTTGCTCGAAGCAAAGCGCTTAGCGCGGACTGTTGGTAACTTTGTCTCGTAGGTATGGAGCCTAACAGAGAAACCCCACAGCCTAACGTTACTGCGCCGCACGAGCAGCCGGCGATGCTGCGCATCACCCTCTCCAGCATCAGCGATGCTGTAATTACTACCGATATCAAAGGGCTAGTCACGTTTCTGAATCCTGTGGCTCAGTTCTTAATAGGGTGGACACAAGCGGATGCACTGGGTGTTCCGCTCGAAAAAATTTTCAAAATCGTTAATGAAGAAACTCGCCACACAGTCGAAAATCCTGCGACCCGTGCGCTGCGTGAAGGTAAGGTCGTCGGTCTGGCAAATCACACGCTGCTCATCACGAACGATGGTAAGGAAAAATCTATTGGCTATAGTGCGGCGCCAATTCATAACGCCAATGGCGAAGTCGTCGGAGCTGCGCTCGTCTTTAGAGATATTACCGAAGTTAGACTACAAGAGCAGTTACTGCAGGATACCGTCAACTATGCCGAAGCGATCCTGGCAACTTTGAGAGAGCCGTTCATCGTTCTTGACCATAACCTACGAATCAAAACGGCGAATCGAAGTTTCTATGAAACCTTCAAGGTGCTCCCGAAGGAAACAGAGGATAAATTTATCTATGACCTCGGCAATGCGCAGTGGGACCTACCTGAATTGAGGACGCTGCTAAAAGAGGTTCTTAGTAATGACCACCCTATCCATGATTTCGAAGTTGAACAAACTTTCCCCGGGATCGGACACAGAGTAATGCGGCTCAATGCCGCTCGGCTTGCATCAGTGAATAGTCAGCCCGATCTGATCCTGCTTGCCATTGAGGACATTACTGATCGTCATAATGCGGAAATCGCGATGAGAAACAGCGAGATGCGTTTTCGTCGCCTATTCGAGACAGCCAAGGACGGCATCCTCATACTCGAGTCCAATACCGGCAAGATTACTGAGGCCAATCCTTTCATATCCGAATTGTTGGGCTTCCCGACCGATGAGTTACTTGGAAAGGAACTTTGGCAAATAGGTCTCTTTCAAGACATTGAGGCGAGCCGAGCCGCCTTTCGACAACTGCAAGAGAAAGGCTACATTCGCTACCACAATTTACCTCTCGTAACCAAAGCTGGGCAGAGGGTGGAAGTTGAGTTTGTTAGCAACCTCTATCGCGTGGATCATCAGCCAGTAATTCAGTGCAACATTCGAGATAACACGGAACATCAACAGTTAGAGCGCGCACAGGCGCGAGCCGAAGCATTGGTAGAGCTACATCGCCGCAAAGATGAATTCTTAGCAATGTTGTCTCACGAACTTCGGAACCCGCTTTCGGCAATCACGAACGCGGTGGAGATTTTGGATCGACAAAATGACGAGCCAACCCAGCAGAAGGCTAGAACGATTATTCGCCGTCAAGTGGGTCACCTGGTAGTTCTAGTAAACGATCTCCTTGAAGTTACACGCGTCCTCAGCGGTAGGATTCAATTGCATCAGGAAGAACTGGACCTGCGCGGCATCGTACAACGAGCGTTGGAGACCACCCGAGACTTGTTCGAACAACGAAAGCACGAATTGAATGTAACGCTGCCCGAGGAACCCGTTTGGCTTATGGGCGATGCACTTCGCCTTGAGGAAGTAATAGTTAATCTGCTCAACAACGCCGCGAAGTATACTCCCGAAGGCGGGCACGTCTCGCTGAGCCTGAACAAAGAGGGCGAGGATGCGGTAGTACGCGTGAAGGACACTGGGGTAGGAATAGGGCCAGATTTATTACCCCAAGTGTTTGATCTGTTCACACAGGCGAAAAGAACATTAGATCGTTCTCAAGGCGGGTTAGGTGTTGGATTAACCGTGGTGCGAAAGTTGGTCGAGATGCACGGAGGAACAACTGAGGCGCATAGTTCCGGCTTAGGTCAAGGTAGCGAGTTCATCGTCCGTCTGCCCATACTACTATCTCCTCTGAGACGAGATACGGTTTCGTCGGCAGAAAGAGCGCAATCTACTCAAGCTTGGCGCGTACTGGTAGTGGACGACAATGTAGATTCAGCTGATTCTATAGCGTCGCTTCTGGAAAGTTCCGGGCATGACGTTAAAGTAGCGTACTCGGCTGAGAAGGCTTTGGAAATGGCAACTGACTATCAGCCGGAAATTATGCTGTTGGATATTGGATTACCCGAGATGGACGGTTATGAAGTCGCGAAGCGCCTGCGCCAGAATCCTCAATTAAAAGACTTGCGGTTAATTGCACTCACAGGATATGGACAAGATTCCGACCGACAGCGTTCGCGAGAGGCCGGGTTTGATGCGCACGTTGTTAAGCCGGTTGATTGGCGAAACCTTTCTGAGCTATTAGAATCACTCATGAAACGGCAAAGTCGATCTGGATGAAATACCCAACGGACGCATTGGTTTGGCTATGCTACCGATGGTCCACGCTTGACGATCTTACCGCCAGGTATTTTCTGCGTTGATAAATTCTCAGGCAAAGCTTTTATTTAGCTAATATCAAAATCACCGATAATGAAGTGTTCCCGAAGAACGGGCGACTTGATTCGCCTCACGTTGGCTTTGATAAGCTTCTAATCATCAAGGCTTGCACTACGTGATGAAATTGGTGGTATTAATTGGCTTCTTCGAGGTAAGTGTTAAAGCCTGCGTCGAGTGCTCGATCGTGATCGTCATATTCGACAAATCCAGTTACCGCAATCATTGGCACAGAGTGATACTCAGGCAAACAACGTAACTGTTTAGCGAGCGCGTACCCATCCATTTCGGGCATCGCGATGTCTGAAACGATCAGATCGAAATGTTCTCGCTTTGCCAATGCTAGAGCCTCCACTGCTGATGTTGACATCAAGGGTTCATACCCGGCGTGCTCCGTTAAGAATGAGCATGAATGAGTCGGCGTATGCGATCGGCGAATAACACATCCATTTTCTGTGGTTCTATGATTGCAGTCACCTCACCTTCGCCAAACGTGGGATGCATCAGCGTCTGTCCTTTGCGATATGTACGTTCTCGATCATATGGCGCGCCCAGAGTACGGGACGCACGACGCGTGGTTCCGGCCCGATAACCGACCCGTGAGGCGCACATTGGGCAAGTGACGCGCGTGATCTTTCCTGCCTTGCTAAGAGCAACCACGATATGACCGCGCTCCTCCTTACAAGTGAGACACATTTGGTCGACGCGATCTCCAAGTTTGAAAAGTTTCTTCTCTTCCATGATCCTCCCTATTAAGTTAAAGAAGCGGTACCCGTACCCCATTAGCCAGAGTACTTCTCCTTACATCAACACGGACTGCGGCTCGACAACGCTTAAAGTGTGACCGCTAAAGCTTGCTAGCGCGTCGGACTCGTTATCGTAAACCTCGAATACAGTTAGTAGTTTCGTAATAGTCATTAAATCGCGAAGACGTTCGGTAAGGTGGACCAACTTTATCGCTCCACCCTGATCGCTCAGAGTTATGTGGCTCGAGATGAGCTCGCCGAAGCCGGTCGAGTCAACATGTGTAACGCCTGCGAGGTTCAAAAGAACTTGAGTTTTACCTTCCCGGACAAGGCAGCGAATCGCTTCATGTAGAGCGGTAGTACAACCAATTCGTACGCGCCCCTTCAGGTCGAGAACAGTCACACTACCCTCGCGGCGTTCATTGATATAAAGATTGACCACTTGCGTCTACCTCTTCAAGATTTCGAAAAGTTAATGCCATCGTCTCAGGTTTGCGTAGGGTCGAAACTGTCCGGCCATTCATTACTCTGCTTCAATACAATCTCCCGGCAGGGGCCTTATGGAATGTGGAATCGGCGAACTCAAAGGTCTTCACTGTTGGCGTTCCTTCAATCACATTCGAAAGGAGTTTCAGGACTTCCACAAACGTCGTGCGATCATAAGCCTCGGCGTCGGCTCTCGTATCCCACAAGCTGTTGGTGATGGCTTCCAAACGTTCGGGTGCGATAAAGGTAGTCTCATCGCGGAACCCCTTCTGTTTGCGTAGAAGCGGCATTATCTCATTGTTGGAAATGCGGGTGAGCTCAACGGCCGAATTGACCTTGAGCTTCATAGTCACTTGTCGTCCAACCATTTTTTATGCTCATCGATCGGTTTAAGTTCCCTTGGAACACTCTTGGTTACTGGACTGTCTCGCAACGACCGCTATGTTAAGACGCTAATCGTGTCTTGCCTGCGACCATCTTTTGAACATTAACTGGTGAGACCGGCGGGCGAATGCGCGGCGAACCGATGGTGGTCCATGGCAGTCAGTAACAGAGCCATTTACCGGTAGTCTGTCATCCGCCTGACCTTCTGAGAGCCATGGGTTTGCAAGCGCCCAGCGTGTCGGATCAAACGATGTCCGTGACAGAGAGTTATTAGATTCCTTGTCCTTCATAGTAGCAATAGTCCAATTGAATAGAGCCGATCACGCGGTATGTTCCAGAAGCGAGAGAAGTTGTTCGTGTTCTACCACGCGGCCATGTTTTAAGCTGATCGATGGATCCTTCACCAACCAAAGCTCCACATCATTTCCTTCACCTCGAGGTACAAGTTCAAGAAGCAGGCGAGCATCGAGAATTACCGGTTTGAAAAGCAACATATCCAGGTTACGTGAACGGGCGGCCATGGCATCGCGACTGTTATGAAATAGTGGAATGCGGAACCGTCCCTTGTGGTCAAGGGCGAACACATCGCCGTTAGCTCGTTGCATGGCATAAACAGCACTCATAGATGATTTCTATCATTGAAACGTGGCCGCGGTCTGTGCGTTAGATCGCTTATATGGTCTGAAGACTGTTGGGCGTTCGCCGCGACGAATCCGCGCATGTATGTGTGTTGGCGCACGGACGGTCGAGATTGCGAATTCTATATTGTTCAAAGAATCGGTTGCTTTCAGAAGAAGACAGGATGCATTTACTTAGAATGCGTGCTGAAACGACGGCTGCGAGGGAGATATTGAATGGACAAAGCGAACGGAGCGAATCCAATCATTCTGGTTGTGGAGGATGTCCATGAGACCCGCGACGGCATCGAGAAGCTACTGAAGGCGGACGGTTATCGAATTTCACTGGCTCGCGATGAAAGTGAGGCTATCGAGAACGCTCAGCAAAAGTCTCCCGACTTGATCCTGGTAAGCCTCGCCGGATCACCGAACGAAATCATCATGACCGCAAAACGGATTCGCGAGGCTGCGGACCAGGGACCACAAGTACCGGTAGTGATTTTTTGTCTTGAGGGAATCGATGAGGGCGAAGAAGTCGCGATCGAGCAAAACGTGCATCTTACTTGTCCCGACAACTTTAATCAGTTGAGAGGCCTGCTGATTCGCGTGCTCCGCGATCTCAAATTTGCGCAGACAAGTTAGACGCTCGCGACCGCAAGAATTTTAATACCGATGAATAACACCAATCAGAAGACACTTGCGGCAAGATTTCTCGACACCAAACCAAGAATCCTGCTGGAATTATCCAACCAGACCGACGAAACGCTAAAAGCCGTAGAGATTCTCTCCGTCTTTTTGAAAGCAAAGGAAGGAACTGGCGGTCCCGCTGAAGCTCAAATCAAATTCGACGCCGTAAAACTTATGCAGCCGAAAGCGGTCGCGGTTGTTAGCCACCGCACCTGGATTAACGGCAAACCGGCAACTGATGAGTGCGATCAAATGGCCCGGCTTCTGACTGTTACCGGCGAGGCCAACCCATATGTGCTGCATATTTCGTGGCAGGACGCCGAAGGCAAGGCGCGTTTCCAACGAATACCAGTCGGGCATTGATTGCTGAGGAGTGGGAACTGTCCGCTCAGGGAGTTATCCCAGCAGGCGATCAACCTCGTCTTTGACGACTCGGTAACACTCACAGACAGTTTGTTCCAGCTTCTGCCTATCGAGAATCTGGATGCGACCGCGAACATAACTAATCGCGCCATCGTCTTGTAGACGACCGGCAGCCACAGTCACCCCTTCGCGGCGCACGCCCAACATGTCGGCAATCAGTTCCTGGGTCATGACCAACTCATCTGTGTTCAGTCGGTCATGACTTAGCAACAGCCAGCGACATAGTTGCTGCTCGACCGAATGAAGCCGATTGCAAACGGCGGTCTGTGAGATCTGGGTAATCAGTGCCTGGGTATAGCGCAAAAGCAATTGTTGAAATTTTCCTGCCTTGGCAAACTCATCCTGCAGCACTTTTGCTTTCATCTTCATGGCGGCCCCGGCGCTTTGTACTACGGCGCGGTTTGGCATCGTGCCGCCTCCCATGAAAAGAGCAATTCCCACCACCCCGTCATTGCCGGTTAACCCCATTTCGGCGCTGGAGCCGTTTTCCATCGTGTACAAAAGAGACACTATTGAGGTCGTAGGGAAGTAGACGTAATCCAATTGGCCAGCGAATTCGTAGACAACTTCGCCCAGAGAAAAAGAAACCGGTTGCAGGTCTTTCCGCAAGCGTTCGTACTCATCAGCTGGGAGCGCGGCGAGCAATCGATTTTCGACGGGAGCGTTTAGGACTTCAGTCATGGCTAATAAAGTTCAGAAACTCGGAATGACCCATTGCTATGACACTGAATTCTATCTGATATGGGAATGGGCCTCCAAAGGTGATAGTGTCCAGATCGCTACTAAATAGGCCACAAGCTCATTATCACGATCAAATGACAACGCCACAGATGCTCTTGATGACTGGCCCTTACTTCCAACAATCTAAGTAGGACCACGCCAAAGGTAATCAGAACGACCCACCGCCCGACGACGTATCTTAATATATGTGGTCTAACGCACAGACCGCCCTGTTGGCAAAGTCCACACTGATACGACCGACCCTGGAAAGTCAAACAATTTTGAAGTGAGGAAAATATTAAATATGTTGTGGACGATACTCGTTGTGTTGTTGCTGCTCTGGCTGATTGGGTTTTATGGTGGCTTTGTCACCAGCAGCCTGATCCACTTATTGCTTGTCGGGGCAGTCATCGTACTCGCATTGAATCTTTTCAAGAACCGAAGCCCGGCCTAAACGATGATCACGTCCAGACTGAAGGACTATGAAAGTACTGATTTATGCTGTATCCGAAGTTAGAGCAGAAACTGGAACACGCGAAGCATGTTCTGAGAAGAGCAACTAGTGAAAACATCGTTGAGGTTTGCAAACAATACCTGGCGGTGCTGGCTGAATACCGGAATAAGCTTTACGAACTCCAGGGGACACCTGGCATCGAGCAACAGGCAGCGTTTTCCTCATCGCCTGAAGACGCCGACCACGCGAGGAAAACCATCCGCGCAGCGATAGAGACGACTACCAAAGAACGCAACGAAACTGAGATGCTCCTGCTCTCGATTACGACAGTGAGTGGGTATGAGGCAGTGGAGATATTCAACAGGCTCAAGTATGAGGGCCGTAACGATTGGGAGCTAAGGGCAAGCGGAGTCAAATGCAGTGGCGGCACCGATCGTGATCTATTGACGATCCAGGAAGCAGTTGAAATTGCCGGCCTGCTTCGACGCGAAGAACATGTTGCGCGAAATGCCGTTTCAACGTAGTGCTGTGACGCGGAGATCAACTACTGCGGATGGTGAATGAAGCCACCTACCGGCTCCCAGATGCGCGACGACCGTGTCTCATATTAACGAACAGGACCACAACCGCCAGCAGCAGCAGGATATGAATCATGCCGCCGCCGATGTTGCTCATTAAACCCAGTAACCAAAGTAGCACTAATACCAACAGCACCGTCCATAACATTTTCTGGGTCCCTCTCAGCAAATATCAGTTTGATAAAAACCCCCTAAGTAAAACACTGGGGCGACGTGAACGTCTGTGCGGGAACACACAGACGCGCGATTGGTCTATGTGTGTTAACGCACGGACAATGTGTGACGAGTCAGCGAAACTGCAATGGCAATCAAACAAACAAAGCAAATAATTTATGGCGGACACTCCCGCGCGGCGATTTTGCGCGGTGTGAATAAACTCGCCGACACAGTAAAAATCACCCTCGGTCCAAAAGGACGCAATGTTGTGCTCGACAAGAAATATGGCAGTCCGACGATCACCAAAGATGGCGTGACCGTTGCGAAAGAGATCGAGCTGAACGACCCAATGGAGAATATGGGCGCTCAGATGGTGCGGGAGGTGGCTTCAAAGACGAGCGACGTTGCGGGCGACGGCACCACTACCGCAACAGTGCTGGCGCAGGCCATCTTTCGCGAGGGTGTAAGAACTGTAGCGGCGGGTGCGAACCCGATGAGTCTCAAGCGCGGTATCGATAAAGCAGTTGAGCATGCGTCTCGAGAGATTCGGCAAGCGGCGAAGCCGATCACAGAAGAGATGATCGCCTACGTGGGTGCGGTCTCCGCGAATGGCGACGAGATCATTGGCAAGTTGATCGCTGAAGCGATGGAGAAGGTTGGCAAGCTTGGTGTCATCACCGTCGAAGACTCAAAGACGATTGAGACTAGTTTGGAAGTAGTCGAAGGAATGCAGTTTTATCGCGGCTACCTTTCACCTTACTTCGTCACCAACGCGGAAACAATGGATGTCGAACTTGAAAATCCGTTGATTCTTCTCTGCGAGAAGAAGATTTCGTTGATGAGAGATTTGTTGCCCATTCTTGAGCAAGTCGCCAAACTGGGCAGACCGATCCTGGTTATCGCGGAAGACGTAGAAGGAGAAGCGTTGGCGACTCTGGTGGTAAATAGATTGCGGGGCACCCTCGGCGTCGCCGCGGTGAAAGCGCCAGGATTTGGTGATCGTCGTAAGGACATGCTCGAAGACCTTGCGATTCTTACAGGTGGGAAGGTCATTAACGATGCGCTCGGGATTAAGTTGGAGAGCGTCATGGTTGAAGAGCTGGGCAGCGCCGGGAAGGTTACGGTCGACAAAGATACCACGACAATCATTGATGGTGCCGGTGATCGCGATGCTATACAAGCTCGCGTGAAAATACTCAAAGCTCAAATCGAAGACGCATCGTCAGACTATGACCGGGAAAAGTTGCAGGAGCGCTTGGCGAAAATGGCCGGCGGCGTAGCCGTAATTCGCGTTGGAGCAGCCACTGAAACGGAACTCCAAGAGAAAAAGGCGCGGGTTGAGGATGCTATGCACGCGACGCGTGCGGCGGTTGAAGAAGGTATCGTGCCGGGCGGCGGGGTGGTGCTGATACGAGCTGCAAAGGCACTCAACAAATTCAAACTATTTGAGAGACACGAGAACGGTGAAGTAATCGGGGATCAAGATGAGCAAATTGGCGTAAATATCGTGAAACGTGCGCTGGAGGAGCCCTTACGTCAGATCGTAGCGAACGCTGGCAAAGAGGGCGCGGTTATCGTAGAAACGGTTCGCTCCGAGAAGAATCCAAATATCGGCTACAACGTCGTAACGGAGAAGTTTGAAGATCTCGTTGCTGCGGGCATTATCGATCCTGCCAAGGTAACTCTCAGTGCGTTACAAAACGCCGCGTCGATTGCAGCACTAATGCTCACTACTGAAGTGCTGATTTCAGAAATCCCTGAAGACGTCACTATGGACGTTACAGTCCGTTCATAAACCGCATCTCTACAGCAACTTCGAAAACAAGATCAATAACGGTAAAGCAGTCGCCACCAAAAGACCTACGTGGAACCAGCTCAAATTCCGCCTCTGACAGTTTGAGCACTTGATTCTCCAGAGTGCCAGCACAGTGCCACAATTGGGACAGGACCAGATTATTTTAGGCATTCGGACCTAACTCGTTCCCGAACCGTCGGCAGGCGGAAGAGACGCGATTGAAACGAACGCGTTTTATGCCGTGGGCCAGTCCGATAAATTGCTGGGCCAATTGATGTGGACCTCTGGTTTGCTCGTGAGGCTTCACAATCTTCATTTGGTTTCATCTAACTGTGCTCTTTGACGGTATGCGTTCTAATCCGCGTGATGATTTAAATGAGCAACAACTAGGGTCCCCGGGATGAATCACTCATCCCGAAGACCAACACTTCGTGGAGTGTTGATTGTTACCAGCGGCGTTCGGACCCGCGTCCGCCATTGTTCCCGCCAAAGCCGCGATTGTCCCTGAAGCCACGTCCGCCGCCGCCTCGATTCTCGCGTGGTTTGGCTTCATTGACGTTCAAGGCGCGGCCACCAACTTCCTTGCCATTGAATTGCTCAATCGCTGAAGTGGCTTCTTCCTGCGAAGACATTTCGACGAAGCCAAAGCCTCGCGAGCGTCCGGTGTCGCGGTCTTCCACGACACTCGCTGATTCAACCGTGCCCGCCTGGGCAAACAACTGCTGGAGTTCCTGACTGGTAGTTTGGAAAGCCAAGTTTCCGACATACAGTTTCGTTGACATAAAGATATCCCTTTCCCCTTCTGGGAATGAAAAGAAGCGGCGAATCGGATTGGCTTCGGCGAAACGGTAGCGGACGAAGGACCAGGTTCGGATGCTCTCATAAAGAGCGGCTTCGAAGTGTGAAACAAGCCTGCTCTCGAACTATCCAAACGCCAGCGCTGATCGTTTTGTGCGCAGGGGCGCATCACCGTCGATGCGCGAGAGAAGGATTAACCGGAGGCTATGATGCCTTATAGAGGTCTTGGTTGCAAGTTCATACCCACAATATATGTCAACATCAAGATATATCTCGCTCCCGCAATATATTTTAGATCTGGTACACGATGAGGGACAGCCTCATTGGCGCACCGATGAATCCGGCTGACTGGCCGTCGTTTCGTCGTACGCCAAACACGAAAGCCGTCACGTCCAAAAGGCGTAACGGCTTCATGATCTCCGGTGCAAACCCTAGCACCGCCTTGTTCGAATGAGGAATTGTGCTGGCGATGAATCTCTAAGCTGTCACGGAAGCATAAAGAAGATCTGCTGGCTTAATGGGGAGATCAATTGAATACAACGCCTGGATATGATCTGGATAACTCTGCTCATTAGAATCGGTCGATATCTGCAACGCGAGTACATCGCAAGGTAGCGCGGACGTTCTCGGATTCTGCGAGCCGTAAAGAAGCAGGCCCGAATTACGGGCGCCTCGCCGCTCAATTAGTTTCTTAAAACCGCCGTCGCCTTTACTGTTCAGAATTTTAAACTGCTAGACTCTACACGTAGGCTACACTTCACGTTAGGCACTAAGCTCTTTCGTGCGGAGGTGAGCTCTCGGGCACGGCGGAGTGCTGGATGGCTGGATGCTGTCACAATAGTTGTCTGCAACATTTCCGGAACACTATCCAGTTTGGACTCGGTGATACTTTCAATAATGGCATTGCGTGAATAGCCTTGCGCGTTGTAAATCGCACGCGTATAAAACACTTTCTACTCGAATGCATAAAGACAGGCTCAATGAATTCGCAGAGTTAATACTTCGAAATCGCGAAGTTTTGCTCGCGAACTGGCGTCGGCAAGTTTGTGCTTTACCAGCAGCGCAACACCTTGATGCGCCTACGCTCGATGACGAGATACCCCAATTGCTTGAGAAGTTGGCTGAGGAGCTCAAGAGAAACTCCGAAATTATCGATGCTGAAACGAATGCTATTTCTACCGAGCACGGATTGCTGCGCTGGCAAGCTGATTTCGATGTAACAGAAGTTGTCAACGAATACAACATTCTACGTAAATGCTTGCACAATCTTGGCGAAGACAATGGCTTGGTTTTAAGCGGCAGAACTGGAGAAATCGTAAACAGCCTGTTAGATGATGCTATAGCTAAGGCGATAAAAGCATTCGAAACGATGATGACGATCCAACTAAGACATCAACACGAAGAGCACATCGCGTTTATGTTGCATGATCTGCGTACGCCCTTAGACGCAATTCATTTGGCGACTGCCTTACTAGAGCGTGAGGTTCCCAGCGTTTCTAACGCTGCGATGGAATCAGCTGTTTCCGTGCTGCGAGGAAACGCAGCTCGCATGAGTAATCGGGTTAGATATGTTTTACACAAGACCTCTCGAATTGGAACGGCAACCAAGGCCGACTTCACTACACTGAACTTGCGCGATCATGTAGCGCAAGCAATTCATGATTTAGCGCCCCTGGCAAACCATGCGGAGATCAACGTAAATAACGAAGTGCCATCCGAAGTCCAAATCTACAGCGCGCCCGAGTTACTAACACAGTTGATACAGAATCTTTTATCCAATGCATTAAAGTTCACCACTAAGGGACATGTGACCTTCGGCGCGCGAATAACACCGGTGGGTGACGTGGAGTGTTGGGTGAAGGACACAGGGACGGGCATAGCACCTGATAAGCTCAAAAGTGTTTTTGATCGATTTGAGACTGATGCCAATCCAGACCGGCAGGGTATTGGTTTAGGACTCTCAATCGTTAAAGAGATTGTCGATCTACATAATGGAGAGATAAGGGTCGAAAGTACCGTGGGCGAAGGTTCAACTTTCACGTTTGTAATTCCTGGGGCAAAACTAAATAAATCCAGTTGAGCTAGTTCGTCATTTGACGGAGTTCTTGTTCTTCCTATGTTCCTCCTGCAAACTACTGTCCTCAACCAATTCGCTTATTGACGATTCAAGCAGTGTGAGATTGAGTGGTTTGGTAAAGAATCGGTTGACCCCTGCAGCCATTGCAGTGTGGCGAGACGTTTCTTCATCAATTGCAGTGACCATAATAATAGGCACAATTTCCAACCAATTACCTGCGTGCCGTATTTGCCTCACTAGCTCAATGCCATCCATACCCGGAAGGTTTAGATCAGTAATAATGAGGATTGGCCGATGAAACCTAGCTAATTCGAACGCTTCAATTCCGTTAGCACTTTCGAGTACTTGCCAACCCCAGCCTTGCAGTAACAACCCTAGCATCTCACGAGCGTCCCCATAGTCCTCGACGAGGAGGATTACTGGTTTGGCCGCTTTATATATTCCAGCTGACATACTGAAACCGGACACACGCGAACCTGCCGATCCGGGGGTCGCAAAGTGCGTTCCAGCACACCTTGCGCGTGGCTTCGACTGTCTGTGTGGAAAGGCAGTTCGTTGAAGAAAATGTAGTGAAGGTTGTTAGGCGGCGTCGTTTCGCTTAATTTACTCTTGTTCGAAGTTACTGGCGTCGACCCTGGTGACCTGCGTTGCTACAGCCTGCCAGCGCCCATTTCTCTTCACGTATACCCGCATATATCGCTGCTGTATATCACGCGTCTCTTCGCTGTCGTGTATTTGACCCGACAAGCGCCGGGTTACGATTGCGTTTCCCCAAACACGCAAAAAGAGACTTGGTCGAACTCATATGGATCGAGGAAACTAGCACTCGAGGCTACTCTGATCATTAATTCACTCTTCGTGATCACTAGCCCTGAGCCATCAATTCATACCCAATCCTCAGCGATGATGCGGTCAAGGGTCCCGCTGTCACGCCTCGGGTATGCCTCGTTCCATTCACGGTCAAGGTTCAGAATTCGAGTCTCTTCACTCATGGTCTGCTGGTGTTGCGAATAATATCAACGGTTGCCTCATAACTGAGCCTCAGCGGACCCTATTAAGACGATTGCTGCCCACCACAAAAACTTAACGCGAAATCTATGGCACTCCGAATGCCAGCCTTAACTTCGGGCTCGCCAGTTGCAGCAAAAGAATGCAGATCCGGTGAGACGCGTACGATTAATGTAATTGAAAGCAGGCACATTCATAGTCGAAGCGATCATCCACACATGCCTCTCAAACTCAAATACGTGCTGGTCTCCATTATCTTCTGTTTAAGCATATTCGTTGATCCAAGCGTTTCGCTGGGCCAAAGGTCAGTTGAAGAGTTGCATAAGATTCTGCGCGAGAAACTAGCCTTCGACGAAAGCGAGCTAACTGATCTGCAACGAGGCCAGACAATTGTCAAACTCTTGCCGGTTCAGGATAAAAAAGAAGTGGCCATGGCGGGAATTGTGGGGCTCGAACTGACTCCGCAAGCGTTTCTTGAGTCTTTCCGCGAAAATATGACAGCGAAAACTAACCGCGCAATTCTTGAGATTGGTAGATTCAGCAGTCAACCAACACTTGATGACTTGAAGGACCTTACTTTTGAAATACGTGACATCGAAGATCTGAGAAACTGCGTTGTTGGTAACTGCCAACTGAAACTCTCAGCGAGCATGATCGAACGATTGCGAAAGGAGATAGATTGGGACGCGCCCGACCATAGCATTAAGGCGAGTCAACTTCTGAAAGTAATGCTCGTCGATTATGTTCGTGATTACCTGCAGCGAGGAGACATCGCGCTCATTGAATATTCCGACAAAGAGAACACGGTGAGATTAGCTGAGGAGCAACACGCTCTGAAAGGTACTTCAACTTACCTCAACGACGTTCTTACCAACTCCAAATACCTCACTACCCAGTCGAGTCTAAAGAATATTGAAAACGCCATCGTATGGTCCAAAACCGACTTTGGTCGGAAGCCTGTTATTTCAATTAATCACATTGCCATTTACGAAAATCCAACCGAAATCGGACCTCAGGTTTTAATTGCATCAAGGCAGATCTATGCCAACCACTACTTTAATTCTTCTCTGGCTCTGACAGGATTCGTAAACGTCCCCAACGCAAGTCTCGGATCGTATTTGATCTACGAGAATCGCTCGCGGGTGGATGGATTCGGCGGACCTTTTGGGGGCGTAATGCGAGACATAGTGGCACACAAAGCTGTAAATGCTTTGACTGCTATTTTGGAACAATCCAAAGCTACGCTCACGGCACGCACATTCAACCAAACTGAATTCGTTTCCTCAACGAACGAGAGGAAGTGGAGGCCCTGGAAGAGAATGCGAGGTCAAGTCTTGTTCTTCGGGCTATTGATCGTCACAGCATCGGCCGGTTTGTTAGGGCTGAGCAAATATCGTTATCGTTGGAAAACCGAAGTATCTTGATCTGCAAGTCGATTCCGACCATCTACTGCGTCTTGCTTGCAATAAGTCTCCGATCGAATCGGGACCCCAAAAGTACCACAGCTCAGTTCAAACACAACTGTGGCCTCAGAGGTGAG
>DATDFV010000289.1:0-38333 GCA_036522415.1 Pyrinomonadaceae bacterium | reverse complement strand
TGACACGCTAGCGATCTATCTATGGAGCGTTCGTCGCCGCGTTGGGGCGAAAGTAAACAGCACTCCGTTTATGCTGAATTAGACAACAGCAATGGCCCGCAGCACACTTCGGTATCGGGAGGAAGCGCATGGGATCTTCTCTTTCTTCTTATATGAACCGGCAGTGTGCCAAGCGATTGTAGCCCGGATTCGACGGCTTCGCTGGTCTGTTGCCAGGGTGCAATTAGAGAAACCTGCAGGAGGCTACGCGACCTATACCAGGCGAAGAACCCGATCTGCCGATATTTTGACTTCCCCACGCGCCAAACAACTCTGTCGGGACTTTGATTTAAGAGTAAGAGAGGTTGTTCATCCGTTAATCGATCGGCTCTGGCAGGTGAAACTGGTTGAAACCTGCGGCACCCAGATCATTCGTTATCGAAAAGGCGGACGGTATGTTGCGCACGCTGACGCGGGGGTTGATTTCGCCGACAGATATTTCTCCGTTGTCTGCTATCTGAACGACGACTTTACAGGAGGCCTCACGTCATTTCCCTCGCTTGGATATTCAACCAGGCCCCAAACAGGAAAGGCGATAATATTTCCCTCAAGGTACTTTCATTGTGGCGAGCCGGTGAGCAGCGGAGAAAAATTCATCTTGTTGACCTGGGTTTGTGGGCCCATTCCAATCAATTGGGCGTGAACTTTCAGAAGTAGTCGTTGCTGTAAAAGGCTCGTGCTTCGTGAATCTGCATAACTAGTTCGCCAAGAATAGTTCCCTTGCGTGCCGAAATCTTCGGATGCCAAACTTCACACGCCTGCTCCTCGATAAATGATCTTTTTTCCCACACCTCGTCACCATAACAGTAGTGAATGATCTTCTTGGTGACGCGCGCATCTTGATGAAGATTAACGTCCACAATGTTGGTCCGTTTTACTCTCAATCCAAGCTTCACTGCCGCGAGACCAAATGCGTGCATAATGTCAATCCAGCTTCGTTTGGAAAAGGCATCCACAGCTTCCAACCACGCCTCTCCAAGGGATTGAGCAATCTCGGAGGGGATTACATACGGAACACCGCAGCGTAATTCTTCCTTCTGCTTTTCGATGCGTGAGCGAGGCAGACTGAGGTTTTGCGCTGCTGCGAGCACATCTGGATCATCATAGTCCATATATGAATAGAAGTTACCTGACAGCATTTCGGGAAACCGAGGCTCTCCAAGAAAGATCATGTCCGGATCACACAGCACGATAAGTTCATCATCGGCGCAAATTTCTGCGGCGTGGATCAAGGTTCCGGCCGTATTCCTCGGTTGATAGAAGTCGCGCGGCCCTTGAGCATAGCTCGGAGCGGCGAGCACGGTAGCGCCGGCTCGAACCAAATCGTGGAAATCTCGCTGCCAATCCATACCTGAGTCGTGGACAATAAACCTTGGTTGATGCTTCAGACGAGTAACCGCTGAAAAGTAAAACAGTTTGCACTGCCAGGCGCTGTAAGCGTTGTTTTCGGTTGAGACAATGATCCTGTGAGCAGGTTTCATGGAGACGTTAAACTGCGACCTGAATCGAGGCTGAGCACGCCTGATGTCGGGGCTAATTATCAAAGGATGAAAAACGAAGTCAAGCGTACAGATCTCCTGGTTCTAATCATTGCTAATCGACCGGAGTCCAGCAGGCGATGACCAGGAACGCAAGCGTAACAAACACTATCCAAATCCGACTTATCGTATCGATTCCAACCTGCCGTAGTTCCGCGTCAAATGTTCATTACATTGAAAAAGATTGAGATAGTATCTCCGCACGAAGTTGAATAGAATTCGCCAACCTATGAAATTTCTAATTCATCTGTGCGCGAAGTGGTCACCTGCGTTTTGCGTGATCATACTGACGTTCGCTTCTTCTGCATTCACTCAAACGAGAACCGTTCCACCGCAAATACCAAACACTCCCGCCGGCGGAATTCTTGAACGGTGGATCCGCGTCTACAGAAGTGGAGACTTCGAAACGATCCGTCAGTTCATGCTCACAAGCTATGCGAAGAATGTGTTGGATCAGGCGTCGGCGGACACGCGGGCAAGTAACCTGGTCGCATCTTTTCGAGTGAATGGCGCACCTCGAATCTTCAAAATCGAGAACTCCACAGACTATGAACTTGGAGCAGTTCTTCAGACTGAATTGACAGAATTCTGGTCGCGATGGACGGTCAAGGTTTCGCCTGACCCGCCTCACATTGTTACCGCGATCACAAATGCTCCGATACCACCGCCGCCAGGTACGCCGGGTGCAGCGCAGCTTAGCGATCCGCAATTGGCGCGTTGGTTGGACGGTTATCTTTCGCGGCTTGCCGCAGCAGATGTGTTTTCTGGTAGCGTGCTTGTCGCAAAAAATGGACGCCCTTTCTTTCAAAAGGCCTACGGTCTCGCCAGTCAATCGTTCAAAGTTTCAAATCGAGTCGATACCAAGTTTAATTTGGGTTCAATGAACAAGATGTTCACGGCGGTTGCGATCGCCCAGCTGGTCGAGCAAGGCAAACTTTCGTTTGATGACACGATAGGAAAAGTAATTCCCGATTATCCGAACCGAGAAGTTGCGGAGAAAGTTAAAATACAACATCTGCTAACGCACACGTCGGGATTGGCCGATTACTTCACGCCGGCGTTTTTTGACAGTTCCAGAGAGCGCTTCAGGGCCGTCAAGGATTACTTGCCTTTGTTCGTTAATCAACCTTTGCAGTTTCAACCAGGTGAAAGGTGGAGTTACAGCAATGCGGGATTTATGTTGCTCGGCGCCGTTATCGAGAAAATCTCGGGTCAAGACTATTTCACGTATGTTCGAGAACACATTTACAAACCAGCCGGAATGACTGACACCGACGCGTTCGATTTGGACCACGACACGCCTAATCTTGCGATTGGCTACACGAACCAGGATACGAATGGTCGCTTTGTTCCGGGTCCGCGATCAAACAACCTTTATCTACATGTGATCAAGGGAGGACCAGCCGGCGGAGGATTCTCAACGGCTCCAGATCTGCTGAGATTCGCGAACGCGCTGTTGACGAACAAGCTCGTGAGCGCGAAGTATACGGAGATGTTAACTTCCGGTAAGGTCGATACAGGACAAAGAAACGAAAAGTATGGCTATGGGTTTTTTTGCTCGACGATCAACGGCAAGCGTATGGTCGGCCATGCGGGAGGGTTTCTGGGAATCAACAGCCAATTAGATATGCACCTTGATACAGGCTACACGATCGTTGTGATGTCGAATTACGACCCTCCGATCGCACAGCAGATTGTAAACAAGATCAGGCAGTTCATTGCGCGACCATAGGTTTATCGAATGCATTGAAGTCAGCGGCATTTCGCTTGTGGCGATTCTCCTTGCGAGCCCCCGCGGCACTTTCAGTTTACGCTTAGTGCAATGCTGAGGTCCTGCAGATAATTCCGGAGATCTCATTGCGATGATTAATTCATGTGCGAAACGAATGCTATAATTCCAGCCTGTCGTCAATTGATCCGATAGTCAATCATGGAAAGCACGTTCTCTTTTGCGAGAACATTGACTTCAGAGGATGAGACATAAGCTGATGAAATTCTTCATCTCTGGTTTATGTGTTTTGCTTCTCGTTATAGTAGTGAGTACCCTCGCAGCCGCTCCAAAGAATGCAAATCTTATTAACAGAATCGAAGGACAGGTATACGACCCGAATCATCGACCTGTGGAGAATGCGTACGTCGAACTGCTAAGCGAGTTCGATTCAATCCTTGGACGGACCAAGACAAATTCTTCCGGTCGTTTCACGTTTTCGGGAATGCCATCCGGTCGATTTGTCGTAAAGGTTTTACCCTTTGGCACGAACCTCCTCGAACAAACTCAAGAAGTCGTTATAACCAATTTGACCAGAGTTGCTAACGACACAGCCTACCTTGAGATCATCCTTCGGTATGACAAGCGTAGCAGTGAGGCAGCGATTGAAAAAAATCCTGGAGTGATTTTTGTGCAGGAGGTTCCCGATGCGGCGAAGAAACGCTACACCGAAGGCATGGCTGATCTGGAAAAGCATCCCGAAAAAGGATTGGCAGAACTTGAGGAAGCGGTGAGCATTTTCCCCAATTACTTTGATGCTCTGGATTCGCTCGGCAAAGAATACGTCGCCCGCAAGGATTATGAGAAGGCCTATCCTTACTTGTTAAGGGCCATCGACGTAAACCAACGCAGCTATTCTACCTATTACAGTTTGAGTTACGCCTTTTATCAATTGAAACAGTACACGGCGGCTTTAGAAGCGGCAAAGGCAACCGTTTTCATTGTTCCCGGTTCGATGGAGGGACAATTGCTTTATGGCACCTTACTGCGAATAAACGGAAGCTACACTGAGGCAGAGACCGCTTTGCTTAAGGCCAACTTACTGGCGAAAAAGATGAATAGCGAAGTCCACTGGCAACTATCACTCCTTTACAACAGACTCAACAGAACTCAAGACACCATTTCAGAGCTTGAAACCTTTCTGAAACTTGAGCCTGACTCTCCTGACAAGAACAAGATTCGAGATATGATTGCTAGACTAAAGGCATCCGCGAACAAGACAAATCACTAACTGGGATCGACCTTGTGCTCATGTGATTACGGATGCACCCTCCTACGGTTGCCTAAGTAGCACATTGCGTACTTAAAATCATCTGGCCATAAATAGTCAAAGAGCCTGCTCGCACGAGCAGGCTCTTTGACAAACCACCAGTTTGCTTCTGTTAGAAGATAAAGCGAACACCAATTCTAACGCTACGTGCAGCTTGATATGTCGAAGGCTGCCCGTAAAGACTACTGTGCGGATTTGGTCTTCCGGTTAAACTCGGAAGGCCTCCATTTTCCAATTGCGTAAGTTGCGTTCCAATTTGTCCATTCAGAATCTTGTTCAAAATTGGAATCAACGTTTGCGTCGCCGAGTCGTACGCTGGATCGATGTCAGTGCCAGAAATGGTATTTGAAGTTCTGTACCTCGTGGTATTCAGGGTAAGCACCGCATTCTGGTTGAACAGGTTTAAGACGTTAAAGTCGAATGCTGCCGTAAAACGTCCTTCCTTACCAAATCTGTAGCGATGCGTAAGTGAAATATCCGTTTGCGTCAACGTCGGGCTTCTCCCCAAGTCTCCCCGTTTTATGAGCGGGATTGAAGTAGCGACAACGTTTATGAAAGTGGTCTGAGGTGTTCCTTGTAGAGCGGTAAAGAAGAAAGAAAAGTCAGTCGTCTGACCTCTATTCTTCCACCGATCGAAGGTGTACCCACCGTATGACTTGAAGCTGTGCCGGCGGTCGGTTGCCAAATATCCGTTATCCGGATCACCTGTGGCTGTGAATCCATTGATTGGATAGTCGAAGAACCGATCGACGCCCGGAGAAGTACGGCCGGCTTCGTCCGAACTCGCGAGGCCCGAATAGTTCCCATACAAATACCCCAGGGTATAGTTCGCATTGAAGTAGTAATGGTTCGAGAACCGCTTATTGAGAACAAGTTCCAGTGCTCGATACAGGCGTTGCGGTCGCGCCGACTTGGCGGTTCCGTTTGCCTGGTCAAGTTGGAGATCCAGTCCTTCACCCGGGTTCCCGACCGGATAATTCTCGGCTTCGTCCAGTCCCAGGATCGCGTGATCCTCCTGAGCATGCGCAACATTCTTCCTTGTAAAACGGGCGGACACAACCCAATCCTTCTTAACTTCTCTTTCAAACCCGATAGTTAGTTCACGCTGTTGGAAAGCCTTCAAATCAGGGTCGACCCCTGTTACTACTAGTCCGAGGGCCTTGAACTGTTCTTCAGTCAGGTTGGACGGAATACGAAAGTCTCTCTGTAACTGACTTAATCCACCTTGCGATGACGGATTGCCACCACCTCTGGGATCTTGCCAATTACCCAGAATCCTGTCAGGCGTATAGAAACTGAAACTGGGATTTGCTGCCGTAATCGGGAAATAGTCCACGCGGAAGAAGTCGCCACCAAAGGAGCCGCGAGGCGCCTCAAATTTCAAGCGGTCGTAAAAGAAACCGTAACTGGCGAAGATTTTCGTTTTGCCGTCGCCAAACAGGTCATAGGCACCGCCCAGCCGCGGGGCGATTTTCTTTCCCCAACCAAATTCAATGCCTGGTATTGCAGTGCCAGCAAGAATGTCACCAGCATTAAAGGATGGTAAGAATTCTTTTTCGAAGCGAATACCCAAATTTAAGCTGAGACGATCTGAAGGTTGCCACTTATCCTGGAAGTAAATGCCCTGGTAGAGGTTCTTGCCGATACCCTTGGTACCACTTCGGGAGAGCGTGCCGACTCCAATACAGCTTGCCGATCCCAGATTACAGGGGAGGCTAACGCCCGTATTGGCCTGAGCATAATCCTGACCATAAAAAAGCGTCACTGTGCCGGTTCCTGCGTTGCCTCGGAGCACATCGTTGATGATTCTGCCCCGTAGATACCCTCCCTTAAAATCGTGTCTGCCGCGAAGACCACTTAGAAAGTAGCTTACATCAGCAGTCCACTCATTCTTGATCGAAACATCACGAGTCGTAATTGAGTTAGTGGTGAGATTTTGGAAGCCAATACCACCGGGACATCCTGTCGCAATGGATGAATAAGCGGTTGCTGATCCACTGCAAACGTAGCGGGGCTCGTTGGCCAGTGCGTAATTTCCAGCTTTTTCGTTCTGAAAGGCGCGTCCATAACCAAATGACGCGATCAGGTTGCTGGTCGGAGTCCAGTCGACGTGACTCGTGAAATTGTCAGAATTGTTCCGTCCACCTTGCAGCAGTGCGTATTGACCGGAAGGATACGAAATGTTGTTGTAGGTGGTATTGACGGGATTAGAGGTGGTGATGTTGTTGAAAGGTATATTGCCGTCAGTAATCGCCGGATTCCACAAATAGGTTGCAGAACCTCTGAATTTCTTAACTGCGGCGTCTATCCTTGTAAACGCGTACTCGTTTCTGACCTGCTGGTGATACGTAATCGGACCTATTGGAGAGCCGTTGAGTAGTCTCCGCGTTGGAACAAACTGCCCGGTTGAGAAATTCGAATTGCTCACCGCATTTATGAAATTCGAGGTGCGCGTTGTGCTGAAAATCTGAGGTGAATAGCTGGCCAAAGCCCAGACATGTCCCTTTACCACCGGTCCCGATACAGTTGCGCTTGGATACCAGTTCAGAAAGTCGTCTTTCTTCTGAGGTATCACGAACAGGAAATCCTTATTGGCCGCAATTGCGGCGGCGGTGGAACTGCTGGAAACGAATCGTTGTTGAGCAAATCTTGGAGAGGGTTGAAGTCCACTAGGCTCAAACGCCGCACTAAACTCACCGTGAAAACTATCCGAGCCTGATTTGGTCAAAACCGCTACTACGGCGCCGGAAGCTCCGCCGTGCTCCGCCTCAAAGCCACCGGTCTTAATCTGAATTTCAGAAACAAGCGCGATGGGAATGTTGTTCACACCGTTAAGAACGCCAGTTCTGAAATTCTCAACGGATAGTCCGTCTATAACAAACGAGTTCTCCGAACCCGAAGCTCCATCAACCTGAAACCCACCCGAAAGAGGCTCGGACCTGGTTGCCGGCGAAAGTCTCAAAAGCGAATTGAAGCTGGTACCTTTCGGTAGTTGATCAATCATCTTGGGAGTGATGTTTGTTTGAATCTTACTGTCGGTAGGATCGATCACCCCAGCCACATCCGAAGCAGCAACGTTTACCGTAGCAGCCGATGTTATGCCCAACTTAACATTGACCACAGTCACTTTCTCGATAGTTACGTTGATATCCTCTATAGTCGTGGCGGCAAAACCGCTGACAGGGGTTGTAGCGATTTTGTAGACACCGGTAGGAACCTGGATGCGAAATTCCCCCTGACTGTCACTCTCAATGGTGCGGTTGAAACCAACCGTGACACCTGTAACGGTAAGACTAACACCGGGAACTATTGCTCCATTTTGGTCAGTAACCTTTCCCTCGATGTCTCCGGTGGTCCGTTGGCCGAAGATCGCCGTGAAAAAGCAGAGAACGAAGCATATCGTCATTGCGGAATATCCGATTCTTGTCATCGTGTTCTCCTAGAAGAGAGAGTTCGTATACACACAGCACAGGCGTTGGCATCGCTATTCCCTGGGAAATAGGTTCACGCTGCTTTCCGATTGTGCCTTGCGAAGAGTCTTGCTGGTTGTAAAGCGATAGGTCTAACTGTTCAAATTCGCAATCGGCATGCCAGCTGAGGTTAGCGATGAGATTGAATTCGAGTTTCTTATGTTTACTGAGCTACTTATTATTTGACTCGTAAGTCGGGGCTAATGACCACGGCCCATTCATACGAAAGTTTGGCAGAAATACGAATTTTTGGATCTTTGTTCAATAGATTGCGGGGGCTGACCAAGAAGATGGATTCTTAGCATGGGACTTCATGGATTAACGACGGATTTTGATTCCACAGGTTATGCTGGAAAGGGAATTTCGCAATAATGTTCCGATACCTCCTCCGCCAGGTTCGCCGGATGCATCGTTGCTTAGCGATCCGCAATTGGGCGCATTGGGTGGAAGGTTATCTTTCGCGGCTTGAAGCAGCAGATGTGTTTTCTGGTAGCGTCGCTTTGGGTCGTTCTAATTCGAAACAACTTCACTTTCTGTTGACGTCACCTACGGACCACAACCAAATGTAAGCACATCATCGTTGTATTGATCGAGGAGACTGGCATCCGTAGTCATCTGTTGACCCAGCGCGGATGAAGGCTTCACGGCGCCCGGAAGCGTCAAACCGAGAAGGAGAGTTTGAGCGTGCGCAATTGTGCCGGAAATCGGTGTCGGGTCAGAGCCATTCGCGATGTTGAGTAGCGCGGCAATCAACTGGTCTGCCAAAATTAAACTCGCATCCGCGTTCTTTCCGGTGCCGGTCGGCGTATTCAGAATCGTGAGCAATTGAGCTTGTGTATAAAACTTGCCGCCAATAGTTAGTGAGCTCACCGGCCACGCACTTGGATTACTCTTCCAATACCCTTGCCCAAGTGGACACGGACCCGTGGGTGTTGGAGTTGGTGTGGGCGTAGGCGTTGGAGTCGGAGTGGGTCCTGATTGCAGCTCAAACGCGCCTATGTCTGTCCCATCGTCTGCGTCGACCGCCGGCTGATCGAACGTGCGTGCAAAGCCCGGGCCTCGTTGATCGTTAGTTAGCGAACCGATCAAGCTGGCACTGGTGCCATGATCAATTGCCGGACTATCAGCGAGGAGAGCGATAGTCTCAGTCGGACCACCGTTGTCTTGAAGACCAGCTGGGTCAAGCTTCGGATCAATTCCTGTCAGATCAGTTACTGAAGTAAAGCCCGTACTGTGATCCGTATTTCCAATTAGATTGAAGCCGCTCGAAGTAAATGGTCCAAAAACGTCGGGACCGTTCCCAGGTCCAGTGTTGTTTGCGATTATCGTACTCTTGATCGTGGCTGTGCCTGTCTCGACAAATATGCCGCCGCCAACGCCTGACGTATTACCGACAATCGTGCTATTTGTGACATTCAAGGTGCCGGTGTTGTAGATACCTCCGCCCTCGAATGAAAAGTTACCACTTAGGGTGCTGTTTACAATGGTCGTGCTGCCGTTGTTCCGTATACCACCACCACCGTCGAGCACATCAACGTTGCTTGCTGTATTGCCGCTCATTGTGCTGTTTGTGATGGTGAGTGCTCCCAGGTTGAAAATCGCACCGCCGAGGTTGCTGACACTATTCGAATCAAAGTAACTATCGCTCACGTGCGCTGTGGCATTAATGCCGTTAAAGATGCCGCCTCCAGCAACAGCTGAATTGTGACTGAAGATGCTGGCGGTGACATTCACCGTTCCCATCGTGTTATTGATAGCCCCACCCGAGATTCCGGAATTTTGATTCAGTATGCAATTAGTGACGTTCAGCGTTCCGGTGCTGAGATTGCTGATGCCTGCCGCATTCTCAGGTGAGTTTCCATTACTCATCGTTAACCCTGAAACGCTCACCGTACCACTAGTCGTGACATGGAGAATATAAAAACCCCCTGGCTTATTAATCGTGACCTTGTCTGCGCCCGGGCCGCTGATTGTAACGTCGTCGCTCAAGTCCGGCAGGGTACCGATAACATTGATAGTGCAAGCACCTGTTCCGGAATCACAGTTCGGCTGGCTGAGCGGGATGTTGAAATCAATTAGATCGGCGCCTGAGTGCGCATTAGCTTCTTCGATGGCTGCGCGCAGGGTGCACTGGCCGTTTCCTGTTGCGGTTTCGCAAACACCATTAATCACTAAATCGCCCGCATCTCCGGTATTGTTGACAGTGAATGCAAATGGAATCGGCGCTGGAGTTAGATTCTTTGCTCCAACTGTGGCACACGTTCTGACTCCCGAGGCCATTTGCAGCACCACACATGCGATAAACAAAACGGCGAGCGACAGAATTACTCCGAGTGGCTTTCTTCTGAGATATCGCGCGGATGAAGCATATGATTTCATCGCATCCCCTTTTTGTTTGCGTTGCACAATTGAGCCGATGCAACTGCTGCGGCTAATTCAAAACGAAATTTCCGAGATCCACTTCGGCGTTCTTCCAACTAAACGACTGCGATGAAGGCGTCGACGATTTATAAGGTTTGCTGAGCGACACCCTGATCGTGTAGTTCCCACCAATCACGAATACGCTTGTCTTCGCGAAGAAATAGAATCCGGTTGAGTCGGCTGTCGTTGAAGTGACTATGGTTCTTGCCGAGTTCTGAATGGTGATGGTTGCTCCAGAGATTCCGAGACCATTTGAGTTCGTAATTGTGCCCATCACCGGATTTGGTTTCAGCGCTCCCAGACTTGCCAGTAGCGCCTTCACATCGTCCTCAAGTGTCTGAAACGGATTGAACGAATTTCCGTTACTGTCTTTGCAAGTAGTGCTGATGTGTTTGCCGGCCTGCGCTTCAAGTTGATGAAGCAATGCAGTCAGTGTGTTGATAGCTTCCTGAATCTTTCCCGCATTAATTAGCTGCTGTGCTGAGGCGAGTTTGCTTGTCAGCGCATTAACGATCCCTGAGTTGTCAATGCAGCCCAAAGCCTGATCGGTGCCAATCACCTGGGTGATTCCATCTGATGATGCGTTTACGGTGACACCGACGGGAACTGAATGCGCGAGCAGTCCCGCCGTTCCGTTTACCGTTAACGTGTAACTCCCTGGAGTAATCGAGGGGCCAGCCTTCACTGTCAATAAAGATGAAGCTGATCCATTAGCGGGAATGGCGACGGGATTAGTTCCGAACAGCGTCGCAAACGCACTGGGTGTCATGCTCAGCGTGACGTTGCCGCCAAACGCATTAATTGAGTTGACCGTTACGGTCGAAGAACTGCTCTTTCCGACATCCGTCGTGATGGGACTAACCGCGGAGAAAGAAAAGTCAGGACTTGGCGCCGGTGTGGGTGTTGGTGTCGGTGTTGGGGTGGCCGGCGGTTGCAACTCGAAGGCACCGATATCTGTTCCATCGCTGTCGATTTCTGTTCCACCGCCGCCGGTTGCGTTCGGCACCGAAGGATCGTCGTACGTTCGCGCGAAACCGATATCGCGTTGGTCCGTTGTGAGGCTGTTGCTGATTCCCGCGTCGATGGCCGGACTATCCGGCTGGAGTGCAATCGTCAACGTGTGCCCGCCATTATTGATTAAGCCGGCCGGATCGAATTTTGGATCGAGCGGAACGGCAATCGTGCCCGTTTGATCTGTCGATGTGGTGAAGCCGGTGCTGCCGTCCGCCTTGCCAATCAAGTTGAACCCTGGCGGGACCAGGAAGTTGGAGTCAATACGTCCAGACAGGAAATTGCCAGAAACATCTGGCGCTGTGCTCGCAGTGTTCTGCGCGACGATCGTGCTGGCGACCACTGTACGACTGCCAACTGTCTCAGCCGAAACGACGCCGCCGCCTTGGAAGGTGGCAGAGTTACCGCTGATCGTGCAGTTCATGACGGTCAGAGCTGCGCCGTTATCGTCGAAAATGCCACCTCCCGAAGTTCCCGCTGTGTTATTACTGATCGTGCTGTTACTTACTTGCGCAACCGGTTGCGCGCCGGTGTTGAAAATGCCGGCTCCTAAGGTGTCGGCCTGATTGAGATATAGCGTGCTGTTTTGGACTTGTAGAAAACCGTCGTTATAAACACCGCCACCGCTACTATTGATCCCGGCTGCTCTGTTTCCGAGAATCGTACTGTTGTTAACGACAGTGCTGCCAGAATTACCAATTCCGCCTCCTTCAAAGGCTGAGTTTTCGGCGATGAGGCAATGGTCGACATTCAACGCACCATCGCCGTTCACGCCAATTCCTCCACCCTCGACCGCGGAGTTCGAGATGACTGTGCAATCGACGAGATTGAGTTTGGTGTTTGTCGGCGCAGGGGCGGCTCCTATGGCAATTCCACCACCAAAAGAGTCATCGACACTGCCGTCGCGGATCGTAAGGCCAGAGAGATTTACAATACCTGGGGCATCGAAGGTCCCGTCGGCAGTCACATTGAAAATCCGGAATTTATCTGACGAGTTACGCCGTATCGCCAGGAAGTCCGCTCCTGGACCCGCAATCGTCATGTCGGTGCTAATGTTCGGGAGCTGACTACCGAGATTGATCGTGCAAACATCATTCACGTCGCAGTTCGATTCAGATGAGGGAATCTGAATACGAATAGTGCTGCCCTTAAAGAGATTCGCCACTTCGATAGCGGCTCGCAGCGTGCACTGATCACCCGTTGCGCCAAGATCGACATCGCATGCGCCGCTGCTGGGGCTAGCCGCATCGTCTTGATCACCCGTGGTGTTCACGACAAGCAGCAATCCCAGAGTAACTGTTTGTGCATTGGCTTTGGGAATGAGCTCGATTCCCTGCCGCGATTGCCAACCAACGAGAAGGATTGTCAGAGCGGCTGCGGTTGCGACGAGATGAAATCGTTGTGAGACGAATGTTTGAAAGCGTTTCCCGAGCTGATTTGATTTCATAACGACCTCGTAGGGAGTCTTGGGTCAAGTGAATCTGGAGACAGCACCACCGCAAATGGGCTAGCAATCAGGTGCGCAGGTTACGTAGACCGTGATCACTTCGCGGTTAGGCTGCGTTCCCCAATGTCCATCCGAGGGAGTGTCGTGACAGTTCTCGTAAAGACCTAAATCGAAGTCGTAGTGCTGGCAGGCATACGGACTTGGGAGTACCGGCGAGTAATCGCGGCAATCGCCCGCATATTTGAATCCGCATTGCGTCTTGCCCGGATTTGCTGGGTCTTCCTCAGCACAATCTCGATCTACGAGGCCATCGAATTCGCCCTGGGCTTGACCCTCACCGCGACAGGCATTCCAATCGATAGGGTTATCACCTGTAAAAAGATTGCCGTAGAAGGCCCCCTCCTGAATCGGGAACTGGGTTGCCTCGTCTGGACTGACTGTTAGAGCGTCATGTGGCCCACGTATCGAAATCGGCTCAGCCGTGTCATGAGCATTAACGCGCGCGAACATGCATGCGCTAATCCAACGCTGGCCTTTGGGATCGAGCTTGTGATCTTCCCAGTACTCGGCCAGCCCAATACCGCCTGGAAAGACACACAATCCACTGCTACAGGTGTAGAGAGTTGAGGGTGGCGCAGTATCAACAGCATCCGATACAGTCGCTTGAATGGTGGTGCCGTCGGGCAGAGCGCAGTTGATTAGATACGCGTAGACGTCGCGCCCATCGGCGGTCGCTAGCAAATCTGCGGTCGCCATGTTCGCTTCAAGTTTGGTTGAGGTAAGTGCGTTCGAGGCAAGCTTGTTAGATGCGAGTTTGTTCGAAGCCAGTCTATTGGTTGCGAGCCTGTTTGATGCCAGCCTGTTGTGTGTCACTGCGGCGCGTGATCGATTGACGGTGAGCGTTAGCGATGCGAGCGTTAGCAAAGTCAGCATGAGTAGGCTGATGAGTTTTCGGGTGTTCTTCATGATGGTTCCTTCTTGTTGCGTCAGTACCGGGCGTTTTGGTCTTAGAAAAGCTAGCGATGTAAGACTCGGAAGCAGATACTGATCTGGATCTCGCCTTTATCCGATAAGACGATTCAGGAAAAATCTTTCAGGTGGAGTGAGTTAAACGTCGGAGTTGAGGCCAGGTCGCGGACAAAAATTAGAAGCTGTGAAAATAATTGAGGGGGTCGTCCTGGGACCGCAGGCGTCCCCGCCTGCCCACGTCTAACGAAACCAAGAGCAAATACCTAAGTTAACTCGATGAAATATGTTGGTTCCGTTCAACGGCGGCAGGCGACGACGCCTGCGGTCCCAGGACGACCGTCTCAATTATTTTCACAGCTTCTAGCAATAGTTAGCGCTTTCCGTCGAGATCGGCCCACTCGCCGTACTGGATAAAGTTGGCCCAGTAGAAGGGATGGAGTTTGGAATTGTGTTTCAGCATCTCGAGCTGTACTTGTCGAAGTGCGGCACCACGACCCTGACCGGCTTTCAAGTTGCGGTAGTACCCGGTCATCAACTCGCGCGTAGTGTAATCACTGGCCGGCCAAAGACTCATAACCAACGATTCAGCGCCCGCCAGAAGAAATGCGCGCCGCAAACCATAAACACCTTCGCCATTGCGTACCTCGCCGATGCCAGTGTCGCAGGCGGACAGCACTACGAGCTTCGTGCCCCAGAGATTCAGACCCGTCGCTTCGAGCGCAGTGAGAATGCCATCATCAGTTTCGTTCTGATGTCTAAGATTCGCGCCCGCCAGCGCTAGCCCGGACCGCAACAGTGGATTGGTAACACTCGTAGTTGCTCGAATTGCCCTCGTTGAGCCCGTCTGAATAAAAGAGCCTTTAAGTGTTGCGTCGGTGCTTTTCGTAACTGAAGTCGCTGGTACCGTCGACAAGAAAAAACCGTGGGTAGCAATGTGCAGAATGCGCGGCGCCACTACTTGTTTTACCGCCGATTCAGTAGCTTGCGAGCCAGTTACAACGGACGCTTCCGGAAAGATTGCCTGAATCGAATATGCTTCCTGTGCAGTGCCATCGAGAGGCGCAAAGAAAACCTCCGACATGTCATTCCCTGTTGTAACGCTACGCTGCGTTGCTCTGCGCCCGCCTGTATTCAAGTTCGCTTTCGCGATCAAAGGCCCATTGGGCTCGCCAAATAACGGATCGGCAATTACGTATGGCTTGCTGCCGCCTTCACGCGCGACGCGCATTCGTAAAAGATCGCGGCCACTACTCAAGTACGTGATCGAAAAATTTTGAATTAAGTAACGACCCTGCTCGTCAACCATTGTCGCAAAAGGAATCAGATTTAGTTCACCGTCGGGCGAGATGAGTAACTGCCGCGCATCACCTAGCAAACCGCGGAGGGGCTGCATTACTTTCTCATCAAGCGCGCGTGCCAGTTGACGTACGTCGTTTCGATGCGGATCGCTCAATGCCTGGCGAAATAATTCAACTTCTTGATCGATCGCCTTTGCTTGACCAAGATCCTTCCATTGAACCTCTCCGCTGCGGCGCAGCACATACGCAATGTAGTGCGGGTCGTCGTATGCATGAGATGCATCCGGGGTGCGAGGGTCAAATGGGCGGTAAACCGCAAACTCGATCAGGATTGCGTCGTCAGGGATGACATCACGGACGCCCGCGAGAGTAACGGATTGCTTATGGGCGCGAAACTCGGCACTGCGACGACTGATTTCAGCCTCGATCTTTTCGCGCTGGTCCTCGAGGCTCTTTATATCTTTCTGTTGGTCCGGCGCCGCATCTGCGGGGCCACTAAACACTAAGCGGGCGAGCCGCGATGTCACTTTGTTCAACTCATCCAGCAGAATCTGATCCTGTGGATTGGAGCGGCTGCGCAAAGAATCGAAGCTACGTGCCAGGGTATCCTGTACGCGACCCTTACGCTGAAGCACTGCGCTAACCGCCAGATCGCGCGCTTTCGGATCATTCGGTGCAAAACGGACGTGTAGTGAAATGTCTTGACTCATCTCCTCGGGCAACGTGACAAGATAGGCGAACTTTTGGCGTTCTGATCCTATGGCAAGGTTCATATCGAGGTTGTGTTCAATGATTGCGTCAGCGCGAGTTTGATAGTCCACCGCCGCACTGAAATTCCCTCGAACCGCCGACAGTTGAGACAAGCCCAGCAGCGCATCTGCGAGGTCAGGTCCGTTTGTTCCGGAATATGCCTGGATAATGGGCAATGCTCGGCTGTATAAACCTTCTGCTTTTGAAAGGTCCCCGAGTGCCATTGAAACGCGGGCGAACTTGCCCAAATGAAAGCCGAGGAGCGGATGAGATGGACCAAGCACTTTTTCGATAACCGGCAAGAGAGTTACATATGCGGTTTGGGCTTTCGAGTAATCTCCTCGTTTGTAATAGAGCAACGCCAGGTTGACCTTATCGCTGAGTGTGTCCGGATGATCGGGCCCATTGTTCTTCTCCTGGATCGAAATTGCCCGCACGATCAATGGCTCAGCGCGATCGTACTCACCCATGTTGAGATAAAGTAAGCCGAGATTCTCAAGCCCTATTGCTACCCAACCGTGATCTGGTCCGAAAGTCTTCTCCCATGAAGCCAGGGTCCGTTGAAACAGGGGCTCGGCATTCAAATAGTCTCCCCTCGATGTATAGCAGATCCCCAGATAATTAAGCGCTCGCACCACATCTACATGATCTTCGTCGAAAGCCCGTTCTGAGATGCGCAACGCACGCTGAAGCATCGGTTCTGGCCTGGTGTAATCACCCATCGTGATGAGGAGCAGCGCATACTCGGTGAGAATGTTCGCGACTATTGGATGGTCGGCGCCCAGTGCTTTTTCACGAATCGTCAAAGCTTGTTCGTAAAGACTCGCGGCTCGTGCGTACTCGCCTTTTTGCCCGTAGTTGTACGCAAGGTTGTAAAGGAACCGGGCTATGAGTGGATGGTCAGGTTCCAGATTCTTCTGTGCCAGATTAAGTCCACGCAAATAGAACGTCTCAGCGGTCTGGTAGTCTCCAAGAAAACGATTGACGACCCCGAGCATGAACAGGGTGTAGAGAAGTTCGGGATGATCTGATCCCAAGACGCTTTCTTGTAACGCAAGTGCTCTCTTGCCTATCTCAAATCCCTCTTTCATTTGTTTTGCAGCCATCACTTGCCAAATGTTCGCGTCCAATCGGCGTGCTTCGTCAAGCAGACGATCTTTCTCGGTAGCGGCACGAGTCTCAATGAATTGAATCTGATAACGACCGGCGGCCAGCCGGGGATATTTTGCCTTGACTAACAATTGATAATTTCCGGCAGTGGCAGTTACAAACTCGACCTTTTCTTCGCCCTGCACTCGCGTTTCATTATCAAACTCCAGGATCAATTTCTCTTCAGGACTGAATAGATCGACGACGGCATCAATGCCGTGCTGCTCGACGACAACTCGGACGTATTGTGCTTCGGCTATTGCGATTGAATATCGATGTTCCTCCTGGGCACTGAGCTCTCGCTCAATCGGCCTGGCGATTTCCAGTGAGGTGATGTCTGCGGGCGTTATGGTCTTCTCTTGCGCAGACGCATTAGCAGACAAAGCCACAAGGAGAACGAGTACCGATCCGATCAAAGGTCTGATGTGAAGGAATGTTGGATTGATTACCAGCGACAGGTTGCAATACATAAAAGCCTCTGCCGTTAATTCTTATTGATTGATGACTTTAAACGGGTAGTCGTTAATTGTTTCGCTGCGGCCATTCGAGTCAACGCCGGAGACTTGCAGCGTATAAGTCTGTGGCTTTAACAACGCGGCGGGAAAACTGACTATCACAACCTTTGATTCCGTCTGACCTGACGCTTTGAGATCAGAGCTTCGCCAAAGTGCTTTGTGCGTGGTTTCTTCCAGTAAGACTGCTCGGTAGATCGAATATCGGTTTGGGTCGAGTTGTAAGTGCATCGAAACGCGCTGCGTCCCTCCGGGGATCTTTACTGTCTTGATCTCCGCTGCCCCTCGCAACTGAGGAGCGAGAATGAACGAAGCAATCGAGGTGGCTTGCGACGGACGATCGATCCCAGCATTGTGATTCGGTAGTTCGTGTTCATTGCGCAGTTGTGCCAGTTTCTCTTCCGCCCGCGAGGTGGCAGCGCGTTGTGCTTCTAATTCCTTTTTCAGTTCTTCCTCGCGCTCTGACGTTTGACTTGCACTCACGGATTGCAGCTGCCGTCGTAAACGAGAATTCTGAACGGCTAGCCAAACACTCGCAATCAGCAATACAACCGCAACCGTGGCAACTCCCCATCGCAGAATCAATGGCCTAAATCGAAATCCTCGCGACTTGAGTGGCGGCGCCGTCGCCGTCTCGACTGGGTCTTTTACGACGGCACTATTTTCTGCCCACGCTTGCAGCGTTTGAGCAAACTGAAGTTTTTCCTTACGTCTCGGCGAACTTAGATAATGAGACTCAAATTGCTGCCGTGCACCGTCCGAGAGTTCTCCTTGAACATATGCGTCGACAAGATCGTTCTCTTCTGCATTCATTACCGCCGTGAAATCCTCATCAGTGACGCTCAATTCATCAAATGCTTCGACATCCTTAAGCACCAATTCGCCAAGGAGATACTGCCTGACTTTCTGTTTGTCGAATTCCTTAGTCATCCCACCTAAAAAACCACACGGTCCCAAATGTATTAGACAAAATGCAAGAACTCTTTCAGTAGTCTTCCGCGCACTGTTTTACGCATGTCTCCAATTTTTCGCGGATGCGGCAGGCACGAATGCTCAACGCGTTCTGGCTTATCCCCAACTCTTCAGCCAGCCTACGACGATGCGCGATTTTTGCGCCCGCGTTCCCGATGTAATACTGAGAGATAATTTTCTGACTCGGAACATCCAGCTCGCTAATGCAGCTTTCCAAACACTTCAGCAGCTCTTCGCTGCCTGGGTCGTCGCGCGGCACGTCGGTAGCGTTCATGGAACTGGCACGTCGCGATAATTCGGAAGATGCTAAGACTTCTTTCTTAGATCGTCGCAAATACTCATGGAAGACGTATCGTGCGACGGTGTAACAATACTTTGCAGCTGTCTCACCCTGAATCTGTCCTTCTTCCTGAAGTCGGCGCGCCACACGATTCAACGTTTGATCGGCGAGCTCATCGGGATTCAGGCAATTCTTGCGATCGAAATAAGCAACCAGACGCTCACGCATCTGAAGATATCGCTGCCCCTCCGAACCCGAACCTTCATCTAGATAAGTGAGGAGTTGATGAAAGGCCGGCGCGTCGAGCTGCCAATTTGACTTTAACTGTTTGGGGAATGCCTCGTTCATTGAAACGACGATCAACTATGTTTCGATTTAGCAGAGCACAGGGTTAATGCCCGGGTTAGCAATGTAATCGGCCGAAGCGGTAGTTCCGTTCAGATTATACGCCCGGCTTGTAGGATTGCTGATAGTTGTTGGAGGTATAGTCCACGCAGAACAACAGCGACAACGTTGAGTGTGGTGAGGCTTAGTATGGATATCGTCGGATTCCGTGAGTCTTTTGGCAAATTTGTAACGTGACTATTGGTGTGAATGATTCTTACTGATGTACTCCGGACAAACAATCGTTCGATTTCTTAACAAGGGGATGGACCATGTTAATTACTCACAAACACAAGGCACCCAGGATTGATTCGTCAGCATACGTCGCTCCCAACGCAACGCTCTGCGGGGATGTGATTGTTCCTGCTGGGACTCGAATCATGTTTGGCGCTTGTGTGATCGCCGAAGGGCAAACACTCGAGCTTGGCGAGAACTGTATCGTAATGGAGAACGCTGTCATACGATCTACCGACGAACACCCGACGATTGTGGGTGCCCATTCGCTGATTGGTCCGCACGCTCATCTGGTCGGCTGCGCACTCGAAGAATGCGTGTTTATCGCGACCGGCGTATCAGTGTTTCATGGCGCACATCTGGGTTATGCAACAGAGGTGCGCGTCGGTGCCGTTGTCCACTTACGCTCGCGGCTGCCTGCTCACACGACGGTCCCGATTGGTTGGATTGCAGTGGGCGATCCGGCACAGCTATTTCCGCCAGACCAGCATGAAGCGATTTGGAAAATTCAACAGCCTCTAAATTTCCCCAAGTTCGTTTACGGAGTTGAGCGCGCTGCCGAGGGTGAAACTAACATGCGGGAGATCACGCAGCGACGTTCAGACGCACTGAGGTCTCATATCAACGACGTAATCGTGAAGGAGGTGCAGTAATGCGGAGAACGATCGTCATACTCGTCGCGCGTTATTGTCGGGAAACGGATATTCCATATGTCTCGCGGTCGCACGCGCCATGCTTTCTCCATAGTAGCGCGCTACCACTTTCAGCGACATGTCAATCCCAGCCGAGATGCCTGCTGACGTGAATACGCGTCCATCTTCAACCACATGTAGATTTGATTCGACAGTCACTTTTGGAAAAGAGTCATGCATCCAATCGAGAGCTCGCCAGTGAGTGGTCGCACGCAAACCGTCGAGTAAGCCGGCACGCCCGAGAAGCATAGAACCAGTGCACACCGACGTGAGAGTCTCGACTTGATTTCCTAACCTTTGTATCCAATCGATTAGATGTTTGTTTTCGATCTCCTTACGTGTACCCCAGCCACCCGGAACTACGAGGATATCTAGCGTCGGACAATTACCTAAGTCAAAGTCCGGAAGAACGCGAAGACCACCCGAAGCCACAATGGGCTCTAATCTCTCAGCAATTAGCTTTACCTCAAACGGCGAAGGTTCCTCGCGTCGACGTTCCTCATTCAGCCGCGTCACCGAAAACACTTCGAACGGTCCTGCGAAATCCAGCACCTCTACATCGGCAAATATTAGAATTCCTACTAGACGGCGATTCATCGTTTGCACCTTCCCACTTCAATGATCTGTGGATCGCGGTTCCTGCGGCTAAACCCTTGCGACTCGGTTCAGCCTTTCCTGGGTGACTGCCCGAGCTCGGGATTCCATGTAAAAAACTCTTTTGCGCCCTCGATCGATGCCGTTACTGGATAGAGCGCGCGCCCAACTTCGCGCGATAAATTGTAAGCCACTCTGTTGTCCGTTCGTCGCTCTTAGTACACGACAAACTTTGCAATAGACTTCGGAACAAAATGCCGACTTCGGTTGTCAAACGTAAACGAGACTTCTTGTTTGACTGGATCGCTCAAATGGAGATTTTATGGCAATCACAGCCGGATCCCAACGCAGCCTTCAATCGGAAATTAATGTGACTCCGATGGTCGACATCATGCTGGTGTTGCTGATCATCTTCCTCGTAGTCACACCCTTCTTACAACCCGGCATACCGGTAGTTCTGCCGAAGGATATGAAGAACCCGGATGTCGATCGGCACATTGTCAACGAATCGTCAGTTGTAATCTCGATTCCGCATGATGGTGAGTATTACCTCGGCAGAGACCGCGTTCAAAAGGAGCAGCTCGCCAGTGATGTCGATCGCATGCTCAAGAAGATTGAGAAGACGCAGGATCGACTTGTGTACATCAAGTGCGCTGTCGGTGTTGGCTACGGAGAGGTCGTGAATGTGATTAACGAGATAAGAAAACTAGGTATCGATCAAATCGGATTGGTTACGGACAAGAAAAAGGACTCAACCTCCCTGAATACATCCACAAAGTCGAGTTGATCACTATCGTTTTTGTTCGTGTTACTTCGTGTGATTCCGTGGATCTCGTTTGAGGTATATTGACGATCCACGAATTCGACGAAGTCACACGAATGAAGGCGAAACCTTATAGCCCGATTTACTTCTCAACGCCTAACTTTTTGAGCATCACCAGGAATCGAGGATCTGAACGAAGTGGATCCATCTTGGGGTCAACCTTCAGACTCAGTATCGACTCTTCATGGTGCTCGTAACTTTTCTCAAGACACTCGAACGCAATATCAATTTCGCCAAGGGCCGCATGAACCAATGCGAATCCACGATGGATCTGTTCAGCCACTAGTTTGTTCCGCTTCACGTCTTCGATCAGTTTTCTTGCCTCATCAGTTTTTCCTGAAACTGCATAGAGTTGTGCAAGCGTAATCGCGGTTTCGACTTTATTGTTAGTCAGCTTTCCCCACTTTTCGTTTTCAGTAATCGATTCGTCAAACCTCCCCTTCCCTTGATAGGCGAGCGAGAGAAGGCGATGGGCTGCGGCATAATTGGGATCTAACTCCAACGTCTTTCTCGCCATCTCTATGGCCTCGTCGTATTGCCGGTTGTAATACAAGGTCAATCCCTTGTCCTTGAGGATCGCTTGTGAAACTGGATCCAGCTCGGCGGCTCGTGAAATCGTTTGGAAAGCTTCTTCAAGTCTGCCCATATCCAGAAACCATTGCGAATACCAGTGGTGCGCCGTTGCATAGTTCGGATTCAATTCGAGTGCAACCTTGAATTCCTTCGCGGAGTTCACCCAATCCCACTCCCGCAACATCAAAATACTTGCAAGCGACGTGTGAACTTCTGCCAGTCGATTATCAATCTCCAATGCTTTATTAACCGCCGCGCGAGCCTTTGGGTAAAGTTCCTTGCGTGGAATATTTCCGAATTCGCCTAACAAACTGTATGAGTCAGCAATTCCGGCCCATGCGAGCGCATAATGCGGATCCTTTTCGATCGCCTGTTCGAAATACTTGATGGCTGTCTTGAGTCCCTGTTCACTTCTCTTGTTCCAGAAGAAACGACCCTGAAGATAAAATTGATAGGCGCCGGTGTTTTCGGTGAAGCGCTTCTTGAGATTTTGCTTTTCGTCAGGCGAGAGCCGGAGTTGAAGTGCTTGAACGATTTCCACCGCAACCTTCTCCTGAATGTCAAAAATGTCTGCGATCGTACCGCGATAGGTTTCTGACCATATGTAGACGTCACGCAAACCATCAATAAGTTGTGCGGTAATTCTTAGATCTCTGCCTTGTCGCCTAACGCTTCCTTCCAACAGATATTGCACACCGAGATCACTTGCGGTTTGCTTATGCGTTTTCCCTTCCTTCACGTAATGCATTGTTGAGCCGCGCGCGATCACTTTGAGCATTTGCAGTTTGGAGAGGTTCATTATGATCTCTTCCGTCAAACCCTCGCTGAAATACTCGTTGTCCTTTTCGGCGCTGAGATTGGCAAATGGCAACACTGCGATTGAATTGAGAAAAGGAGATGGTTGAATCTGGGCAATTCTCTCTCCGGACCCGCTGCGAATGATTTCAGATTCAACCAACAATCGAGTTTGCAACTGCTGCAGATCATTGAACAGCTCTTTTGCTGACTGATAACGCTCGTCTCTCTCCTTTCGCACTGCCCTGGCAACGATGCGTTCAAGTTCCGCGGGCGTATCACTACGATAAGCAAGGATTGACTCCGGTTCTCCATTAATGATGTTTGCCCACACGTCAACCATCGTTTCGCCTTGAAATGGTTGTTGATGTGTCAGCATTTGATAAAGAACACAACCAAAACTCCAAATGTCCGTTCGTTCATCCGTGTCCTGGCCTCGGGCTTGTTCGGGCGACATATAGGCAACGGTTCCCATGATTATGCCGAAGCTGGTTTTGATCTGGATTTTGGTCTCGGCTTCTCTATCGACTTCCGAAGCTTCCGTCGCGGTCAGTTTCACAAGACCAAAATCGAGCACCTTAACAATCCCGTCCTCGCGGACCATTATGTTATCGGGCTTGATGTCGCGGTGAACGATGCCGGCGCGATGTGCCGCATCTAACGCCGATGCTACTTGCAGACTAATCTCGAGAGTCGACTTCAAACTAAGTGAGTCCCGTTGTAGTTGAGCGGTGAGAGTTTCGCCTTCAATAAATTCCGTGGCGATGAAGTGTACGCCGTCAATCTCACCAATTTCGTGAATCGTGATGATGTTGGGATGATTGAGGGCCGATGCCAACTTTGCTTCACGTACAAAACGGTTCATCCGATCTTGATCTGCGGCCAGTGCAGGCCGCAGGATTTTCAGAGCAACTTTGCGGTCGAGCATGGTGTCTTGCGCCAAATACACCTCACCCATGCCACCCTTGCCAAGTTGCGAGCGGATTTCGTATCGACCGAGTTTTGTGCCAGCGTCAAGCGTCATCAGTCATTGAAAAGCATGCATCGAGTTTACATCAGCTTTGAAGTAACTGTTCAGCGGGGGTCTGTGACGGGCGCACTTGACAGAAAAGCTTGCTGTATCCGGGTGGCTTGCGTGTGCAGTTGAGGTGGTTCAGCTGGACGGGGGCGGCCGAGGACGGACGCGCTCCGACTGAAGAGCGTTCGTATATCCGGTCGAGTAGCTTCTGATCGACGTTACCTTCGACAGAAGCCGCGTCCATCTGTCTATAGATCCATCCTCGGCCGGCCCTGTCGAACAGAAGCTCCTCCCGGATACACGAACGCTCTTCTGTCGGAGCGCGTCCGTCCTCGGCCGCCCCCGTCCAGCTGAACCACCTCAACCACACACAGGCACGCGTCCATTGTTTAATCGAATAGCAGCTTTCAACTCAGTGAACTCCGATCCGCAGTTGTTGCCGAGCCGCTCCGTTTGGTAGTTTGGCGTAGATGTCGTCGCCCGTACCTGAACAACTCAGCAACACCATCGAGACTCTTTACCGATCGGAATCGGGCCGGGTTTTAGCAACGCTCGTGCGCCTCCTCGGAGATCTGGATCTCGCCGAAGAGGCCATGCATGAGGCGTTCGCCGCCGCTCTCGAATCCTGGCCTCAGACTGGTATGCCGGACAAGCCACGCCCCTGGCTCATTTCTACAGCACGCTTCAAGGCCATCGACAATATGCGCCGGCGCGCGCGGTTCAATGGAGTTCAGAGAGATCTTGTTGCTCACATTGAATCCCGCGCCAACGATACTCCTCCCAATATTAATGAGATTGGGGCTGAAGAGATCGACGACGATCGTCTTCGTCTGATCTTCACCTGCTGCCATCCCGCTCTGCCTGCGGAAGGACAGGTTGCGCTTACTCTTCGCGAAATCTGCGGGCTCACAACGGAGGAGATCGCTCGCGCATTTCTGGTGACACCGGCAACGCTCGCCCAACGTATCGTGCGCGCGAAGGCCCTCATTCGCGATAAGGCGATTCCTTATCAAGTGCCTGCCTCTGAAGAATTGCCACAACGTTTGGGAGCTGTCCTTCACGTCGTGTATCTCATCTTCAATGAGGGATACTCCGCGGAGACGACGGGCGCCGAACTCAGTAACGAGGCGATCCGACTTGGGAGACTACTGCTCGATTTGCTTCCGGAACCTGAGGTGAAGGGTCTGCTTGGACTGATGCTGGTGCAGGAGTCGCGCCGCGCTGCCAGAACCTCTCCTGATGGAGACTTGATCCTGTTGGAGCATCAGGATCGGTCGCTCTGGAACAAGGAGCAAATCGGTGAAGGCATTTCGCTCATCGAGAGTGCTCTCGCATCGCATCGCTTTGGTGCGTTCACTCTTCAAGCTGCCATCGCGGCAGTTCACGCTGAGAGTCCCTCCACGGCATCCACGGATTGGCGCCGGATTACGCTGCTCTACGATCAATTGCTTCGGATTCAGCCATCCCCGGTTGTCGAACTGAACCGCGCCGTGGCCGTTGCCATGTGCGAAGGATCTGAGCAGGGCCTTCGTCTTGTCGATGACTTGCTGGCGCGCGACGTCCTTACCAACTATTACCTTGCGCACGCCGCTCGTGCAGATCTGTGTCGCAGATTAGGGCGAATTCCCGAGGCCCGTGCTTCCTATGAGAAGGCTCTCTCACTGGCGGTGCAGGAACCGGAGCGCCGTTTTCTCGCGCGACGGCTCGAGGAATTGAAATAAGAATGTGCGCCTCCATTTTTCTGTGCGCGACGACTCTCCAACCTAAATCCGTTGAAATGGTGTTCACATACTGGGCTCATGTCTCTGCTCCGTCCCGCTTGTACAAAAGCAAGCAGATAAGAAAGATGAAACTCAAAATAGAACAAGTTGGAAGGGTGGTTTACCCCCGCTCGTCCAGCATTAGTGATCGAGGGAGAGCGGGGTAAACCACCCTTCCCAACTTGTTCAATTCGAACGTTTGTTTTGCTTCTAAGGTTGTTGGATTCGAAAGGTTTTGAAAAGGAGCCACATATGAGCCAAGTATGTGATTACCCTTGAAGTTCTTAAGGCGCAATTGCTCGAGCAAGGTCCAACCATTCGCGGTTGTTCCAATCGTCGCGCGGCTCTGCGGCTGCCCGGGCGAATGTCCACAGGCGAAGACGTTCACAATCGACGCCGAGCAGATCGGCAAGCCTTCTCATCGTTTCATTTGGATCTGACTGCAGTCTCGCGGTGCAATTGAATAGATGTTGAGTGCCGTCGTATGCGGGATCTCCCACGAACGGCTTGGGATCGATCACCAACCAGGGTTTGCGTTCCGAACGAAGCACATTGCCTGCATGTAAATCAGTCGCCAATAGGACGTGTGTGGTTGACGTGTCTAGCAACTCTTTGAACACGCGAAGTCCCGCGCGAACTAATCCTGAGTCATGCCACCGCTCCACTTCCGTCAACGTTTCATTGCTCCAATATTCAATCAGCGTCGATAAAGGACGAAACCGGTGCGGCGCTGGCACCGCTCGCCAAAGTTGTCGCAGCAAATCTGAAATCACAACGTCTTGCTCGCACTCGTCCAGGACTCGAAGCGTGGTTCCTGGCTGACAGCGTTCCAAAAGCATCGCACCGATTTCATCATCACTCTCTAGCAATCGCACTGTCGGGTCTCCGTTCCAAAAGCGGAGACCATCAATTTCGTGTTCCTGTTCCATGTGCGGCATGCTGATTTTCAGCACTGCCGGTGCTCCGTCCGAGCGACGCACAGCTTTCACATACGAGCAGGTCGGCTCCTCACCGCTGAATGGTGCGTCCAGCGTCAGGCCCCACCGGTCATCCAGCTCTTGCACGACAGAGGGCAGGGACTCAAGCCACGACAGACGCTCAGGTGACTTGCGGCAATGGGTTAACAGGGCGTCAGAAATTTTTATTTGCACGCTTTGTATTATAGCCACCACCTTGTTCCGCTAACTTCGGATAATGCTTGTTTTGACGTGAGAAGTCGCTGGCCCGTGGCTGTGCACAAAAAGCGAAATCCCCCAAACTGCCAGTTTGGGGATTGCCTCTTGCAGCGGGGGGCGATTGGTTGTGTAGAAAGCACTTGAACGATTCCCAAATTGCCGTTTGGGGGATTTCGCCTTTTTGTGCAAAGCCCGGCACGCAGCAACCGCAGCTGCGATTCCTGCAAGCGCGGATTCGCCAGCGAAAATAAAATTTGGAACGGTTGTCGATTTTCCGTCTCCCCAACGACTATAGGACAAAAGAACGATGAGTACGGTTCCTGAGTGAACAGGGAAACGAGCATCGGAAAACAAAAAGCAGAAAATAAGGAGAAAAAGTAATGCCACAGTATTTAGTTTGTAACTACATACCAGATAACTTTGACCCATCGACCGTAACCGAAGAAATGATCGAAGAAATCCACGCGCTCAACCGCGAAATGATCGCGGCCGGCGTGAGGAAGTTTGCCTGCGGCATTGCCCCGGTCGGAAATGCAAAGACATTGCGCAGACAACAAGATGGCAAAGTGCTCGTCACCGATGGGCCATACACCGAGACTAAGGAACACATGGGAGGATTTTGGATATTGGAGTGCGCCAATGTCGACGAGGCACTCGCATGGGCAAAGAAAGGTGCCATCGCCTGCGACATTCCCGGCGAAGTTCGCGAGCTTCTCTTCTTCCCGGACCCGACGACAGCAACGGACTAGTTTGGCCGGATACAGAACTGCGCGCTACGACAACACCGCGTGTTGAAGAGAACCCTCAATAACTACCGTGAGGCCATCTCATGAAGTCGTTGCGCGGACTTAAAGTCTCTTGGCCGGCGCTCAGCGCTGCAGAGCGAGTATGGAAGTTTAAATAGAAATGGAATTCAACCCAAGTAACAATGTCATTAAACTCTGTGTTCAAGCCATGGAAATGGAAAGAAAAGGCAAACCCGGAGAAGCAAGCAGATTCTTTCTTCAGGCTTGGCACGAAGCGACAAACGACTTCGAAAAATTCACTGCCGCTCACTTTGTGGCCCGACATCAAGAAAATGTTTCCGACAAATTAAAATGGCACGAAACAGCCTTGCAGTTTGCCTTAAAAATAAATGACGACGCTGTTAAGGGGGCCTTCCCATCTCTCTATTCGAACATTGCTAAATGCTTTGAGGATCTAAACGATCCTGACAACGCAAAAAAGAATTATGAATTAGCTCTGTCGTTCACGGACAAGCCGTCTGACAAGGGTCCCTTTTATCACGGGACGAAGGCAGATTTGCAGATTGGCGATTTGCTTACAGCGGGAAGCAGTTCTAATTACAAACCCGAACTCATAATGAATCACATTTATTTCACGGCCCTGGCTAATGGGGCGGGACTTGCCGCAGCCTTAGCCAAAGGAGACGGGCGTGAACGTGTTTATATCGTTGAACCAACAGGGAGCTTTGAAAATGACCCGAACGTTACAGACAAGAAATTCCCTGGCAATCCAACACGCTCGTATCGCAGCCAAGCACCGTTGAGAATTGTTGGCGAAGTAACAGATTGGGTGAGACAAACACCTGAGGAACTCCAAAAATGGCGAGATAAGTTGGCGAATGTCGAAGGAGAAATTATTAATTAATTTCTGAAAGGCCCGGCGCGCGTTAGCAGCGGATCAGACAGGACTTAAAGGAATCCATCATGAGAAAACTTACCGTACTTGAACACATTACCCTTGATGGCGTCATACAGGCAGGGGGCGGGCCGGAAGAGGATAAGAGCGGCGGCTTTGCGTATGGTGGATGGCAAGCGCCGTTCGACGATGACGCCATCGGCGAGGCAGTGAAAAAGATGCTGGATCTGCGGGTCGACCTGTTACTAGGACGCAAGACTTTCGATATTTGGGCGGGTTTCTGGCCGCAACATGGGGACTTTTGGCCCAACGTCAATACAGCAACCAAGTACGTCGCCTCGAACACCGTGACTTCTTCCGAATGGCAACCGTCCGTGTTTTTGAACGGCGATATTGCGAAAAAAGTCGCCGAACTCAAGCAAAAGGAAGGACCCGATCTGCACATTTGGGGAAGCAGTAATCTGCTCCAGACGCTTATGAAGCATGATCTGGTCGATAACTTCTGGTTGATGATCTATCCGATCACCTTGGGCCAAGGGAAAAAACTATTTGCCGAGGGCACAATCCCGGCGGCCTTCAAGGTGACGGAAAGCATTGTCGGGTCAAGCGGCGTAATTCAAGTGAACTATCAGCGCGCCGGTGCAGTGCAAACCGGAACAATCGGGCAATAACTTTTTGGGATTGCTGTCGAATTTCGATGTCCCCAAAAGCGCTGCTACACGAGGCGATTAGGACAATCCAATGAGAAAGCTAATCTTCGGGATCAACACTACCCTGGATGGCTGTGTTGATCACACCAAACAATTTGCCGACGATGAAACGCACGATTATTTTACGGAGCTTTTGCGAGACGCTGGTCTGCTCGTGTATGGGCGCAAGACTTACCAGCTGATGGTTCCCTTCTGGCCTGAAGTCGCAAAGAACCAGTCTATGACTCGCGCATCGAACGAATTTGCGCAAGCATTCAACTCCCTAGACAGAATTGTTTTTTCGCGATCGCTGAACAGCGTTGAGGACAAGAAGTCGAGAATCGTTCGCGCGAACCTGCGCGACGAGATACTCAAATTGAAACGGGAACCAGGCAAAGATATTTTGCTCGGTGGTGTTGATGTTCCTTCCCAATTAATGCAGCTTGGCCTTGTTGATGAATATCGTTTTGTCGTTGGTCCGACTATTGCCGGAGAAGGAAGGCGCCTGCTCGATGGCGTCAGCCTCCCGGACAAGTTGCAACTAAAATTTGTTGAGTCAAAGATTTTTAAATCTGGATGTGTTGCGCTTCGTTACTTGAAACAGTGAAGAGGAACAATGAAATACATCTGTTTGGGATACATCGAGCGAGGAAAAGTCGAGCGTCTGACCGATGACGAACGAAACGCAATGCTCGACGAATGCTTTGAGCACACCGATCATCTGCGTGCCAACGGACATGTTGTTGCCGAATTACCTCTTCAGCCTCCGGAAACCGCCATGACTCTGTACTGGAAAAACGGCAAAGTCTCGACGACGGATGGCCCCTTTGCGGAGACCAAAGAACAGCTCGGCGGCATTCTCATCGTTGAGGCGCGAGATCTCAATCACGCCGTTCAGCTTATGTCACAGCTCCCAGGATTTAAGTATGGACTTGGACCGGTTGAGATACGGCCGGCTGCCGAATTGAATGAACTGACGAAGGCAAGTGAGGAGCGACGGCGTTCGCGTACTAATTAGGGGTACTAATACCGTTGACGCAGCAAGTTGCTCCCGCAGCTCGCGTGCAACGATTGACGGCTCTAGCACAACAGCTACCTAAATACGCGGCTCCTCGTAAAGTCCGAACTCATTCCCGACCGGGTCAGTAAAGACTGCGAAGGCGCCCATGTTCGGCCCAATATCTTTGCGCGGCGTGATCACCTTACCGCCGGCGTTTTCAATCTGCTCCAACGAGTCAGCGATATTGTCGACCATTATGTAAGTGCGAGTGAGCTCATCCGGCGTGCGGTCACTTTCCTTGACCCACGTCCCACTCACGCCGCCGGTATCATCGAAGGCCAGGTTTCCGTCCCCGCGCGTCCGCACTTTCCAACCGAAGATCTCTGAGTAGAACCGTGCTGAATCCTCGGCGCGATTAGCCGGAATTTCAAGGTAACAAATCTTTCCATGCGGCATCAGCGAATCCTCCTGTGTAAAGCGGCGAACTATTAAATATTGGTAATAATATCAAGCCGATTATGTAAGTTACCAAACCCTCACTCGAGCCTCAGGAGCCAGATAGAGTTTTCGCCCGGGTTGAATATTGAAAGCTGTGTACCAGGCGTCGATATTCCGCACAGTGTCGGCGCGATATTGATCGGGTGCATGACCATCGGTTGCTAACAGCACTCGTAGAAACTCTGGCCGCAACTTGCCGCGCCAGCTTTGTGCATATGCGATGAAGAAGCGTTGATCATCTGAGAAACCATTTGCATTCGTGGAGGGCTTTCCGGCATACGCACTGCGGTATGCATCGTAAGCTGCGGAGAGTCCCGCCACGTCGGCAATGTTCTCGCTCAAGGTTAGCTTGCCATTCACGTGCATTCCCGGAAGCGGCTCGTACGCATCAAACTGCGCGGCGAGGCGATCGGCAGCGGCGTGAAAGTGTTCGAGGTCCTGAGACGTCCACCAATTCAGTAGCCGGCCATAGGCGTCGAACTGGCTGCCTTGATCGTCAAAGCTGTGACTGATCTCGTGACCAACGACCGCCCCGATACTGCCGTAGTTTTCGACAGGGTCGGCGTTAGGATCGAAGAAGGGCGGATTCAGTATCGCTGCCGGAAAATTCAAACCGTTTTGGATTGGCAGATTCAGCGCATTAACCGTCTGCGGAGTCAACCACCATTCAGTCTTGTCAACGGGCTTTCCGAGTTTCGACAGCGTCCATTGATAATCAAAGAGGTCTGACCGCTGACTGTTTCCGAGTGGATCATCGCGCAGAACTTTCAAGCCGTAGTAGTTTCGCCAATGTTCGGGGTAACCAACTCCAACGTATAAAGTGCCGAGTTTCGCTTTGGCTTTTGCTTTCGTGGCCGGCGTCATCCAAGTGAGATTGTCGATGCGTTTACCGAATGCGGCGACGATATTCTTGACCATCTCCTGAATCTTCGCCTTGGCCTCAGGCGGAAAGTATTGCTTCACGTAGAGCTTGCCGACTGCATCACCCAAAGCGGCGCTGGTATTGTTCACGCCGCGCTTCCAACGCTCGGATTGCTGGGGAATACCATTGAGCGTAGTGCTATAAAACTTGAACCGCTCAGTGGCAAAAGATTTTGGTAGAAGCCCTGACGCGCGGTCTATTGCTCGAAACGTTAAATACTCCTTCCACACATCAAGCGGTTGCTTCGCGACGAGTGCCGAGATGCCTGTCACTGCGCCGGGATGCCAGACGACAATCATTGGTTGACCTGAGAGACCGGCGGCCTTGAAGAAAGTAGTCCACTCAAGGCCGGGTGCTTTTTTCGAAAAGTCTTTGGTGGGCCATGGATTGTTAGCCTTCTGTATGTCGGCCGAATCCGTGCGTGTCGCATGAACGGTCGCAATCATTTTTTCCAGATCGTAGATGCGCGTAGCCTTTGCTTCTGCGTCAGCGATTTGGGCCAGCTTGAGGATCGTTACGATGTGCTCGCGATACTTAGCTTGTAGCTCGACATCATTCTTTTCAGTGCTCAAGTAGTTGTCGCGATCCGGCAATCCCAAACCGCCCTGCAAGAGATAAGGCACGTTGTGAGTAGGGTTGTTGAGGTCTGGTGAGACCCAAATACCGAACAATCGATCGGTGTAGAAGTTTGTGGCGTTGAGCGGGTCAACGTCTGCGCGTAATTGCGAACCGAGCACGCGAGCGAGCGCCGTCTTGTCCGCTACTCGCTCGATTTCATCGAGCTCGGCTTTAATTGGTGTGAGGCCCTTCCTTTCGATCGCCTCCTCATTCATGAAAGCATCGTAGTAATCGCCAACCTTCTTCGACTCAGGATCGTTTGATTTGCCGGCGCTCTTGATCAGATCGGCGGTGCGCGTGCGAACCTCCTCAGCGATGATGTCGCCCGCTCCGTAGCTCGGGCGATCCGCAGGAATGTCCGTGGCTTTCAACCACGCGCCATTTGCATAACCGAAAAAGTCATCGCCGGGATGGACCGACTTGTCCATGCCGGCGAGGTCAATACCTTGCCCTCTCGCTGCCCGGCTCGAGACCAGGACATTGCCGTTCGCCAGCAACAAGGCCACGCACACTACAGCGATTATTAGAAACCTGTGCTCATTTTTTCTGGTCATGTTGGATCCTCAGTTTTTGCGTAAGCGCTGATGCCTTGGTGGTTGTATGCCTGGGGTTTGCCGTAAAGAAGAGTCTAAATCACAGGGGAAAAACTCGCACGCCGCGACTGATCAAAGCTGTCAGTACAGATTGATGGAATGATTTGATCTGGGGGTTGCTCATGGCCTTCACTGTACGGCGGACAACCGCGTTTTTTCTTCACTCCGGGGGAGTGAAATGCTTATAGCTTTGATCGTGCTCGGCTTAATTCCCTTTCCGAGATCGATACTCTGTTTGCCGACTTGCCTTAAAGGTCTTTTACGCCTTGGAAATAAAGGATCCGGTCTTGGGCCAGATAGTGCGCCGTGTTGAGGCACGTGAGATGAACACTGACCACGTGCATCTCGGATAAAATGAGGGCCGTCGCCCTGGGACCGCAGGCGTCCTCGCCTGCCGCCGTCGAGAAGAACCAACTTTATTTCATCAAGTAGCTTAGGTAATTTGTTCTTGGTTGCGCTGGGCACGGGCAGGCGGGGACGCGTGCGGTCCCAGCACGATGGTGTTTGATCATTTCCATGGGGTTCGGTGGGACGCGAGTTCGAGTCGAAGTCGACTCAATTCTTATCTTTCGCAACAACTAACACCGAGTTCACGTTTCCCGCAGCGTCTTCTTCCGTGACGGCGTTTCCCGGATCGAGAATCCAGTTTCCATCAACGATGAACTTATATGCGTGCTTGCCTGGTTCCAGGTCTATACGGCAGACCCATTCGTCTCCTTCTCTTCCGAAGACATACTGTGATTGATCCCAGTTGTTAAAGGTACCCGCCAGCACCACAAGGTTAGCGTGCGCGTAGCCTCTTAGTTTGAATGTTGTGTTTCCTTTCAATGAGGGTGCCGGCAGGACAACTCGCTGCGCGGTATACTCAGTACCCTCGTAAACAAAGGTCAGACTAACCACCTTGCCGCTTTCGTCTTTGGAGAACGCGCAAGGCGTGCCGGCAATCTCATCAATGAAGACACCTTTGTCCTTATGCTGTAGCCGGTGCTTTTTTACTCCCGACGGTTTAATCCAAAGTTCGTCGTTTTCAACAGTGACGTCCAGCGTCGAGATGGGTATCAGACCCACTTCGATTTGGTATCTACCGGCATATTTCTTTAAAGCGTCTCTCTTCTTCGAAACTGCGGCGTCTGTCGATGACTGTGAAACACCCTGTCCCCCCTGCTGAGGAACCAAAAGAAAAATCCCTGAAAAAAGCACAACGTAGATCACTAATATTGCCAATTCACATTCACGAACCCTGTCCCGCTACTCGGTACAGTGTATTGATGATTCGATCCTGCTTCCCAGGTCACCGCGCCGTTCGCTGCGATTTTAATAAACTTAAACTGAATCGTCTGTCCGGCAGGCACACTGGCTACCAGAAACCAATTCGGATAGTTTGGCGTCAACATCGGCCCCACCGCGCCATCCCACGTTGTGCTCCAATTGCCCAGTTCTACCGTGCTCCCCGTTAAGAAAATGTAGTCGCCAGTCTGTGTTGGTGTTGCATTGTTGACAGTGAATGTGATGGGGATCAATTTGGCAGTTAAGACCGTGTATTGAATTCCATTGGAGACCTGTCCGCCTGAGTTGGTCACAGTCAGGTTGTAGTTACCGTTAGTAACCGCAGGAGTTGTAGCAACGATCTGAGTCGGCGACCATGAATTAACCGTGGCGGTCGTCGTTCCGAATTTGACCGTGCCGGTTGTAATGCCAAAATTCTTGCCTCCAATGCTTACTCTTACACCAGACTGCCCGGTCGTTGGTCCAATGGAACCGATTTGCGGCGACGCCGTGCCTTCGGTGAACTGCCACACCGACACCGCGTGCGCTGGTAGCGTGAAATTATTGACGGGATTGTTTCCACCGGAACCGGAATTGACGGTGATCGAGAGGCCGGCCAACGTGCCTGTCAATTGATCCGAATAAGAACCTGGCGGCAGAGACGTATTCAACCCGCTGATGCTGTAGCCAGTCGTATCGTTCTTGTTGATTGCTACCAGGACGACGTTTCCAAAGAACTTGCGCTCATAGATGTACACATCGTTGTTAATCCAACGCTGAGCCATCGAGCCATAGGCCAGAGCTGTATTGTTGCGACGCAATGTCGAGAGCTTATTGATTACCTGATAAGCGGTCGTGTTCGTGTCAAACGCTGGCATCATGGGACGGTTGTAAGGGTCGGTCCCTCCGCCAGTGTCATTGTGAAGGTACTGTTCAGTGCCGTAATAAATGCATGGGATCCCGCGGCTCGTAAGTGTGAAGGCAAGGGCTTCATGAAGGCGATTGTTGTTATTGTTCAGCGAGAGGAACCGCGACATGTCGTGGTTGTCAATAAAGGTCACGAGATCTTCTTTCCAAGTGAAGTTGGTTCCTTCCTGCGAAATGACCGAGTCGATGTCGGAGAAGTTAGTGTTTGACCCAAAAACATTTCGGATCGCCGTGTTGAGGGGAAAATCAAGTAGGGAAATCCCACTCTTATTGGCGAATTTGTAGGAGTCGTGATACAGGGGATCTGAAGTATTGCCTTGATACCACTCGCCAAACAAGAAGCTGTCACCATAGGTATAGATAGAATTCGCCAGACTGTATTCCCATCCCCAGGTGAGGTGCTTAACCGCATCGATCCGAAAGCCGTCCACGCCGTGCTGCTGAAAAAGTTGCGCGGCCGCTTTCAGATAGCCATCGATCGTTGCGTGTTCCTGGTTAAGGTCGGCGAGATCAAATAGCGTGTAATACTGCACTTGATAGCGGTCGTCCCAGCCACTACCCGAAATGTTTGGATTGTGGTGAAAGTAACCATTCGTATCGTTGGTGTAGTTACCGAGCAGGACACCATTATCGTAAAGCGCACCAAACTCGCCGGCGTTATCCTGTGTTGAATGGTTGGGTGCGAAGTCGATTATGATCTTGATGCCATTCTGATGAGCAGCAGTGACCAGATTGTCAAAATCAGTCCAGGTATTACTCGTGTTGCCAAAGTGTTCTTCAATACGTTTGAAGTCACGACCCTGATAACCATGGTAAGACGCTGTTGGATTGCCCCCGCCATCCGGGATGTTGGTGTTCAGATTATCAACCGGCGGTGAAATCCAAATCGCTGTCACTCCCATGCCCGCCAGGTATGAGATCTTTTGCTGTATACCGGCGAGGTCTCCTCCCCAGTACTCACGCCAATTAGTTTTGGTCGCATCGTAGAGTCCGGAACTTTGCGAAGGATTGTTGTTGGCGCTACTGCCATCGAAGAAACGATCGGTGATGATTTGATAGATGACTTCACGTTTGAAATCTGAAGCCAGCGTGCTGTGTATAGGCACTATGAAGAGTGAAACAAACACGAGAATACTTAACAGTGACTGCAAGCGCTTGTTCATGAGACGACCTCCGGTTTCTTGCTTCGCGTGAGAGGTTAGCTGGGTGTCCGTACGTGGTATTTTTCAGGGGAGGCTCGACGAGGATGAGACCTGTTACCTCAGAAATATATATCTCGTGAACTCAAGAGAGTCAATATTGTACGACAGGCTGTTAGCCTGTCGTACGCGTCCGAGTAGAGCCTTACAGAATTAGACAGCCAATGAAAACCGCGACAGGCTAACAGCCTGTCGTACTCAGATTGGAACACTACTGAGACTCTCGCTGCGGTTGACATAGAAGTGTTAGCGCATTGATACTCCCCGTAGCGCGTTGACAGGGCGCCACCTACCCGCGGCAAGGGAAAGATTCCCACCTGTTCGGTCTGAATCGTGTGCAGTTTGCACCTTCTTTCAGCCTGGTTTCAGCGGGGCACAGGCGATGAAATGAAAGGAGGCCGCAATGACCACTTCGAAGTCTCTACCTGATCGTCCCTCTCTCGAATCACTCCGCAAGCAAGCAAAGAAACTTCAACGCGACGCCACAGACGGTGACGGCGACGCCATCGCACGTGTACGCGCGCAACTCCCAAATTCTGATCTGCTCTTGACGAGGCGCGATGCTCTACTCGTTATTGCGCGTGAGTATGGTTACGCCGGCTGGTGGGACCTCGTTGCTGAGGTGAACAAACGTCAAGGCAAAGGGTTGGATTGGGCGATAACACAGTCTCGACGAGTCATTCATGACAACGACGTCGAAGGTCTGAAGAAACTGTTGGCTGACTATCCCAAATTGCTTTCCTGGCACGCCGACGGGGGTTTGTTGGGAATCGCGACGAGTTCTTACGGCGATAGCTTCAGTGAGTTCAGCGAACAACGTTTTACCCGCGCGGTGTGCGCAGAACTGCTGATCGATGAGGGCGCAGTTGTGGTGCCTTCGGTGTGCGACGGCATCCTCAACTCCCGCGCTCGAGGCTTGCTGCAGTTGTTCCACCGTAAAGACCTGCTTCCTCGAACGCTAAAATTCTTTGCGGCGCTTGGTGACATCAACGCTGTTCGCACGACTCTCGATGAAAACGGAAACGATCTGTCCGTAGTCACGGAAGCGTTTACGATCGCCTGCAGCTTCAAGCATGAGACGATAGCATCGCTCCTGCTGGACCAGGCCATCGTGCTCGATCCTGAGCTCGGCGAACAAGTGGACGAAAGTGTAAGTCGCCAAGCCTTCATCGAATACTTCATCGAGAACCGACCTGCGAATGTAGCAACCACTGGCCCCTGGAAAGCATTTGTGATGGAACAGGTTAGTCGAGCGGTCTACTCGTGGAGTGGCAGCGAAACCTCGCTGACTGATCTTCGCGGAGACAGCGACCTGCATGCGTTCGTTAATCTCCTACACCGCGAATCGTGGGTGCTCGGTGATGACTACGTCGCGTTTCAAACGCGGCTCATTGAGCGCGCTACCCTGCACGGTAGCGGAGAATTCATCACAGCACTTCTCAATCTCAATCCCGCGATCCTGCGGCATCAGCCGCCGCCATCGCAGGCGATCGAGTTCGCGTTCACATATGCGAACACACACGTCATTCCGATACTTACACGCATCTGGCCGCTGCCGGACGACCTACCGCATGCTGCCGGCATGGGCGACCTCCCACGGGTAAAGCAGTGGTTCGATGCCTCGGGTGCGCCTGCGCTGGGCGACCTTGAGAATCACTACCCTTCCAGTCCTTACATGCCAAAGTTTCGCGTCGAGGAATATGCCGAACAATGGAGCGCGTTGAGCGAGCAACGCGTCCTCGACGTTGCCCTGGCCTGGTCCGTAATCAATAGCCATCTCGACGTGGCCGACTTCCTGCTTCAACACGGCGCGGACATCAACACGACCTGGAGTTCCCATGAACCAGCGAGCATCCTGCACGAGCTCGTCTGGCATAAGAACTACGAGGCGATGCAATTTTTGATCGACCGCGGCATCGACATGACGATCAAAGACTACCGATGGAATAGCACCGCAGCCGGTTGGGCACGCTACGCCGCGAATGACGAGAAGCTGGCCCAGTGGCTGGAGGAAGCGGAACGGAAGAGGGCGCAAAGT
>DATDFV010000288.1:0-42815 GCA_036522415.1 Pyrinomonadaceae bacterium | reverse complement strand
CAGGAAAAATGCCTGGGTAATTGATCGGCTTCGTCCCGTAAGGAGTCACTAGTGTCCTTGAGATGAGGCCCCCTAACTGGCTTAAGCTTGCTAAGTTCACTTGACCTGGAACGTTAGGCTACGAAGTGTCGGGCTTGTGTCGATTGTGAAGTTAAGCGAGTAAGTCCCCATAGCTAGACCCTTCAAGCTCAAATTGAAGATGTATCCCCCTCGATCGCTGATCTGTGACTCAAACCGAAAATTGTTATCAGGATTTGCGTTTCCAGCATCGGCTAGTGTGGCCGGCGCATTGGCAGAGATCATGGTGAGACCGACAGCGTGAACGCCAATGGTTGGTGATGAGACATCGTTGCCGTTGATATCACAGAGTTGAAGCTTAATGGGAAGGGTGCTTCCACTCTTGTACGCCTTCGTTTGATCGAAGAGCGGACACACATTGAAGCTCACGGGGTTTGTCGGTACGAAAGTAAAGTTACTGGCCGAGACAAGGCCTCCGTTTCCCGAGTCAATAAAAACGTCGACGAAGGCGCCAGTGGTTGCACTATATCTCAAGATTTTTTTCGCCGAGTCATCGCCCGCCGTGTTTGAGGTAAGAACATATAAGAAGCCGTCGGGGCGAAATTCCATATGTCCCACCGCTTGCAAGCCCCCACTACCTGCGGGAACAAATACCCCGAGTAACGATCCCGTCGTTGCGTCGTATTTTAGGATCTCGCCCATTACCTCTGGACAACATGCCCCTGACGTGCCGACGTATAGATTTCCATCTGGGCCGAATGTTATTGCAGAGGGTTCAATGTCGGCCACATTAGGTCCCTGAGGGAAGAATTTAACAAAAGCTCCGCTTGATCCATCAAACTCTTCTATGTCTGCTTCGGCCGCCAAGTAAAAGTAGCCGTCTGGTCCGAAGAGAGGCTCACTCGGTTGAGAGGTAACTACCTGTCCAGTCCCCGCTGTGACGGACGGCACCGCCGTAGTTGCAAACACCCTAAGGAATGCCCCGGTTGTACCATCGTATTCCTTCACGTTGACCGCCGTATAGTCGGCCGCAAAAAGGTTGCCGTTTTGCCCGAAAGTAATTCCTGTCAGGTTAAGCGCACCTCCTTCTCCGGGCGGGACAAAATTGCCCATAAAAGCCCCCGTTTGCCCGTTATACCGCAATATCGCAGTCGGTGAGGCCACGCTCGAAACATAGACATTCCCGTCTGGTCCAAAGACAACGCAACCCGGTTGGTTTAATCCACCGCTCCCCGCTGTTACGAAGGTTCGTAGGAAGTGACCAGCGGAGTCATATTCCAGAACTGAATTGTTCCGATTGTCAGCGACCAGGATCTGCGCGTTACCAAGGTTACTTGAAATGAATAGGAGCATGGTCGCAAACCCCAGAGTTCTTCCAATGTCTCTCGCAATCTTTAGCGGGAGGATGAGAGCTGAAAACATCCGAATTATTCGAATCGTGGCGCGCCTATTTTTGTTTCTCATTGCTGCTCCTTCTGAAGCGAGGACATAGTTGACTTGGCATGTGCGTCATCATGCTTGATGAGTGAAGCGACCGATGGTTGCGAGGCTGTACAGACTTTTGAGTCGAGAAATCTACAAATTGAAAAGAGTGGTAAATCTGACTATTTGTTAGTCAAACTTCTGAATGACATTGATTTGTCATGATTTCTGCGTTCACGATAGCTCGATGGTGCGATACTGAACGCTTTTCTGAAGCTCCTGACGAAGTCACTCTTATCCGTAAAGCCGACATCATGCATAATTTGCTTGATGCTTTGTCTGGAGTTGGCCAATAACTCGGACGCCTGGTGCATTCTTAAAGACATCAAGTAATGGCCAGGGGATTGGCCGGTCTCGATTTTGAACAGGTAGCAAAAATGTGATTTTGACAGGTGTACATGATTGGCTAAATCAGTAAGTGATTTTGGGTTCTTAATGCTTGTTACCATTAAGTCAATTGCCATTTCTACTCGCTTATCCATGACGTGTTGACGGTCTGTCTGACTATTAAGGCGACGAGCACTCGTAAAGATCACCAAATACTTTAAAAAAGATTCCTGACGCTTTCGTTCTTCATAACAACTACCTCAGACCAGTCTCAAGAATTGCACCAAACAGATGTCCGATAACTGCTCATCTGAAATCAGCCAGCTACTCCATGATTGGAGTAGTGGCGATCAAACTGCGTTACAGAAGTTGACTCCCTTGATTTATGACGAACTTCGCCGATTAGCGCATGCCTATTTGCGTCGTGAACGTGCCGGGCAGACGTTGCAGACGACTGCTTTGGTTCATGAGGCGTACCTGCGACTTGCGGACTACAAGAGAATCCGTTGGCAAGAGCGTGCCCATTTCTTTGCGATCGCGGCCCAATTAATGAGGCGAATTCTCGTGGAGCACGCTCGCGCAAGAAATCGGCTTAAGCGAGGGGGCGGACAGATCAAATTGTTAGTGGATGATCTGCCACTTGTTTCTGACAATCGCCTTGATGAGTTACTCGCCCTGGACGAAGCTTTAACCCGATTGGCGATGAACTATGCGCGAAAGGAAAGAGTCGTGGAATTGCGTTGTTTCGCAGGACTTGAGAATGATGAGATTGCACAGGTCCTTGATGTCTCGGTTAATACCGTAATCAGGGATTGGACGTTTGCACAAGCATGGTTGCGACGCGAGCTGAGGCTGATTGACAGTTAGTTTGGAGCATTTCCTCCTGCTTTGGATTCAATCAGAGATCCACAATGCGTAATCGTTGGCTACGAATAGAAGAGCTCTTTCATGCTGCTCTGGAGCTCGAAGCTTCTCAGCGAGCCGATTTACTTGCTCATTCATGCAAAGGTGATAAGAAACTACAAAAAGAAATTGAATCGTTACTGGCAAACTCGACTGTTCCAGTGGACATCATCGATAACCCTCCCGTCGTCGATGCCATTCAGGTCCTGGCAGGGGCCCTTTCATCATCATTAGAAGGCCAAGTCATTCAGAGGTATCAAATACTATCAATGATAGGCGAGGGAGGAATGGGTCAGGTTTACTTAGCACTGGACCAACTTCTGAATCGAAAGGTGGCGTTAAAGTTTCTGAACGCCTCACTGTTTCAAGACGATGAGAATGTCGGACGGTTGGCTCATGAGGCGCGTGCCGCGTCAGCTCTCAATCATCCAAATATTGTCACCATTTATGAACTGGGCCAACATGAATTATTGCCCTTTATTGCTATGGAGTTTGTGGAAGGCGAGACTCTGCGGCAAAAGCTACATTCGCAAAGACCGCTCAGAGAAGTTGTAAGCGTTGCAATTCAAGTGGCGAGCGCGCTGGCAGTGGCCCATCAAACTGGCATTCTTCATCGCGACATAAAGCCCGAGAACATTATCGAGAGCAGTGATGGCTCTATCAAGGTTCTAGACTTTGGCATCGCGAAATTCCGAGAGAGTGAAGACTCGGTTGCTTCAGTCAGTCGAAACGCACGAATCACAATGGCGGGCGGGACACTGAGCTATATGTCTCCCGAGCAAGCGAGAGGTGAAACGCTTGATGCCCGAAGCGATATATACTCTTTGGGTGTAGTCCTCTATGAACTGATCACTGCTCACAGGCCATTTAGTGGTGAGACGAAAACAGAATTGTTTACGTCTTTGCTCACAGATGAGATACCGGATCTCAAGGCTCTCCGTGCCGATGTTCCTCATGATCTCCAACGGATTGTTGGGAAGGCTCTCGAGAAAAACCGTGAACAGCGTTATAGATCTGCGAAGGAGTTGCTCGCCGATCTTCGAGAGTTCGATCGCCTTTCCGGAACACAGCTGGACAACGTCCAGCGTGCTAATCGAATGTTGAGACAGTATCTTTCAATTTATGCTGTTGATAAGCGAGCATTGATTCCTTTAAACAAGCTAACATTTATTCACAAACACTCGGATGGTGAAAGGGGACAGCGAGGACAAGAGCTGTTTCGAAAGAGTTTGATTGTTGGTCTCGTTAAATCGCTCGGCCTCTCTATTTTGTTAGTCTTTATTATCGGAATCGGTACGGCAGTTCTCTCGATTGATGAGAGATGGGACGAAGTTGTTCTAAAGGATGGTCATCAACGTGCTGTTCGACAGTCAGCCTTTTCTCCGGATGGCAAGAAACTGGTTTCTGTAGGTGAAGATAACCAAATCATAGTTTGGGATTTTCTTCGACGGCTGCCGATTGCGCGGTTGAAGGAACACAATGCAACTGTAACTTCAGTCGCGTTTACTCCGGATGGGACGTTGTTCGCAACCACTAGCGAGGATGGCACACTAATACTCTGGGACACAAACACACTAGCACCTCAGCGATCCCTTCACATTGGAGGTCAGCTAATAACGGTTACTTTCTCACCGTATGCTCCCTTGATGGCTGTAGCGTCGTTTGACCCGAAGCAAATTAGTGGTTTGGTCAGTATTTGGGAAACGAAGCGGTGGGAGAAAGTTCGCGAATTACCGTCTCGCATGGGAAGCTATGGAACGCTTCATTTCGAAAGGGATGGCAAAGATCTCATATCGACAGCATCGCAGAAATGGGACCTGGCAACTGGTCGAGAGATAACTTCAGAATCGCCTGGTATGACAAATTGGCTGGCGTATTCACCCGATGGCAGTCACCTGGTTAGAATGGGTGGTGGGGGCTACGTCGGCAGCATCGATCTCAATAACGAGAAAGACTTTCAATACATCGAAGCTCATCAAGACAATGGTCGGAGCGCCGCATTCTCACCAGATGGTAGTCTACTCGCAACGGCAGCAGACGACATTGTCTTGTGGAACCCATTAACTATGACAAAGCTTGCCCGTTTTCAGTATCCCTCGATTGTTTGGAATGTCGCGTTCTCACCTGCTGGAAAGTTCCTTGTGTCGAGTCATGGGGATGGGTCCGTCGTCATTTGGGACGTGGTTGAGCGAAGACAAATCGCATTATTAAACGGGCACAGTGGTCCAGTACGGAGTATTGCTTTTGCACATAACGGGTCTCGGATCGCATCCGGAAGCGAAGATCGCTCCATAATTCTCTGGAATGCAAATACTGGCAGGAAGGAAGCTTTGCTTCAGGGTTCGCTCTCTAGAGTAACGGGAGTCGGGTTTTCTATCGATGACCAGGAGTTAATCGCGAGCGAGTTTATGCATAATCTTAGGATTTGGGATCTAACCTCGGAAAAAGATCGAGAAATCCCACATTCAGAGGGGGCGCGCTACTGCATTGCGATTTCCAACGATGGCCGATGGTTAGCAACAACCACAGGAGTCTTTGATAGCGTTTCCGGCGCGCGCATTGTGGACTTCGCAGCAGTCATGGGGACAGACGGTTGCGAGATGTACGGTTTGGCTTTTTCACCTGACGGTAAGATCCTCATTGGTGTTTCACCTGCTGGCGTGATCTCGACATGGAACACGTCAGATTGGACTCTACGCGAGAAGCTCAAACTGAACGATACCCACCTCGTCGCCATTAGCTTAGCGCCGGATGGTAGATCGTTTGTGACCGGGGATGACGAAGGTAGGGTTAGTCTTTGGAGCACAACTCCTATAGTCGAGAAAGGAGAGATTGGCCGGCATTCATCACGCATTAAGTCCGTTGCATTATCACCTGATGGCACTGAGGTATGTTCGGCAGGGGATGACCAAACGATAGCGCTGTGGAACGTTTCGGCCCGACGACTAGTGACCAAGATTGGAACGCACACTTCGCCTGTCCTCGCAGTTGCTTTCTCACCTGATGGAAGGCGCATTGTTTCAGGCGAACATGATTCGTCAGTTCGACTGTACACGCGGCATCGCTGGCTGTGGGGTTGGCGTTTAAATTAGACATCGCATCTCGATGACGACTCAGTAACCATCGCATAATCACGGGGAGTTCTGGGCTGCGTTCGCTCGAGTTGCACCTGCGATATTTTTCAAGAGAGTTTTCTGTCCACAAATTGGCCAGAAGTTTTTTGGGCCAAGTAATAAGCTCGTTGAGACAGTCGGAACGCCAACGCTCACGATAACGCGCCCAACCTTTTGTCTGCCAATCTTCGTTACAGTTCGTTTTCTCCAATTTATTTCTTCTCACTTCGCGAAGACCATTCATAAAACCATTGAGATCCCAACTCGCATTCCGTCAACTCATAGCGAATTCAATTGCCGCATACCAATCTAGCCAAACGATTCGGCCATCGTGCTGTGACGCAAACTCTATCGCAAGCTCTGGCGCTTTAGCGAATGTTGATTATGATTGTTTCGCGCGGTATCCTTTTTCGTTATCGAAATCCGATACCGGGGCGTGGAGAATTGAGCGAGAAGGAACTGTATTCAGGTCTTATCCGCCTTCATATTTTGCACCACGCGGCAAAAGGACCGATCTACGGGAATTGGATCATCGAAGAACTGAGTCGACATGGGTACAGACTCAGTCCCGGCACCTTATATCCAATTCTGCATGCGCTCGAGCGCAAAGGTTATCTGCGTTCAAGCGAGAAGAGAGATGGACGCCAATTACGGCGCTTTTATCGCGCCACGAATGGCGGGCGTAAGGCGTTAGCTGCTGCCAAAGTGAAAGTGCGAGAGCTCGTAGGTGAGCTATTCGAAAACTAGCGGACAATCAGGGAGTAATCAGATGAATTCACAAAATACACGGCGTGATTTTCTGCGGACGTCAGCAATCATTGGAGCAGGATTTGTCGTTAGTAGTTGTAGTCATGGGAACACGGCCAATCAAGGGAAGGAGCAAACCGGAGCTCCGTCTAAAGAGGACGAGAACGAAAAAGGCGGTGAGGTTACGGCAACCGAAGATCTCATGCGCGAACATGGAGTCCTCAGACGTGCTTTGTTGGTATACACTGCCGCGGCTGTAAAGCTACATGCCAATCCGTCAAGCATTCCCCCAGACTCTCTCCAGAAAACAGCAAAGCTCTTTCGCGCGTTTGGCGAGGAATACCACGAAAAGAAATTGGAAGAAGCCTACATCTTCCCGGCAGTGAAGCAGGTCGCCGGTGAGGCAGCCAGCTATCCCGATGTTTTAGTCGTACAACATAATCGCGGTCGCGAGATTACTGACTACATCATCAAAGTGACGCAGAGTCCGAAACTCGGTGTAAGCAATGCCGAAGATTTGGCAAAGGCTCTTGACGCATTTGTTCTCATGTATAGAAATCACGCCGCCAGAGAAGACACGATTATCTTTCCGGCGTGGAAGCAGACGCTTACGGCTAGACAACTCGACGAAATGAACGATAAGTTCGAGGACATCGAACACGAACAATTTGGCGAAGACGGATTCGAAGATGCCGTAAAAGAGATCAGCGAAATCGAAAGCAGCCTCGGACTATCCGACATCGCGCAATTCACTGCGCCCCCACCCCCTAAAGTCGCCTCCAGCTAAAAGACCAATTCACAGTGAGACAGACGCAGAGCCTTAACGCGTAAAAGATTCCCTGTAACTGGAGAAGAGAAGCAATGAATTTACTTACAAGGCTAAGAAGAACGAGCGCACCTGCCGGTGTGATTTTGATTCGCCTAATGGTGGGAGGCGTGTTTCTATCGGAGGGCATTCAAAAGTTCTTATTTCCAGTTGATGCCGGCGCCGGTCGCTTTGCGAGAATTGGAATCCCTTCGCCTAAGTTCCTGGCGCCGTTTGTGGGCGTGGTTGAGATCGTTTGTGGAACGCTCATTTTGCTTGGTCTTGTAACGCGATTAGCGGCGATTGCTTTGCTTATTGACATCCTGGTTGCGATCTTTTCAACGAAGATTCCGATCCTTCTAGGGCATGGCTTCTGGCGCTTCAGTGTAAGCAAAGTCGCCTACTACGGTTTCTGGGGGATGCTGCACGAGGCGCGTACCGATGTTTCGATGTTGCTTGGCCTGCTGTTCCTTCTGATTGTCGGACCTGGCTCGTGGTCAATGGATGGACGCATTACATCAACGAGACGTTAGTCGATCCTGTCTACACGCGAGCGCTGGAGAGATGGCAAAGAAGCATTCACGAGTATCGCAGATCGCATTCAAGTTCGTACTCATAATCGGAATCGTCAATTTATTTGCCGACATGACGTACGAAGGTGCGCGGAGCATTACTGGGCCGTTTCTCGAATCACTTGGCGCAAGCGCGTTGGCAGTCGGCGTCGTAGCGGGTGGGGGCGAACTGCTTGGTTATACACTTCGCTCCATCGCGGGATATATCGCTGACAAGACGCACAAATACTGGCTAGTAATTGTTGCCGGATACATAGTCAATATGCTTGCCGTGCCGGCACTCGCACTCGCGGGCAACTGGCCTGTCGCTGCGGCGCTCATGATTGCAGAACGCACCGGCCGCGGAATTCGAAAGCCCGCAGTTGATGCGATGATTTCGTATGCAGGGAAATCAATTGGACGGGGCTGGGTATTTGGTTTGAACGAGGGATTGGACCAGACGGGCGCGACGTTTGGTCCACTTATAGTCGCATTCGTATTGTTTAAACACGAAGGTTATCACATCGGATTCGGCGTGCTATTGGTTCCAGCGTTGCTGTGTTTGGCTACGCTACTCTTTGCTCGCCTTTCGTACCCGGAACCTCAGAAACTCGAAGGAACCTCTACCGAGCTACTCGAAACGAAAGGCTTGTCCAAGGTCTTCTGGATTTACGTCACTGCCGGAGCCTTAATCGCCGCAGGCTTTGCTGACTTCTCTTTGATCTCTTTTCACTTCAAAAAAATCGGAAATGTATCCGACACAGAAGTCGCTCTGTTTTATGCAGCGGCTATGGGCGCCGGGGCAATCACTAACCTCGTGTTCGGGCGTCTTTTTGATCGACTCGGATTCTCGATAGCTGCAATTGCGTTTGTCGCGGGGGGAATGTTTGCGCCCTTCGTTTTTCTCGGACATTTCTGGCTTGTGTTAACGGGCATGATCCTTTGGGGCGTTGGCATGGGCGCACAAAACTCACTTTTGAAAGCCATGCTGAGTAATGTGATTCCGGCAGCGAAGCGAAGCACTGGATTCGGTTTGTACTATACTGTCTTTGGTGTCGCATGGTTCATCGGCAGCGCTGTGATGGGTTTCCTCTACGACAAATCCCTCACAACCTTGATCGCTTTCTCCATGATCTGCCAACTTGTGGCTTTACCGATATTTCTCTGGGGCAATGCGCAGGCCGCGAAAAGTTAGGTCCGATATCAAACGTTGTAAATAGCCGAATCCAAATCCAGCGATACTCGAACCCAACATTTTTCTTTCTCGATCACATTTGATTGATCAACGTTCTGGAAGTGTTTCATGGCAAGCATGACGAGGTAGGCGTTCGGAAGATTGCAACCAGATGGCATTGCGATCGAAGCCGCAGCGCTAACAAGACCGGATTTGCCGGAAATAAACGACGCGACCCGATAACACTTGTCCTCGACAACGCCTTCAGGATGTGATCCTACCGAAACACCGACGATGTTGTTTGGGGGATGTTCATGCTTTGAGTTGCCTTCATAATCGACAACGCGGGTTTGAGAGGTCTGGCGACTAAAACCGGGCATGGAGCCTGGCGCAAAACCCGATCTACATTTGATCCGAATAAAGTTCGCATCCCGAAGCCGGCGCCGTGCGCTCCGAGACAGATCAAGTCGATCTTATTCTTCTCGGCATAGTTCAGAATTTCGCGATAGGGTTGACCTTCGCTAACAGCGTGTTTGATATCACACCATAGATGAGCTTCTCCCGGAACCGTCTTTTGCAGACGGTGAGCAGCCTTGTGGTATGCGCCTTCGCGCCCATACCACGAAATCTCCGTTTCATCTATTGAAGAAGGAGGCAGGACGTGGAGCAGGTGTAACTCTGATTGATATTCCTGTGCGAATGACAGCGCATAGTTAAGTGCCAACTCTGAATAGTCAGAAAAATCGTAAGCCACCAACACACGTTTAAGCTCGATCTTCGAGCTGCATGCAGCGACCCAATTGCGCTCGTCATTGTGCATCACAAGGACCGGGCAAGGGGCAGTGCGTGAGACTGATTCGGCCGTCGACCCCAAGAGCGCCGCTCGATGCGGTCTCCGACGTGAACGCATCACGATTAGGTCAACTCTGAGTATCGCCGCCATCTGAGCGATTGCTTCACCAACGTCATCGCACGTGGTAAACAGGCTTTTCCAATGTAACCCACCGAGATCTTCCGAACCCCAATATCTGACCAATGCGTCTTTGACTGTTAGTGCTGCCTGATCGTGGGCGTTGGGATTACTGGTTGGAGCATTCATATCGCAGTGCAAAACGATTAGCTCCGCACCGTATGCTCTCGACATTGCGACTGCATATCGCAGCGCCTCATCTGAATCTGGTGATAGGTCGGTTGGACAAAGGATCGATTCGATCTTCATAAGTTTGACCAGGATTAAAGTCCTGCCTCCAGAACTACTGTTAGCAACCAATGTTCCCCGAAAAACCAACGTTTGTGGGATGTTAATTAGTCAACGCCTGCGAACATTTCCTTAACTGGTTGGGGATATTTCGCAACCGACAACAGTCAACTTCTGCTGAATGTGGGTGACTGCGAAAGAGATTCGCGCGGAATACCGTGCTGTCTGTCATTTAGGCTGACTAGACTTCTCGACGTGGAAAGACTGAACTGGTGAGGTGCTAGTGACTTTGCCGTTGGTCATTAATTCTAGTCGCATTCCGATGCCAATCCATCCCACCTTAAAGGTCACGCCGCCAATAGTTGAACCATTCACGAATGCTTCAACCGGCTCACTAAAATGACGGCCACCTTCCACGAGAGCACGGCCCGTCGTGGGATCGAGCAGGAAGATGCGGTAATTGCTGTTACGTGTCTGCACGCATAGCGTAGCGAATGGGGCCAATGTGTCCAATGCGATGCCGTCTTGCGTGCAATCAACTTTTGCCAGGTCTTCGAGCACTGTCGGGTTTGTGATCGGCTGCCCGTCGTCGCTCCCGGTGCCTATTCGTTCAATTTTTTCCTGACCCTCCGCGAACCTGACATTTTGATTGACTAGCTGTTCATCTCCAACCGTATTCAAACTTGCGTTCATAGCTTTATTACCTCGCCATCCTCCCTCTCGTCGTTCGCGCGTCGCCCTCATTCGTGTTTGGGCAAGGTATGTGCCAACGGCGATTCTGCGCGTTCTTGAGCCGATATGGACTTGATTTGAAATCGAGCCTGCGAGCTCTCACGCAAGCGCTGCGGAAGGTTGCGCAGGCCAACTGAGGACATTTGCGTCTTATTGAATTGAATTTACTGGAAGGTGGATCGTGAAGGTTGCCCCTTGACCGAGAGTAGATTGAACTTCAACCCTTCCGCCATGAGCGCGAACGATCCGACGAACTGCGGGAAGCCCGAGGCCAGTGCCACCGGCCCTCGTGGTAAAGAATGGATTGAAGACTTTGACAAGATCATCCTCACTGATACCTCGGCCGTTATCAGAGACTCTAACGATTGCCTCACTCTCAGATCCCATCTCAGTTTGACCGACCTGAACTGTAACCTCGCCGTTCCTATCAATCGCATCAATCGCATTGAGGATTAGATTTAAGACGGCGTCTTCGATTTGGGCAGCGTCGATTGGAACTGTGATTGGATCTTCGGGTGGATCGAATTCGATCTTAATACGACCTTTGGTTGACTCATTACTCGATTGAGAGCTCGCTAAATTTACTGCACGGGCGACAACCTCAGTTAACGACGTAGCTTTTACAGACACTAAACGCGGTCGCGCACGATCGAGCAGCGCCCGCACCGTGCTATCTATCCTCTCGACTTCGTGTCGCATCCCTTCCAGGGCTTCGCGCTCTGGATCGTTTTTGTCGCGACGACGAATCAAAATATCGACCGCGCCTTGAATGCCAGCCAATGGATTCTTGATTTCGTGGGCCAGGCCCGCTGCGAGTTCTCCCACAAACGAAAGCTGCGCGGCTCGCTGTAGCTCAGCTGCCTGTTGGAGCACCTGGTCTTCTGCTAGTTTTCGTTGCGTGATGTCGTGCCTGATAGCGACGTACTGATAGGGTTTACCGTCTGAGTTGAGGAACGGGACTATGGTCGTATCAACCCAGTAGATGCTTCCGTCCTTGGCTCGGTTACGTAGTTCACCCTTCCAGACTTTACCGCTTGCAATGGTGGTCCAGAGATAGCGAATGAATTCTTTCGGATGAAAGGCGGAATTGATGATGCGATGGTCTTGGCCCAGCAATTCCTCACGCGAGTATTTCGAAATACGACAGAATTCGTCGTTGACGTAGTTGATAATGCCAGTTTGGTCGGTAATTGCGACGATCGTCGACTGATCCAGAGCAAACTTAATGTCAGCCAGCTCCTTGAGCGAACGCTCAAGAGCGTCGTCAGTTCCGGAATCGCTCTGTTTGGGTCGATGGCTCAATTTCCAACTTCACTTGCAGCCGCATCAGACTCTTCAAGCTTTTTCATTCGATACCTGAGTTGGTCGCGTGAAATGTCCAAAAGCTCTGCCGCTCTGGTTTGATTTCCGCCGCTTCGTTCCAAGGCCTGACGCACAAGAGACATTTCAACCTCTTCCAAAGATAGTCCATCAGTCGGCAAGTGGACTTGATCAGAAGTTATCGTGCCTGTTGGTACCCCACGAGAGTCACCGGATAATCCCCGTGGCAAATATTTGGCGGTAATCTCATCACCGTCCTCGAGGATCATCGCCCGTTCAATTACATTGCGAAGCTCACGCACATTGCCCGGCCACTCGTATCTTCTGAAGGTCGCGAGGGCGTCTGGGGCAATGCGGTCAATATTTTTCCGTAACCGGCTTTTGAAACTGGCCATGTAGTGCTCGGCCAACACTCTGATGTCGTCGTCTCGTTCGCGCAGCGGCGGAATATCTATCTGAATCACTGAGAGTCGATAGAATAAATCCGCGCGAAAGCGGTTAGCCTCACTCTCAACTTTTAGGTCCCGATTTGAGGCCGCTATAACCCGAACGTCCAGAGGTAAGTCTTTTAAGCCCCCCACCCGACGAAAAGATCCTTCTTCAAGTACGCGTAACAACTTCGCTTGTAGACTCAGTTCCAATTCACCAATCTCGTCAAGAAACAACGTTCCACCCTCAGCCTGCTCGAACAAACCTTCTTTACGAGCTTTCGCATCAGTGAACGCACCTTTCTCGTAACCAAACAACTCGCTCTCGATCAAGGTGCCCGGCAGAGCGGCACAATTAATTGCTACAAACGGATGATCAGACCGCGATGAGTGGTAATGAATTGCTTTCGCCACCAGATCTTTTCCAGTGCCGGACTCGCCTTGCAAGAGCACCGATGAAACTTCACTCTCTGCTACTTTGTGGGCTAGTGACAACATCTCTCGCATCGGACGTGAATCGCCAACAATTTGATCGAAGCTGAATTGTTGGGCGCGCTCCCGCCGAAACAGATTAACTTCTTTCCGCAGACGACTGGCTTCGATCCCATTGCGAATTGCAACTTGCAACTCCTCAAGGTTGATTGGCTTACCTATGAAATCATAAGCGCCGCCGCGCAACGCGGCGATAGTTTCGTCGACGAGCACGTTGGCGGTAATCATGATTACGACAGCGTCGGCCTGGCGGTGCCGAACTTGCCGGAGCACCTCCAGACCAGAACCGTCGGGCAAATTGATATCAAGAAGTGTAGCCGCCGGTTGATCCGCATCAAATGCGGCCAAGCCAGCCGTAGCTGTTTCAGCTTGAATCGGTTCGTAACCCCAACCGCGGAGGGCCTCGCCGAGCGACCAGCGAATCATTTTTTCGTCATCAACGACGAGGATCTTTTTTTTGTGGTCCTTCAGTGGTTTATCTTTCACTTTCTAGTCGCCTGCATCGAGTATTCATTAGCGACTTGATTATAGGAAATGAGTGATTGCTGGTCACTAAATAGCGCGTCAACACAAACCTTTCTCGGTCTCAAGCGATTCTTACCTTTTTTTTCACTGCAGGAAGTGACTCGTCGCTATCCGCCTTTACGTGGATGACATTCCACACATTGAAACATCGAGATGTCACCGAGGTTGATCGGGTGCTGGAACGGCTTGTTTGCATAATGACAACTCTCACACTTGCGATCTGCCAGGGCACCGAGATCTACCGGATGTTGGAACGAACCGGTGCGCGCGTTTTTCTCCGGGGGCCGCGCCGAATCGAAAAGCACTGTGTGACAGATATTACAATCGCTTCTGATCACTTTGCCGGTGTTGCTCACGTGCTCACCATCGTGGCAGCGAAAGCAACCGGATGAATAGAGATGACCAATGTTATTAGGGTGCGTACTCCAGTCGGTCTTCATCTCCGGAAAGAAATAGGTCTGATAGATACGTTGAATCTCCTTTATGTTTGACTGAATAGTTTGGCTCTTGTCCGAATAAAGAGTGCTGTAGTTTGACCGATAGAAACGGTCCAACGTCGATGAAATTGAAGACAGGGCTTCATTGGTTGAATTGTACGGCTTACTCAGAACACCAATCGCTTCGCGCTTTAGATATGGCAAAGAAGGATCCAATCTTGCTGCCGCAAACGATTGATCTACTGCGAGGTCGGGCGGCAGATAAGCGTGCGCCGGACGATTGTGACAGTCGATGCAATTCATTCTTCGTCTTTCTGCTTTTGCCATCAAGACTGCTGAAGGTTGTCTGTTCCTATCGACATATTCAGTGACATGGCCCTGGGTGTCTTTTACCTGAACCCAGGGGATCACCTGACGCCGGTCATCCGAAGCGATGAACGTAATCTCATTGGCCAGGTTCATGTGCCAATGAATGCCAGCGACAGGTCCTGTTGCTGGATCTCCCCCTCCGACATTTATCAACATTCGCATACTGCGCAGACTGTTCTGTTCGTCATAGGCATAATGGCTGAAAGTCTTCAGTTGATTGCCATTGAATTTCGAGGGCCAGTGACACTGCTCGCAGGTATCGTGGGTTGAAGGCATGGTATGCACAGGGGTGAGAATCGGTTTCGGAACCTTGTTGAAGGCAATCGCATAGAGCTGATAACTGCCGGTGATCTTCGAACGCGCATATCCTTCTGCGCCTGAGCCAACGTGACATTCGACACATCGCACGCGGGCATGTGGCGACACTTGATAGGCGACGAATTCCGGCTTCATTGTCTCGTGACAGGTTTGACCGCAGAACTGAACCGACTCCGTGTGTTCAAAGGCCCGATAACTGCCAAACGCGCTCACGAAAACAAAAACAATGGCTAGCGTCATAAAGGCAAAAAACACGCGCCGACTATGTCGATTGTTGAAATCGATCCTGGGAAACTTTGCAATCTCCTGGGGTGATAATCGGCGTCTGCGTTTGCGTTCCCGTAAAACACCCGCTGCGACTACCAGCAAACCGAGAATCAAAAAAGCTGGTAGCAGGACGTACGCGAATAGCCCGAGATAGGCGGTCTTCGTATTGCCGGAGAGCTCGATCAGAACAAGAAGAACAATGCTACACAGGCTGGCAATTACGATCGCAAAGCCGGCCCAACTGATGTAGTTGTGGAAGAGACTCGGAAGGCGTTCGGGTTTGTCGGCGGAGTCGTCCAGAACCAACCTCCTTAATTGATAAAGCAGAAAGCCCTCTGATGACCACCAGCACCAGAGGTCAAAACTTTCTGGAAATGCTGAAACCGATTACTGTTTCTTCAGCTCCCTCATGTAATCGAGAAGCGTCTTTGCCTGGTCTGCCGTAATACCTTTTGGCTCATAGGCGGGCATGTTAGGTGGCTTTTCCGATTTCTTGCCGTTCAAAATGATCGGAACAAGCTCTTCGTCTTTTAGTTCGGCAGCAAACTTCTTCTCCGCTTTCTGGCCATGACAGACAACGCATTTAGCGTCCTTGTAATAAGTCGCCGCGTCAGTGAACTTCACTGTGTCGGTCTGGGCTGAACTAGAGACCAAAAAGATCATGCCTAGCGCAGCGACGGTAAAAAGCCCGATTAGTGTGGTTTTGATTCTGCTCATTTCGCTCTCCCTTGAAACTCGTGGCACCCAGAGTTCAGAAGGCCTCAATGGCAAAGTTCGTGCCCACGAAAACTCGGCGAAAAACAGTAATCACGAGTCTACAGATCGCGAGATTTCACCCAAACTGCGGAAGGTTCCGCAGTCGGTCATCAAAAATGCCACGTTGGTCCTACGTGACATCGCTTGCAAGCGGAAAAATCATCACCTCCGAAAACTTTCTTTCCGTTATGACAGGACATACAACTCAAAGATCCAGCAGAGGCGTGATGATTGAGTGGCTGAGGCGCAGTCACGTCATTTCTCTGAACCCCAGAGCGCACTCGATGACAATCAGTACACGACAAACCTTCGTCACGATCATGCTTCTCGTGACTGAAACCCACTCTGAAGGCCGCCGCAATCTGATTTGGACGTATATAGCGACCTGCCTGATGACAAGTGCCACAGGATGAGATATCTCGATCACTCGATTTGGCTTGCGGGGTGTGACATTTAAAGCACGTAACATGGGCGTTGAATCCGGCTGGGATCGTCATGGCTACACCATCACGCGAAGCTCGATGGCAACTCGCGCAGGTGACCTGGCCCATTCGCACATGACGTGCATGATCAAACGTCATATTGAAGCTATGTAGCCTCGGAAAATCTTTTAACCCTCCCGCTTTAGGATCGGTATGACAGATACTGCAAATTGGGCCAGACGAATTAGCGAACTGCTTTACGTGACAACCGGCGCAAGGCGAATGGTTCGAAGCAGCCGGCATCGAGGGTCGGGCGGCGTTGTTGTCACGCCGATGACAAAGCGAACAGGGTAGGCGAGCGTGATAGGCTGACGAATGTTGAAACTTCGAGTAATCGGCATCGTCGGGCACCTTCATCTGTTGACCTAGTGACTCGCGTCTTCCACTCGATACTGCCAGTAAACCAACAGAAACCGAGATCATGAATGCACACACCAACCATTTAATGGCTCTTTGCAGTTTCTCGCTTTCAAAACATGAACGCATCAGTAATTCAGCAAGCAACAACTCATGGCTTCTTTAATGCTTGTATCGCCTTAATATGCGACTCCGGCACGGCTTTCTTACCAAAGCTGATATGACACTTTGTGCAAACAAAATCCTGACTCGTCTTTCTCTTATCGATTTCATAGTTGAGAATTCCGCCATCATCGGCTGTTGCTGTTACATGACAGCCTTCCGCGCCACCACATGATCTGACGGACACTATCAGAGTCTTCGGATCGGTCGTGTTCATCGTCGGAATAGAGTGGCAGGTTGGGCAGGAAATGTTTGGATGGTCACCACCTTCGTGACGGAACGTTCCCGACGCCGCGCGTCTTGACCACAAACGGAGAATCGTCTTATCGGTTACACCGATTGTCGCAGTGAGTTTCGGATCGAAATCAGGTGCAATAATTGAGCGCGGTGCGGCGAGCTTATGACAACCGGCGCAGTTTGACGGTGCTGGCTCAATACCGACCTCCATGTTGTGACAGGTGAAACAAGCGGCATGGCTGTTCGGAACAGTCTTGAACGAACCTTTCTTCAACCAGAAATCATCACCGAGATTCTTCGGAGGCTTCGTAACGTACTCTTCAGCGGAGTTTCCCTGTGGCTGATATGTTTGGTGACAGATCGGACAGCTCTTAGGTTCAATGGATTTCACAGATTTCTGCTGCCATGAAACACTCACAAATCTCGTGAGTGGCTGAGAATTAAGATTAAAGCCCACCACATCGATATGCTTGTCGTGTGGAAAACTAACTACGAATTCGCTGATGATATCGCGCCTTTGTTTGGAAGGATCTGAGACGTCTCCGAGGCTGGGGAACAGGAATCGACTCGTTTCATGCGGCGTGACGTTGACGTGGCAATTCGAACAGATTCTTGGCTGCGGTCTTTCGCGAGCAAAGAATTGCTGACGGTGACAGTTAAGACATGAAGAGTGTTCGGGAAACTCTGCTACATCCTGAAATGCTGCGTCACGCTTGCGTACATCTTTCCAGTTCTTAGTTGGAAATTTGTGGCATGAATCGCAGGCCAGCTTTTCCTTGCCGACATGAGTGCTGTGGGAAAACTGAGAGTAGTCGGGTCGCGGGGTTTGCGGACGTTGAACTCTCGGTGGAGATTCACGGCTCTGTCGTCTGCTAAACACAATTGTGATACCAGCAAAGTTCTGAATCACAAATAGCGCCAGGCCAATCATAAAGAGAGCTATCACTCGATTGCTCTTGAGCCTGCTTCGCACAAGTCTTCAGTCAATCCTCTCGTTACTGTGCCGACATACACAAACTCCGGCCTTCCTCGTTTGGAGGAACCGGAGACGTTTTGATCTGCAGCTACCAATGGAACTGGTAGCTACTCCCTCCGCCCGAAGTAAAGGCGCAAGGAAGTATAGGGGAGATGCGCGTGATAATTTTGTGGCCTGGGACCAACCAAAGTGCTTTCGTTGTAGTTGTAGTACTGGTACCCGAAATTCCAATCGAGCCGTCGATTGATCTTTATCGCCAGCCGCGCCTCAGGCGATTGGTAACTCATTGGATAGGACGAAACCAAAGTTCCTGGACTTCCGGTCGGATCGGCGAGGCGGTTGCCCTGTCCGTTGTCCTTGTTGATGCGATAAGCCGTGTAGAGCGTGACTCGAGGAAACAGTTGTGCCGTCGTATCAACAAAGAAGAAATTGTTTCTGACGTAATAAAGGCTGTGGCCCAGGGGATGTCGGACGCTGTTGAAAAAGTAATCAACGATGGCGTTGCTATTAATCCAGTTGTAATTATAACCAGTGCTAAACGACACCTTTGAATTCGGGTTCCAATCGACAGATGAAGCAAATATGCGTGACTTAGTGTCAACGCCAAAATCTTCTATTGAGACTCCGGCAATCTCAGAAGGGTTCGCGTTGTTCTTAGTTATGATCGAAACATTGAAGGAGAGTTTCTTGTTTGGCGCATATCTGCTCTTGGCTCGGATATTTGTGTAATCGTAGTTGCCAATGCGCGTGAATATGTTGTCGGCAGTGCCATGTTCGGCATCGAAGTAGAGTGTCCAGTTGTTCGCCGGACGCGCCTTGAATCCGCCAAAGAATGCGTTGGTATGGTTTGTGTCAACTTCAGAGCTGGAGGTACGCGCATTCGGCGGCGTTACTGATCCATTCGAACCTAGATTGAATCCTTCGAAATCTTCTTCAACTCGGCGGCTTCCGTAACGATATCCAAAGTGCAATGAGTTACGAGCGTTGAATTGATAGTCGCCCTCTATTGTCTCCTGATATTTGCGGTATTTCGTAGTTCGGTGCGCATCCAGATTGCTGAAACTGATCGTGTCAGTTCTAAGCGTTGCACCCGAACCACGCGTTATTGAGAAGAAGTCGGCAAACACAGCCGAGCCATTTATTGTGAAGTCTTCAACTCTGAACGTGTTTGAAATTCGCAATTTGTCAGTGGCGAGAAAGGTGACGCCAATATCTCCCAATGTATTCGGCCGGTCAGTGTTGCCAGCAATGTTGTATTGACCAAGGTTGAGAGTGTTGGGCGTGGCGGCAAGCGGACCTGGAGGCCATGCGGTGATTCTCGGATTCCAGTTAAACCCCGAGAAGTTTTCGGCGTAGGCAAAGTCGGAAGTGCTTTTGCTGTAGACGATCCGCCCGGTGATATCGAGCTTCTTTGCGATAAATGTATGCGCACTGAAGCGCGTGTAGTTGACAGTGCCGCGCGTCGGTTCGTTACGACTGAAACTCGTCAGGCGAGGCGTCGTCGGATTTAAATTTATGCCCGGGTTCGCGCCAAGATTGATAAAACTATCGTCGCGAAAACGACGAAAACCTTGCAGAAAGGAAAGATCGATAGGCCCCAGCTTACCATCGGCGCCTACGCGAAAATCGTTAGCCCGCGACCTAAGATTTGAAAGGAAATTAAATTCGTCGCCACCGGAATGGTAATTAGTGAAGGCAGGACCGCTATATCGTTCGGGCGAGTAGCCTAAGTTGAATCTGATCTTGTTATTTTTTGGAAGGAGGGTCAGATCGAAATCACCCATCTCGGTGCGCGTGTTGTATCCATGCTCCCCGGTGATTGGATTTGGTGGGACACTAAAACTTGCTGGTGAAAATACCCAATTGGGATTGGCCAAGTTATTCACGAACCTGAAATACTTGAAACGACGATAAGTGCCATCAAATCGATACCACGCGGGTTTTTCTACGCTGACTCGCATCTGACCGTTCGGATCGGCGCCCCAACCAGTCGAGGTTACGAGTAGGGTGTCAAACAAACCACCACCCTTGCTATCCTTTGAACGCACAAAAAAGCTGGAATCGAAGAGACGTGGTCCCGCCTTATAGTTCAAATCACTTTGGTATTTGTTCAAATCCCCATCAACTCGAAGCCCACGATAGCCGAACTCAATGGTGGATATGACGGTGTAGTTGCCTGCATCTTCTCCAGCTTCGACGGGCGCATTATCGGTCTTATTTTCACTGGGCTTTGGCGTGGGAGTCGCTGAAGGCTGTTGAGCTTTTGCTACGAAGAAGAACACGAACATAATTAAAGCCAACCCTGCAAGTATCGATGTCGGTTTGTTCTTCATCACTATTACTCACATGTCGTTAGCAGAGTTCTCCGGCACACTTCATCTGAAAAAGACAGGACTTGACCGGGACCCGTGAATCTTTACGTGACAAGCCGTGCAGTTTGCATACTGAGCATTCTGATTGTGCTGCGGACCCGCCGGCTCGACAGCGCCCACGTCGTGGGCGACGCTGTGGCATGTCAGACAGAGTTGGCTCACAGCGCTGAATCGCAGCAACCTGGGATTTGATGATCCATGAGGCGTGTGACAGGCAGCACACCCTTCAGTCTTAAGTGGCGCATGTTCGTAGGTAAATGGACCTTGTTTGTCTGCGTGGCACTTGATGCAGGCAGCATCCGCGCCTGTGGCCAATCTCGTTTGCTTCAGTTCGAAGCCACCATGGGGATTATGACAATCACTGCACTTCATCACGCCCTCAAGCACCTTGTGATGAAATGGCTTGTTGAAGTCAGGTTTGACTTCAGCATGGCAGCCCACGCAAAGCTGCGGCTCGCTCATCTTCAACATGTGCAGGGTTGAAAAACCGGGCTTTTGCGCGTTAGCTGGACCGACGAAGGCTATCGACTTTGAAACGTTGCGATCGGTTGCGACAAAGTGCGGGGAGTGACAATCGCTGCAACCGATGTCGTTGCGCCAGTGCTCGCCTCGTCTGAAGTTGTTGTGTTCCTCTTTGCCGGCGTGGCAAGTCAGACAGGTCTCGGAGATTTCTTTGGATGACTTGTTCTTAAACGAAATGATTTTCTTGGGATCGCCCTCTTCTGAATGCGCTTTTCCTGGACCATGACATGCCTCGCAGCCCGTTATCTTATTTTTCCAGCTACCGATGTTTGCTAATTCAGCATGTGAGGTATGAGAGAAGGCTTTGAACTGATCCTCATGGCAGACCTTGCACGTTTCACTGCCGACATAATCATCTGAGTTATAGTTTGCGATCGTGACTAGACTGGCATTTGCGGGGTGCGACGAGGTGCGAGAAGCAAAGCAATAGACGGCCGCTAGAGACAGACCGGAAAGCAGCAATAACTTGATGAGTCTAGGGGAACTCAACTTCTGGCCTCCTCGATTTACATGGCCGGAACTCAGCCGCGGACGGGGCGAGACTTGCCGAAGGACTCTAAGCAATTACAAAAGTGGCTTGTAGTAAATGACCCTGAGATGAAACGGAAGGATCATTATTTCGGCGTCTATAAATGTCAAGCCCAATATTCCAGTGCGCATTTTAGCGAGTGTCGTTCAATTTAACTGTGACGGTCGTCACAACAACTAACAAAGATATCGCGGCTCGCAACGAGCCACCGATTCAAGCGCCTCGCGATTACGTACAATGATGGTGTTATCTACCAGGTTGACGATCTTCTTGCGTTTTAGCTCCGCGAGTAGACGAGTAACAGTTTCGCGCGAGGCGCAAATCATTTGGCCCATCTCTTCGTGGGTTAAACTGTAATTGATACAAATACCATTCCCGGTTCGTGTGCCGTGTTCGTCGCACCATTTCACTAAAAGACGTGCCAGTTTTTCAGCCGACGACTGTGCCAGGAAAAGTAGTCGCGTATGTTCGACAACATTACTTAACTTGAGACTGAGCGCCTGGGCCACCTCGACGTAGAATTGCTTATCCCGTTCAAGAAGCCTCAAGAGATCTGTTCGCGAAATGAAGTCAACGGTGCATCGTTCAAGTGTCTCGGCGGTTGTGCTATAAGGCCGACCTGATAACGATGCGTTGATTCCCAGGAGGTCTCCAGGCCGGGCAATCCGCAGGATAAGAGTTTTACCTTCAGGGGAAGCAATGGACACTTTCACGCGCCCTTTAGACAGAATGAACAGGCCCCGAGGTTGTTGTCCCTCTACAAAAAGGGCAGTACCTCGCGCATAATTCTTGCTGACTTTGACGTGATCCAATCCCCGAAGTTCGCTCAGCGCTGAATTACTCGATGCTCGCGCTGAATTTTCGTGTTTTCCGAGTTCATTGCGCTCGAACATGCTTTTCGTGTGAGCTGTGTCTGGTTGTAGTAACTGCATAAGTGCTTCAAGAAAGAAAATGAATTTGCTTTTTGTTCAAGGCCCTAGCGCGTCCTCAAGGTTGGTGACCGCAATGTATGTGCCCAAGCGTACACACCGCAATCATGCGCAATTTGTTCAACTTGTGATTGAGCGACAAAGTGAAAGCGGAATTTTTCCCAACGGTATTGCTGTTGGTGCGTGATTGTTCACACAGAACTCTTCGCCATTCTCTCGCGCGGTGCTATCCTACGGAAAAATCACGTCCTGAATTACCTGTTCGCTATGGCTTGGCGATTGCCCTGAAAAGATCTTTCTCGAAGTGTGCCGGATCTTTAGTGCTGACGATCAATGCCGACTCAACCCAATCATCGACGTCCGATTCTGCTGGCCCTGTTTGGTTCTGCAGCTTTGACTGCACTCATCATTATCGGCTCACGCAATCTCGAACATTACGACGCCGCATTGTTTGGGTATACGGTTGCGAGCGTCGTTGCTTTTGGCGCGGTCGTTTTTCGTTACGCTATCTGGCTTCAACGTCCGGCAACTCGAGTTTATTGGAAGCGTGGATGGAAGTTGTTTCGAGATCGAGAGAACTTGATCTCAAACACAAACAGCGCTGCGAAGACTTTGATTGGCGGATTGGCGGCGCAGAAGTTTATCTTTCGTCGCGGTTTTTCAAGGTGGTTGATGCACCAACTAATTATGTGGGGCTGCATCTTCTCCGCGCTGATCACTTTTCCCTTAGTATTTGGTTGGGTTCACTTCGAACTGGAAGGCCCTCGGGGATATCGCGCATTTGTTTTTGGAATTCCGCTGAATGTTGTTGACGGACGTAGCGCTATTGCCTGGATTACATTTCACGCCCTCGATTTCACTGCCATCATGGTTCTAATAGGTTGTGGGTTCGCAATTCATCGGCGCTTGCATGATCGCGGAGCAATTGCGTTACAGCAATTCCTGCTCGACTTTGTTCCTCATCTGCTTTTAATTGCTATCTGCATTACGGGGTTGATGCTGACCGCCTCGAGTCTTTGGCTGCACGGTTACATGTATTCGTTCATCGCGCTGTCGCATCAGGCGGTCGTGATCATGACACTGTTCTATCTGCCGTTTGGCAAACTATTCCACGTGATTCAAAGACCGGCATCGATTGGAGTCGAGCTCTATCAACGACGAGCGGGAGAAATGCCGCAAGCAGTTTGCCCTCGATGTGGTGTTGAATTTGTCGCCGAGATGTGGCTCGGAGATCTCAAAACAGTGGTCGATAAGCTCGGTTTTGACTACAAAATGATTGATGGTCATATTTGGCAGGACTACTGCCCGCGCTGCAAGCGTGTCATCAGAGGTATGTCATATTCGGCTTTACCGCAAGAGAATGCTCAAGTCTTTCACGGGTCACGAATTGGCGATGGCCGCTAAAGTTATCATCAAATATGAGCAAGGTTAGTAGCCTCGAAAAGATCATCGAAGAGTTTGGTCCGCATCTGCACGATGCTCCCTATGATGGCTGGCGAGCAGATCGTGTGATCGATAAAGTTGTCCCCACTCATTGTCCGTACTGCGCAGTTCAATGCGGCATGAACCTGCTCGTTGAGAATAATCACGTGGTTGGTTTCGAACCGCGGTACGACTTTCCGGTCAACGAAGGTCGTCTTTGTCCCAAAGGCGTAACGGCCTATTTGCAAGTTCACCACCCTGATCGACTCTTACATCCCTTAATTAAACGCAACGGTAACTTCGCACGCGCTAGTTGGGACGAAGCGCTTGATCTCGTTGTCTCAAAGTTCAAGGAACTGCAAAGCCAGCACGGGAAAGATTCGATCGGCGTTTACTCCGGCTCTTCGCTCACAACGGAAAAGACTTATCTGATGGGCAAGTTTGCGCGCGCAGGATTAGGAACACGTTACGTTGATTACAACGGGCGCCTCTGCATGGTGTCAGCCGCCGCAGGCAACAACAAAGCCTTCGGAATCGATCGTGCGGCAAATCCATGGGATGACATTCCTCTGGCCGAAGTATTGCTGATTGCCGGATCTAATTGCGCTGAGACATTTCCAGTTCTCAATAAGTTTCTCTGGCAACAACGCGATAACGGCGGCTGTTGGATTATCGTCGATCCTCGGCAGACAGCGACTGCTCGTCAGGGCGATCTTCATTTACAACTTAAGCCGGGCACCGATGTCGCGCTTGCTAACGGACTCCTGCACGTTTTGATTGAAGAGAACTTAATCGATGAGTCGTTTATCAATTCACGCACGAACGGTTGGGAAGAAACCAAAGCGCTCGCTCAGCGATATTCTCCGCAGGTAGCATCGGAAATTACGGGTGTCGCGGCCGATAAGATTGTGAAGGCTGCTCAAGTTTATGGTCGAGCCAAAACTTCAATGCTTTTGCACGCTCGAGGAATTGAGCATCACTCCCATGGAGTCAATAACGTTCTTTCTTACATCAATCTCGTACTTGCAACGGGAAGCATCGGCCAGCCTGGACGTGGCTATGGCACGATTACGGGGCAGGGAAATGGACAAGGCGGACGCGAGCACGGTCAGAAAGCCGATCAATTGCCGGGGCAACGTTCGATTTCCAATCCGGAACATCGTAAGCACATTTGCAAAGTCTGGGGTTTGCCGGAGGATGAGCTGCCGCAGGCTGGAGTCTCTGTCGTCGAGATGTTTCAGAAGATGCGCGAAGGTGAAATACGCGGACTACTTTCGATTTGCAATAACGTAATGGTGAGTTTGCCTGATACCAACGCCGTGCGTCGCTCGCTCGAAGGTCTCGACTTCTACGTTTGCATTGATTTCTTTATGTCCGAAGGTTCGCGTTATGCAGATGTGGTTTTGCCGGGAAGCACCTGGAGCGAGGATGAAGGCGTCACCGCCAATAGCGAGGGCCGTGTAGTCAAAATCAATAAGGCGGCCGATCCACCAGGAGAAGCGAAGGCTGACTGGTGGATCATAAACGAGATCGCAAAACGGATGGGCCGCGAGAAATACTTTCAATTTGAAAATCCCCGCGCAATCTTTGACGAATTACGCATTGCCTCGCGTGGTGGCAACGCCGATTACTACGGCATTACCTGGGAAAAGGTTGAAAAGCTAAACGGCGTCTTCTGGCCATGCCCTTCGGAAGATCATCCAGGCACCCCGCGATTGTTTGAAGAAAGTTTCTATCATCCTGACGGTAAGGCAAAGTTTCACGCAGTCGAGTATGAGCCGCCGCAAGAAACTCCAGATGATGAATTCCCGTTGATCCTGACCAGCGGACGTGTTGTCTATCAGTATCTTTCCGGTAACCAAACTCGCCGCATCGGATTTCTCGTCGAACAATGCCCGGAACCATATGTTGAAATCCATCCTGAAACTGCGATGAAGCTCAAAGTAAACGACGGCGAGCGTGTACGTGTGGTTTCCCGGCGTGGTGAAGGAGTCTTTCCGGCTTTGATTGTGAAGACGATTCGCAAAGACACGATCTTCATACCCTATCACTGGGGTGAACAGTTGGCGGTAAATCAACTAACAAATCCAGTGCTCGATCCAACTTCGAAAATTCCAGAGTTCAAGGCCTGCGCTGCACGCATTGAAAAGATTCATTCGAGGCAACTGCCGATAATGGGAGAAAAACGAAAAGGAATGTCGCGGAGTGAGTTTAGGTGACGGACTGGTCTTTGGACGGGCGTTTGGTCTTTGGGACTTTGAAGACTATCAATCGTTATTAGCTTAGAAAGACCGAAGACCAAAGACCCAAGACCTGACGCCGAAGGTTTTATGGAAGAAACAATGTTCATCGATCCGCAGCGTTGCATTGGTTGCCGCGCTTGTGTGGCTGCATGCCGGGAGTGTGGAACTCACAAAGGCTATTCGATGATCTACGTCGATTACCTTGATCGATCAGAAACAACCGCCACCATGCCAACCGTGTGCATGCACTGCAATGAACCGACATGTGCCTTAGTCTGTCCAGCAGACGCGATTAAGAGCACAGAGGATGGAGTTGTCCTTTCTGCCTTGAAGCCACGCTGTTTGGATTGCCGCAACTGCGTGAATGCTTGTCCCTTTGGAGTGCCGAAATACAACACCGAGATGCACCTCCAGATGAAGTGCGACATGTGCTACGACCGTTCTTCAGAAGGATTGAAACCAATGTGCGCGAGCGTTTGTCCGACCGGCGCGATTACCTTTGGCAAATACGAAGACGTTGTACCACTTCGCCGCACCAAGCCGGTGAATGCTCATGTATTCGGCAACCAGAAAGTCGAGACGAAAGTTTACCTGATGCTGCCAACCGATGCGGAAGAGGTTGAAGTGAACGGGTGCGGCGTATTTGAGGGACGAGTCATAGCCGAACAGCAACCCGCCGCTGAATCATGGATCGATTTGCAAGTTGAACAAACGGACAAGAGCAATGAGTTCTAATCTCAATAAAACTATTGAAAAGGTGCTTGGGGACAGCCGTCGCGATGAACGCGATGTGCGCGAAGCCACAGCTCCGCACCAGAGCGACTTCCCCTATGATCGCGACGAAGAGGCTCAGGTCACGCGCCGGGAGTTTTGCAACTTCCTTGGACTTACTTCGGCTGCGCTGTTCGTCGGTGCAACAGGATTTGCCGGGAAGGCCGCACTCGATGCACGACGCACTGAAACTTTTACCTCCGCAAGGATTGAAGGTGCCGAAGTATTGGCTCCGGGCACGTCGTTGAACTTCCGGTACCCCACAGCGAAAGACACCGCTATCCTCGTGCGCTCGCTTGATGGTAATTACCATGCGTTCGGACAGAAGTGCACACACCTTTCCTGTCCCGTTTATTTTGATCAGGGTAACCATCGATTAGAGTGTCCCTGCCATGAAGGTGCATTCAATGCGCAAACGGGTGATGTTTTGCACGGTCCTCCTCCTCGCCCTTTAGACACAATTCAGATTGAAGTACGTGGAGATGGTGAGGTTTGGGCCATCGGCAGGCAAGCGAGTAACGTTGAGAGGTTGATCTAATGCAGGAAGAGCTTATCAAGAGGAGAGGTCTGGCACGTGGCCACGCCGGCAAGGGACGAGCTGCCGTAGCTCAAGCCCGGCTGATCTTGCTCATAATGATCAATCTGGCTCAGTTGTGGATTCTTGCCGCCACCGTCGAAGCTGCGCTCGCTCATCGCTTTTCTGCACTGCTGCCGCTCGTTATTGCTTCGGCGATTTGTTTTGCGGTCACACTCACGTTGATTTTCTGGTGGCGTCCCGCGTCTCGCCACTACACGAGTTCCGGTTACTTGAAGCGATGATGAATACGGTTGAGTCAACACTCGAAAACGATCATCACTCGCTCGCGAAGTTGCTTGGTGAACTAGAGGCAGGGCTGCTTCAGGGAAACATTTCTCACAGCTTTGAACTGCTCGACTCTTTCTGGGCTCGCCTTGCGGTTCACATTCGCGCTGAAAACCTGGCATTGTTTCCGACACTTGCTGAGGTGCCCAGCAATCAATTCAATGCTGCAAATGATCTGCCGAGTTTCGCCAAAGCAGAAGAGTTGCTCTCCCGGTTGCGCGCCGACCATGACTTCTTCATGAAGGAACTTGCCTTGATGATCAAGGTCATGCGTCGGATGAAGGAAACCGACTCGGCATCAAGCAATCAGTCAGAGGATTTGAGAAGAAGATTGGCCCTTATTCATGATCGTTTGCGCGAGCATAATCGCCTCGAAGAGGAACAAGTCTACAAGTGGCCGCTGGTGCTTCTGGACGCCCAAACATTATCAGAGCTTCATAACCGTATTCGACGGGAAATTGCGAACGTGCCCTCACGTTTTGAATAACTCAGAGTCGAACCAAACGTCGAGTTGAGGATTAGTCCGCTATCCTTCCGCCAAATTTCGCAAAGATTATTCTTTCCTCGAACGACAACCGCCCCAGAATAAGCGGCACAATCGTTGCACATCGAATCAGGTGAGGTTTTCTGCGCACGACGAAGCTGTCACCCCGGCGCGATATTTGTGGTATTCAGACATCCTGAATGAAGAGACGAATAACAGGTTTTGAGACTGACGATGAAGGCCACTGGCGCGCTGCTCTTGATTGCGGTCACTTTCAGCATGTGCGCCATGACCCACCGTTAAGCACACGACACTGGGTATTAACAGAAGAAGGGCGCGCATCGCGTTTAGGGTATGAACTCGACTGCAAACGCTGTGATGAAGGTGAGGAAGCGGTCGTCAAGGACTCCGTCGTTTCGAGAATTGATGATGAGTCTAACCAGGATTAGTGCAGCAGCGGCGAATTTGTTCCCCGGCTATTTCGCGTTGGTTATGGCTACGGGAATTATTTCTATCGCCGCTTTCCAACTCAACATGAACCCAGTTGCGTGGATCCTCCTCATCGTCAACGTGATTGCTTATGTCGTTCTCTGGTTCCTTTTGTTGGTGCGTTTGCTGCGTTTTTTTCCGAGAGTCAGGGCAGACATTACAGACCATTCGCGCGGTCCAGGTTTCTTCACGATTGTTGCGGGCACGTCTGTGCTGGGCAGTCAGTTGGTGATCGTAGTGGAACAATTTCGAGCTGCTGGGATTCTTTGGCTCATCGCACTGCTGCTCTGGCTTTTAATCATGTACACCTTCCTGGCTGCGGTCACGGTACAAGAAGAGAAGCCGCCGCTGGAAACAGGGATTAGTGGAACCTGGTTGCTCGCGACCGTAGCCACGCAATCAATTTCGGTGCTTGGGACATTGCTCGGCGATTATTTCGGTTCATACCGAACACTACTGCTGTTCTTCACACTCTGTATGTTTTTGCTGGGCTGCATGCTTTACCTATTGCTAATCACTTTGATCTTTTATCGATTTACATTCGTCAAACTCACAACGGTAACGCTAACGCCTCCTTATTGGATCAACATGGGAGCGGTTGCAATTACTACGCTTGCGGGCGCGAGACTAATCATAGTTGCGCCAGAATGGGAGCTTCTTTCGGGAATGCTGCCGTTCCTCAAAGGATTCACTCTCTTCTTCTGGGCTGCGGGGACGTGGTGGATTCCTTTGCTCATCATCCTGGGAGTCTGGCGTCACATCCGGAAGCATTTTCCGCTTGCTTATGACCCGTTGTATTGGGGGATGGTCTTTCCTTTGGGTATGTATACGGTCTGTACGCTTCAGCTATCGAAGGCAATTGCGTTCGACCCACTGATGATCATCCCTCGTTATTTTGTGTTTGTGGCGATGCTGGCCTGGCTGATTGTTTTTGCAGGTTTTCTGCACAGTTTGTTCCGCACAAAGCGGGCCAGCGTTGTTAGTGCTGGATATGAAATCTGAACGCCCTTTAATGAGAGGAAGGAATCATGAATTCACTTGCAAACAAAACGGTCCGTGAGCTCGCGTTGGAAATTCCGGGTGCTACTCGCGTATTCGAGAAGATTGGAATTGACTATTGCTGTGGCGGACAGAGATCGCTGGCGGATGTCTGCGCGAAAGCAGAAATCACAATTGAAGACGTAATGAAGTCGCTGGAACTGGGTAAAAAATCCCATTCAACCGGTGATGAACCTAACTATCTCGTAGCCACACTGGCTGAACTCATCGATCACATTGTCGATAAACATCATGTGTTCACGAAGAATGAAATCGACCGTCTTCGTGGACTCCTGAATAAGGTTTGTGGTGTTCATAGCCAAAACCATCCGGAGCTCCAAACTCTCAGAACGCTGTTTGAAACGCTTAGCGTGGAGCTTGGCCCACACATGATAAAAGAGGAGGAAGTGTTATTCCCTTACGTTAAGAGGATGGAAGCCGCCGTTCGTGACAAACGACCAGTCATGCCGGCCCCGTTTCGAACAGTTGCCAATCCGGTTCGCATGATGATGCTGGAACACGACGACGCCGGTGAATTCCTCAGAAAAATGCGGGGCATTACTTCAAACTACGCGCCACCTGAAGATGCCTGCATCAGTTATCAAACCCTGTATCAGGCGCTCGAGGCGTTCGAACAAGACCTCCATCAGCATATTCATCTGGAGAACAACATACTGTTTCCGAGGGCTGTGGAGATGGAAGGCGGGGTTTATGCTTAGTGGAACGCTTGGAAACGATTGCTGAATGTAAAACTCGAGTTTTTCAGGCCACAGGCAACGCTCCCTAAACCAATTAACAGATCTTATCGCGTCAGACGGTCGGCGAGTCAGTGATCCTGAACCTATTCGCATTTCGGCACCGTCACCGTCAATGTGCCGGACTTGAACTCGACACGCACTTTTGTGGCATCGACAAACACCGGTAGGTCAACGCTTAGTATGCATTCCTTTTCGGTTTCATTGACCTCGCAAGCTCGAGCAGAAATTGGCAAATGCCCATTCGCGATCGGGGAGAATGTCCGGAACATCTCGAATGGAAGAGCACTGGTCGGTGGATTAAGAGCGTTTTCAGATCTCATGACGTTACCTTTCATTCCAGATCAAAGTTTGAGACAGGAAATCATCGCAAGTGCGAAATTAGGAGTACGGATGAACAGGCCATTGGATGCGACCTGCGGTCAGCAAATGTATGACAGGCTGTCAGCCTGTCGCGCCACGACAGGCTAACCACCTGTCGTACTAGTTGCCCGTTCTTTCTCGAGCTCTACGATCTTCGCGCGAAGCCACTCAGCAACATGTCGCTCTAACTTCGCCTGATTGTCCTCAGCTTCGAGTTCCTCGATGGTCTCTCCTGCTTCATTCAAAGGAATGTGGTGACAGGGCACTTCTTCGGTTTGATGCTCGGGGCTGACGAAATCAAGCAAATGGCATTCTTTGCATGGATGCGCACGGTAAGGATATCCGTAGTTAATACAGGTTAGGGAATCCTGGAATGCTGACTTCGACTGCCAGGCAGCACGGACCGAACGACCGTATCCACCACTCTCAATGAAATTCAGTTCAGCTTTAAGAAGTTCAAGAATGTCACGGTCGTCATTAGTCATGGCTGCTACCTCCATTTTTTTGCCCAACTTAGGAAGCTTTAGACCACCGAATCGAATGCGGTTTCCATTTATTGAGGGTGCAACCAGCGTGCCGAGTCATCCGACTGAGAAATACGTGAAAATGAGAATTATCGTGATCAGTTCGAGGGAACTTACTCAAACACTGCGCAAAAGACCTCAGTGTTCTTAAGATGTTGCTGATCACGAATGTTGAGCGTTTGCGCGTTGGTTAACGGGCGTGGCCGAGCTTAGTTGCTCCTTAAAAAGATGGGCTGACGCATCGAGGAAATCGAATGAGGTAAGAATACCGACGAGGTGATTTCCTTCGACAACTGGGAGGCAGCCGATTTTAGAGGACCGCATCACTTCTATGGCTTCCAACGACGACGTAGAAGGAGAGACAGTGATGGGGTTTGTAACCATGATCTCTCGCACAGTCATTGGGTTGCTACTTTGCTCGCGCTTGCCGCTTGCTAACATGCGAAGCAGCGCACGGTGAGTGACCAAGCCAACCAGACGTCCATCGCCATCTTCTACTGGCACGTGCCTTATGTGCCGCCAGTCCATCACGCTTGCCGCGAGATCGATCAAATCGTTGGGCTCCACCGTGAACAGGTCCCTGGACATGAACTGACCAACTGTGCGATAGCCCTGCTGCCAATCCTCGGATTCAGTTGTTTCAATCTGTGGCCACGTATGAACAGGTTGCCCCTTCGATTGATACGCCAGAATGGTCGACGTCAACTTTCTCTGATGAACGTCTTTCGGTGTTGCAGCCGGCATCGCTGCCAATGACTTAATCATCCAACGCGCCCCGGTTTGCTTACGCCGAGTGCGTTCCTCGATGATGCCTAAGTACTTATCGATGTCCGCAATGTCAATTCCGGCGTCAGTCAACCCCTGACCGGCCAGTGGGAGCAACTGCTTAAGAATGAGTGATGTCGCACTTGCGCCTTGCCCGTCTATCCAGTTGAATTGCGCGTCCAGGCCGTGACGCGCAGCGCGGAAAAAGTTTTGCTTCGCATCGTCAAAGGCCATCTGCTTCGAAATGTCTCTGCATTCCTTTGGCAACCCCAACATTAAGCCGGCAAAAAAAGCTGCGTTGGCGATCTCATCAACCACTGTAGGCCCGGAAGGCAGAGCACGATTCTCTATTCTTAAATGTGGAACACCTTCGGTAACTCCATAGCACGCGCGATTCCAGCGCCATACGGTGCCGTTGTGCATCCGCAAAGCCGAAAGCAGCGGCGTCTCACCACGCGCCAGGACTTGAAATGGATTCTCATCCGGCGGCGTAATCATAATGGGACGGAAACGGCAAATCTGATCGTGGAAAAGTTCGATAACTGAATTCCGCAGCCACTCGTCCCCAAAGCTAACCCGCGTCGGGTGACTGCGTGCCATTTGGGGACGTGAGCGCTCATCAGTTGAATGTTGGAACAATGCCACTCGTGTTTCCTGCCACAAACGATGGCCAAACAACAGCGGCGAGTTCACGGCGGCGGCCAGCACAGGCGCCGTTATGGCCTGGGCAACATTGTATTGGTTGACGAATTCATCGGCATTGGTTTGGAAGTGTACCTGGAAGCTCGTGTTGCACGACTCCATCATGATGTTGTCATGTGTGAGATAAAGTTCGTCCAACCCTTTGATGTGAATTGACAATGGGCCTCCGCGCAAGCGGATTACGCCGCGATTTAGCTCCTCATATCTCGGAAGGGGCGTGAGATTCTCCAGAACCAAATCCGACTTCTGCAATGTCGGCAGAATGCCGGCCAGCAACACTTTTGCACCGAGAGATTCGCCGCTGTTGCTCACTACCTCCAAAATTTCCTGTAACTCTACCTCCATCCGGCTGAAGCAGTTTTTAGTTAAATCGAGCGGAGTCAGGTTTGCTTCAAGATTGAATCTGGCAATCTCGGTTGTGAGTCTGGGATCGTTAGCTTTCTCCAGCACTTCAGTGGAGATAGAAGCAGGTCGCAAGTCGCGATCAACTAGAAACATTTCCTGCTCCGCTCCGATTCGCTTAACGCCACTCTCGACTCGTCCTTCTTCCAGCATGAACGCAAGCGCCCGCAGGTCTTCAAGCAACGCCTTCATGAAGGCCTGCGCTTTTTTCTCATCCACTTGCTGTTCGACGTTATGCTCGCCCATAGCTTTTAGCCATAGCCAGCAACTTGAAGGCCATCGCGTCAGAATACTCAGTCGTTAGATAAAGCTGTAAAGACCAGTTTTGACTCGCAGCGAGCTGCGCAATATTCCGAAAGTTCTAAGAAGCATTGCGAGATATTGCCCATTCGGTCGTGACCACTCGGCGGACTCTCCAAAAATTTCCAGACTTCAACGGGAAATTCTTTTGGAGGCTTGTGGCTTTCAACTTGCTCGACGGAGCGAAGGATAGTCTCTGTATGGGCCACTGAGGACGCATCAATGCTCAGATTGAGAACAAAACTTTCGGCGCTGATGACGATAGTCCTTGGAATTGGAATTGGAGTGCTCTCCGGTTTTGCGGACGGAGCTTATTCGGCAATCTGTCTCCTGGTGTTGCCGCTATTGGTGGCTTTGACGGGAGCTTCGATTGTGGCTGACTCCAGCGGCCCCGCTTTGCAAACAGAGGTTGAAGAAAAAGTGGTCGTAGCCAAAACCTCCGATTTGGGTTCGACTACCTCATGGGGAAGACGACCAGCTCAGAAAATAATTCGCCAGGTGGGTATCTAATGAATGAACCAGTGCAGAAAACCGCCGAGATGATGTTGCCGGATGTGGTTCACCGCTTTCCAGCTACGCGGTCCGTCTTTGATCGTTACGGTTTGAAGGGCTGTGGCGGGCCAAACGGGCCGAGAAAAACGATCGCCTGGTTCGCGCGGCTGCATGATGTGCCTTTGGAAACACTCTTAGCCGAAGTGAACATAAAGAATTAGAGAGCTGTCGCCCGTTATCACGGGCTGCATATCTTAATCGCAAACACCTGGGGCTGACGCCCAGGCTTTACGCTTGCGCCTGCTTTCGCAGGCTGAAGACACGTTTGAGGCAAAGCCACGGAGTGAAACGCTCATTCTTTGTTAAGGCTTAATCGCCACCTTCAAAACGCCATCCATTCGTTCTCCGAACAAGTCATATGCTTCAGAAATTTTCTCCAGCGGGTACGTGTGCGTCAGCAAGGGTCTTAGATCAACGCGACCACTTCTCACAACCTCCATCAGTCGGCGCATGCGTTCCTTGCCGCCTGGACAAAGCGTCGTAACGATGAGGTGATCCCCAATTCCAGCAGCGAATGCCTCGTATGGTATTTGGAGTTTGCCGGAATAAACGCCGAGGCTCGAAAGCGTGCCGCCCGGTCGCAGACTGCGTAGTGCGCTTTCGAATGTCTGTTGCGTGCCTAGCGCCTCGATCGCAACGTCCGCCCCACCACCGGTCAACCGGTGAACCTCAGCAACAATGTCAACCGCGCGATAGTCAAGAACAACGTCGGCGCCCATTTTTTTTGCCATGGCAAGCCGCTTCTCATCCCCGTCGACTCCAATGATCATGGTTGCGCCCATTAACTTTGCGCCGGCAGTAGCGCAAAGCCCAATCGGCCCTTGCGCGAAAACCACAACGGAATCACCGATTCGAATATTGCCGGATTCCGCGCCGCCGAAACCTGTCGAGGCAATGTCGGCAAGCAAAACGACTTGTTCGTCTGAGAGCTCGTCTGGAATCCTGGCAAGATTTGCCTGGGCATTAGGTACTAGAAGGTATTCTGCCTGAGCGCCATTGATTGTATTGCCAAAGCGCCAGCCTCCAATCGCCTCGTATCCCTCACCGTGTCCGCACTGTGAAAGATGGCCCGACAGGCATGCACGACACTGTCCACATGGCGTAATAGCTCCGATCAAGACGCGATCGCCGACTTGATAGCCCGTAACACCTTCGCCTAACTCATGAATAACGCCGACGGGTTCATGGCCGATGACGAGTCCCGGCTTTACTGGGTACTCACCGCGCAGAATGTGAAGGTCCGTACCGCAAATTGTCGTAAGAGTAACGCGGATGACTGCATCGCCAACACCAGCACGCGGTCGATTGACTTCTTGTACGCGAATATCATTCTTGCCGTGAAAAACATTTGCTTTCATCTTTTCCATATTCAACTCCATCTGTTACGGCCAATTAGGGAGCACCTGTCGCGTACCTCATCGATGTGACAACGCATCTATGACTAATCCGGCCGAATATGCTAAACCGGCTGCAATTGCCCCGACAGCCAGCGTTAATAAACCTGAATTCCACCACGAAGCTGTGGACCAACGACTCTTGACCGAGCCGATCGCAAAAAACACAACACCAGTCAACAATATCGAAAGAAGAAGCGCATCGCTAAGTCCAAACAAATACGGAAGCAATGGCACCACACCGCAAATTGAAAAGGCGGTGAATGTAGTGAGCGCGGCGAGCCAGGGAGAACGAAAACTGTGGGGTAACCCATATTCTTCGGTCAACATTGTCTTCACCCATCGCGTTCTATCGGCAGTGATCAGGTCGACTACGGTGGCCAGATCCCTCCCGCTGAATCCTTTGCTCTCAAAGATCTGTCTAACTTCTTCGCGCTCGCCATCGGGTGCGAGCTCAATATGACGCTTTTCGATGGCCTCCAGGCGCTTAAGATCTTCATGTTCAGCTCTCGTCCCAAGGAAGTTACTGGCTGCCATCGAGAAGCCGTCACCAACAAGGTTTGCGCAGCCCATGACTACGATAACCCATGTTGAGAGGCGAGCACCCACAACGCCGCTCACGACGGCAAACGTCGTCACTGAGCCGTCGATGCCTCCGTAGATCCAGTCGCGCAAATAATTTTGTCGTGGTCCTTCAGAGAGTCGTTCACTGATCGCCGCCGGTGTGTGCTCATGCTCCATTGTTCTGTACTACGCGCTTCCCGCTTACAGACTACGAAACTTTCGGTCGCAGTCTGCCGTTCTCTGACAGTCGAGACAGAGAGATACGTAAGGATTGACGACCAGTCTTGCTTGATCTATCCGCTCTCCGCAGTCTTCGCATTTGCCATAGGTGCCATCAATTAATCGATCCTGTGCGCGACTGATCGCACAAAGCTCCTCCTCCAATTGGTGTCGGTGAGCAAAGTTTATTTCCACCGCAGTTGCCTCCGACACCTCGTCTTCGACAGAGCCATTCGCATCTGACTGGCACATTGGTCCTTCGGCAAGTAACTCCTGAGAGACTTCTTCCTTCAGATCCTGTAGGCAATTCCACACCGCTCCGTCGTTGGTAAATGGCGAACATTCGAGACCCTCAACCGTTTGAAGTAATAGTGCATCATCCATTTTGTATTCACCTCACGAGATAAATTCCAATCCACTTGGCGGCAAACTGTGTTCCTCAATTTCAGTGAAAGATTCTAGAGACTTTGGTGTTCGATCGAGTCGGAGTGCGAGCTTTCGCCCGTTTATTGGTGAAGTTTCCACAGCGAATTAATCCTTCTTGGCCCTTTATACGACAACTTTTCGGGCACGTGCGTTGCACTCCCAGTTAAATGATCGTCTTCGCTGGGTTGATGACGGTCGTAGGTCTGATTCGAATGTCAGCTAATTCAGCAGAGGTGAAGAAACATGAAACACAAAACCAAACTCCTAACCAGCGGGTTTGACCTGGGGTATCTGGGGCTTTGCTTAGCCTTTGGTGTAATTCTAGTAACCAGTGCGCAAGCTCAAAAACAGACCGAGCCGATGAAATTCACGAAAACAAAATCAGTAGAAACCCAGGCAATCTACAAAGAGTATCGTGGCGTTCGTCTAGGCATGACAATCGATGAAACGAGAAGCAAACTCGGAGATCCCGTATTCAAGTCTGAGGATCAAGATGTCTACGTGTTCTCGGCAAACGAAACTACTCAGATTGTCTACAACGCGAAGCACAAGGTGAGTTGTATTTCGACGGACTATCTTGGTGGTGCCGGAGCTCCTGATTATCGAACCGTAGTAGGCGCTGAACTCGAAACAAGACCTAACGGATCCAAATACAAAATGGTCCGGTATGAGAACGAGGGCTTCTGGGTCTCATATAGCCAAAGTGGGACGACAGTGCCGACGATCACAGTGACAATCCAGGCGGAGCTATGACCGACAAGTTGGAGTTGATCAGAAACACTCGTAAACCGCAGATAGGTGGTTATATGTTTCAGGCTTTAAGTGAAACGCAGACACGAGATCTCCTTCAGACGGCTCCCGTCGGCAGATTGGGTTGCATAGTTGAAGGTGGACCCTATGTCGTGCCGATCAGTTACATCGTGGAAGGAAATAGTATCTATAGCCATTCGCTTGCAGGCACAAAGATAAGTGCAATGCGAGAGAACCCGAGAGTTTGTGTTCAGGTGGACAAGATAGAAACCTCGTTGCGTTGGACGAGTGTTCTGGCGTTTGGCACTTTTGAAGAGTTGACGGATGATGAAGAGCGTCACCGAGTCATGAACAAGCTTCTTTATCGCTTCCCGCTGTTGACTCCGGTCGAATCAACACTTGCCAGGGACGCTGGTTCGACCGAAGTCGTTGTCTTTCGGATCAAGATCGACAAGCTCACTGGAGTAGCTGAACGCGAATTATCAGAGCTTGAGTTGCTCGAATTGTTGGGGTCACGAAAAAATGTCTTCTGAAAATAATCAAATACCCGCCGTTGAATTTCGAAACGTTTGTTTGAACTTTGATGGGAAGCAAGTTCTTATCGACGTAAACCTGAAGCTTCAGAAAGGCGAGATGCTCATACTGACCGGCGAGTCAAGCTCGGGCAAGTCAGTACTACTTCGCCTTGCTATCGGTCTTTTGAAACCAGATTCGGGACAAATCTTCGTCCACGGGAAAGAGATCGACACGATGCGCGAGTCCGAACTGTTAGCCGTGCGCGGTGGTTTGATGGGCATGGTTTTTCAGGAAGACTCGTTGTTTACCGGACTGACTGTTTTCGAAAACGCAGCTTATCGATTGGAAGAGCACGGATGGGGGCAAGACGAGATCGAGAAAGCGGTGACAGAAGTCCTCCGCTTTGTTGGATTGGATGGCGAAGCACAGAAGCTACCTGAACAGTTGTCTGGAGGTATGAAGCGTCGACTTGAAATCGCACGTGCATTGATTGGCTGGCCATCGATTATGCTATTTGATGAACCAACGAACAGTCTTGATCCAATCGTGGCGGCGCAAGTTCTTGATCTGATCATTCGGGCTCGAGACATCAACGGAGTTACTTCAATCTATGTCACAAAAAAACCTCATGAGATTTCTTATCTGGCAAAATTCGCCGCCTGCGAGTCCGACGAAGCCGGAATAGTCATATGCGAAGCTCACGTTGAAAGTGTGCCGAGGACAAAGATCATGCTCCTCGACTCGGGACAGGTTGCATTCTATGGCACTCCGGATGAGTTTGAATCAGCACAGTCTCCAAGCGTAAAACGAATGCTCACCCTCGATACGCACAACCATGTCGCCGACCCTTACTTTCAAGATCCGTGGAACAAATCGAGAAGACCGGAAGAAGAAATACTGTAACGTGATCGTCGCTGCTTCTGTTTCGCAAAGCGACGCTGAGAAGTGGGAGGCAGAGCTCTGTGGGATGTATATTGGCTCGCGCCATAGAATCACCCGAGAGATTGGGACGCACGGACAAGAGTCTTATGGAAGGTGAACTGACGCAAACCAAAGAGAATTCGCATGACGAGTTCAGCATCACGGCACGTCGCGATGGACACGTCGTGCTGCGAGACGGTTCAACCGTGCGCATTCGAGTCATGCGTCCCGCGGATGAACCGCTCCTGCTCGCTTTGCTTCAGTCGCTCTCCGAAGAATCTCGTTGGCTTCGCTTTTACTCAACTGCAAGTGGGTCCGCTCTCATCTCCGAAGCACATCGTGAAGCTACGTTAGATCGCACGTTCGCTCTGCTGGCATTCAGTGGCGCTGACGAGCGGGTTGTTGGACATGGCTTTTATGCTGCAATTGATGCTCATCGAGCTGAAGTAGCTTTTACAATTGCCAACGACTTTCAAGGTCGCGGACTTGGTTCGCTACTTCTCGGCCAGCTCGCTGAGGTGGCAACCGCAAGCGGTATTCAAGTTTTTGAAGCGGACGTAGTCGCATCAAACCAGGCAATGCTACACGTGTTTCGATCGTCTGGTTTCCCACTCGAAGTACGAGCAGCTGCAGGTCAAATTCATCTAACGTTTCCAACTTCGTTCAGTGAAGAGGCAATTAATCGATTCGAGCACCGGGAGAGTATCGCTGCCGTTAACGCATTGAAGTTGTTCTTCAATCCAAGGGCCGTTGCTGTAATCGGGGCATCTCGCGAACGTGGCACGATTGGAGGCGAGATCTTTCACAATCTTGTCAGCTATGGATTCACAGGGCCAGTGTACCCGGTGAACCCCGCGGCGGAAGTTGTCCAATCTGTTCTCGCGTATCCTTCGATCGAAGACACACCTGGGCCAGTCGATCTTGCCATTATCGTTGTTCCTGCAACTCACGTGATCGAAGTTGCTGCCGCCTGTGCACGCAAAGGTGTCAAAGCAGTAGTGGTCGTTTCTTCCGGATTCTCAGAGACAGGAGCTGAAGGTCAAGAGAGACAAACGGAGCTGGTAAGAGTTTGCCGCGCCGCAGGCATGCGCTTAATTGGCCCAAACTGCATGGGCATTGCCAACACGGATCCGGCTGTGTCGCTCGATGCTACTTTTGCACCTGCAGCTCCGCCATTTGGTCGAGTCGGGTTTTCATCACAGAGCGGAGCATTGGGTTTGGCAATTATGGAATACGCGAACTCACTTGGTCTGGGTATTTCAACCTTTGTTTCCGTGGGCAACAAGGCAGATATCTCTGGCAATGACCTGCTACGTTACTGGGAATGCGATGATGGTACTGACGTAATCCTTCTATATCTCGAATCTTTCGGCAATCCGAAGAAGTTTTCCGAAATTGCGCGTCGAGTCGGCAGAAAGAAACCGATCGTCGTAGTCAAGAGTGGACGATCACAAGCAGGAGCAAGGGCAACCTCGTCGCACACAGGCACATTGCTTGCTGCGTCAGACGTCACGGTTGATGCTTTGTTTAGACAGGCCGGAGTGATTCGCACTGACACCCTCGCAGAACTTTTCGATGTTGCCTCGCTGTTGGCCAATCAACCGCTACCGCGCGGAAATCGCGTGGGCATAATCACCAATGCTGGAGGCCCGGCCATACTCTGCGCCGATGCATGTGAAGCTCGCGGTTTGGATGTGCCGGTTCTCACTGAGAAGAGTCAGGCTGAGTTGCGAAGTTTTCTAAAAGCGGGAGCAAGTGTCATCAATCCTGTGGACATGATTGCATCTGCCTCGGCTGATGATTATCGGCGGGCTATGGAGGTCTTATCAAACGATGAGAACATCGACGCTTTGATTGTGATCTTTATTCCGCCACTTGTTACTCGATCCGAAGATGTGGCAAGAGCGATAGCGAGCGCCGTCAACCACTCTAATAAGAGCAAGCCTGTGTTGGCTGTATTTCTGTCCGCGCAAGGTCCACCAGAAGAGATGCGATCTGAAGGCACAAAGATTCCGTGCTTTGATTTTCCTGAAACTGCGGCGATTGCGGTAGCACGGGCGGCGCGTTATCGGGAGTGGCGAGAGCGACCCGAGAGCGTGCCACCAACATTGGAATCGATTCAACGCGATGAAGCCGCCGGCATTGTTGCCTCTGCTCTTGGACGTGGTGAAGGCTGGCTAAATCCAAGAGAGACCGCTGAACTTGCAAGATGTTACGGACTACCCGTCGCTGAGCAAAGCATCGTGTCAACGCCGGAAGAGGCTGCGACTGCTGCTGAGCAATTAACGGGAGAAGTTGCTCTTAAAGCGTTTGGTCCCTCATTGATTCACAAAACTGAGGTTGGGGCTGTTGAGCTTAATTTGCGAGGCTTTCAAGAAGTAAAGAGCGCGGCGCAGGCAATGACGCGGAGACTAGAGGATCAAGGCTTGAGCGTTGGCGGATTCGTCGTGCAACGCATGATCCCGAAAGGTGTGGAGATGTTGGTCGGAGTTGTTCACGATCCTCAATTCGGACCAGTGGTCGCCTGCGGTGCAGGTGGTGTTCAAGTTGAACTGTTGCGAGATGTGTCGGTTCGCCTGACACCTTTATCCAACGACGATGCTTTGGAAATGATTCAAACTCTGAAGACGTTCCCGCTTCTAAACGGTTTTCGCGGCGCCGCAGTTTATGACGTTCCTGTGCTTGCCGAAGGACTACTGCGCGTCAGTGCAATGGTCGAGGATCTGCCGCAGATTGCAGAGTTGGATTTAAATCCGTTTGTAGTTCACCAGCGGGGCGCGACGATTCTTGACGCCCGTATCCGGGTTACCACGATTGAGCCACGCACATTGCTTGGCGTTCGACGGTGATCAGCTTGGTCGTTGCCATGATCACTCACGATAGGATCGATTTGACCTATTGAACGTAATCTACGGAATACTGACCACTTCGTCGGTGCATGTTGCAGGAAAAAAATCCGCAACACTGCGAGATACTTCGCATCGCCTCTCTTAATTCCTGCCCAAAATCGCGTGAAATAAACGGCATGGCTCGTGCAGTGATCTGTAGTAACTGCCAGTGTTGACTCATAAGCAGTCCGCACTCGCAGTGCATGAAAGGTGACACAATGAAAATCTTATTGGCCATAGACGGGTCCAACTACAGCAACGCTGCGATAGAAAGCGTGGCGCTGAGGCCATGGCCTCGCAACGCTGAGATTAAAGTCGTGATGGCGGTCGAAATGCCAACTGTGATCGGCATGGAACCCTGGGCAACATCTCCGGAGTATTTCGAGGAACTGGAAATGGCGATTCGTGACGCCGCCAAAGAAGTAATTGATGGTGCTTTGCAAAAGCTAAAGGCTAATCCAGACAAGACTCTGAAAGTCAGTACCGAGATCATTCAAGGCCCACCTAGACAGGTAATCGTCGAAGAAGCCGAGCGCTGGAATGCCGATTTGATCGTAATGGGATCACGCGGACTCGGAGCCTGGAATCGCTTACTGTTGGGTTCTGTTTCAAGTGGCGTAATACACCATGCGAAATGTTCGGTTGAAATAGTCCGAGAACGTCGGTCCGACTAACCAGAGAGGATGAAGAGTTTATGCAAAGCGAAGACGTGCTCAGAACCTGGCGAGCGAATCTTGCGGAATTTGGTAGACGCAACCACCTTCGTCCCACCCGGATCGAGGTTGTGGATCCATCAGCGGGACTCGAATCTGATTTTTGGATCGAAGATGGCATGCTGCTGTCGGGAATAGACCTCGAAGAAGATCCGCGCCGAGGTCTATCAGTTGACATCATGTTGCAGACGACTGGGGAGAGCGCACGAAACCACCTTACGCAG
>DATDFV010000287.1:0-30043 GCA_036522415.1 Pyrinomonadaceae bacterium | reverse complement strand
GTAACCAGTGAGTTACTTCAACGACCTTGCTTAGCGAACAGTTGCGCACCGATCATGGTAGCGCGCAACGCGGGCAGGCGGGGACGCCTGCGGTCCCAGCACCGAGGTCTCGGATTATTTTCACAGCTTCGGCAACGGGCTGAACCCGATTATGCAGCGCTCATTTCGTTTCGTAACCATGCGCGTGCGAAGGTCCAGTCGCGCATGACTGTGCCGGGAGATACTTTCAGAATCTCTGCAGTCTCTTCAATGCTGAGTCCACCGAAAAATCGCAACTCTACAATCTTTCCCTGACGCTCATCGATCGTCTCTAACCGTTGTAAAGCGTCGTCGAGTGCGGCGACATTTGCCGCTTGCTCCTGAACGACCGTACTAGCCTCGTCGAGTGGGACTTGAATAAAGCTACCGCCACGTTTCGCCGCGTTTCGCTTGCGTGCATCGTCAACGAGAATGTGTCTCATCAAGCGCGCGGCAATACCAAAGAAATGAGCGCGGCCCTGCCAGCGAATTTGTGGTTGGTCCACCAACCGCAGGTACGCTTCGTTGATTAATGCCGAAGTCTGGAGAACGTGCCCGGCGCTTTCCCGCCTCATGTGCTGGTGAGCAAGCCTGTGGAGCTCGCCATGAACCAGGGGCATGAGCTTCTCGAGTGCATTCTCATCACCCTCACTCCATTGCTGTAAGAGCTGAGTGACCTGATGCGGAGCCGTTGTTATCAGAGGTTCCCTGGGCATTCTGCGCATTAGTAAGTAGGGCGAGGATACCAAATCTATCCTGCTTAGGGACAATACTGTGATTAAGGCCCAATTTCCGCACGAATGACAGCCCAGAGTCCTTATGGAGCTGAGGGGCCGGCTGCGTCAAACAGAACTAGCAAGCTGTTTTCAATCCGGAGGTATTTATGAATCGGACGCTTAACCTTCTTATCGTTACCGTGATTACTGTAACCCTGATTTCTATTCAGATCACCGGACAACGGGAAGAGTTTTGGGTTAGCAGCGTTCCCAGGCCAGTGCGTGTGGAGTCTGGTTAGGACAAGCGCTGGTTGGCTCGCCGATGTGCAGCAACCCAACAACGGAAGTCTGGGAGTCATCGGATTCGGCCCAAGTAAACTGTAACACTCGATGCTACAACTGTGATATACCAGAGAGTCGTCGCTTCTGATGCGGACTTGCTCGCACCCTAGTGATTGATGTTTCTCTCAGTGGGCTTGTTTTGAGGCGGGAGGTTGTCCTCCCGCTTTCTTTTAATCATTAGCGTACGTGACCCGACACGATCAACATCTCCGCCGGGAAGCTCATCTGGCCGTTAGGAAAGAACTCTTGCACCGCGTCCAGAACATCCAGACGTATTTTCTCGGCCTGTTCCGCCGGAAGGTTTGCCAACTTCTCTCTCAGCGTCCCTGAGGTTTGGGATCGCATCTCCCAGAATTGCTCGGCGTTCAAAGGCGCTTCGATCCGGAAGTTCAATAATCGGTCTCTAACCTGCGCCACTCCCGCTTCACTCAACATACTGGATAGTTTTCCTGGTTCGGCAAAACGAAACGCCCCGGGTGCATCAGATGGGGCTGGTGGAATTTCTATGTACTGCGAAAGAACGTTTGTAACGAGGTAACCGAAGGGATTCACTTCGCTGCGACCCCACACGGCGAAGGCGATCGCTCCTTCAGATTTAGTGACTCTTATCATCTCTCTTAAAGCGGCTGGAACATCAGGAAAGAACATAACTCCCAGGCGACAGACGGTTGCGTCAAACGTGTGCTTCTCAAAGGGAAGCGAATCAGCCAGACATTGACGAAACTCTATATTCAGAAGTCCTCGTTGTTCTGCTTCAGCTTTCGCGGCCGCGACCATGTCGGCTACGGCATCCGTGCAAGTCACCAATCCTCGAGGTCTAATTAACTCAGCGATTGTTAACGAAGGTTCACCTGATCCTCCAGCCACATCCAGCACGACATCGCCTTCAATGATTTTGGCAGTTTCGATGAGCGCCTTCGTGACAGGCGCAAACATCGTTCGGATCGTTGGATAGTGTTTGTGCCAGAAGGTGGCGGATTCTCGCCACTCGCGCAAAACATCAGTTGAATGGTTGGCAGATGTTGACATGGCAATAAATTCGCCTTTCTCTGGTCGAGATATTAGATTAAAATCCATCATTCAAAACATGAATTGTTTGAATCGTTACCATAGATGATGACAATGATCGATATTCGAGACTTACAGGTCTTCCTGAGTGTTTCACGGCATCTGAATTTCACGCGTGCGGGCGAAGAGTTACATCTGAGTCAGCCTAGCGTCTCAGTTCGAATCGCCGCATTGCAGCGTGAGCTTGGGTCGAAGCTGTTTGAACAGATCGGTAAGCGAATAGTGCTGACAGAGGCCGGGCAGGTTCTTATTCCTTATGCAACCAAAGTGGTTGCAGCGCTGGATGACGCTCATCATGCGATCGCAGAGTTACAAGGGTTGCAGCGGGGTTCCTTAAGTATCGGTGCCAGTACCACGCCTGGAATGTATGTCCTGCCCAGGGTAATTGCTGAATTCAAACGATTGCATCCGCAAATCGAAGTGCGACTGCGCATCAGGGATACTCATCAGATCGAAGATGCTGTGGCGGCCAATGAGTTTGATTTTGGATTCGTGGGAGGACATTTGTCAGGAAGTGAGGTCGAAGTTCTTCCATGGCGAACAGATAGGATCGTACTTATCGTGGCGCCAAAACATCGGCTTGCACATAGACGATCGATCAAACCACAGGAGTTGGAGAGCGAGAGTTTTCTCCTGCGCGAAACGGGCTCGGCGACGCGAGCCGCAATCGCAGGTCATCTGGACAAGAATGGCGTCCAGTTAAGCGCCAGCGCCGAGATGGAGAACCCTGAGTCAATAAAACGCGCGGTCCAAAGTGGTCTGGGTATCGCATTCATTTCCAGCTTTGCTGTTGAGACGGAATTGAAGAACCGCAGTCTCATTGCGGTCCGTGTAAGCGGCCTTGATATCAAGCGCGAGTTAAAGATCGTGTACCGAAAGGAAAAGCACCTGAGCAAGTCGGCAAAGGAGTTGATTAGGCTGGCGCGCGGTTAAGTTGTCAGATTGAGCTTCGTCTCGAAAAGAGTTGACTGCTGGAGCCGTCCGAACTAGCCTTCGCTGCTCCTGCTCCTGCTCCTGCTCCTGCTCCTGCTCCTGCTCCTGCTCCTGCTCCTGCTCCTGCTCCTGCTCCTGGAGTACAATCCGATACGTTTCAAAAACAACATGCATCGCAGGAGAGATCTGAATAATGTCAACCAAAATGGCTGTAACGCTCGAGAAAATCATGCAACTAGGATTGGGATTTTGGAGTTCCAAAACGTTTTTAAGCGCTGTTGAATTGGGACTCTTTACTGAGTTAGCAAACGGTCCTTTGACTGGAGAGCAATTAACTGAGCGGTTGCAACTTCATCCACGTTCTGCGCGTGACTTCTTTGACGCGCTGGTGTCGCTGGGCATGCTCGAGCGCGAAGACGGTCTTTATCGAAATACGCCTGATACCGATCTCTTCCTCGATCGAAACAAACTGAGTTACATCGGCGGCATGTTGGAAATGGCGAACGAACGCCTTTACGGGTTTTGGGGAACTCTGACCGAAGGATTACGCACAGGTTTGCCGCAGAATGAAATCAAGAAAGGAATGAATGGATTGTTTGAAGGTCTTTACAGCGATCCGCATAGGCTTCGATTGTTCCTCGCCGGAATGACTGGCTTAAGTATGGGTGCTTCGAGAGGGATCGCCGAGAAGTTTCCGTGGGATAAGTACAAAACTATCGTGGACGTAGGAGGTGCTCAAGGAGGTTTGCTGGTTCAAGTATGTCTCGCGCATTCACACATTACTGGAACCAATTTCGATCTGGCTCCCGTTCAACCAATCTTCGCTGATTACGTAGCCGCCCATGGACTGAGTAACAGGCTGAAGTTCGTCGAAGGCAATTTCTTCGAAGAGAAGCTTCCAACTGCTGACGTGATCACGATGGGCCACATCTTGCACGATTGGAACCTTGACGAAAAGCGGATGCTGTTATCGAAAGCAATTGACGCATTGCCGGATGGGGGCGCGCTGATTGTGTTTGAGGCTTTGATTGATGACGAGAGACGTCAGAACGCGGCGGGATTATTGATGAGTTTGAACATGCTCATCGAGACCCCTGGCGGTTTTGACTACACAGGCCAGGATTGTTCGCAGTGGATGCGCGAAGCGGGATTCAAAGAAACTCGGGTCGAACACTTGATGGGACCGGATTCGATGGTTGTAGGGATCAAGTAGAGTGGGCGAGTAGGTGAGAGGGCGAGTGGGCGGAAACAATTATTGGTCATTTTCCATTCGAGCTAACCGAACCTCAATCTGTCCGTCGATTAGCGATTGAGATTCCCATCAAATGGAAAATGAGGAATGATAAATGGAAAATGACCAATAATTGTTTCCGCCCCATCGCCCCATCGGCCCATCGCCCACTCGATTCATCGCCTCCAGTCATTCAACCAGCGCGGCCAGTTTCCTGGGTGCGGTCAACTGATACGCCTGTCGCACAAGTTCATTCAGTATCTCCCAATCGACCTGTTCCAGATCTAGACGCATCGCAACCCAACCTCTCGGACCAACGTAAGCCGGCACGAAAAAAGTTTCAGGATCGCTCCTGATCAGTCGGCGTTGCTCACTCAAGTTAGATTTGCAGCAGAAGCCAATTATGCCATCGCCGTGATGATCGAAAAGATAGTAGGCAAAGATCTTTTTGCGAATGCGGAATGCGATGTGCCCATCGCCGACATTTTCGTAAGTGATTTCCGGTAACGTTTCGCAAATTTCAACCAACTGCTTGCGCCGTCGCGCTGATGTGTTTAGTTGTTTTGGTGAAAGAGTCATGGATATGCGTCCAAAGTCCAAGTCTAAAGTCCAAAGTCTAAAGTCGAAGGCCAAAAATCCGGAGTCCAACGGGCATTCGACTTTGGACTTTGGACGTTCAACATTGGACTTTGAACTTCAAATCTTAACGTTCGCACAATCATTGCGCGACCACTCGCGGTTACAATCCTGACTGAAAGGAGTCAGAAATGAATATTGGAATTATTGGCGCAGGCCAGATTGGCGGCACTCTTACCCGGCGTCTGACTGAATTGGGTCACCAGGTTTTCGTTGCGAATTCCCGCGGGCCGGAGTCATTGGCTGACCTGGCGCGCGAGACTGGCGCAACCCCTGTCACAGTTGATGAGGCCGCACGAAATAGAGATATCGTCATCGTTACCATACCCGAGAAGAACATCCCGAAACTGCCCGGTGATTTGTTCAAGGGCGTCTCGGACGACGTGATCGTCATCGATACCGGTAATTACTATCCGCAACAGCGAGATGGTCGCATCGACGGCATCGAAGATGGGATCACCGAGAGCCGTTGGGTATCACAACAACTCGGTCGGCCGGTCGTGAAAACGTTCAACAACATCTACGCAGATCACCTTCTGCGCCTGGGCCGGCCGTCAGGTACGTCGGGACGCATCGCTTTGCCGGTTGCCGGTGACGATCGAGCTGCAAAGGCAAGAGTAATCGAGCTGCTTGATGAACTGGGCTTTGACGGCGTCGATGCCGGCACGATCGACGAATCATGGAAACAGCAGCCGGGGACTCCAGTATATGCCAATGACTTTGACGTTAATGGTGTAAAGAAAGCGTTGTCGCAGGCAACGAAAGACCGCAAACCGGAGTGGCGCGCAGCACAATCAAAAGCAACACAACGTTAGAAATTAAGTTTCGTGTTGAATTGTGTGTTTCGTGGATCGTTGTTTTGCGACTTGCAGAAGAGACGATTCACGAAATGGCCTTGCACAAAAAGAGAAATCCCCAAAACGACAGTTTGGGGGTCGTTCAAGTGTTTTCTAAAACACATCGGCCTTTCGAGTTTCTCGAATCCCCCAAATGGCCAGTTTGGGGATCCTTCAAGCTTCGCTCGCTTCAATTCCTCACTCATTTCGTAACGGAATAGTTTCTAAGTTTTGGACGAAGCCAAACTATCTCAAAACTCAATCAATCAAATCTACGTAATCTGTGTAATCTGCGGATGAGTTTAACGTTGGAGTGCGCAACTGAATCTAGTAATATCGGCGCTCCCATCTGCGCTGCTGCTACAACGATTTAGATAAACCCACTTTTTTGGAGTTGAGCCATGACTATTCACTTCTCGCGCCACACGACCTGCATGCCAAACTCTTTCCGTTTACTGTACGGATTCGCTTTCCTTTTAATAGTCGCATCTGTTGCATTCGCACAACCGCGCACTGGCACAATAAAAACGCTGACGATCAAGTCAGCAGTTCTCGGTGAAGACAGAGTCGTGATAGTGCGTACTCCAGTTGGATATGAATCTAACAAAGTCAGCTATCCCGTTCTCTACATGACCGATGGTGATGCTCATATCAATCACACTGCCAGTACCATCGAGTTCCTTACCCAGAACGGTCGCATACCCGAGTTGATTGTAGTTGGGGTTACTAACACTGACCGCACTCGAGATCTGACGCCGGTGAAATCCACCCAAAAGAATCCCGCCGGCGAGCTGCAATTCCCAACCAGCGGCGGCGCAGACAACTTTTTAAAATTCTTCGAGACTGAACTCATACCTGAGATTGAGAAACAATATCGAGTTCAGCCGTACCGCATTTTCGCCGGTCATTCATTCGGCGGACTCTTTGCAATCCACGCAATGATTACTAAGCCGGGGCTTTTTAATTCCTACGTGGCAGTCAGCCCATCACTGCAATGGGAGAACGATACAGAGTTGAAGCGTGCTGAAGAGTTCTTCAAGAACCAGAAAGAAATGAAGGTAACTCTGTTTGTTTCGATCGGTAATGAGCCTGGGGGCATTGGAGCGGACTTCGACAAGTTTAAAGACCTCTTGTCGAAGACGAACATTGCAGGTTTTGATTGGCAGGCAGAGCGCTTTGGTGATGAAGACCATGGTTCAGTGGTTCTTCGGAGTCACTACTTTGGATTGCGAAAGGTTTATGAAGGCTGGCAGGGACCGAGAGATCTAAAAAGCGGAGCAGTGCTCGGTGGCTTGAAGGGCGCCGAGGAGCATTACAAAAAGCTTAGTGAGAAGTTCGGCTATACCATTCCGGTGCCGGAGAATCTCATCAATCAAATGGGTTATCAGTTTCTTTTCGATGGCAAACCGGAAGAAGCGATTGCAGCGTTCAAGGCGAACGTCGAGCGCTACCCGGACTCTGCGAACGTTTACGATAGCCTTGCTGAAGCGTACGAGCGAGGCGGGCGAATCGACCTTGCCGAGCCGCTTTACGAGAAGGCACAGACGCTTGGTCGCCAAAACAACGATCCAAATGCTGCGACCTTCAAAGCGAACTACGAACGCGCTCACTCCAAGTTGAAAGAGACTACGAAGAAGCAGTAGGTGAATCACTTAAAGCTCAGGTGGGTTTGTCATTTACCACATCGCTGTAGCTGATGACTGCGAGACTTTGAGAGTCTTCACTCCGGAGGAGTGGGATGTTTATAGATCGCCAGAGTCCTCGAGATCCGCACTCCTTTAGGAGTGCCATGTTCTCGTATGGCGCCACTGTTTTGAATTCGATCCGCACGTGGGTGGTGCTCCGTTTCCACGAGGTAGCCGCTCGCGGGCATCGCACTCCTAAAGGAGTGCCCAGTTCTTTATGGTTCGCGATCTATAAACATTCCACTCCTCCGGAGTGTGAGGACTCCTCCGAGCTGGAACGTGTTTCCTGTCATAACACCTTCCTCCAAGGTGTTTTCTTAATGAGCAACACTTCCGCAAAGATTCGTAGCCTACTAAAGAACGGAGAACCGTTATGACCAGCGTGTCACAAGATGTGCGCTATAGCCTGCGTCTTCTGCTGAAACACCGAGGGTTTGCCATTGTTGCCGTGTTAACGCTGGCCTTAGGAATTGGGATCAACACCGCGATGTTCAGTGTGCTGAATACCTTCCTATTTCGCTCACTGCCGTACCCGCAGTCCGAACAGTTAATGAGAATTTGGCGCACCTCGCCCCACTCTCAAACCTGGCCGCATTCCGCAGCCAATTTCTTCGACCAGCATGACCAGAATACTGTGTTCGAGAAGATGGCTGCCTACAACTTTGCCAGCCGTAATCTCACCGAACAGGGCCAATCGGCCGAACGTCTGCTTAGTCTCGCAGGAACCGTCGATTTCTTTCCCCTGTTTGGAGTAGCACCCGCGCGTGGCCGCGTGTTCAGACCGGAAGAATTCGAACCCGGTGCTGACAACGTCGTCGTGCTGACCGATCGTCTCTGGACGCGTCGCTTTGGAAGCGATCCAAACATCATCGGACGAAAGATCCAGCTCGACGGAAAGTCTGTGGAAATCATCGGCGTGATGCCTCCCGCATTCGAGCATCCGATTCTGTGGGGTCCGATCGACATCTGGCAACCACTCACCTTTACTCCGGAACGCAAGGCAAACCGAGGTAACAACTTTCTTTCCGAGATCGGGCGTCTCAAACCGGGCGTTTCGATTCAACAGGCTGAGCAAAGCATGATTGCTTTGGCCGCTAATCTCGGCAAGCAGAACTCGTCGAACGAGGGCGAAAGTGTACGACTTGAACCGCTGCAGCGATCGATGTCTGACAGCATTGGCAGAACCGTCATGTGGTTCACGTTTGGATTAGCCGGTTTCGTGTTGCTGATCGCGTGTGCAAATCTGGCGAACCTTCAGCTCGTTCGCACCGCGGCGCGATCGCGCGAACTCGCCGTTCGTGCAGCACTCGGTGCGAGACGTTGGCGATTGCTACGACAGTCATTGACCGAGAGCATCCTTCTTGCCCTTATCGGTGGAACAATCAGTCTCATCATCGCTCTTGTGGCCGTCCGCTTTATCAGTGCCCGCATGTTCATGGATCTGCCGGGGGCAAGTGTGCAACTTGACTACAAAGTGTTTGGTTTCGCCCTTCTGATCTCGGTCGTGACTGGAGTGTTGTTCGGGACGGTTCCTGCATGGTTGGCATCTCGTGCGGATGTGAATCAAGCGTTGCGCGAAAACTCGCGAGGATCTACTGCCGGGCGATCTCAGCACCGTTTGCGACATATGCTCATCGTTGGTGAAGTAGCGTTTGCGATGGTGTTGCTGGCGGCCGCTGGATTATTCCTACGCGGCTTACAGCGCTTCATGAATTCGGATCCGGGCTGGCGTGTTGATGGACTTGTGACTGCACAGATGAGTCTCCGAGGCGACAAGTACAAGGATGATAAGCAACGCATTCTCTTCATTTCAGAACTAGAGGATCGTCTGAAGACGCTGCCCGGTGTTCAGCATGCTGCGATTAGCGCCTCGAGTCCCGTGTTTGGTTTCAACAGCAGTAGTTCGTTCCTGGTTGAGGGCTTACCGGAGCCTCCACCAGATAAGTATTGGGAGATGTTTTTTGAAGGTGTGACTAGTGACTACTTCGATACTCTTGGTGCACGTCTGCAGCAAGGTCGTACCTTTAATCAGTCCGACACACCCGATCATCCGCAGGTAGTTATCTTGAACGAAACGGCAGCTCGTACCTTCTGGCCAAACCAGAATCCGATTGGGAAGCGAATCAGTAACACCGCAAAAAAGAGAGAATATTGGGAAGTCGTCGGCATCGTGAACGACATCGCCTTCCCGGGTAATCTGGGAGAACCCTACACACGCTTTGAAGCCTTCCTGCCGATGGCGCAGGTTGCACCTTCCTTTCTCATGATCGCTCTGCGCACACCGATGAATACGGACGCAGTTGGTAATAGTCTGCGGAGTGCCGTCGCCGGACTTGATCCCGATCTTCCCGTTTACCGAATTCGAACGGCACGGACGACGGTTGATCAAGGGCTGGGTAGCATCTCCTTATTAGGAAGCTTGCTTGGCGCGTTTGCTGTAGTTGGTCTGTTATTGGCAGCGATAGGCATTTACGGCGTTATCTCATACACAGTTGTTCAACGCACAGGAGAGTTAGGAATTCGTGTAGCGCTAGGGGCGCAGCGCAGTGATGTAATGAGGTTGATATTGGGGAAGGGAGCCTTCCTGGTTGTTACTGGAGCGTTATTGGGTGTTGCGGGAGCGTATGCCGTATCCAAAGTATTGATCAGTCTCGTCCCATCATTACCAACACGCGACCCAGTGGTTCTTGCTGTAACGGGTGTTGCTCTAGTGGGTGTAGCGCTGTTTGCGTGCTACATCCCGGCGCGGAGAGCAACAAAAGTTGATCCGCTGGTGGCGTTGAAGTCGGAGTGATTGCCTAATACAAATACTTTCGCTTGTCGTGATTGGGTCAGCAGTCTTCCGGAATCTAACAATCTTCCAGAATCTAACAATCTTAGATTCTGGAAGATTGTTGACCCGCTCGCACAAGCGAAAGCATATCGGACATTCAGTGTGAGGCAGTTCCATTGAGGGTGATCACTGACACTGATTGCTTTGGAAGTGTTACAAGAAACCGCCGCGCGGCGGGAATGGTTCGGTCTTCAACACTGGATGCTCGACCGCTAATAGTCTGCACTTCGGCTCGTCCTGTCGGAAAGAAATCCTGCACTGTGATAGTTGTAGTTAATGAGGTGGTACCTATATTCACCGCTTTGATATAGATCCTGTTGCTGCTTCGACTCGCACTCACATCAAGGTCAGGAATATTGAAGTTAGCGGCGAGTCTCACATCTCCGCGATGATTACTGTAAAGTTGGTTCACCAGATAGATTGGCGTGACGAACACATTATGCAGCGACGCCTGAATAATTCCGCCCGGCCAGCCATTCACAAGATCAGAAACGGCGCTCATTTCAACGAGTTCGCCCGATCTCTCAAATACATTCATTAAGCGTGCGCCGTAAAGTGCCGCTTCGATTGAATATTGACGCCCCGTTGGAAGATCAAGTCCCCATTCATTGATTGCCACTTTGACTCGTCCCTCAAGCTTGAGCTCGCGCAATAACTCCAGAACCTCTCCATAGAATCTTTCGAAGAAAAGAGGCCGCGCCAACAACTTCGACAGATCGTTGCCCGCTTCGTGGCGTCCGTAGTAGTGGTGAATCGCAAGATAGTCTATGCCCTCACCAGCCGCACGCAGAACCGTGCGATTCCAGTTCATATTGTTATCGCCGACAGCGATCAGTTTTATCGACGGATCGACGGCGTGCATTGCTTTCGCGTAACGGATGTAATTGCGTGCATAAGTTTCGGCGTCCGAGTGGCCGCGCACCCAATCTCCCCAAATCTCATTTCCAACTTCCCAAAGCTTGACGCGAAACGGATCCGGATGTCCGTTGGCGGCACGCATTGCGCCGTACTTCGAGCTCGCAGGACCGTTACAGTATTCAACCCAGGCAGCAGCCTCTTCGACAGTCGCGCCACGTCCTTCAACGTTCACCGTGATCGAAGGTTCAGCGCCGGCCGCGCGTGCGAAGGCCACAAACTCATCAGTGCCGAAGTCACTCGGCTCCAGTTCGTTCTTCCATGAAAGGTTTGTCCATGTAACGCGTTGATCACGTGGACCGACACCCCACAACCAGTGATAGTCCTGGGCGACGTTGCCACCGGGCCAACGAATAAATGCAGGTTTGAGTAGCTTGATCTTTTCGAAAACGTCGCGCCGCACTCCACCAGGCGCAGAATCACCGGGCATTAGTGACACCTGATCCATCCAGACAGTGCCCGTTCCGGGGAAAAGAACGGCAAAGCGGGCAAGTGGGTCGCTGATGGTCGAATTTAGTGTGAACTCATATCTGTGCCAATCACCCTTGGTTATGTTAGGGAGATCGAGGGCAGCGTAAACCTGACCGAGACGCACGTCAGACTCGAGTGCGATTGTGACTGGGCCAGCGTAATCAGTCGTGCGCAGCCAAATATAGCCGCGGTATTCAAGACCTGCGCGGATGGGAATGCGTGATTGATAAATGCCGTGGCGTTGAATGACACCGTCACCGGCTTTGACGCGTAGTGAGTGTTCCTTCGTTTCGTTCTTTCGTGATGGGTAAGGGAACTGATCGTCCCATGTGAATGACAGTGCGTAATCGTCATTCCGATCGTCCGGATAGCGTTCCCAGTAGCGGGAAAGTCCGATTACGTTAGGAGTCGCTTCGAAACTGCGATCGCGAATCAGTTCGGCTTGCAGGCCGCGCTTGATGCCCTCAAACATGAACTCCATAAACTGCCCGTAGAGCAGCGGACTGATCTTGTTTTCAACTTTGCGGGCGTCGATGGTTATTGAAGCTGTTTGATTTGCTTGCGGAGCTACAGTTGTGAGTTGCGAAGCGAAGACCAGAACGACCGACAAGAGCCTCGCCCACGATCTTTGCGTTCTTGGCGCTCTTTGAGTGTTCAAGCGATCTTCTCTGCGCTTTCTCTGCGTTCTCTGCGTCTCTGCGTTTTCACGTGTCTGCAAAATTCACCGCAGAGACGCAGAGAACGCTGAGGGAGCGCAGAGAGTTTTCTAGAATTCACTTAGGCCGGCAATACTTTCGATTGTCTCCAAAGGCGCCTCACCTGGAAGGGATGCGCAGCACTGTAAATGAACGTGGTACTAGCGAATATGAAAACTCATTCCCAGGAAGCTGTAGCTGCTTCTCGACCGGGGCGATCCTCGTCGGTTTATCCAAACTGTTTTCTGCTTTCAAATCTTCGCTCTGTAGCACGATCGCTTTGCCGCTTTGTCCGACACGCTGCGCGCCGGCCAGTGTGATGCGTGTCTCTTTTGGCGCGGATCCTGTATTGACTATCTTCACGATCACTTCCCGCGTGACCTCATCCAGTGACGCCGTTGCATAAAGCTCGCTCTGTCCGTTCTTCGCTGAGCCATCGATCAAGATCGGCAACCGTCGAGTGCCTTTGTTTACGCTGAACATCTTTTGCACGTAGTAATTCGGCGTACCATATGAACGCAGGTTGTCAAACCAGATCAGGTTCGGAGTCCACTGCCACGCGTCCACATGACCGAAAAGCGGTGCGTAGGACGACATCTGCACCACGTCCGAATTGCGCTCCAGTCCGGTAATGAAAGCAGCTTCAGAGAGCGCGCACTCCCAGTTGTTGCGATTTTCGGCGCTAGCGATGCCGACACTCTGTGCCGCGTATTCGCCGGCGAAAACCTTGGGACCCGTGCGCGGATAATTGTCATAGCGTGCGGAGTTATCGCGGAACCACTGCGGTGCCATGTAGTAATGTTCATCAATTAGATCCGCTTTTAGTTCTCGCATCTTTTGCCATAGAAAATCGAATCGCTCACCTTCCGGAGCTGGGCCCGCGCTCGTCACGAGGCTAATGTTCGGATACTTTTGCTTCAACACTTTAGCGAACACCTCGTAGCGTTCGACGTATTGTGGTCCCCATTGCTCGTTGCCAATGCCGATCATTTTCAAGTTGAAAGGTTTTGGGTGACCCATCTCGCTACGCTTGCGACCCCAGGCTGTGTTCGCTGGAGCGTTGGCAAACTCGATCAGATCGATCGCGTCCTGAATGTAATGATCGAGATCTTCAAGCGGCGCCAGTTCGCCGGAGTTGAACTGACAAGCCATGCCGCAGTTGATAATGGGCAGTGGCTCGGCGCCGATGTCTTCGGCTAGCTGAAAGTATTCGTAGTAACCGAGACCGAACGATTGGTAATAGTCGGGAGTCAACCGCCAGTTGAATTCAGTGTTCCAGCGGTTGATTATGAGCTTTCGTTCGTCGAGATCTCCGATAGTAGTCTTCCACTGGTACCGTTGATCGAGGTATCTGCCCTCGACAATGCAGCCACCGGGAAATCGCAGAAATCCGGGTTTCATCTCTTTCAGGAGCTTCACGAGATCACTGCGCAATCCGTTTGGACGGTTTTGCCAGGTGTCGCTCGGGTAAAGCGATATCAGATCGACATCAACGGTTCCGTTGCCTTGCACAATCAAATTGAGGTGGCCTTTGCTGATGGTATCTGCGGCACGCAACGTGGTGTCGTAATTCTTCCACGTGTTTGTGGAGACTACGAGTTGTGTTTCACCGATGACGTGATTACCGTCTTCAATTTCGATATGCACAGTCACGGGTGGACTATCGACTCTTCGTGCCCTCATCGAAAACTTGTACTCGGCATCCTTCTGAATCCCGATGCCGCGAAACCCTTCATTCGAGATGCCAAAGCCCTTGCCGTTACCAGATGACTTTATGCGCAGGTAGTGAGAATTTGGAGTGTCTTTTATCGAACCGTGATTGAAAACATAGAGTTGCCCTTTCGTATCGCCGCGGTCCAAGGGTTTCCATCCCATCATTGGATTTGGAAATTCAAACGACCGGTTCTTTACGCGCTCGGGATAGAGACCGCCGTCAGCGCCGAAATTGATGTCTTCAAAGAAAAGACCGAACAGTGTTTTTGGAATTGCACCGCCGGGCTGGTTGACTTGCACGGTGATGTTTCGCGTTTGCGCGAAGGCGGCTTGCGCTTGAAAAAGAGTGAGCGCAAGTAAAAAGACGAGAACTTTAGATCGATGACGGATGATAATCATTATTAACTTCGATTGTACGACAGGCTGTTAGCCTGTCGCGGGCAGCGAACCGAACCACGACAGGCTAACAGCCTGTCGTACAAAGCTATTCTCCGGCGCGTTTTACCTGCGCTTTGGTAATTCCCGTCATCCGTCTAATGAACTCAACTTCTTCAACCATGTAGGGAGTGCCGTCATTGCGAAACACCTCGTGGAACCAAATGGCGGGTTCGCGATCGATGTATGGATGTTGCCATGAATCCCAGGGTAAGTGTGTTTGTGTCTTACCCTGCGCGAACCCCCAATTGATCATTCCGACGTTATGAATTTTGCCGACGGGCATCGAACCAAAGAAGAAACTTCCGTTTCCGCGCGCCATGTATTCCGTGCAAATGATTGGACGGTTGTAGCGCACAAGCCAGTTGATCCGTTTTTCAAACTCTGTGGGTGAATCGTAGTTGTGAAAGGTGATGACATCCGACAGATCAAGCTGTAAACGATCCATGGCAGTCAGTTTTTCCGGCGCAGACCAATCTCCCTTCCACACGCCCGACGTGAGTGGTTGCTCCGCTTTTGCCTCGCGTGCCCATGCAAATGCACGTGGCAGAAGAGCGAGCACGAGTTCGACCTTGTTCTTCGGTTCGAGTTCACCATAACTACCGCCATTTGTATTGTCGGGTTCGTTCCATACGTCCCACGCAAGGATGCGCTGATCGCGAGCGAACGCACCGACAACTCCTTTTACATACGATTCGAGATGCGGATAGGCTGACGGGTCTTGCAGTGTCGTGCGATTTGGACTTTGTACCCAGCCAGAGTTGTGTACGCCAGGTTTAGGTGCGCGCTGTTTACCAAGTTTCGCATCAGGATCCCAAACGGAATCGAAAAGCACGAACATTGGTTTGATCTTGTGTTTCGCAGCGATCGTTAGAAACTGATCGAGCCGCCGCTTGAACCCTTCGGCGTCCTGTTGCCAGAGCAGGTCGTGGAGAAAAACACGCATGGTGTTCATTCCAAGACCTTCCGCCCAGCCGAGTTCGAGATCGATTCGTTTGGGGTCGAAGGAATCAGCCTGCCACATCTCGAGCTGATTGATCGCGCTCGCTGGATTGTAGTTGCTACCAACGAGCCACGGCTGCCTGCTGTACCAGTCGCGCGCCTGTTGCTCGGACCACCTACCCTGAGCGAGCACGGTAAGCGAAAGGAGAATGACAGTGACGATTACCTGAGTTGACTTTCGTATTAAGACCATCAACGACGACCTTTCTGGGGTTTGGTCAGTAGAATAGGACCTATAAGACCTATTGGACCTATTCAATAACCACTAAAACCGCACATTACTTAACCTCTTCACCACCTCCCGTAGCTCCTCATCTTCATGTTTCTTCTCTGCATCACTTAGACGCTTGAAGGTGGCCATCGCGGCCTGTGCATCAACGGCACGTTTAAGTCGACCGTAAGCGAGGCCCAGTTGGTAATACGTTTCGGGCTCACTCGGCTCAAGCTTAACAACCTGCTCGAATTCTGAAACAGCGTCGGCCCAGCGTTGAGAGCGCATAAAGAGTTTGCCCAAAGATAGACGCGAGGGAGTGAATGTTGGATCCAATTCAACAGACTGGCGCAGATGTTTCTCGATAATCTGCGCGTCTGCATTTTGCCTCAGCATCGCATCTGCGATGAGGTGGTGTACAACTGCGAGTTGCGGGTCAGCGTGAATGGCTTTTTCGTATTGAGGAATGGCTTCACCGTACGCACCGGTTTTTGCTCGAATCAACCCAAGATAAGCAAACGCTGGCGCAAAGTTCGGATCAAGTTCAATTGCTTTCTTCAGGGCGCGCTCAGCGTCCTCATTTTTGTCGAGCTTGAAGTTCGCAAATCCGAGCGCGAACCACAAACGCGACGATGAAGGAAACGACTTGAGTGATTCCTCAAGGCGAATGATAGCTGCACCGGGCGCGTTGGAATTGGTTAGCAAAACTGCATAGGCGAAACGATACTTTTCAGATTGAGGATCGCGCTGAATAGCCAATCGCATCGCCGGGATCGCGTTTTCCACGTGACCGCTTTGCTCGTACACGTCCGCAAGCATAGCGTAAACGGGAGCGGGATCGTCACCACGTGCAACCGATGCTTCAAGCGTACGACCCGCAGCCGGTATTTCTTTAAGCGCGAGGTAAACGCGTGCCAGGCGCACGACCGAGTCGGTATCCGTCGGATTCAGGTTGATGGCAGCAGTCAACTCAGCTACCGCTTCCTTTGACAAGCCGGCCTCAAAGAGGGCGGCACCGAGTTCAGCGCGTGCCGCCGGAGCGTGAGCTGGTGTTCCGGTTCCTGCTGCGAGGTCTGCGGCGTAGTTCTGATAATAACTGGAAGCTGCTGGATAATTCTTGAGACGCAGTGAAATGACGGTTAATGCTCGCGAGATTTCTACGTCAGGTTTAATGGCCAGGGCGCGCTTGAACAATTCTGCGGACGAGCGCAAATCGTCAGGTGTACCGCCGGCGAAGCGGATCTGAGCGAGATTTACCAGCGCGTTTGGCTGATCGGGGTCGAGCTTGAGAGACTTTTCGAATTCAACGGCGGCGAGACTTTGCCTTCCGGTGCGCATGAGGATCGCTCCGTAGTTGTTTCTCGCTGAGGCGCTGTTAGGCTCGGCTTTGACCGCTGCCGCAAAGTGTATCTCGGCTCCTTTAAGATCGCCGGCGCGATCCGCGATGATGCCCAGATAAGTGTGGGCAGTTACTTCATCCTTCTTAAGACTCAGCGCCTTTTCGAATGCATCGCGTGCGCTGTTCGTATCACCACGGTCAAACGCAGCCAGGCCTTCATCAACGTACTGCTTGGCTTGCTGAGCTTGCGCAGGAATGAATGCGAGGAGGCAAGCAGTGCACAAAAGAGTTTTCGTGATTACGATTGATGCTCTGCTCATTGGCTCCTTGGAACGGGTCAGCACCACCTCGCGATGTCAGTAGTTAGTAGCCAGTGGTCAGTAGAATAGGACCTATCGGACCTATGAATGCTGACCACTGACCTGTTCCAACCTTTGTTCCAACCTAGAACACGAATCTTCCACCTACTTGAATACGACGTGGCTGGAAGATGTCAGCATTGCGTGCAGAGATGCCGAAGTTCACGTCGTCAACGTTGACGTTAGCTAGTCCGAAGCGCCCACGATTGAAAAGATTAAAGAATTCAGCACGTATTTCAAAGTAAGTCGTTTCAGTAATCTTCGTCTTCTTCATCAGACTAAAGTCCTCTGTGAAGAACGGTTGCGCTCGAAGTCCGCCGTAAGTTGGTGCGGAGTTGCCAAAGAATCGAAGCGGATCGGAATAATACGCGACATATGCAGGATTCACAGTAAGACCCCCGTCAAGCGAGAAGGGAGGCGCGTTTCGGTAATCTGGCGGGCGTGAAAACGCTGCCGGATTGAGATAACGATACTGTACACCGCCTGCCGGAATGTCGGTATAGAAGGGTTGGCCTGTAACGTTCGGTCGCAAGTTGCCGAGATAACCGGCGAGCTGAAGGAAGTCTCGTTGGCCTCCTGCTAAGAACGGTGTCAACGCCGGGCCACTTCGATAGCGATGGATTCCTGTTATCTGGAAACCCCCGACCAGTCGATCCATCAAGCCCGGCTTATTCAAATACCGCCTGCCTTTACCAAAAGGCAACTCGATGATGTAGTTGAAGACAAGCGAGTGTGGCGGAATATTGGGTGAAACGGAACGGAGAGGTCGACGGTCAAACGGGTTCTGGATTACTCCGTTTAGTGGCGAATCGCCAAAGATGTCTTCACCTGCGTCAGTGATCAATTTGGCGAACGTGTATGACAAACCTGCCTGAATGCCATTCGAGAAGCGCCGTGTCAGATCAACCTTACCAGCGTTATAGAAACTCTGTCCCTGGCTTTCGAGCCGGTTATTAATAATTCCGTACTGCGGAAATGCTCTCAGTGACTGAGCGACCGTTTGGGCGAATGCCCCACCCTGAGTGCTGAAGCCTGGATAGACCGCGTCAGGGCTGGAAGCCAACGGCACTCCCACACTGGCGGCGAACGCACGCTCCACAGGTGTCACATCGGCGAGCCGCTTCGATAGTAATGGTAAGCCGAGCTTCAGCGCATTGAGTGGAATCTTATTAATGGGATCAAAGTTTGATCTCAGACGCGTGCCTTTGCTGCCGATGTAGCTGACCTGAACAGCAAACTTGTGAGGAAGTTGTCTTTGTATATCAAGACTGTATTGCACGGTGCGGCCGGTCTTGAAATTCTTGTCGAAGTAATCGAGGTCCGTGCGGTCAAGTTGGCCCACCGCCTGATCATTAGGATTGGCGACTGGCAGGTGCGGGTAGTTGTCCAGTGTGATGAACGCGTCGAGACCACCATTGATGTTGACCTGACCGGGACTATATCCAAGGAAACCCGTGTTACCGAAATCGTTGTAAATAATTGGGGCGTAGTAGATGCCATACCCGCCACGAATGACTGTCTTGTCATTCCACGAATAGGCGAAGCCAAGACGTGGTCCAAAATTGGTACGGTCAGGAGTCACAAGTCCAAAATGCGCGGCCTGCAAGCCACCCTGTCCTATCGCTCCAACGATTGCTCCTCGGCGTCCTCCCGCCGCTGGATTCGGTGTATCCGGATCAAATCCGCGGAGGAATCCACGTGCCTCTTCTCTGGGACGCCCATAGTCGTACCTGATCCCGACATTCACCGTTAGTTTGGGTGTAACCTTGATATCGTCCTGCGCAAAGAACGCATTCGAAAAGAATCGCAGAGCGGGATCAATCGTCTGGTTGCTGTTGAAAGAAAACTCGGGTCTGCCTGTGATCAGGCTGGCAATAGGCCAACCCTGATTGAAGTCGCTCGTGTTACCCGTTTGGTTACTGCGGAAGTTAAAGTTACCGCCGATATCGAAGTGCGCGGCGTTGTTCAATTGCTGAATGCGTACTTCGCCTCCAAATCTCATCGTGTGTTTGCCGCGGATGAGAGTTGCCACATCACTCAAATGTTCCGAGTTGTCTCGAACTCGGTTATCAAAGAAAGTCGAACCACCGGGTTGAAGCGCCCTGGGATCGGTAGAAGTCACAGCATCGCCGTATCCCGGAAAGCCAATCAGCGGCAGACCGAAGTTCTGCGTTGCCAACGGGCTCAGTCCGAGGGAACTGGCCGGAATGCCGCGCGTGAAATTACGATTCTGAACGTCGGAACGTGAGAAGCCGGCGTTGAAGTGATTGATGAAAGTTGGTGTCAGAGTCCAGTCATGTTGCAAGCGCGCGTAGTACGACTTGAATACCTGGTTCCACACCCCTTGGGCAACGAAAGGCTCAGGAAAACGCGGGAAGCCGCCTTTTACGCTAGGCAGCTTTCTGAATGTATAGCTGAAGTTGAGCGTCTGCCGATCAGTTAGGTTGTGCGTGATCTTAGTTACGTAATAGTTTGTTCTAGCAGTCGCTTGCGTGGAAGCGAGATAGTTGCGAAATACTCCCCCTTGGGTTGGGAGTGGAAACAGGTCCAGGAAATTTCTACCAACCGCTGAGATACGAGCTCCACCAAGATACTGATCCAATCGGTTACCAGGGATTGCTGTCCGTGATCCGGCAGGTTGCGCTGGATCAAAGATCTGAACGGGACCACCGAAGAACTGAAGTACGTAAGGATCAGTCAACAGTTCGCCGAAGTCTCCATTGCGCATTCTTAGCGTTGGCACGGTCACCTGAACCGTTTCGGACTGCGACGTTCGATAGCCTCCATAATTAAAGAAGAAGAACGTCTTCTTCCTCGTGTCCCAAAGTAATGGTCCACCTTCGCCGAAATGCGGCAGGTACACAGGTCCGCCAACACTGAAACCATAATCAAACTGCCGATCGAGTGGTTTATCAAGACCTAAGATTCGATTGCGATCGATGTTTGCATTCAGGGCGTCGTTAATATGAAAAAGATAAGCTTCGCCGTGAAAGTCTTTGCTGCCTGTCTTGATGGTGAAGTTAACGACACCACCGGAGGAATTACCAAACTCAGCGGAGTAGCTGCCTGACGAAAGGGTAAATTCCTGGAATGCATTCGGACCTGGTGCGACTTCGGAGAAGAATGTCCCGTTCTCGCCGCGCCGTGTTTGTGCTCCGTCAATAAGAACATCCGCACCTAGTCCCTGACCTCCATTGATACGGAAGTTCGTGGCGTTGGTACCGGTGCTGCCTGAAGTCGCGCCTGTTGGCGTGCTGTTATTGGAAACGACGCTGCTGTCGAGGAAGATGAACGATAAGGGCGAGCGACCTCCACTCTCCGCGGCAACCAGCAATGGCAACTCGCGGACTTGACGTTCACTCACGTTGAGTTGCTGCGCCGGGTTTTCTGTTTGCAAAACTGGCGTAGCGTCACCAGATACTGTAACCGTATTGGCGATTTCGCCGACCTCCAATATGACGTCGACAGTTCTGATAACCTGCACAGCGACCTTGATATTCTCAACCGACGCAGTTTTGAAGCCCTGGGCCTCAACCTTTACCGTATAAGTCACCGCGGCCAATTGGGGAATGGTGTAATTGCCTTCGCCATTCGTGCGGGCTTCGCGAGTCTCACCGGTCTCAGCACTCACGGCGGTCACTTTTGCGTCGGCAACAACGGCACCATTCGGATCCGTTACTCTCCCGGTTATTCCGCCGCGATCACTCTGAGCGAAAACTGGTGAAAGACATGCAAACAGCATCACGAGCAATTGAACGATACTCGATTTAGAGACTTTCATTGCTACCTCCTGCAGACGGGACGTAAGCACAAAATTCTGGATGTGGAGGGGGATTTTTTTGATCGGGTTGCAGACCTGATCAGATATTGATTATTGGGGGAACTGATTAATCAGTCTGGGCTGAAGAATCAGTGTAAAGCGTGTGCTCATTTACACTCGAAATGAACCAGAAGTCAAGAATTATCTCAGCGGATCCATACGATTTAATGGTGTAGACTTCCACCGAATAATTTGATCGGATTGAAGACAATTGCAATGACCACAGACATGGCCCGCGCAGTGAAATTTTTGTTTCACTTTTGGCTACTCGTTATTTTGGCGATGCTGCCAATGGGTCAGAAAATCAGCGACCTGGAGGGTGACATTCGTCAGGTGCATGACCCGAGTATTATCAAGGAAGCTGACACATACTATGTCTTTTCGACGAGAGCGGGCATCGCAATCAGATGCTCGAAGGACTTGATCCACTGGCGTTTGTGCGGTGACGTTTTTGCTCACCTTCCCGAATGGGCGGTAAAGGATGTGCCCGGTCTCCGCGGTTTGTGGGCTCCGGACGTGTCTTACTTTAGCGGTAAGTTCCACCTTTATTATTCCGTTTCAACCTTTGGCAGCAATCGTTCGAGTATTGGATTAGCAACAAATCAGACATTGGATCCCGGGAGCGAAAACTACAGATGGGTAGATCAGGGGAAGGTAATTGGATCAAACCCTACGGATGACTGGAACGCGATCGATCCAAACGTTGCCTTTGATGAGAAGGAACAACCCTGGTTGGCGTTCGGCAGTTTTTGGGGAGGTATCAAACTTCGCAGGTTGGATCCCGCAACGGGCAAGCCTTCTTCTCGAGATCTTAATCTCTACTCTCTGGCGAGCCGGCCGTCGCCCGGAGCAATTGAAGCTCCACTCATCATTCGGAGAAATGACTATTACTATCTATTTGCTTCGTTCGACTTCTGTTGTCGAGGAGAAGACAGCACCTACAATATTCGTGTTGGTCGTGCTCGCCGCATCACGGGGCCATATCAGGATCGCAGCGACAAACCGATGATAGATGGCGGCGGAACGCTGGTTCTCGCAGGCGGCGGCCGGTGGGCTGGGCCAGGCCACTGCGCGGTCTTACATGAGAAGGATAGTGACCTGCTCGTCTATCACGCATACGACACAGAGTGGCGTGGTGTCCCCACGTTGAGGATTGCGACTCTTCAGTGGGACACGGAAGGCTGGCCCACGGTTTCGAACTAAGGCGAAACCAGGAAGGGGGCAAGGAATAAAGACGAACCAAAACCAACAAACAAGTCAGGAAGGGGGCAGCGACACAAACACAAGCCAAGACCAATCGCTTGCCCCCTTCCTGACTTGTTGTTGGTTTTGGTTCGTCTAGGTACCTTTTGGAATCAGGGGCGCCTACGGTTGCGGCTCGTCGATCAACTTTAGAATCACCGTTTCCTGTTCACGATGTCGTTTGCGTAGTTCATCAGCACGGTCAAACATTTTTTGTGCCGCTTCTTTTTCTCCTAATTTTGCATAGACCAATCCGAGTTGGTAATTCGCTCGCAGATCGTTCGCGTCGAGTTCAACCGCGCGCTCGAGTTCCATTCGCGCTTCAGCGTAGTTACCAGCTTCGCGATATGCAGCTCCGAGCGCGGCATGAGCTGCCGCGTGATTAGGGCTTGATTGAACAACCTTGCGAAACATCTCATTGGCTGAGCTGCGGTTGCCGGCTTTCTCGAAAATTACTCCAAGGAGATACTCAGTATCCGGATCAATCTTGAGGCTGAGACTCCGTTCGAGCGCAGCCCTTGCCTCTGAAGTTTTTTCCTGACGCAACAGTGACGCACCCAGAAGGTACCAGCCTGAAGCAGAACGCGGTTGAAGAAGAAGGTAGCTGTTCATCAAGCGTGTCGTTTCACCAACTTCACCTTTCTTCCAGTGCGCTGCGGCGAGCCCGTACAGGTAAACCGGCTCGCGAGGATAATCTCGGTGCAACTGTTCGAATACAAATAAGGCATCAAGGACCAAACCCATTTCCAGAGTCGTTGTTCCGAAGTCATATAGAACTCCGGCAGAATTCGGAGCGATGCGGCGGGCCTGAATAAGATGAGACAGCGCTTTTTCGAGATTACCAGTAGCGCGTGCCACTCTTGCGAGAGCACGTAAAGTTGGTACGTCATCGGGCTGGAGCTTTAACGCTGAAGCGAGAAACTCTTCCGCTTTGTCATAATGCCTTATTGTGAGGTTCGCAATTCCGAGCGCGTAAAGGATCGGAAAGGATCGAGAAGCCGCGTTCAAGATCGAGAGTGCGTCGTCAGGGAAACCAGACTTTAGCAGCAACGTTGCGAACTCTGCCTGTGTCTCTGCATCTGCGGAATTCGACTGCCGAAACTGTGTCACTAACTCGCTCACTTCCGGCGTGCGCTTCAGACCAAGTAACGATCTAAGCATCAGAACAAAGTAGCGATCGTTGAACGCTTCTCGAGGTATCAGACGAAGATGTTCGTACGCGGTCGCGTAATTGCTTTTGGCGAGATACAGCATTGCCAGATTCAAATTGATTTCGGGACGCGAGGGTGCAAGCTTATATGCGCGGAGCAAAACGGGCATGGCTTCCCCTGAACGATCATGACTAATCAGGAATTCGGCCAGGTTGATGTGCGCTCCGATATGTGACGGCAAACTTGAAATGGCCCGGCGAAACAATCGCTCTGCGTCAGCGATACGATTCTGTTTCGCACGAACGACTCCCAGCAGATTCAGAGCATCGGCATCGTTGGGTGATGTCGCGAGGACAGAGTTGAGAAGTTCTTCGGCATGCGCGAGTTGGTTGGTGCTAATTGCATTTGCGGCTTCTGCCAAACGATCGAGGCCGGGGTCTGCGGTCGGCGTTTGCGAGTGGCCGATGGAGGCAATTACCAGCAGGAAGATTACGATCTTCGCCCGGCTTAGAAGATATGAACCGCGCTTTGTGTCCAAAAACCCTACCTGATCTTTGTTGGTACTTTGTTACTTTGAACGGCCCTTGATGAAATGCTCAGCCAAACATCTCCCCATACGACGGCTTAAAGATTTAGAAACTTTGTTGCCTCTACAACGCATTCGCGTGGCATTGATAGCACAACTCCTGATCCTCTGAAAGGGAGCACGATAACTTGAGGAGAAGAAAGTCGCGTTGGGTTGGTGATAAGTCGATTCGGACTCTTGACAATGATCGTTAACGGTACTAGGTTCGGCATCAGTTCCCCTCGTAAAGTACACCATCTTAAGCGGCTTGGATTTTAGCCGCGCTTAAGCAATTCTCCTTGGCGATTTCGTCTCATCGTTCTGCGTCGGCGTGTCGGCGCGCCGCATGTCGCTTCGTTAACGCTACGATCACCTGGGAAGGAACCGAAACAATGAAAGTTAGATTGAAATTTATCATCACGATTATGACCGTTCTCATAGTGACAGTGATTGCCCTGGTCTCCAGCAGTCAAAGAGCAGTGGTATCGGCCTCATCGAGCCTGACAAATGCACCTGTTGTCTACGTTCCAGGTCCGTCACAGTTTTATCTGCAGCACAATATCGTTTCCGATGGATTCGTGCCTGCCGATCACACGGATTCCAATGTGGTCAACGCCTGGGGTCTGGTCTCAGGTCCAACAACACCTTGGTGGTTTTCTGATAACGGCACCGGCAAAACCACTTTGTTCAACATCGGCACCAACGCGATTGTGACAACGTTTACAGTGCCCGGCGCGGGCGGCGCGCAAGGGAATCCGACAGGGCTCGTGTTCAATGGTGGCACTGGCTTCGTTGTGAACAATGGCGTCGGTGCGCCGGCAGCGGCTCGATTCATCTTCTCGAGCGAGGATGGCACGATATCAGCCTTTAAGGGCGCACCGATTGTCACTGTGGTCCCAAATGCACAAGCTCCGGCGCATGGTGCTATTTATAAAGGACTGGCGATCGACAGTGCCACTGCAGGTCAATTTCTTTATGCAACGGATTTCCACAACGCTAAAGTCGATATTTTTGATAGTTCATTCCATGCCGTGACGATTCCAGGATCGTTTACGGATCCGAATATCCCATCCGGGTTTGCGCCATTCGGAATTCAGAACATCAATGGGACGATTTACGTGACCTACGCATTGCAGGATGACGATCAAGAAGACGATGTGGCCGGTCCGGGAAACGGTTATGTCGATGCGTACGATACTTCTGGAAACTTGATCCGTCGCGTTGCTTCAGCGGGTGAACTCAATTCGCCCTGGGGTTTGGCATTAGCGTCTGCCGAATTTGGCAGGTTCAGTGGTGACTTACTCGTCGGCAACTTCGGTGATGGCCGGATACATGCTTTCGACCCGAACCAGCTTACTGAGGCAGGTGAGTTCGAAGCTGTGGGCTTGCTTCATTCTTCGGCGGGCAAGCCTGTCAAGATCGATGGCCTGTGGGCGCTTCAATTCGGTCACGGCAACTCCGCCAACGGCTCGACGAATACGTTGTTCTTTACTGCTGGACCAGCAGAAGAGAAGCACGGCCTGTTCGGATCGTTGGTTAACACGGCACCCCCAGGACGACAATGATTGACTCACAGGAAGTCTGAACCGCTTTAAATGCTACGAAGCGGTTCGGACTACCATTTTCATGTCCAAAGTTTGGACTCAAGTCTGAACACTGGACAGTTTATCGTTTTAGTTTTTGGACCAATGCGCGAAGAGCCCGCAAAAAGCGGGCTTTTCACGACGATCTCCAGCCAGCAGTCCTTGGACTAGAGATTGCTTCCTATTCGACTCACGTACCAGTTTTCAGTAACTCTCGGCCCGACCGAGAGGACTTTTCTGGGCGGTTTTTGGAGCGACTTCGCCCGAATCGCTTAATTGACCGCTCCCATCAGCCAAGCGGGTCTCATGGACCGCGCGTCCGTAGCTAAAATCCAAAAGGAGTTGGTAAACAAATGTTCCCAACACTGAATTCCCGCCGACTCGTTCTTTCACTGGCGATGTTTGCGTTCATTGCCTTCACTTCATCGGTTGCAAGAGCTGATCAGGTCGTAATCAATACTCCCAATAGCGGCCTGAGCGCCACACCAGGTCCCTACGCCACCGTAACCTACGTTCTCAACGGTAGTAACATCGACGTCACCGTCACAATGTTTCCTGGTTTTCAGGCGTTCGGCTTAGGCGGCGGAAACAACGGTATTTTTGGATTCAATATTGTTGGCTCAACCGCCGGTTTGAATATCACAAACATGGTAGGTGTTAACAGTTTTGCCCCAGCCGGCGGTCAGATGGACGGATTCGGCAATTTTGACGTAACGCTCGGTTGCTGCAATCCTTCCGGAGCAGTTAATAGCTTCAGCTTTACGGTCAGCCGCACAGGCGGGTTTAGTTCGGCCAGCGATCTGTTTGAAGCGAACGCCAACGGTGCCCACTTCGCAATCCACATCGCACCAACCAATGGCAACCCGACAGGGTTTGCTGCTGATGGAGGCTCGAACAATGAGGTTCCCGAACCAACCACTATGCTGCTTTTGGGAAGCGGATTGATTGGTACGGCCGCCGGTCTTCGGAAACGATTTAGAAAGAAGTAGTAGCGCACCAATACACTATTGGTAGCTATTGTTTCTTCAGAGAACCAGCAATAAGGCGCGCCAACAACTCTGTCTCAACAACTAAGGCCACTCGGTTGAGTGGCCTTATTGTTTGGACTTTTCAAGCTAGCGGAAGTGCGATCCTGTCGTACCACGACGCTCAGAACAATACGATTAGATTGAAGGATTCTAACGGCGAATAAAGTAGCCGACGTGGACCATTTGTATATCGACACCCGGATTAATTGGTGAGGTGTAACCATTAGAAATGTGCTGGTACTTGTAGCCAATACTAATTCCGCGACGGCCATCTCTGACAATCTCAACTCCACCGCCAAAATCGAAAGTGAAATTGAATTGAGAAGCTCCTGAGACCGGGACCTGCTTGCTGAAATAGAGAAAACCACCTGAACCGCTCGCGAAAGGTTGAAGTAGATGCGAGCGCCTGAATTTTAGTTTCAAACCAATAGGCGACAGACCCGCACCATAAGTGTGGTCCCTCGTTTGGCGCACTGCGAACGAACCTGAACCGGTTGGCACTATTGTGAAGCGTCTGACTGACAGAATTGCCACGGGGACCGCATCGATGGTCCATGAAAAAGCCAGATTTCGATTTGCTGCCAGTACTCGACCGTAGCGTAAACCAATATTGCCGAACCTGGCGTCGGGTGTGTAACCGATCCACGTCGTAGCATCGAACGAGATGCTGCCCCACACCCCAAACTCATTGCGTTTGTTGTCAGGATCGCCGGATGCTTGCTGTGCTAAGGTTTGCGGGACTACGAAAAGAACTGCAACAATGCACAAAAGGGTCATCCGCATAGTTCTGCCTTCCAGGTGATGTGGCCACAAAGCGTTTGGCCTGTCAATGTATGATGTCACCTGTGGATTTCAGCAACAATAAACAATCCTTCCTGCGACGCTTATGCGCGGCTCTCTTTAAGCCAGTCGACATCCCATTCCTGATTTTCTTTCGCATCCTCTTCGGCGGCATCATGCTCTGGGAAGTGTGCCGCTACTTCATGCACGATTGGATCACGCGTTATTACGTTGACCCTCTTGTCACATTTACTTATTACGGGTTCAGTTGGGTGAAGCCCTGCTCGACTTACTGGTGGTACCGCTGCTGTTGTGGCGACGCACGCGGCCCTTCGGTTTTTTAGCGGCCGTTACCTTCAATCTCATTAATGCGGTGATCTTCGATATTGGTATCTTTCCGTGGTTGATGTTGGGCGTGCTCCTGATTTTCTTTCCGCCTGATCTGCTGCGACGGCTTGCTCGATCATTTATGTCCCCGCCGGCAAAAGAGGCGCCGGGTGTACAGGGTTCAGAAGTTTCCCTCGCAGCTCAGCCAATCGTGGAAACTAGTCGCGCAGTAACCTCACAAGGATTAGTTGTTGGTTTGTTGGCCCTTTATCTTTTTGTTCAGCTTGTTTTGCCTCTTCGCCATCATCTCTATCCGGGGAACCTAAGTTGGACCGAGGAAGGACATAATTTTGCGTGGCATATGAAGTTGCGCACAAAGAGTGGTGAGGCAGTCTTTACTGTCACACATCGGCAAACAGGCCAAACCTGGATTATCAAGCCTGCAGATTATCTAAAATCTCATCAGCTTATGAAGATGACGACGAAGCCAGAACTCATCCTGCAGTTCGGGCATCATCTGGCTGAAGAGAAGAGGCGTGAAGGCTACGAGGGCGTTGAAGTGCGGGCCCAGGTCATGGTTTCTCTTAACGGCCGCGCGCCGCAGTTGCTGATCGATCCAAACGTAGACCTTGCTAAGGAAGAAGTAAGCTTGATGCCCGCGCACTGGATTGTTCCGCTTACAACGCCACTCGGATCGCGATGAATTGAACAGAAGTCCCATCCCGTAACACACGAAAGCTCTTCTGTCGGAGCGCGGCCGTCCTCGGCCGCCCCCGTCGAACAGAACCAACACCCGTTGACGCACGAACGCTCTTCTGTCGGAGCGCGTTCGTCCTCGGCCGCCCAGTCACTCCCTTTATCGGACTTCTATTCGATCGGGGCGGCCGAGGCGCGCCGCCCCCCGACAGAAGAGCTTTCGTGTGTTAGCGGAAAAGGGCTTGTGTTCGACATGGGCAGCCGAGGACGATTAAGACAAGTAAACGATGGCCGCCGGGCTTCCAACCGGTGTGTAATTACCAACGAATTTCAGCGTGCCATTGCCTGGCTTAACACTGAAAGTGGTAAGATTATCGGCCCTCTGATTAGCAACCACTACGAACCGCCCTAAAGGATCAATCGCGAATGTTCTTGGATAATCCCCGAGCGTTGAAGCTTGGCTCTTCTGAGTAAGCCTGCCATCACCCCCGACTTTGAAAACACAAACGGTGTCACTCAACCGATTCGCGGCGTAGACGAAGTCACCGTCGGCGGAAACCCGGATTTCCGATGCAAAGCTTGTACCCGCGAAGCCCGGCGGTACACTCGGTATGATCTGTTCTGAAGAAAGAGCTCCCGTGGCACGATTGAAACTCCAGAACATGATGGTGGACGCTTCCTCTTGAATGGAATACAGCCAGACCCCGTTGGGGTGGAATGCGAAACGCCGTGGCCCATCGCCCGTGGGCGTTGTCACAAAGGGTATAGCCGCCGGCGTTAAGGGCGGGGTGATGCCTTGAGTCAGTTTCCAGATGTAAATCCGATCTTGTCCTGTATCGGTGCCGATGGCCCACTGATTCGAGAGGTCTGTCTCTAACTGGTGTGGGTGTCCATTCGGACCTTCATGAGCACTAAATGCGAAGCTCCCCGGAGGGCCGTTGCTAGCAAAGTGTGCCCCGATGTTACCAATATCCTGCTGCTGGAATACGGCCGCCCCGAGCGATCCATTTGCCTGGATTGGAAAAACTTCAAAATAGCCGCCCGAGTATTCGGCGCAGAAAAGGAACTTGCCTTGCTGGTCAACGCTGACATGAACCGGGGCTCCCACAGTAGGTTGACCATTCAGCAGCGTCAGATCTCCAGTGAGCCGATTGATCGAATAAGCGCTCACGGCTCCCGGCGGTCCATATTCATTTCCCGCGTACAAATGAGTCCTGGTCGGATCGAGAGCAAGCCAGGAAGGGCTGGCTGTCGACGGGTTCAGTCCACTCGCCGGCAAAGGTGGAGCGACGACCTTCAGTAAAGTTAACTCGCCCGTGAAAAGATCGAGTTGAAATAAGTAGATTCCATTCCCGTTGCTCCCAGCGGTGTAGGTGCCAACGTAGAGCCATACCGTTCCGGAGGGAGCTCCCG
>DATDFV010000286.1:0-3416 GCA_036522415.1 Pyrinomonadaceae bacterium | reverse complement strand
GAGAGCCACCAGCATGAAGAAAGAGAGTGCACGTTTTAGAAAGATGTCAGCAAAAGCAAAACGATAGTCTTCGTAGAGAATCGCCAGTACGAGGGGCAATGAAGCATGATGGCCCGTCAACTCGATGTACCAGGTGTCAGTTGTTCCACCGCTGTGATGACTTAGGTGCAATGCGGACACTGCGAACACGGCAAGAGCGCTCGCCCAAATTGCTTTCTTCCAGCCTTCGTGCCTGTGAGTAGAGATAAACAGCACCGCAAGTAAGGCGACGTAACCAAAAGTTAGAAGCCGCAGCGCCCACAAGGACGGACTAATCCCAAACCCGATTGCCTCATAGAACTGAAACGCCCCGGCAATTCCGCTTAGGGAATAGGCGGCAATCGCTAGTAGTTTCGACAGTTGTTGATTGCTCGCCTTACGGCCGCGCAGGACGGAATGGACAACGACGGCTGGTAAGAATCCGAGAGCTGTAAATGAAATTGCAGAGACGATTGGATAGGTGTTGACGTAACCAACTCCCTTAAGTCCGTAAATTGCAAGTGCGCCAATGTTCCAAAGCAAGCCAAGAACTGCGGTAACTAGCAAAAGGCCACTACTCAACCAACTCGTATGGAAGGTCGTATGAGACAGTTCATCTGTGGTAGTTGATTGCGTTGGATGCTTCAGCACCATGAACAGAAGCATTGTGTAGAGCGCAATCCCAACCGTGTAACCCAGCAGATTGATCAGGCTGGCTACGTTTATTCCGTTCATAAATCTCTCAGGGTCAGGCGCGTTCCGGTTAGGCTGGTTGACAGCCTCTTAAATGTAAGACCCGGCATTTGCTATTGCAACAGACGGCCTAGTGTAGTGCTTGGCTTAAAGACAGAGGCATATATTTCTAACCAGTGGGCGAATAAAGCAGATGACTGGTCAAAAAAAAGGGATGACTTGTCGCGGGGAGTTTAGCTCCCTGATACGATGTCGAAATCCGATCACAGTTTGTTCGACCCTATAGACAACCAGTCGTTTAAGTTTGACCATTCACCTCCCTGAAACGACTGTTCAATTAAAAGGTATGGATGTTAAGGGCGCATCATTCATAGCATTGTTAACCAGAGGCCAAAAGCCTCCAGAAGAACGGCCGATGCTCCTGCTAATTAGGCGTTTGCAATTGGGGACTCCGAAGTCTGAACAGCGAACTCTTAATTGTAGAGGCTCGGCCGTTACTATTCATGTCCGTCTAACTACCTTCCAACTCCCACTCCAGCTACCTCATTGAAAACTGCTAGTCGACTATCTTGTTGTGGGCATCATACGGACTGAACTCCTCGAGCGTTAAGCATTGAAGAATTGATTCGCCAAATCACAATTATGATGTTACGTGCTAGACCACCAATTTCTCTTCTGCTCTTGTTGAATCTGATTTTAGTAGTCCCTGTTTTCGGCCAGACTGGTACTGCTCAGCAACAAGCGAATCACAGCAATCCCGAACCGGCAAATGTGATTGGTCCGGGAAGCAATAGTAAGCCGCTGACCGTTGATGAAGATCCAGCAATGATTGGTAAACGCAATCTCAATCATGGACTGATCTCAAAGATGAGCATGTCGACTGAGAAAGAAGTCGCGTTAGGCAGACAACTTGCTGCTGAAGTCGATCGGCAAGCGAAGTTCATTGACGATCCGATCATTACCGAATACGTCAATCGCGTAGCGCAAAACCTGGTATTGCATTCAGACGCGAAGATTCCTTTTAGGGTTAAAGTTATCGACTCTGATGAGGTAAACGCCTTTGCATTGCCTGGAGGCTTCTTCTACGTAAATAAAGGACTAATCCTGGCGGCCGATAACGAAGCAGAACTGGTGGGCGTAATGGCTCACGAAATCAGCCACGTTATTGCGAGGCATGCCGTGGAAAATCAAACTAAAGCCAACCTCATGCAGTATGGAACACTTGCTGGGATCATTCTGCTTGGTGGGATACCCGGAATGGTGCTCCAGAACACCGCCGGTTTTGGAATGATGTCGGCCTTTATGAAATTTAGTCGCAGCGCTGAGTCAGAGGCGGACAAGCTGGGAACAGAATATCTCTACGCAGCCGGTTACGATCCGACTGCCCTGGCAACCATGTTTGAAAAGCTGGAGGCCAAGAACAAAAAGAAACCGGGCACTATTGCCAAGATTTTCGCTGACCACCCCGCTCCAGCAGATCGACGAGCAGCATCACTGGCCCTGGCTGCCCGTTTTCCGGAGCATGAGGAATACGTCATCAACACTTCCGAATTCAATCGGGTCAAAGCGCAACTCCTGCGTCTGTCAAACGCCAAAGCATCGAGTGCAGGCGAGATAAAGGGTTCGGAGGATGGCGCCCCTGGTCGGCCAACCCTCAAAAGAAGGCAGCCAACACCGGACGACTCAACACAGCCTGCCACGGAATCAAAGCCGATAGAGGCGACACCGACACCGAAGGAACCTCCGAAGCTGAAACGAAATCCAACTGAATCTCCCACTCCGCAAAATCCTGATCGATTTTGACCAGATGCCTAAGGAAGTGTTGATCCTCAGCGGTACAACCACCTAAACGGCTGCCGGTATGTAAGAGGGTCATTCATTCGTCGATTTCGACAACTTACCAGTCGATAACTGCAATTCATTAAAAATTGAATGTTGGACCTGCAACTTGCTCCTAGTATGACTTGTCTTATCGATAGAAATCGTACTCGCTAGTGGAAAGATTCGGAGAGAAGTATGTCATCAAAAATGTCCGTCAAGGTAACACTGGTCCTACTTACGATCATTCTTTACGCGCTGACTGTTTATTCACAGGGCTTAAACTCGGGAACAGTTGAAGGAGTTGTAGTGGATCCCAATAAAGCAGTGGTACCGAACGCCACGGTTACCATTGAAAATAGCGTGACCGGTTACCAGCGAACCGCAAGTACTGAATCCAACGGGTCGTTTCGTTTCGACAACGTGCCTTTTAACAACTATGTCTTCACGGCATCTGCGCCGGGCTTTACGGCAGCTCGCGGGACCTGGAACATTCGCAGTTCAGTGCCTGTTAGTGTGCAAATTCCACTCTCAGTAAGTGGGGCCACTGAGACGGTGACTATCACGGGAGGAGAACTGATCGAGAACGATCCGAAGGCACATGTGGATGTTGACAAGACTCTAATGGACCGTATGCCAGTAAGAGACCCGGGCAGTGGCTTGAGTTCAGTTGTGACATTGTCGTCGCCGGGAGTGGCGGCGGATTCGAATGGTGGCTTCCATCCCTTTGGTGATCATTTTGAATCGAATATGTCCCTCGACGGCCAGCAAATCCCAGATCAGCAGAGCAAATTCTTTTCGACGCAGGTGCCGGTCAATGCAATTCAGTCGATGGAGATCATCACAGGCGGAGTGCCTCCGGAGTTCGGTGACAAGACCAGCCTCGT
>DATDFV010000285.1:0-27300 GCA_036522415.1 Pyrinomonadaceae bacterium | reverse complement strand
GAATCTGGAATCTGAGATCTTACTGAGGCCTCTGCGCTTCCAACAGCTTTTGTTTCAGACGTTGAATCGACGCATCAGTTGTTGCAAGAGATGCTTGAGTCCGGCGTTGATCCTGCCTCAAGAGATCAAGTTGAGTTTGGACTCTGGTCTTTTCGTTGGTGAGTCGTCTTCTGATGTCTTCGCGGGCGTCTTCCGGATGTACCGATCCGACTCCCGCCAAACTTCTTTCGATTGCTTCGGGGCTGAGTTGCTGAGCGATCTGGTCCATTCTCGTTGACAAAGGACCTTCCTTTTCACTGATCTCAAATAGGTGGTGTTGTAATACTTCGCCTCTTTGTTCTTCCTTCTCGAGCTGCTCCTGGATCGTCGTGACCGATCGTTCTCTCTCAAGATCTGCAACTCTCTTTTTCAGACGCTGATTCTCGCCACTCAGCTGTGCAACGTTCTTTCGAAGTTCGTCGATATCCGGGCAATTTGTTGAGGAAGTGCCAGACTTTTTGGTTGTTGTTTGCGTCGAAGCATTCGAAAGGGTCGGCGTAGTTGACTGTTGGCCCACGATCGCCAAAGTAACGGCTGCAAGTGTGGTCGGCAGAATTAGTAGGCGCATGCATCAGCTCCGATCGAAGAGTTTGTTTCGATTAAACCTCATAGACCTTGTTTCATTCCAGAAACTCAGTCTCTGCGACTCTGCGTTCTCTGCGCCTCTGCGTTAACTTTTGGAGTCCATCTATTGATCGCAGAGACGCAGAGAACGTTGAGACGCAGAGACGACCGCTACAAATTCGCTGCGGAAAAAGTATCGCCTTGTCTGATGTCGCCGGTATCAAAACCTTTGCGAAACCAGCGCAGACGCTGCTCAGAAGTTCCGTGGGTAAATGAGTCAGGAACGACTCGACCCGAAGTTTGCTTTTGAATCGCATCGTCGCCAATTGCACTTGCCGCGTTCAAGGCTTCCTCGATATCTCCTTCTTCAAGTAAACCTTGTTTCTGGACATAACGGGCGAACACCCCAGCGAAGAAGTCGGCTTGCAATTCCAATCGCACGGACAGCCGATTGGCATCAACTTCACTCATCCTTCGCTGCATTGAATCAACTCGATCAGAGATACCAAGCAGCTTCTGAACGTGATGACCGACTTCATGAGCGATAACATAAGCCTGGGCGAAATCGCCGGGAGATCTGAACCGGCGTCGCAGCTCCTCATAAAATGACAGATCGATGTAAACCTTTTGATCGCCCGGACAATAGAACGGGCCTGAGGCGGCGCTTCCCAGGCCGCAAGCTGATTGGACCTCACCTGTAAATAATACGAGGGTTGGATCACGATACTGTTTTCCGTTTTGGCGAAAGATGTCTTGCCAAACGTCTTCAGTTTTCCCGAGCACTACGGAAACGAATTTCTTTAGCTCTTCTTCGGTGTTGCCGGGCCTGGGGGCTTGTGATGTTGATGGCGCGGTATCGTTTGGTACTTGCTGCAGAATCTGCCGCGGATCTGCACCGAGTAGCACTGCGATTATTATGATTACGAGTGTGCCCAGTCCTCCGCCAATGGCTATTCGGCCGCCACCGGACATACCACGCCGATCTTCAACGTTGCTACTTTCGCGTTCGCCCCTCCAACGCATGGAACGTCACCTCCCTGGAAGTTTTTGTATGATGCGGCATTGTTGCATAAATCGAGCGGGACAGAAATCGAACAAGACCAGAATCGAACAAGGCAGAATCGAACAAGACCAGAATCTAACAAGGCAGAATCTAACAAGGCAGAATCTAACAAGTAAGGAAGGGCGGTTTACCCCCGCTGTTTTCCCGATCACTTACATTGGTTACCAGCGGGGGTAAACCGCCCTTCCTTACTTGTTAGATTCTGCCTTGTTAGATCTACATGGACTTGGTAATGCAGAAACACTCAATCCAGGCTCGCGTGCGCGAGAACATTGTGGGGGATAGGTTCGAGGAAGCGAGAGAGGGCTGGCGTGTTGTCCGCTTCAGGACCGCGGTAGACGTTAACCGGGTATACGAAAGTCAAATCGCTCTTCGCGCGCGTTGCTGCCACATACAGAAGGCGACGTTCTTCTTCCAAATCGTCAAATTCATCCTGAAACCGATTCGATGGAAACCATCCGTCCGTCATCCAGATAATGAAGAGATGATTCCACTCCAAACCTTTAGCCGAGTGCACGGTCGATAGGGTGACGAACCCGGTTGTTCGTTTGCCAGCGTTGCCGTCCACGGCATCGGTTGGATCAATCGCGATATCCTCGAGAAGCTTGGCCGAGTTCTTGTAACGCTTTGCGATGGTCTGCAAGTGTTCCAGATCGCGACCTCGGCGCTGTGCATCGTCGTATTTGTTTTTTAGAAGAGGTCGATAGAAGCGTAACACAGCGGAAAGTTGGTCGCTGGGTGTTTTGCTTTCGGATACGGTCGTAAGCACGCGCGCGAGTCGAACTAGTTGAGTTTGATAACTTGCACGACCCGGGAAGCGATGCAGTTTCTTGAATAAGGCCTCTTTAGTTCGTGCTGATCGGAAATCTCTCTGTTCGACACCGAGGTATTCCAGTATCTGATAGACAGTTGCATCACCGACATGATCTATCAGCTTCAGCATTCGAAACCACGACAACGTGTCAGACGGTTTTACTGTCACTCTCAAAAATGACAAAGCGTCTTTAATGTGTGCTGATTCGGCGAATCTCATTCCGCCAAACTTCCGGAAGGGTATTCCTTGCTTACCCAGTTCAATTTCCAGATCGAAGGAATGAGAACTCGACCGGAACAGAACCGCGATTTCATTCAGGGCCGTGCCTCCTTCGCGAAGCTCGTCGATTCGTTGCGCAACAAACCTGGATTGTTCGTTTTCGTCTCGCGCACTGACGACTACAGGCGATTCACCACCGTCGATTGTGGAGAAGAGTCGCTTCTTATAGCTTTCCTTCACGTCTTCCATGATCGAGTTGGCCACGTTAAGAATTGGCTGCGTGCTCCGGTAGTTCTCCTCCAACTTGATGATTTGGGCCTTCGGAAAAAGTTTTGGGAACTCGAGCATGTTGCGATGACTTGCGCCGCGGAAGGAGTAGATCGACTGGAACTCATCGCCAACGACGGCAACATTGTCGTGCCGAGTCGTCATGAGTTTCACGATTTGAGCCTGGAGCTTGTTCGTATCCTGATACTCGTCAACCATGATGTAACGGTACTGATCGGACAGTTGCTCGCGCATCACCTGGCTGTTTTCCAGTGCTTCTCTGAATCGAACCAGCAGATCGTCGTAAGTCAGCATCTGCTTGGCGCGCTTAAAGTCTTCGAACGACTTGAAGAGCGCCTCGAGATTCTTCTTTTGATCGAGAAACTGCGGGTACTCCTGATTCAAAACTGTCTTCAGAGGGATGACCTTATTCACCATCATGCTGAAGATAGTGGCGACGGTTCGCTTGCGGGGAAAGTGTTCGCCCTTGGCGAGTTTTATCTGCCGCCGCATGAGATCGATTAGGTCTTCAGTATCACTCTGATCGAGAACGGTGAAGTTGCGTTGGACGCCTGCGTGCTCAGCAAACTTTCTTAGCACTGAATGTCCGAGCGCGTGAAAAGTTCCGCCCGAGACGCGCTGACATCTTGCGTCGGCAAGGGCCGCAGCGCGTGTCAACATGCTGGTAGCAGCGCGACGAGTGAAGGTAAGCAAAAGAACAGTCTCTGGTTTAACTCCGATCTCGATCAGTCGTGCTACGCGATAAACAAGCGTGCGGGTTTTTCCGGTTCCGGCGCCCGCAACGATGAGGAGTGGACCTTCAGTTGTCTTAACGGCTTTTAGCTGAGCTTCGTTGAGTTCGGTTTCGTAGTCTATTCCACGTTCACGGACAAGAGTGGAAGTTCGTTTGAGCACCAGCCTGGTGCGCACAGCGCCAAGCGGTACCGCTTTGCCAAGATCGAGATCTCGCTTGAGTGCTCGGAGCTCCGACGCAAGTTCAACAACCGTTTGATATCGTTCCTTTGGATTCTTGGCCAGGCCTTTGATCAAAATGCGTTGAAGGTCGGCGGGTACTTCCGGGTGATTACCGTCCGGAAGGCGCGGATCGCGATGAAGAATTGCGTGCATCGTGTCGATGCGGTTTTCATGAACGAACGGAGCGGCGCCGGTGATCATTTCACACAAGACGACGGCGAAGGAAAAAACGTCGCAGCGGTGATCCACTCGTTGCCCCAACAACTGTTCGGGCGACATGTAATTGACCGTACCCATCAGTGCACCGGATTCGGTTTCAACGCGCAGTAACGTTTTCTGTGCACTATCCGCGGCGAGCGCGCGTTCCCGCTGCGCGACAAGCTTGGCAAGACCAAAATCGAGAATCTTGGCGTAGCCGTCGCGACTTATCATCAAATTCTCCGGTTTCAGATCGCGGTGAATGATGCCGGCGTCGTGTGCTTTAGCAAGGCCGTCAGCAATCTGGATCGCAATGTCAAGTGTCTGCTTGACCTGTAAGCTGCGAGCTCTGATCTTCTGCCTTAGTGTTTCACCTTCAATATACTCCATCGCGATGTAAGGCTTGCCTTCGTCTTCTCCTACTTCATAAACGGTAAGGATGTGTGGATGATTAAGGGCTGAGGCTGCGCGTGCCTCCTGGAAGAAACGACGGCGACGATCCTGTTGTGATACGTATTCGTTCGGAAGGACTTTCAGAGCAACAACGCGATGCAGCTTCTTGTCGTATGCCTTGTAGACGGCACCCATTCCACCCGCACCAATGGGTTCCAAAATCCTGTAATGTGCGATTGTTTCCTCGCGTGCTTCTTTCATGGGGAAAGTGAATTGTACAGGATAGATTTTCGGATAGGCAGATAACAGATTGCTCGAACTATTCTCTGCGCTTCCTCTGCGTCTCTGCGGTTTTAAATAATCCAGTCCGATCGAAACCGCAGAGACGCAGAGAACGCAGAGGAAGCGCAGAGAAGAACGGCTATGTAACTTTACCTCTTCATCGCCAACGTCAACCCATCACCGACACTCAGCATGCTCAACGCAACTCGCTCATCTCCGTAAAGCTTCTCATTAAACTTTCGTAATGCAACCGTGTCCGCGTCGGACTCTTTGGGATCCGCCACTCGTCCTGACCAAATAGTGTTGTCTACAGCAATCAATCCCCCAGTACGTATGAGTTTGAGGATTCGTTCGTAATAGTTCTCATAATTCGTCTTGTCTGCATCGATAAACGCGAAATCAAAACTCGCCGCCTGATTCGATAGCAGTTCATCGAGCGTTTCAACTGCTGGTCGCAACTGGAGATCGATCTTGTGATCTACCCCGGCCTCTTTCCAATAGCGCCGTGCCACCGCAGTGTATTCTTCGCTGACATCGCACGCCACGATGCGACCATCATCCGGTAAACCGTTAGCCACCCATAATGAGCTGTAGCCGGTGAACACACCAACTTCGATCGTCTTTTTCGCTCGTATCAACTGAACAAGCAGCTGCATGAACTGTCCTTGATCGGGACCGATTTGCATTTGCGCCTGCGGAAGTTTTTGCGTTTCTTCCCTTAAGCGACGTGCGACATCAGGTTCTCGGACAGACGTATTCACCAGGTACTGATAAGCCTTTTCATCAAATGAAAAATGGCGCGACATGTAAAAGTTCCTCCTGCGGTCAGCGTAACGTAGATTGAGAGGATGGTCGAGTGAGTGGGAGAGTGGGCGAGTGGGCGAGTGGGACAGCGGGGGAGTGGGCGAGTGGGTGAGTGGGCGACCGAAACTGAATCGATTGCGCCCACTCTCCCAATCTCCCACTCGCCCACTCGCACTGACTGGGTCTCATATCGCTTAATCTCGCGTGGTAAACTGACATTTCAATGGATGATATTTGCCAACAGCGATTGCGCAATCAACACCTTGCGTCACAAACACTTAAAGATCCTGTTGAGGTTCTAAAGTCGCTCGTCGCAATTCAAGGCCAGGACTATGCTGGAGCCAAATGGGCCTTGGCCCAACGCACTAAAAGCTGCACCAATGATCAAGTGGAGCAGGCTTTGACGGATGGAAGAATCCTGCGTCTTCACGTGATGCGCCCGACGTGGCATTTCGTTCCTGCTGATGATATTCGCTGGCTGGTGGAGCTGACTGCGCCTCGAGTGCGTGCTGCTTGCAATTCTTATTTTCGAAAAGCCGGACTTGATGACAAATTCTTGCGCCGAACGAATAAAGTGATCGCCAAGGTGTTATTGGGAGGCAATCAACTCACGCGCGCCGAGTTACGTGATGCGGTTATGACAGCCGCTATTGAACCAGGTGATTCGACAAGATTCGGACATATTCTGCTTCATGCAGAACTTGATGGACTCATTTGCAGCGGCGCACGAAAAGGCAATCAATTCACCTACGCTCTCCTGGCAGAGCGTGCCCCGCGATCAAGAATACTTGAGCGCGACGAAGCTCTTGGTGAACTCACGTCGAGGTATTTCAGCACTCGGGGACCTGCGACGGTGCACGACTTTGTTTGGTGGAGTGGGTTGAAGATAGCAGATGCCAGGCGTGGGATTGAGATCATTGGTTGCCGGCTCAAAAGCAAATCGATTAACGAGCGGCAGTATTGGTTTTCTGCTAAGGAAGCACCGTCGAAGCAATCGTTAGCTCGACGAGTTCACATGCTGCCGCTTTATGATGAATACTTCATTGCCTATAAAGATCGCAGTGCAGCGGTACATCCAGATGCTAATAGTTTGCAAGGTAAGACCAGTTTCGTATTCGATCCGCCCATGGTCATGGATGGGCGATCTGTCGGAGTTTGGGAGCGGGCATTGGGCCGGTCATCTGTTAAGATCAAATTACAGCCGTTCATTCGTTTGAAAAGTAGAGACAAAGAGGACTTCCGCGAAGCCGCGGCAAGTTATGCAGAGTTTCTTGGCAAGGACCTCGAGTTGTTGTCCGATACGGGCTAATTTAGGTTCTTCTCTGCACCATCTCTGCGTTCTCTGCGTCTCTGCGGTAATGATCGGGCACGTGCATTCTACTACCGCAGAGACGCAGAGAACGCAGAGGTGGCGCAGAGAAGAATTGGTTGACTCCGGGACTTAGTTGGTTGCATCACAACAAGACAGACGTATATCGGTCAGTCCGCCTGCGGTGCCGGCACGACGAGGCAAGTAAGAAAGGAAACCTATGGACGCAATCATTTCCACGATCAGCGCACTCTTTCACACTAATGACTTACTGTTTCATAGAGCGCTCGATGGCATCGACCGCGAACATCTCTTACAGCGCCCGCACGACGGATCGAATCCGCTCATCTGGATTGCGGGACATGCAATGACTTCACGTGGCTCGTTGAACAAAATGATTGGTGAAAATGTTGAGAATCCCTGGTCCGAACTCTTCAAGCGCGGCGCAACGATTGACTCGAATATTTCATACCCGGAGATTCAAGAGATCGTCTTTTTATGGGAAGGCATAACAGAAAAGTTGATGGCTCGTCTCAAGTTGCTTACGGATGAGGAACTCTCGAAGCCGAGCGCCTTTCCCGTACCAGCGGGTGACAAAACCCAACGGGGCGCGATTGTTTTTCTTAACTATCATGAGACCTATCACGTCGGTCAGATGGCATATCTGAGGAAATGGCTCGGGTATTCACAACTAGTCGGTTGAACGGTTGTGCTGGAAGCGCCGGCAGATGGTTAGTGGTCAGTGGTATAGGACCTATTTGACGTATACGACCTATTCGCCTGACACCCGCAGCACCGAGATCGTTAACAGAATTTCCAGCTGTGCAGAAGAACATCTCGATACAACTTCTCGTATCTTGATAGCCAGGAAGGAGTAATAGTCGATGATTTGTCCACGATGCAATTCGAATCAAAACGAAGATGTGAAGTTCTGCACTGTTTGTGGCGCGAATTTGGCAGCAGTTCGCCAGGCTCTGGTCCAGAACAGTGTCGAGGAGTTTGATTGGAGCAAGACGTGGCTTGCTGAAATGTTTATGTCACACGCAGAACAGAAACGTCGGCGTGCGGCGATAGAGGTCGCTAGTGGCTTAACGCCGGAAGTGAAGCGATATAACGAAATCAAAGCAGGTGTGATCACGACCAGCGTAGGTATGGCCGTCTCGGCGTTTCTATATATCTTCATGCTGGGTTTGATCCAGAACAGTAATGTTACGCACGACGCCGCGGTGATTCTCAGTCATGTTTGGGCGGCGGGCTTGATACCGTTTTTTGTTGGCGTGGCTCTAATTATTAACGGCGTTGTAGTGAGTAAGAAGATGGTCGAGCTAGCTGAGCGCGACAAAGTTGGGAAGAGTCTGGGAGAAGCTGTCGAGCCAGCAGCCCTGCGCGCTGCAAATACCAACGAATTCCTTTCAACACCTTTCAGTGTGACTGATCAAACAACCAAACATCTTCGTGTTTCGGATCGGAAATAGACAATGACCCGAATCAAGGGGTTGGAAAAGAATCAAGCGCCCTGGCACCTTCGTTGGTTTTATGGAGTCATGCGCAAGATGTTTGGGAAGGATCTGACGCCAGTTAAGCAGCAGATGCACGTGCCTGGGTTAGTATGGGGCCAGATTGGAATGGAAGCGGGCCTCAGCCGGAAACGAAAAGTTTCCTTGCGGTACATTCAGATCGGCAAAGTACGGACTGCATGGCGAGTTGGCTGTCCCTTTTGAGTTGATATCAATTCTGCCGTGGGCAGGAAGGCTGGAGTGTCTGACGAGAAGCTACAGGCTTTAACCGGAAGTGACTTGTCTACTTTCAATGCAACAGAGCGATTGGTGATTGATCTTGCAGATGCGATGGCAAACACACCATCAAACGTCTCCGACGAGCTGTACGCGAAGTTGCGTGACAAGTTTACTGAAGAACAGCTACTTCAGCTTGGCGCTCAAATAGCGTTTGAGAATTATCGTGCACGACTTAACCGAGTTTTCGACGTGGGGAGCGACAATCTCTATCATCCCGGCTCCTGACCAATGCCACACAAAACAAATGCTGTAAGGTTGCTCGATCAACTATCGATCGATTACCAACTCCGTGAATACGAAGTTGATGAAAGTGATCTATCGGCTGAGAGCGTTGCAGCGAAAATTGGTTTACCGCCTGAGCAGGTCTTCAAAACGCTGGTCGCACGCGGGGATCGCAACGGGGTTTGCCTGGCGGTAGTTCCGGGCGATGCGGAGTTGAACCTGAAATCGCTCGCTGCACTGACCTCCGATCGCAAAATTGCTTTGGTGCCAATGAAGGAATTACCTGGCCTGACTGGTTACATCCGCGGTGGGGTGACTGCACTTGCTGCGAAAAAGGACTACCCGGTATATGTTGACGAGACGATTCAGTTGTTTGATGTGGTTTCGGTTTCGGCGGGTGTGCGCGGGTTACAAATACTATTGAAGCCTGAGGACTACTTGAAGGTCACTAAAGCCACGATCGGAGGAATTGCGGAGTCAAAGGCTTGATCATCGAACAGAGGCTCCTTGACCGGAGACACGAAAGCTCTTCTGTCGGAGCGCGGCCGTCCTCAGCCGCCCCTGTCGAACAGTACCCTGATGAGTGGGTTGAGTTGGCGTTGCTGCGTTTGCAATTCGCCAGGGTACTGTTCGATGGGGGCGGCCGAGGACGGCCGCGCTCCGACAGAAGAGCTTTCCTGTCTCCGGTCGCAGAGCTTCTGTTCGATGGGGCGGCCGAGGGCCACATTCGACAAACTCAAAGTTTATCGGACACCAAACTCTCTAATTCCTCAGGCGAGCGTGGCCAATCTTTTTTCAATAACTGCGACAACGCCCGATCCGCTAATAGCCTCCCGCCGGTCTGACAATTCGGGCAATAGTTCGTTTCATTTGAAGCATAGCGAATGCGCTGAATTTTTGTGCCGCATCGAGGACATGGCTCTTTGTACTTGCCATGTGTAGCCATGTCTGCTCTAAACGCTGTGACCTTCTCCGGAAATTTGTCACCGGTTTCTTTGCGCAAGCGCTCGACCCATTCAGTCAACGCGTCTTTCACCGCAGTGAAGAGCCGCTCGATTTCAGCTGTCGTTAACTTCTGAGTAAGAGCAAACGGCGATAGCTTCGCTTCCCAGAGGATCTCATCGGAATATGCATTGCCGATTCCGCTGAAGATGCGAGGATCTGTCAGCGCCCGTTTGAGAGTGTGGTTTCGAGCTAAGAGTGCTGATTCAAACTTCTGAAGATCGGCATCAAATATTTCCAGTCCGCCAGGGTCAAGCTTGGCCAATCCTTCGTTTCCTTTGACCAGGTGAAGAGAAGCACGTTTCTGCGTGCCAGCTTCGGTAAGAACGAGAGTTCCTGTGGCAAAATCAAACCATGCCAAGCCACGTGACTTTGAGCCCTTCGCTTTGTCGGAATACCAATGCAGGCGTCCTGCGATCATCAGATGAAGAACCAGCCAGAGTTCATCTTTGAAGCCAAAGCAAATCCGTTTGCCCAGACGTCGCAAAGCAACTACGTTTTGACCTTCGATCGCGCTCAGCGGAGGAACTGCCGTACGCAAGAGAAAGGGTGAAGCTATTCGGATGTGGTTCAGCGGCACACCCAGAATTCGTTTTTCCAAAGCCTCAATGTAAACGACGATATCAGGAAACTCGGGCATAGGGATTTCAGATTTAGTCAGTGGTCAGTAGTCAGTGGTCAGTAGAATAGGTCCTATAGGTCAAATAGGTCCTATACTACTGACCAGCGATCACTGGCTAAATCTTAAATCTGAACCCTCAAATCTGAAATTCCCCATCCTTCTTCTAACCCGAATATTTCTTATACGCCTTCGCCAGCTTCGTGTCGTACTGGTTCTTCTTGTAGCCGGAACCGTTATATCGAAACGCAAAGCTTGCCCAATTGTGAGCGCGCAGCTCATCGTCGATGGCGTTGTTTTTTAGGTAGTTGCAGAACGCGTTCAGGTGCTCGGCTTCACTGACCTGCATTGCATTGTAGAAATCTTCAACCGTGACAAAGCCCGCCAGCGCGAAGTTAAAGCCCATAATCTGGAATTTCCCGAAGCTTGCCGACAGCAGTGCTGCATGTGCATTGAGTGCCATGGCTTCTGCCAGCCGAGCCAGCTCACCGGCGCCTCGCACATCCGCGTTTGGCCCCTTCGTGTAAAACTTATTGGTCCAGTTCTTATAACAGATGGTGGGATGAGAAGTGGCGTAAGCACCCTTTGTGAATTTGTAGAACTGATGTCCTTCAAAAAGGATTTTCACTCGGCCATCGCTGAGAAAACCGTCGCCGCTACTCTCAACTTCAGCTACAGCTTTGATAGCCGGCACATCAACTTTTAACAGAGTGGCCGCCGCCACATAATCTTGGTCAGTAAGCTTTCCTGGCATGTTGGTATCTCCAATTCAGTTGGATTGAGTCGAGATCCACGGGATCGCGAACGTTTTGACGCGAGGTTAAAGTTGCTCGTTTATTTCGGGAAGATCAACGAAAGGCGAGGGTGCTTTCGAGGAATATGTTAAGAAATAACTTTCTCAGTAATGCAATACAGCGGTAAAGAAGTCGTTACTGTCGGAGACTCCTCCATAGTTAGCCAGTACAATGGCGTGCGTTCCTTGATCAAGTTTCAGTTCAAAATATGCCGGCACCGCCGTACGGTGCGTTGAACTGCCATTGGAATATATCTGAGCCTGCCCGAGCACATTATTGTCTACTTGAACTGAGATCCCAATCATCGTGTTGTTACTTTGTGACCATACTGAGCCGTTAACCTCCAGGTACATTGGTGCGTCGGTGGGGGCATTGAATGCGACCTTAATTGGTAACGGACCTGCTTGTTGAATGAGTACTTGCAGTCCCATTTAACTGATTCCTCCGCTAAGAATTAGTGATAGAGCGAAGGCACGTTATGCGGTAAACGCGGGGCTTGTCAACTTAAAGACGTTGGTCAGTGGGAAATACGCTGCAGTTGTACAGCATATGAGGAATCTTCATGGAGTGTACAACTGGACGCTTTGTTGTCAGCAATATTGAAAGTGATCTTTCCGAAGTCATCGAGGTACATAGGCGTAAACGTGGTTTCGGTTAAAGCGACCAACCGTAAAGGCTCTTGCCTTCCGGGTGCCGCGAACAGACTCCCATCTTCGAAAGTTACATCAACCTGAAAATTATCCTTTCTGTAGCTGCCCACGTAAGACTTCAGCTTGTCGGCCTCAACCTTTGCGGGTGGAGTTGCGCCCGCGGTTGTGAGAAGACTTTCCATTTCGTCACTATTGCTTGCTGCTAGTGCAGAAGTAAGAGTTTGTGGCTTTAGAGTCTCCTGAGCAAGGATTGTGCGAACTGCTTCGATGTCGTTCTCTTGAACGCCACTCAGCAGTTTTATAAAAACGCTTACCTGTGCAAACGTAATCCAGAACCGGTTCAAATCGCGGAAGATAAACTCGCGCATCCCGTAAAAAGTGTTGTGCGGTCGTTCGATGACATCAACTTTTTCTTTTAGTTCCTCATAAAGTTGATCGACTCCATCGGTATAAACATATAAGTCAACCTCACGCCGCTTGCCTTCACTGGTGCTCCCGCCTTGATTGAACATAACCTGAGTATCACCGAATGAAAGAACAGCAAAGCTAAATCCATCGGCGTCATTTCCGTAGGTGTTATCGACTTTGAACCCAATGTTTTTGTACCACTCGACGGTCGCTAGAACGTCGGGCACATGAATCATCGGCACAGCTCTCTTCTTAAGCATGTTCTACATCCAGCTGAGTACGACAGGCTGTTAGCCTATCGTGGATTGGGTTTGCACGCGCGACACGCTAACAGACCTGTCGTATTAGTCTCCAGTTTTGAATGGGTCAAATCGTTCTTACTTCTTTTCAAATGCGTAAATTGAATAGCCGGTAGGTAACGATGAACGAATACCGTCGAGGACAGTCGCTGGTATGTTCGGCATCTGAAACACTACGGATTTTTCGATGATGCATATCTTGTCATTCAATTCGTAACCAGCTCTTAGAAATAGCTCTTCAGGGTTATCTGGAGTGAACTTGAATGGAGCGCCCATCCCGGTAATCTTCTCGCTTATCGTTTTTCCGGAATTCTCGAAGAACTCGCGTGTCATGAGATCGCATATCAGTTTATGTTTAGGAAAAAGCTTGCCTAAGGTCTGCAGCAAACGATCGATGTTCTGTTCCTCGAGGTACATGAAGACACCTTCGATAACAATGACTGCCGACCTATTCGAAAACCTTGCCAGCTTGTCTTCAACGGATTCGGACGAAAAGTCGATGGGAATGCGTTGAAGCTCATTTGGACTCTTTTCACTGGGAAGTCTCTCGTTTTTATACGAAATAACTTGTGGCTCGTCGAGTTCCACCCAGGAGCCACCTTTAAGACGGAAAGCGCGACTGTCGAAACCGGCGCCGATAAGTACTATTAGCCGATCGGAGTCGGTATCAAGCTCGTGTTGAAGCAGGTCATCGATAATTCGATGGCGTGCGACGTTTGAAGCGTTTGGTCTTGTCTCGTTCTTGAAGGCTGCGAGCATAGCGAGGCCTTCGTTGTTCATGAACACCTGTGCATAAGTGTCGTTACATACTGGATTGGCAGATGCAGCGTCTTCCATTCGGACACCGCAGCAGTAGAACGCGGTTTTTGAAATTGGTTTCATGTTTCCGTTTAGCGATACCAGCCGGCAATCGAAAATCTTTCGCCACTGATTATTGGAGTGACTTCGTGAGTAGTCTCCGAACGAAATGCTACTACTGTTCCTGGGTTGTGCGTTGAAAATGCGAAACGCTTCTGGCTTCGATAATCGTGAAACACCAATTTTCCTCCCCAATGAGTATCGCTGGGGCTCAGAAAGATGACCACTGAAATTCGCCGGTTCTCTTGATCCAAAGCGAGCATTCCGGTGTTTCCGTCCTGATGCGCAACAAAGAAATCCCCAGTGCGATATCGCAGAAACTGCGGCTCCTCACATTCGCAAAGCTTGACAGAAAAATGGTCTTCGATTTCAGGGGTGACCTCGATCAACTTGTTCTTCACGACACTCACAACCTCTGGTGACAACTCGCATCTTAAAGATCTTCGGACGTTGTTATCGATGGAATCCGACTCAGTTCGTCCGTAAAGCGTCGCGGGAACACCCTCACTCGAACACATTGCAGCAATGATATTTTCTGAGGTGCTTTTTTCGAAGAATCCTTCACGAACAAACAGCCCAAAGTGACTGATTGGATCCATCGGAGTCAGAATTTCACTTTCGACTTGTGCAAAGCTTTCATCGATCATGTCGGTCAAGAAGCTTTCCGCTTTTTATGAATAGCCTGAACATTAATTAGTACTCTTGTGTGATGGTGTCCGGTATTTGCGTGGAACAACTCGCCTCAACCACGACTCTTTGCCCGAGCATTGGACGATATATCTCGTATTGCCTTCGCCCCTCTTCAAAAACAAGTTGAAGCTTTGAAACGTTCTCTTTTGGAGAGAACATGTCAGTCTCAATGCATATTGGCTTATCAAGATGAATCAGCCACGTTCGTTCCGGCTCATCTCCCCGTGCGATGCTTTCGTAACTTGGCCGTCCCGGAAATGCATGCGCTTTGATGATACCCGTCAGAACTACTGGCTGCGTTCCGTACCTCGCACAAGGACTCTGAATGACGAACAGTAAGAATATTGTAAGTGTCATACCTGGTTATTCAATAATCGCTGTCTGCTTGAGTTTTGGATTCTCCGCCCACGCCTTTCCCGAAACGAAAGAAATCTTGTCGTAAACAAGAACGATTGTTCCAACAGGCATCAGCTTGCTTAATTCACGCGCGGCAAACGCTGGCACGCGAATACAGCCGTGGGTCTCTGGTTGAGTTGGAACGTTTCGACTTCCGTGTATTGCCACACCACCGCTTATGTAGTTGGCAAAATAAAGTGCACCGAGCGGTCCGTACTCCCAGCCACTCGCTTTTTCATAAACAATAAAGCGGCCACGGGGCGTACCATACATTTGTTCACTGCAAGCTCGTCCTTGTTTTGATACGGACGAATCGATTCGTCACTCATAAGTCCGAATTTCAATCAGATGCTTGTTTGGATCATTCATATACACAGTAGGTCCTGAACCTCGAGCGCCACTTTCGTTACCTGGGCCGAGATTGTTACCTACTGAATGGAACGAATCGCCGTAAGGAATCCCTTTCTGTTTAATCCTCGCGAATGTTTTATCGAATTCTTCGCGGTTCATTGCGAAGGCGAGGTGCTCACCACCCTTCGTGCCCCAAGGTCCCAGAAGCAGGACAAAGCTGTCGTCTACTCTAATGACTGAGAAAGGCCCTTCCTCTCCTTCCAACTTAAACCCGAGAACGTTCACATAAAAATCGACACTGGATGGAATGTCGTTGACATTAAGTATTAAGTGATCGATTACAGACATCACTCACCTCGCAACCATCTGCCTCATTACTCCATTTCGCCAAATGGATCAAAAAGAAACCGTCGTTCACCAGACATCCCGTTCGGGGATCAGCTAGCACGTGAGCGCACGCCGCCTGGGCGAAAATTGTATTCGACTTCGAGTCCGCCGTCGTAGGGTTTGCGAATAGTTTAGGTCATCGAACAGAAGCTCCTTGACCGGATACACGAAAGCTCTTCTGTCGGAGCGCGGCCGTCCCCGGCCGCCCCCTCGAACAGAAGCCCCTGCACACGTATACACGAAAGCTTAGTCTTCACGCTGGCGTAGCGTCTCAATTCTGGCTTGCCTCATGGCGTGTAGACAGTTCGTCGCCACAGGCGCGAGTGAATCTTTCTGAACAGATAAAGTCTTCAAGAGCTTTCTGACTTCAAAGTATGTTTCGTCGGCCATGCCTCCGCCATCTTCCATTTCAGCCATTGTGCATACCCTCTGTTGTAAATCGTTCGGATAAAAGCTCAGCGCTGATAAAAACGCTCTGGGATACTTATTGAGTGTGTTCGAGTAGAAATAACCGAGCTCTTCGGAGAAATCACCGTCAGACAAATCGTGAACTGAGAATATTTCAGTCAACAGCGACATATCCCCTTGCCGGGCAAGTTCCATCAGATACGATGAAATGGAATAGGCACACTCCTGCTTTTGCGGATACGACAGCTGTTGACATCCTCTCAGCGATTCAATGAGTTTGGCCCTATTGGTCTGATAATCTTCCTTTAAGACTGCCAGGAGAAAGACGATCCCAACGGCGCGGTCGCCACGCGCGTCGCGTTGTGCTTCTTTCAGAGCGTCGATGGCCTCAATGCGATCGAATTCTGGCAATCGAGTTTCATCTGCCGAGTTACCATTCGGCAGCAACACTCGTAGTATCTCGTTAGAGCGACTTGCGGACGCTGCTGGCGCAGGTTTGACTAAAGCCGTCTCAGTAGGGCGATTTAGAGAGTGAAAGTGAACGCTGACGCCTAATAATAAGGTCAGGCTAAAGATTAAGAACTGTGCTAACCGACGACTCATTCAGGTCTCCTCCAGACTCTAGACTACTTCTCGAGGGTTACACTTGAAATGAGGCGTCCCACTCTGTTTACGTCGTAGTTTCCACAGGCCACCTGGATGTCAGTGCGGTTGAGCGGCTAGTTGGAAAGTTTCCGGGTTCGTTGCATTAGGATCGCCTGCACCGCCAGGCTGATCGAAATAGTCATGACCGTCCCGCCCATAGTCATAAGTAACGCACCCATCAAAGGCAATCCGCATCCTTCCTCGGGATGAGCCTTGGCCGGCAAGTAAAGAAAAAACAGGTAGGACAGGCAAAGGAATGACGTAGTCGTGAGTAGAAATCCGGCAATATGTGCCAGGAGCTTCCGAAGGCGTCGGAGACGAAAATAGACTAGCACGCCCAATAGCTGAGGGACGGCGAATACACTGAAGAGTGAGGCAAAGTTCCAGATGACGTGGAGTGTTTCCATTCTGCTCTTAACCTTCAAGTGCATTTCTCAACGCGGCTCTTGCCAGCAAACGTGTTGAGTCTAACGTAGGGAGCGGACAATCATCTCTGCGAACTATCAACGGCAGCTCAGTGCAACCGAGCACGACAGCATCACAGCCCTGGTTCCTCAGTTTGTTCGTCACTTCATTTAAATACAATCGAGACGGCTCAGGAAATATCCCATTAACTAACTCGTCGAAGATTATGTGGTTTATCTTTACTCTGTCTTCCAACTCTGGTATCTCACGCTCAATACTGAACTCGGCGAGAGACTCAGGATAGACCGGTCCTTCCATCAAGTACTTCGTTCCTAAAACGGCGAGTCGTTTGTAACCGAGGCACTTCGCTTCCTCACCAACGGCCTTTGCAATATGTAACCATGGAATCGGCGACTGTGGAATCAAGTACTCAAAAGACTGGTGGTAAGTGTTATCAGGACAGATTGCAAAGTCTGCTCCGGCACTCGCAACCTTCCGTGCAGAAACTGCTAACAGGTCGGCCACCTTCTTCCAATCATTCGCCCGAATGTGACGCATGTGCACAGCAAGCGGGATCGAACTCATGGTTATCTCCGGGTGATTGTGTTCACCCATGAAAACCGGCGCTTCCAGACAAATGGTCCGATAACAGAGAGCCGCTCCTTCAGCGCTACCGGCTACTATCCCAATATGCTTGGTCACAAATTTACCTCGTTTCGAGACTTCCTGAATCGGATCAGAGCTTAAACACTCAGGCACGAAGACACAAAGCTCAATGAACGTTCTTAACGTTTATCATTCCGCCAGAGTTCAATATCGACTACGACTTCATGAGCATTGGTCATTCTCTTCAACCAGGTCAACGCGTGATCAACTTTCGGATATTCCTTCATTGACCCGTCTGCATGTTCGAGAATAAACGAATCTTCTGCGGTTTCGAGCATTAAATAGAAAGAACCATCCTGAAGGCCTTTTAACTTGATTGCGACGAAGTCACCTTCAGAAATCCGACTGAGAAGTTCCGGGGTCTGTATCCTGGGCATGCGAGTGCGTACTTTGTGTTCCCCTTCATTTTATCTGTCGCACGAGTGGCTCAAATCGTGATCGTAATGAGGAATCAAGCGAATAGCACTTAGCTAAATTCTGATTTGCTCCTTCAGTCTCGTGCCTGGTCAAGTAAATCAAAGCTAAATTGCAATAAGCTTCAGCGTTGTTCGAATCGAGCGTGATCGACTTATTGATGTCCAATATTGCGCCATCCAAGTCTCCTTTTGCACGCTTCACGCTACCACGATTACTGTAAAAATATGCGTCGTTGGGGTTGAGAGCAATCGCCTTTTCATAATCTTGAAGTGCGCCATCCAAATCGCCTCTTTGTTGCCGTATGTAACCGCGGTTGTTATACGCGTGGACATGACGAGGATTGAGTGTAAGTGCCATATTGAAGTCCGAAAGTGCCCCATCAGTATCACCTTTGCTTGCGCGCGCGTCTCCCCGATTGTTGTAAACGTCAGGAATTTTGGGATCGATTGATGCCGCTTTGTCGTAGTCAACAATCGCGAGGTCAAACTCCTTTTTGGCCTTATGCGCGTTTGCGCGATTGAAATAGTAATAAGGTTGTTTTGGATCGATCGCTATTGCCTGATCGAATTCGGCAATTGCACCATCGAAATCGCCGCGTTCCTGTAATGCATTCCCAAGCTTATTGTGGGCGGATGCAGTTAGCGGTTGTTGGCGATTACAAGCGCTGAGGAGTAAGACACAGTTGATTGAAATGACGAAAAGACGTATCAGATTGTTTTCACAGCATCCGCGTTGTGAGATTGGCAGCATCCAAAAGATTTCTCGAGTTAGTAGTTATCCTTTGCGACGGATCGAGTAAAGCCGATGCTCTGTCCGAATCAACAGACGTTCACCGACCAACGCTGGCGATGCCTGGGCCATGTCGTCGAGATCGTTGACGTGCAATAACTGAAACTGTTCACCGGTTCCAATCACGAACGTTTGACCTTCTTCGCTCAGACAGAAAAGCTTGCCGTTGTAGGCCCAGGGCGATGTCGTGAAAGCTGTTGCCTTCGGATCAATCCGCGTCTTGTAAATCTGTTTGCCTGTTTTCGCGTCGAACCGATTCAAGATACCGGTTTCAGTCAATGTGTAGACGGATCCCTGATAGGCGAGCGATGATGGCAGATAAGTTCCCGCGCGCGGTTGCGACCACACAACATATTCATTGGAGGTTTGATCTTCCTTCAATGAGATGTTGCCTGAAGCACCCGGTTTGATCGCAAAGAACCCGCGGCCTCGCCCTCCATTGACGTAAAGCAAACCGTCGTAAGCAAAGGGCGTGGCAACCGTCGACATTGACATTCCAGACATGCGCCAGAGTTCTTTTCCGGTAAGGTCATAACTAACAACGTCACCAGGACCAACGGCGATGATCTCGGTTCGCAATGAGTGACGCCAGATGAAAGGCGTGCTCCATCCCGAACGAATCATTTGGTTCTTGGCTCCGATGTCTCGATTCGTGCGCCAGGCCTGCTTGCCAGTTTGTTTGTCGAACGCGGCTATGTATTGCTGTTTCTCGTTGTCGTTAAGGATGATGAGTAAGTTTCCGGTCAGGGCAGGTGAACTTCCCGTTCCCAGGTCGAGATACATTGGGTTTGCTTCGAGAGGAGTAGTCCAAACCTGCTTGCCTTTCACATCGAATGCCCACAGTCCGAGATTCGCGACATAAATGTAGACGAACTTGCCATCCGTTACCGGCGTCTCAGAGACAAAGCTGTTCTTACGATGGCGCCCGCCCGGCGGCCGCCCTGTGTAAAATTCTTTTGTCCAATCAACCTTGCCGGTTTTCAGATTCATACAATAGAGAAAGTAATGCAGCGTTACCTCGTTAGGTAGTTCGATGTCACGCTCAGTAACGCGTTTGATGATCTCCTCCATCGAAAGACCCTGCTTTTGTAACTCTGCGACATACTCGTTACTGTATTCAGTCCCGATTTGTGGTGGCTTTGATTTTCCATCTGTGGTTGCGGTCGTGATGTACACCTTACCGCCCGTAACAATGGGTGAAGACCAACCACGCCCGGGAATCTCCTGGAACCATTCCACGTTTTCAGTTTTCGACCAGCGTTCAGCCAGTCGCGCATGTGTTCCGACGGGGTTTGACTCCGGACCACGAAACTGTGGCCAGACGACATCCTGAGCGTGAACCGAGAGCGACACGAGCAACAACGCGCAAATCATCGCGACGAGACGGAGAGTAATCAGGTTCTTCATAGTCGACTCTTCTAAGTAAGTTTGAGTTTCAAAGTGATGGTGCAGAAACGAAATAACTCGTGGCAATACGCCGGACAGCTCGGTTTGGTTTCAGCCTCTATTTTGTCGGATGCTCTGCAATTAATCGGATGAAGTTAGTTCCATCTCGCGGCAGAAGCTGTGAAAATAATCAGAGACCTCGGTGCTGGGACCGCAGGCGTCCCCGCCTGCCCGCGTCGCGCGCGACCCTGATGTTGCTCCACTGTTCGCTAAGCAAAGTCGCTGAGGTAATCCACGTGGTTACGTTTGACGCGGGCAGGGGGAGACGCCTGCGGTCCCAGGACCGAGGGCTGATTATTTTCACTTCTTCGGCAGTGCCGATCGAAGGACCGATCCGAACCTTTGTTACCTCGCCGGGTTCAACGTCCCGCTTGCACAAGTTGCCATCGAAGCTGCGAACATCGAACCGCTACCATTGCTCCGGTCCCCAACAAACGCATTACCATTAACTCGAATCGGGCCTGAACCGGAAATACTTCGCCCCGGACCAAGTGCTAACGTGACCGGATTACCTCTATTGTCGATACTGATGCTCCACTGATTGTTGCCACCTCGTATCGCATAGTTGCTTGCTAAGAACGTTTGTCCGCAACCAAGGATTACAGAGTCCTCATGGAATTCCAGGCTCAGTCCGCCCTGTCCATCGTATTCACCGTGTAGACGAAGCCCGGGGCCCGGCCACGCCTTGTCCTTCGCTGAACGCTGTTTCCACGGTGCGTCGTTAATCATCCCTGCTCCCAGGAGATTCAGGAGTGGATTCACGGTGTTCATAGCATATGTTGGTCCAGCGCTGCCGAGTGGTAGATTCGTGCCGAGTTGGCAGGTTTTGGTAAGACTGACCGTCGGCCCCCCAATCGTTACGGGTTCATCAACGTACGGGTTGCCGCCGGCGTCCCGCTGTGGATTCTCCCAGTAAGGTGCATGTTTGGCTTCTTCCTCCGAAATGTAACGACGCCTCGTTTGTTGGGCTTGTGGATGAGATCCCGCAGCAGGGACCATGCCGGTGATCTTTACAATCCCAGTCCCAGTTATGTTTCCTTCCGGTGTGAAGTTTAATGAGAATGGTTTGTTTCCCAACTTCGCACCTTCAAGACCGGGAGTAATATCAATTCCGACCTGACCGTTGTTCATCGCCATATTGTAGTTGGCTTGCGTGGTGACGTGATCGCAAGTGACCCACAGAGTGTCTTCGGTGAACGACAGACCAAAGTGACTATCGCCGTATAGACCAGTCATGCGTAGTCCAGTGGGCAACGTCTGACCGAACGCGGAACCCATACCAGCGTCGCCACCTGCCATCATCATCATTCCACCTTTGAATACTTCGCCGAAGCACTGCATTGGATCACGACCCGCAGTCACACAACGTCGCATCGCCATCGTGCCAGGATCCGTCGATCCATTCATGCCAGCATTTGGCGGAGGCTGCATTGGTTGTGATTGGGCAGCAACAAATTTGTTGTGCCGGTCGTTCAAAAACTGCTCTGCCTTTGCATAAACATTGCGGAAGGCAGGACTGAAAAACTTCTCCAAGAGTTGAGCTTTGAAGTTCGGATCCATTGAGTAGCCGGTAAGTTGAAATCTTCGCTTGCGATCCGTATCGGTAGCCTTGTACACCTGTTCCCATGCACGTGCCGAAAGGATCTGATAGTAATCAGACATTCTCTTCTCGTCAGGTAACAGACTGCTCGAGCTGCGACCTTGGGCGCTGGCAAGGTCCTGAATAATTCTGTTCAGTTGGTCAAACGTCCCAGCCTGACGCGCCTTAGTATCGATAGGATCAGTACCCTGGATTTCATGAGCAACCTTTTGATCGTCTGGCATTTCGCGTAGGTAAAGCGGATTGGGCGCTTGTGCAGAAGCAGGGATGGCGAAGAAAAGGACTACGAGAGCAAGAAAAGCTCGGGGCTTCATTATGAGTTCTACCTTTCTGGCGCTGTGTATGAATTAACTAACTTTGAAATTACTGACAAAGAAACGGAGTAACGACAAAGAGTAATCGCAGCGCCGCAGAGCCGCAATCACAATTGGAAGCAGTCAGTATCCCGACTCGTCGGGATAGCGGGTGGGTACGCAGTAGATTTTATCAGTTGATTTTGAGACTGCGTACCCACCCGCTACCGCGAGGTGGTACTGACTGCTTCCAAGTTTGTCTCAGAATTTGGCCAAAGCAAATTACAAAGAACAAAGATCAACTGTTGTCAGTGGATTGCGTCAAGGAAAGGTGTATCCGGATCACTTACGTAAAACACCACCAGGCGTAATCGCTCTGTAGTGCTCTTGTTGTATCCGGTCATCTTTACGTTCGGCGGCATCAGCATTGCCTCACCGGTTTTTACTGTAACAGGTTCTTGACCTTCCTTCTCAAGAGTAAAGGCACCTTCCAATACGTAAACGGTCACGGGAAAACGGTGCGTGTGGAACAGAGTCTGTTCACCTGGCTGGAATGTCGCAGTGAGTACACGCACTTGTTGCTTGTCGCCCTTCGGCATCCCTTCCACTATTTCACTGATGACTGTTTGAGGCTTGATGATGTGTTTGTCCTGCGCCATCGTTGTCAGCGAAACAAACATAATGATGAGCACAACACTGGTAACTGTTGACTTCTTCATTTCAGACTGCCTCCGGAAAGAAACAATCGATTTTAGCTTGCTCTGCGCTACCTCTGCGTTCTCTGCGTCTCTGCGGTAAAGTGGGATGCGCAAATTCTACAACCGCAGAGAAGCAGGAACGCAGAGGTAGCGCAGAGAGTTTCTAAGAGGACACAATTAACTTCTCACGACACTCCATAATTACCAAGATCGTTCTGCATTGAGCCTGCAAAACGTAGACATCACGTCAGCCACTGCAGCACTTCTTCTTCACCGGTACTTCGTGTGCCGCCAACGATATGAATGAAGTATTCCTCAAGTGAGACCGGTCCTTTCCCGTCCTCATCCAAACTAATCCCCTTGCGCAGTTCGTTTAGTGGGCCAGCTGCCAGCAACTTGCCTTGAGCGATGATGGCAATGTCCGAACACAGCCGTTCGACGATCTCCAGAACATGCGAGGTCAGAAACACTGTCAGACCGCGAGCAGTCAGTCGCGACAACAGATCCTTCAACGTTCGCGATGCGATTGCGTCAACGCCTTCGAAGGGTTCATCGAGAAACAAAATCTCAGGCCGATGAATCAACGCGCAGGCCAACGACAACTTCTTCTTCATGCCGTGCGAATACTCAATGACCAGCTTCTTCGGTTCATCCTGCAAGTCCATCAGCTCTAAAAGTTCTTTCGACCTTTGAGCTATTTCAGCACTCGTTAGTCCGTACATCCGGCCTGTAAAGGCGAGCATCTCGGCTCCAGTCAATCGTTCAAAGAGATTCAAATCTTCCGGAACCACTCCAATCCTTTTCTTAATTTCGATTGGCTCTGCCGCAATGTCTCTACCGAGTACTCGAAGGCGGCCACTGGTGGGAGCCAGCAGTCCGGTAAGCATCTTGATGGTGGTTGATTTTCCTGCGCCGTTCGGGCCAAGGAATCCAAAAAAGCTTCCACGTTTGATGTAAAGATCGATGTGATCGACAGCGACAAAGGTGCCGAACTGCTTTACAAGAGAAAAAGTTTCAACCGCTGCCGAAGACACCGCTTGCTCCCATGACATATTTGATTTTGTACGTGGTTGGTGAGTGGTGGTCAAGTGGAAGGTCGAGAGGTTAATAGGTCCTATACGTCAAATAGGTCCTATTTCTACCCCAGCAAGAATTGTTTCGCCTCATCCGCCTGCACACATTCCGGAAACTCACGGTGCGTGCTCATGAGGAACGCATTGCTACTCGATGCCAGCGCGTTGCCGTGAGTAGCAAGAAGTTTCACGAACTTTCCAAATGCCGACCAGCCATAATAGTAACCATCACGCACGCTGACGAGGATGTCTGCAGTATGTTGTACGCGGTGCGTGAACAGTGATTTGTAGAGGTTAACGACGACATTTGGATACATGTGATGGTTAGTCAAAGCGAACCAGTCGGCGGCGCTTACAAAGCCTTTGTCATCGGAGCGTCCCCGGTTCCTGAGCTCTTCAATCTTCGGATTGAGTTGCAGCGGGTCGCCGTTGAACGGTAAATATCGATAACGATCTCCATCGCTTCGTTCAATCCGTGCTGTTCCCCGCGCACTCTTTAGAGCCACAGCACCTGCGTCTCGATAGATCGTAAAGTCAACACCCGGCAGTTCAATCAAAGCGTCACTGGTTTCCGGTATCAAATCTTCATCACCGCAATAAATCGCCACATAACTGCACAACCCAAACGCAGGGATTGAAAGCGATCGGCGCTCGTTTGGAAGTTGAGCAGAGACTTTGAAGCCTCGACGCGTCAAGTGCGTCACAAGATCGACACGCCGATTCTCTTCCAGGTTCATGCCGTGATCGGAAAACAAAACAATCTCAGTTTCACTCCCTGATGTTTTACGAATCTCATTGAGAATGTTGTCGAGCGCTGCCAGTGCGACATTCAGTCGCTCAGGACCCTGAGCGTGCAAGAGTCCATCAGTTGCTTTTAGAAAGCCGAAGTAATCTCTTGTTTGTGGTGCTTCAAGAAATCGTTCGCGAAAGCGCTGCATATCAGCCCGCCAAATACGTTCCGGAGCAACATATATCAGGAACTCAAACATTAGCGGCTCCTGATAATCCAAAGCATCCATGTACGACGATGGAATTTTGTCAGGTGTGCGACGGCCAATGTATTTCCGAATTCCGCCGGAAAGTTGGCGGGCATTTCGATCGAAATAAAGACTTTCGTAACCGGCCGGTGGGGAAGCTTCGAACATCGCTGATAAGGCAACGTTCGTCATTGTTGGAAATGGAGAAAGGAGACGCGTTGGAGTATTGAACGCTTCGAACATTCCTCGTGACTTTGCAGACTGAATGATTTTGTGAGGAACTCCGTCAAGGCAAAGAAGCAGTCGCCGCGTACGAGCAGAACCAGGTTGAGGTTTGAATGACATGTCTCGAATTTAAGATTTCAGATTTCAGATTTAAGGTTGTTCTTGGTGCTTCGTGCTTTGTGCTTTGTTTTAATGTTCATGGTGCCGTAAAGAATTAAGAAACAAAGTACAAAGCACCAGGAACAATCTTCAATGTTAAATCTTAAATCTCAAATTTTATTGCTCCACGTCTTTCTGCGATAACTGCTCCGACTTGTACGCCTGCTTCAGGCCCTTCTTCGCTTCATCGTGGGCATCGTAAACGTTTGGACGGGCCAACACTTCCTTGTATTGAGCAACTGCCTCATCGCGTTTTCCCGCAACGTCGTACGCGCGTGCTGCATACAAATGCGCCATCGTTACAAGACCGGGCTCCGCGTGTTCAACTTTGGTCGCCGTCAAAAACTCCTTTGCCGCTCGTTCGTTCTGGCCCGCCGTGAATAACACTTCTCCATATTTGAAGTGAATCAGATCCAGAGCTCGCACTGCGGCATCTCTTGCATTTCGATCACGAAGTAGTTCATCGAAAGTCGCAAATGCCTCCTTCTCGGCCTGAACCGCACCCGCGGCGTCGTTTTGCTTTCGCTTCTGTGCTGCGATCGCAACCAATGCATCAGCAGTTTCCAGTCGGAAGAGATAGTTGCGAGGATACTTTGCGCTCAACTCTCTCGTTAATACCAACACATCGTTGAAGCGCTTTTCGCGGGTGTACAACAGGACGAGAACAGTCTTGGCGTCATCTTGTCGCCACTGACCTTCTTTAGCAACTTGCTCCAGGAGCATCAAACCTTTCTTCCTCGATCCGCGATAGCCCGTTACTCCGGCAATCAGCTTCACAGGCAAGGGAAGTGAACCAACCGCGTACTCATAGATACCGATGGTTAATTGCGCATCGATGTATTCCGGCTTCATCTTCAGAATTTGCCGGTGATGATCGACTGCATCGTTGCCATCACGTAACGCGGCAAAGTGACGGCGCTCGACTGCTTCTTCAAATGAGGCCTTTAGACCCTCCGTGTTAGCCAGGTAATCAAGTGCTTCTATGTTGCGCGGATCCTGTTTTAACTTCGCTTCGGCTAATCGCTTCGAGTCACGAGTAAGCCCGCGAAACTCATCAACGATCTTCGGGTCCACTTTGTCATCGCCGTTTGTATAGAACGACTCAGAACTGTACAGAGAGGACTGCAAACGACGGGATTCATACAAAGTCTTGAGCCAGAGTCTGGACGCAAGCAATTGAGGTCCAGCAGGATGATTCGGATAGCGAGTCGCGATCTCCTTGAAGTCGCGGTAAGCCTTGTCGTAATCGATGTTGTAGAGTGCTTCCAAACCACTCTTGCGCAGGCTCTCGAGTTGTGCTCGATCCGCTTCGTTGACCCATGGCGATGGCGGTTGTTGAGCGCAGACCCCCAACGCGCTGATGAGTAGAAGAACGATTACACCCACAAAGTATTTCACAACAAGTCCTCCGAACTAGCTACGCAATTTCACTCGTAACACCTTCGACTGACCACGCAGTAAAGGACTATAGCGCCAATGCCAATCGCAAACCCACCAATTACCTTCTTCGCACTGGTTGGCGCGGTCATGAAGGTTCTGCCTCCAACGTCGCGCTTGTTTGCCTTGAACTTTTCAACCTGAGTGTAATTGATTGTGTGGAGAGCGCCCGAGGTCGATATGACGACAAAATGATCAGCGGCGATTTCCCGAATGAGGCCGCGAATCTCTGTATTGTCTTTTAGCTTTACTATCACCTCTCTATCGAGTGTTGCTCCCGCATCCGATATTGCCTTTTTGATCTTTTCAGCGTGTTTGAAATCCTTATCCGGAACTTTTTCCTGAGCCATTACCGGGCTAAGAGGAATTAGGTTCGTCAGCAAGCCCAAGATCACGACGGTTACCATTTTCTTCATAATCGATCCTGTTCTCAGGCTGGATGCGAAGTCAGGACGAACCTGCAAACGACTCCATGTACTTAACACCCGAGCCTGTGTTAAAGAGGACAACGCGTTCAGTTGATTTGACGTTGCCCGCAGATATCAATTTCTTAAGTGCCGGGAGACAAGCAGCCCCCTCCGGAGCGCAAAAAATTCCTTCACTGGCACCTATTTCCCTGGTTGCTTCAATGAGCTCGTCGTCAGTCACAGCGATAGCAGTACC
>DATDFV010000284.1:0-9079 GCA_036522415.1 Pyrinomonadaceae bacterium | reverse complement strand
AATTACGACCGCGTGGAGTCTGATCGAACCCATCGTGCGCAGTGCCCTGCGCGAAAGAACACTTACAGAGTTTGGCGGTATGACAGAAGTGCACGTCGTGCCGGCTGAAGAACATCCGCGGCTACGAGGCGCGGTAGCGCTTGTCGCTGCGCCTGCTTTTGCTGCTCCCATGGTCGCATAGAAGTTAGTGCCTGTTTCCTGCCGTTCAAATCAACTGGGTATCAGGTAACGCGACCTGATACTCACTTAACAAAATTTGGAGGTGTCACTTCAATGCAAGAACCAAGATCTCTTCCCCAATTCTTTTCGCCACTCATGCAAGTCTGTGGCGCTCTCCTTATCGCAGTGTTCGCTTGTTTCAGTGTCAGCGGACAGACTGTGAACGGCAGGATCAACGGTACCGTTACTGATTCTTCGGGTGCCGTTATTCCCGGTGCCACCGTAACGATCACAAATATTGCGACCAACGCGCCGCGCACTGCTGTTACCGACGATAGTGGCTTTTATACGGTGACGAGTCTTCCAGTTGGTACTTATACCGTAACGGTGGAACGATCAGGCTTTAAAAAAGCAAACCAAACAGGAAATGTCTTAACAGCTGATCAACGACTCACCGTCAACATCACATTGGAAGCAGGCAACGTCACTGAGACTGTCGAGGTCACAACGGCGGCGGGTGAAACCGTCAACACAACTTCGGGCGAGGTTGCGCGTGTTGTTGACAGTCGCCAGGTGCAAAACCTTGCTCTTAATGGACGAAACTACATGCAGTTGGTGACGCTAATTCCGGGCGCTGTGATTCTCGACGAAGATCAGTTGGCCTTAACTACCAGCTTGAGCATTAGTCAAGCCGCCATTAATGGAAACCGTCCGAACTACAACAATCTCAGCGTCGATGGCGGCTCCAATATGGACTCTGGCAGCAACAACAGCCAGATAAACAACGTCGGCATCGATTTCATCCAGGAAGTTAAGATTCAAACCTCCAACTTCTCTGCTGAGTACGGTCGCAACGCAGGCGCCGCAATCAACGTGGTTACGCGCGGCGGTACAAACGATTATCACGGCGCCGCTTTTGAGTTCCTGCGCAACGATAAACTTGATGCGCGAAATGCCAAGTCTCCAAAGAGAGGAAAACTTCGTTTCAATAATTTTGGTTGGAACTTCAACGGACCGATTGTAAAAGACAAACTATTCTTCTTTGGTGGTCAGGAATACAAATACATCAGGCAGGACGCAGCGCCTGTGCAACGAAATATGCCAACCCACGCCGAGCGTCTCGGAGACTTTAGCCTTCGTGGCGGAGCATTGAACGTTCCGATCGGTTACACGGCAATCAATCCGGTGACTCTTGCTGTTGTTCCCGCTGGTCAGCCTATTCCTGGGCGAAACCTTGCGAACTTGAGATTGAATGGTCAACCTGTCGGTGTAACTCCGAACGGTGCGGCAATCGCTGCGGTGTACACAGCAATGGAAGGTCTCGCCGTCGCTTACTCAGACACACCGACCACCAACAACGCGACGTTCCAACAGCCAAACCCGTTTGATTATCGTGAAGACAACATCCGAATTGATTATCGAATCAACTCCAAACACAGTCTCTATGGACGCTACTTGAAAGACAAGTACGATCTGATCGATCCCTTCGGCACGTTTATCAATTCACAGTTGCCAACAATTCCAACCAATCGGTTGCGGCCGGGCTCCAGCTATCAGATCTCTTACACGTATTTGATATCTCCCACGCTTATCAATGAGGTAAAGGCAAACGCGGCGTGGAACGGTCAACGTATTCCACCAGTCGGCGAGTTCTGGAAACGGGAAACATTCCACTTCACGTACCCACAGCTATTCAGTGGGGGCCGCTTCGACAACGGTATTCCGAATATCACTTTTTCGGGCAATGGGTCCATGGCTAATTTCAGTGGACCAAATGCTTCTTTGCTGTCGCCCACCACCGATATTGCTTTGAGTGATAACGTTACCTGGCTTTTCGGGAAACATTCTTTGAAGACCGGTGCCTTGATCGTTCGAAATCGAAAGGATCAAAATGGACGCTCCATTTATACCGGCAACGTTTCGTTTAATTCCGGTGCCGCCAATGGCGCCGTAACCACAGGCAATGCTTTTGCTGATGCGCTTCTCGGTAATTTCCGGACTTACAGCGAAGCAAACGATGATCCGGTTGGCTTCTTCCGATTCAATCAAATCGAAGCATTCGTCAATGATAGTTGGAAAGCCCGAAAGAACCTGAGCTTTGAACTTGGCGCCCGTTATTACCACTTCGGTCCAACTTTTACGCAGGCGAATAACATGGCGAACTTCAACCCTCATCTTTACAATCCGGCAAACGCCGTCACGGTGCTCCCTAATGGAACAATCGATCTAACAAAGGGAGGGAATCGCTTTAATGGATTAGTTAGAGCCGGTGATGGAATTCCAGCGGATGAGCGTGGACGGGTGGCCGCGACTGATGCTGCGCTCGCTTTGGTTCCGACGGGAGCGCCTCTTGGCTTCTATCAACCTGCAGACAGACTCGCGCCACGTTTTGGATTCTCCTTCGCTCCGCTCAACGACGATAAGACTGTAATCCGCGGTGGTTTCGGTATGTACTACGACAAGGTAGAAGGCAATTTGATTTTCTCGCAGGTCAACGTGCCGCCATTTGTAAGCACGCCAAGCTTCAGCAATGGCAATCTGGCTAATCCGTCAGGCGGAACGCCGGCGAATGCCGCTCTGCTTGGTTCAATTAACTCGATCGATCCTGATCTGAATATTGCTTATTCGATGAACTTCAGTGTTGGTCTGCAACGGGAGTTACCTCGCGGCTTCTTTATTGAAACCAATTACGTAGGCAATCTCGGCCGACATTTGATCAGGCAACCGGATTTGAATCAGCCAGTGCTTTCAACGATCCTTGCAAATCCCGGGGTTACAACCGATGCGCTTCGTCCGTATAAAGGATTCACCCAAATTCTGTACCGGCTTTCAGATGCCAATTCCAACTACCACGGCATGCAGTTATATGCCGCAAAGCGCAAAGGCAATCTTGAACTCACCGCAAGTTACACATTCTCGAAAGCGCTAACGGATACAAGTGGCAACGGCGATAACATAGACGCCGGCGAAGACCCGTTCAATCGCCATACAAACTATGGCCTTGCAACGTTTGATCGACGACACATCTTTGTCACGACGTATGACTATCGTGTTCCGTTCTTCAGCAAGATGAAGGGTGTTGGCGGCGTTGTGCTCTCAGGGTGGGAGATTAGTGGCATCACTCGTTATCAAAGTGGCCCATATTTCACAATCCTAGCGAGCACTGCAATCGGCACTCGACGAGCTGACTATCTTGGTGGACCGGTATTGCTTCCTAACCCTGGCGGCAACGGATGGATTAACCCCGATGCATTTGCAGCTGCGCCGGCAAATCGACGCGGCAACAGCGGTGTAGGAAACGTTCAGGGACCTAGTCTGCAAACCTGGGATTTTTCCATGCGGAAGCAGTTCACACTCTCAGAGAGATTTAACCTTCGCTTCCAGGCAGACATGTTCAATGCGTTCAATCGCGTGAACTACAGGGTAACGAGTTTGACGCGAACGACTGCCGGCTTCGGAGTCCCAACCGCAGGACCAGCACGAAATATTCAGTTCGGTCTGAAGTTGACGTTCTAGGAGCCGACACTACAGGAGTAGAGGTCCTATTTGACTAAGGACCTATTTCACAGCGGGTTCTGGCTGCTCGATTGACCTTGGGAGCATTTACGGGTTGAGGTTCATTCGATACAAAAAGTGGTTCGCGGCACTGGGTCTGCTCGCGGGGCTGTTAATCAATAACGATGCGATTGCGCAGAAAGTATTAACAGCCTCGCAGGACTCAGTCCAGGTCGACAGTTTTCACTCCGAGGTCCAGGCCTTTTTGGACAAAGAACTGTCAGCACACCTGGGAGCAATCGCAACCGTCAACCCACCTCCCGAGCGCGTGCTCGGCGTTCCCACCACCGGCGAGTTTTCGTGGGGAACGTTCATGCGTTCTCTGGCTGCATATTCAGACATCAGCCGCAAGCATGAATTGGCCGGACGTGATCTCGCGAAATGGGTCGGTCAGATTGGACTCATTGAGGCACACGCCGGAAGCAAAGCCTTTTCTCAATTGTATGCAGCGCTCGCTCTTCGTCACTTCGGCCGCGATCTTAAAACCAACCCACTATGGTTGAGTTTGTCGCCAGACGAACAGAAAGCGTGGCGTTCACTTCTCAATCCGGAACGTTTCTACGATCCGAAAACGAACCATGTTATTAACCTTCCTGACAACTATCTCGGAGTTGCGGCTCGAATCGCGAGTATCAGTTACGACCTTTGTATTTCAACTGATCGCGCTTTCATTGATCGACTATTGGATCGTGCGGCGATTCAATTCACTACCGGACACATCTACGCTGACGATTCGCCGCCAACCGGGCGCTACGATCGTTATTCAAACGAATACGCGAGATACATCTGGGAAGCGGCTGAGCTCGCCGGTCGAAAAGACATTCTTGAAAAGCTGCGCCCTTCATTGAAAGCTCAGATGCGACTCTGGTGGGATGTCGTGTCGGAAGATGGATACGGTTACAACTGGGGGCGTAGCCAGGGAGTTGTTAGTTATCTCGACACTCCTGAGATCGCCGGCTTCCTGGCTGAACATGCGGAGTTCCGACCGGCGCCGCTAACTGAGATTGCCGCGCTCTATCACCAGGCATGGAATTATCTGCGCCACGATTATCGAGACGATACTCACCTCTTATCGATATTCGATTTTGGTAAAGGCAACTACTCGTACATCACCCCCGAGCGAGAGTGGCAGCAAACCACCGGCTTCTTTGGAAAACTCGCGAACTCGCACACCAAAGTAATTGAGGCGCTAAAGAGAGAAGGCGTAACGAAGTTTCCAGCGGTCCCCAACCTTGGTCTCGTTAATCGTTTCGAATACTTTCGCAAAGCACCTGATCGAGAAGCGGGAGTTTGGCTGGTGCGCCAAGGTGACATGCGGTTTGCTCTGCCAATCACCACCGGCCCCAGGCCAGGTTTGTCAGACTATCTTCCTATTCCACATGGCCTGCCCGGATTTGCTGCTCCAGTCGAACAAACGCTTCCAATCTTGGTTCCATTTGTCGAGCTGGAAGATGGTCGCAAGGTTGTTGCGACGGATGGGGCCGATGCCATTCAAACATCTTCAGATGGCAAATCATTGCGTGCGCACTGGAGTCATTGGGCGTTGGTGGGCGGCAAGTCAGGTGAATGGCTCGATGTTGGTTTGACGAGCGACGTCGTGTGGCAAATCGATAACGACACCTTTAGCCGTGAAGAAATCTTAAGCTCGGATCGACCTGTCAATATTCGTCGCTGGCTACTGGCGGTACCGAGTAGTCATGGACAGCTCGAAACTGAGTTACACGGGCAAACGAGAATCGATCGGTTTAGTTCAGGAGCGGGCACTCTATCAGTGGAACTTTCCGATGCGACATTTAGTTTCACTACCTCAGTGCTGGCTTCAGGTAACGCGCCGCTCGGACGCGGAGTGCACGGCGCGATACCGCTGTACTTGATGTTTGAAGCAAAGAACGTAACTGTAGAAAAGGGAAGCCCGCTTAAATATCGAGTGGCACTTCAGATCTCAGATCACAGATCCCAGATCCCAGATCGAAGAAAACTTCGGTCTTCGATTTCAAATGTGAGATCTGGGATCTGAGATCTAAGATCTGAAAAAGGGAGAGCAAATGAGCCAGGAAACGAGCAAGGACATAGCCCAAAACCCAATTACGCAAGAAACCTGTTTTGTACCGCAAACTCATGTAGGAAAGGGCCGGCGTACGGCCGTGGCACCGGGAACAACTGCCGCGCGTTATTTACACTACGGCAGAATCACATTATCGGCGGAAGACGCGACCGAAAAATTCAACAGTAAAGATCACGAGATCGGGTTGATTTGCTTGAACGGGAGTGCATCAGTCTCAGCGGACAGTGAAACGTTTCAACTTGAGCGATACGACGCGCTTTATGTTCCGCGCGACTCAGACATTGAAGTGAAGCCGGGTGCGCAAGGGTGTGATCTGGCGGAGGTATCTGCGCCTGTTGAAAAGCGATATCCGATCAAGTTTGTGTCTTACAAGGAAGTGCGGCAGAACCCGCGTCTGCATTTGATCGCAGGTCAACCTCCGGCAGAGCGGGATCTAAATGTACTGATTGGAGCGAATGTTGAAGCAGGAAGAATCATGGCAGGTGTGACTTTCTCGACTCCAGGCAACTGGACGTCGTGGCCTCCTCATGAACATTCCAAACTGCTGGAAGAAGCTTATCTCTTCATTGATATGCCGGCGCCTTCGTTTGGTGTGCAGTTTGTTTACACAAATCCAAACAAGCCGGAACTCGTGCAGGTTGTACGCGAAGGGGATTGCGTTTTGATGCCGCAAGGTTATCACCCGAACGTGGCAGCGCCTGGAGGTCAAATTAATTTTCTCTGGATGATGGCTGCAATTAAAGAAGGCGAAGACCGCCTCTATGGCGTCGTGAATGTGCAACCTGAGTACGCTGCGAGTGGTTCGGGTTTGGAAGCAGTCAGTGACAAAAAGTAAAGGAACTTGAGATGTCTACAGGGTTACCGGAGGATCAAGCGAATGGCAATGGCCATGGCAAGCTGCCGCAACATCTGAACTGGTCTACGATTCCTGTGGAACGCGTTGCAGATGGAATCCACCGTCAGATGTTTGTGGGCAATAGGATGATGATCTGCCGCTTTCGTTTCAGTCCATTTCTGGTAACCCCCGAACACGATCATCCGCACGAGCAGATGACGATCGTCGAGCGCGGACGCGTGCGCTTTTTCATTGAAGGCACCGAGCAAATCGCAAAAGCAGGTGACGTACTTCACTTCCCATCAAACTGCTGGCATGGGGCGACAATGATGGATGAAGAGGTCGTGCTTATCGACATCTTCTCTCCGTTGCGTGAAGATTTTCTTTGATCTGTATTTTGGAGTGCGACGGCCTGCCGTCGCTATGTTACAGCGTGCCGCTATGGTCCGATACGCCGTAACAAAGCGACGGCAGGCCGTCGCACTCCAAAGCGTTCATAATCGGCAATGACCACAGTTCTCGATCAATTCAGACTAGACGATCGCACTGCTCTCGTAACCGGCGCCGCAACCGGACTCGGCGCCGCGATCGCAGTTGCTCTGGCAGAAGCTGGAGCTCGCGTCGCTTGCCATGGTAATACGCGATCGCCAGATGAGACCTGCGGTCAGATAAGAACGGCAGGTGGTGAGGCGTACTCCGTAACCGGCGATCTTTCAAAATCAGATACAACACGCCATCTTGTCGAACAAACTCTCGATCACTTTGGTCGTATCGACATTCTGGTCAACAACGCCGGAACAATTCGGCGCGCGCCCGCAGTTGAATACTCAGAAGAAGATTGGACAGCGGTCCTCGAAATAAACCTCAGCAGCGTCTTTCGCCTGTGTCAACTTGCAGGCAAGCACATGATCGAGGGTGAGCGCGGTGGCAAGATCGTCAACATTGCATCCCTGCTCTCCTTTCAGGGTGGCATCACGGTTCCTGCCTATGCAGCTTCAAAAGGAGGCGTTGCGCAACTCACGAAAGCACTCGCCAACGAGTGGGCTAAATATCGAGTCAATGTCAACGCAATTGCCCCGGGCTACATGCGGACCACCAACACCGCAGCGCTGCAAGCCGATGAAATCCGCAATCGCCAAATCCTCGAGCGTATTCCGGCCGGGCGCTGGGGTGAGCCGGATGATGTTGCGGGCGCTGCAGTATTCCTGAGTTCCTCCGCGAGCGATTATGTAAACGGCCACGTCCTTGTTGTCGATGGTGGTTGGATGGGTCGGTAACGGAATAGGTCCTATAGGTCAAATAGGTCCTATAACGGAACCCGACTGAGCACCCTACTAAACCACTTGGTCTGACCTGCTCCTCCCGACCACTCCAAATTGGTCAGCAATTGCAGTTGACACTCAACTGCCGGTGCGGCAGAATCTCGACGCTCAAGCAATCACAAATTCCGTACAGTAAATGTTTTAGTCTTGCGGGGAAACAATATCTCGTTTGTTCATTTTGTAAACGTGGTATGACCAACTCCCGCTATCGGTTGCCATGACCAAACGGCGCGATTTCATCAAACAGCTAATAACCGGCGGGGTCTCCATTGCCATTGCGCCGCGCCTCCTCAGTTCGCGCGCGCTATTTGAAGAGGATCCATGGCAGTCAGTAATGCCCGGCATTCTCGCTCGTATCAAGCCCCCTGTATTTCCGAATCGAAGCTTTCTGATCACCAAATACGGCGCCAGGAGCGATGGCCAAACAAGCTGCACAGCCGCGTTTCAAAAAGCGATCGCAGCGTGTAGCAAAGCCGGTGGTGGTCGTGTCGTTGTTCCCGAAGGGACATTCTTGAGTGGTGCTATTCAGCTGAAGAACAATGTGAATCTTGTTGTCTCGAGAGGAGCGACGATCAAGTTTAGTAAGGACCCCAACGATTATCTTCCCGTCGTCTTTTCTCGTTGGGAAGGCACTGAGTTGATGAACTATTCGCCGTTCATCTACGCGTTTGAACAACGGAACATCGCGATTACGGGCGAAGGCACACTCGACGGTCAGAGTGGCACTGATTCGTGGTGGCCCTGGAACGGTCGCGTGAATTATGGTTGGAAAGAAGGAACTCCTAATCAACGAGTTGATAGAGCCGCGCTGCAGCAAATGGCTGAACAAGGCGTGCCTGTGAAAGAACGACTGTTCGGTGCGGGTCATTACCTGCGGCCGCAGTTCATTCAACCGTATCGTTGCCAGAACGTTCTGATCGAGGGTGTGCAAATAGTAAACTCACCGATGTGGGAGATTCATCCGGTCCTTAGCACTAACGTTACAGTGCGCGCTGTGAAGATCAGCAGTCATGGTCCCAATAACGATGGTTGCGACCCTGAGTCGTGTACGGATGTGTTGATCGAGGATTGTGATTTCAATACCGGCGACGATTGTATTGCCATCAAGTCAGGACGCAACGCTGACGGCCGCAGACTAAATAC
>DATDFV010000283.1:0-33754 GCA_036522415.1 Pyrinomonadaceae bacterium | reverse complement strand
AGCGAATGTCGTGGATTGGAGCTTGAAGAGGTAGGACGGATTACCAGTGACAACTTCCTAAAGTTCTTTGATTTGCCTGCAGTCGTTAACATGTAGATCCAACACAACTAAAATCCATTACAAAGTACAAGTAAGGAAGGGCGGTTTAGCCCAGCTGTTTCCGATCCAATTAGGTCGGTTATGAGCGGGGGTAAACCGCCCTTCCTTACTTGCACTTTCCTTCAGATTTCTCACACCCCTTGCATTCCCGCACTCTTTCAAAAATCGCGCCGAGTTCTTTGCGAAATGAAGTCTGTTCTCACCAAGAGATAAGTTTCACATGCTGTTGGATTGATGCTATTCTGACCTTACGAGAAGTCATGGCCCAGCAGAATTCATTTGATATCGTTTCTCAGGTAGATCTCGCCGAAGTTAGCAACGCACTAAATCAGACCGTCAAAGAAGTGCGACAACGTTTCGACTTCAAAGGCAGTGCTGCAAACGTCGTCCTTGAAAAGCATGAGCTGGTGTTGACCGCAGAAGACGAAACCAAACTGCGAAACATGAACGACATTCTTCAGCAAAAACTCGTACGGCGAAGTGTTCCATTGAAAGCATTGAGTTATAGCAACGTCGAACCGGCGGTCGGCGGCACCGTTAGGCAGCGAGCTAAGATTCAAGAGGGCATCCCGCAGGACAAGGCAAAAGAAGTGGTCAAGTTTATCAAAGACAGCAAAGTTAAAGTTCAAGCTGCGATTCAGGGTGATGTCGTAAGGGTGTCTGGTCGCGACCGTGATACGTTGCAGGATGTCATAACCAAACTTAAAGGCAAGGACTTTGGGATCCACATGCAGTTCACAAACTATCGCTCAAACTGAACGGAGTCCCACTAGCTAAATGACTTTGTCGGGCCACACAATTACGCTGGAAGAAGAAGCGAAGATCTCCGCTCGTAGAATCTTTAGTCTAATTGCCAATGAGCTTCAACAGGTAGAACTGGAATTCGAACGGCAGGCTCGATCGAATGTTCAAGTAATCGACTATCTCGGCGAATACCTTCGAGCCTCGGGCGGCAAACGAGTCCGACCGGCCTTGACCATCCTTTCAACCTACGCAGTTGGCGGCGACGGCGCTCGCTACAATTCCATTCGCATGGCGACCGTAATGGAGTTTCTCCACACCGCGACGCTTGTTCACGATGACATCATCGATCACGCTGACACTCGTCGTAATCGTCCTACCGTAAATGCGCTCTACGGAAATGAGACGGCGGTGTTGATGGGCGACTGGCTTTATATGTCAGCGTTCGAAACAAGTCTTGCCGAGCGTTCGCTGCCAATACTGGATATTCTGACGCGTGTTACGCGCAAGATGACAGAAGGTGAATTGTTACAGCTGACCCTTCTCGGAAGGGCTGAAGTTACTGAAGAACAGTATCTTGACGTGCTGGAAAGAAAGACCGCGTATCTGTTTAGTGCCAGTTGTGAAATCGGCGCGATTCTCGGCGCGGCAAACGAGAGCCAGCAGACTGCTTTGCGCCAATACGGGGTTAAGTTAGGAACCGCTTTTCAACTGATCGACGATGTTCTTGATTTCACCGCCGATGAAGAAGTACTCGGGAAAGCTGCAGGAGCGGATTTGCTGGGGGGTAAAGTGACCTTGCCTTTGATCTATCTGCTTGAAGCGGATGGGTCGATGTATGAGATTGTTCAGCGTGTTTTGCGTAATGGTGAATACGCTCAAACAGACAAACAACAACTCGTGTCGGCACTCGACCAAACGGGTTCACTTGAGCGTGCACGCGCCCTGGCATGCGATTATGCGCAAGCCGCCCGTGACTCCCTGGAGTGCTTGTCTGGCTCGCCATACTGCGATTCTCTCCGCGCGCTACCAACGTATGTTCTGGACCGAGATCGATAGGCTGGATGTATAGGTCTAATAGGTCGTATAGGTCCTATACCACCTCCCACGCTCCGCCAAAACTATTGTGCAAACGGTAATTCCCCTCTAAAATCTGCCCCGATGGACCGGCCGAACGAAAACCTCTTATCTCGACTCGAACAGAGCCTCCGGCAGTCGCGCGCGGCGCGAATGCATTTAGCTGCGCGTTTGCGAGAGTTGGAAACTGAGGCCGATAACGTCAGGGCCGAATTGGCTGAGATGGACACGCTCGCGAGTCAAACCGAGGCTGCCATCTATCGCTTGCTTACGTCTGTACTTTCATCTGGCAGCCTGTCGCTCGGTCTTCCGTCTGACGCCGAACTCGAAGCCGCGATGCGCCAATCGCACCATTCGGCTCCCGCTCATGCGTCGCCAGCACCAACTCATTCAGTGTACACGGCAGTTGAACGCCGGCAACAAATCCCCACGGTACGCAATAACGTCGAAGTCCTTAGTGATCGGTTTATGGATCGGACGATTCCACAAGCCGTAACGCTCCTGCTTCGTGAAGAGGGTGGGCCACTGCACGTCAATGAAATCTACAATCGATTACTTGAAGGTGGATTCAAATTCACGGGGCAGAATCCAACTATCAGTGTTGCAGTCTCACTTAATCGCAACACGCGCTTCCGTAAGGTCGCACCAGGCACGTTCGATTTGGTGATGCGAGACGCGTCGAAGGCTTCCTAAAGAAAATTCTTCGTCGTATAGGTCCTATCGGTCGTATAGGTCCTATAATTCTGATCATGCGTGCAATGGTTCTCTCCGCCGGTTACGGCACACGACTCTGGCCACTGACAGAAGACCGCACCAAACCCGCCATTCCAATTCTTGGTAAGCCGCTTGTTGGTTATGTCGCAGAATATTTAGCCCGGTTTGGAGTCGACGACATCATTGTCAATCTTCATCATCGCCCTGAATCCGTCCGCAAGGCGCTTGGGGATGGCAGTCAGTTTGGAGTGAAGCTTCAGTACGTGGAGGAACCAGAAATCCTCGGAACAAGCGGTGCCCTGGATAATGCCAAAAGCTTCTTCGTTGAAGACACGTTCGTAGTCATCAACGGTAAGATCATCACCGATATCGATCTAACAGCAGCGCTCGATACGCATCGCAAATCCGGCGCGATCGCTACTCTGGTACTTCTACGGAATATCAAGCGCGAACTCTTTACTGTGGTGCAAACAGAGAACGGATTAATCACAGGTTTCGCTGGTATGCCTTCAAACGCCGATCGAGATCCGTTGATGTTCACAGGCATCCAGTTCATGGAGCCTGCCATCTTCAGATACATCCCTCAAAATGTTTTTTCCCACTCAACAACCGATGTCTATCCTGCGGCAATGGCCGCGGGTGAAAAGATAGCCGCACACGTGGCAAACGGACGCTGGCATGAACTCTCGACCTTACAACGCTACGTAGAGATTAGTCTCGAGTTGATGAAGGATGCCGGAAACACAATATCAGTTGGTGCAGCCTGCACGATTGACAACGGGGCGCATGTAGTGGACGCGATCTTGTGGGACCGCGTAAAGATCGATGCTGGCGCACGGGTCAGTCGGGCAGTGCTTGCTGACGGTGTGACCATTACAGGTGGCGAGATGATTCAAGATGCTGTTGTAGTTCCAGCTGGGCTCGTTTCAGGTAAGATTCCTCCACAAAAGGCATTGAAAGGGCACGAGGCAGGAGAAAACTTTGTCGTGCCATTAACCCTTTGATACAATCCGGCTACATTAAGGCGATGTGATGAAGCGGGACCTGTGGAATGTCCCGCTGCTTTTTAGATTCAACTCCTCTTGGCTGCTGATGAGTTCTGCAAAACAGGTGGTTTCCAACGCGTTTGAATCCTCGGCATCAGAACGCCTTGCCAGATTCATTGCTGGTCAAGGTATAACAGGTCTGGAAATCACTCCGCTTACTCCTGACGCTTCCACTAGAAAATATTTTCGCGTGCCCTGGAAGAAGGGCAAGGCCGTTGCCGCGGTGTACCCGGAACCATTTGATCCGGAGTTTCATCCGTATCTTGATGTAACGCGGCTTTTCAGAGACGCTCAAATTCCGGTTCCCGAAATATATGACGTGGATGGGGCCGCAGGAATCATCGTCCAGGAGGACCTGGGAGACACGCAACTTTTTCAGGCGTACGACAGCGAAACCGAAGAACAATGTGAAGAATACAAGGAAGCGGCGATTCGCTTAATCGCCCGAATCCAGGCGGCAACAACGAAAGCCGCCGAAATGCACTCAATCGCCAGCAAACTGGCGTTTGATGAAGCTAAGTTGTCCTGGGAGCTGGATTTCTTTTTTGAACATTTCTTCGGCAGTCTTCGACAGGAAAATTTACGACATGCTGAAGTGGCGGAATTGAAAGCAGAATTGAATGACATTGCAGCTGAACTGGCAGCAGTTCCTCGTGTCCTGTGTCATCGTGATTATCACGCATCGAATTTAATGATCGACGGAAAGCATCGACTCCGAGTTATCGATCACCAGGATGCACGAATGGGTCCGGCCAGCTATGACCTCGTCTCATTTTTGCTCGATCGGCAGCCGTGTCCTCCAACCCTGGCGGAATTACGAGGTCATCGTTTGTTCTTTCTCGAGGAACGACGACTGCTGGGACTTGGCGTGGTTGACCCCGATGACTTTGCGAATGAATTTCGGTTAATGACGATCCAGAGAGGATTGAAGGCAACTGGCACTTTTTCTTATCAAACTGCGGTCAGTGGTCGTGCTTCCGCCTACAAGCATTTCATCCAGCCAACACTCGAGATTGTGCTTCAAGCTGCGCAATGGCTCAACAGGTTCCCCACCTTGCAGCGCATGCTAAAAGAACGGCTAAATTAATCTTCATAAACCACGAATTATCAATGACAACTCAATCAGCAGCACTCGCGTCGGAAAAACAGATCTACATCAACCAGCTATCACAGCACGTCGGCTCAGAAGTTACTCTTAAGGGCTGGCTTTACAACCTGCGCTCCAGCGGCAAGATTCTGTTCCCGCAATTGCGCGACGGAACTGGAATCGTCCAATGCGTAGTGTTGAAGAATTCCATCAGCGAAGATGTCTGGGAAGCTTTAAAAGCATCCGGACAAGAGTCAGCGATCGTCGTCAAAGGGAAAGTACGTGAGGACAGCCGCGCACCTGGCGGTTATGAGATCGATGTTGTCACTGCCGAAGTGCTCCAACAAGTGCACGACTATCCGATAACACCAAAAGAACACGGCACTGAGTTTCTAATGGATCACAGACATCTGTGGTTGCGATCGCGGCGGCAGAATGCAGTCTTGAAGGTGCGTCACACGGTGGTGCAGGCAGTGAGAAACTTTCTGGACAACGACGGGTTCATTTTGTGCGACTCACCGATATTTACGCCGGCAGCGTGCGAAGGCACGACCACATTATTTGAAGTCGATTACTTTGAAGGCGAGAAAGCTTACCTGACTCAGTCCGGGCAACTCTACAATGAAGCGAACGCTGCAGCTTTCGGAAAAGTTTACTGCTTTGGCCCAACCTTCCGAGCAGAGAAATCGAAAACACGTCGTCACCTGACTGAGTTCTGGATGGTGGAACCCGAGATGGCATACTCCACACTTGACGATGTGATGTCGTTATCAGAACGCTTCCTTTCATACATTGCTGGTCGCGTGCTCGAGGATCGTTCAGAAGAGCTCAAGATTCTTGAACGTGATACTTCAAAGCTGGAAGCAATAGTGCCGCCGTTTCCGAGAGTGCATTACGATACGGCCGTAAAAATGCTGCACGAGGGATTTGAAAAAGGCGCACTTGAAACCAAGTTCGAGTGGGGTGGTGATTTTGGTGCTCCTGACGAAACATACATCTCGAGCCAGTTCGACAAGCCTGCGATGGTTCATCACTATCCAGCTGCGGTGAAGGCGTTTTACATGGCTCGAGATCCAGAGCGTTCGGAACTCGCACTCGGCGTGGATGTGCTGGCGCCTGAAGGTTATGGAGAGGTAATTGGTGGGGGAGAACGTGCGACGTCGCTTGAGTTTTTACAGGAGCAGATTGCGCTTCATGGACTTCCAGAAGAAGCATTCAACTGGTATTTGGATTTAAGACGCTACGGCAGCGTCCCTCACGCAGGTTTTGGGATGGGAATCGAGCGCTGCACAGCATGGATGTGTGGCATCGAACACATCCGTGAGACGATACCGTTTCCGAGAATGCTTTATCGGATCCGGCCGTGATTCTGCTGTCCGACGAACTTTATAGTTTGTCGTGGTGCCGTTTAGTGATTCTCGAATTAAATCAGCTTCCGTGTAATCGCACAATCGACAAACTAAAGTTCGTCGGACAACCGCGTACGGCACCTAACTGAAGATGGACGAACACCTGAGAATCGAATTCAACGAATGGGCGCGTGCCGGACGTGGTGAGGGCATGGAGAAAGGGCATCGTCCAGTCGGCGAACAGGCGATCGCTCGAATGCAATTGCCAATCGATGCTCGCGTCCTGGATGTTGGCTGTGGTTCAGGTTGGGCCACGCGCTTGATGGCGGAGCAAGCGTTTGAAGGAAAGGTGATCGGCATCGATATCGCAGATGAAATGGTTCAGGTCGCGACGGAAACTTCGCAAGCTTTCTCCAACGTCGAATTCAAAGTTGCGACGGCTGAATCTCTGCCATTTTCAACCTCGCAATTCACTCACACTTTCTCCATGGAGTCGCTGTATTACTACACCAATGTTGTCGCTGCTCTGCGCGAAATACATCGAGTGCTCGAGAATGGCGGATTGTTTGTAACTGTAATCGATCTCTACCTCGAAAACACACCATCACATCAATGGATTCCCAGCTTGAATGTCCCAGTGCACCTGCTGGGAATTCCAGAGTACCGAACGCTGTTTGAAGAAGCCGGTTTCGTGAACATACGCGACGATCGCTTGCACGATCCCAGGCCTGTGCCTGACGACTACACCGGCGGCTCATTCAACACGCGTGAAGATTACTTGCAGTACAGAGAGATTGGATCGTTGATGCTGGCGGGTGAGGCGAACAAATGATGGAGCCTACAGAACGGATCGTAACAATCTTTGGCGGCTCCAAATGTGTCGAGACAGATATCGAATACGCTCAAGCTCAGCGTGTGGGGGAACTCTTGGCTCAGGCCGGCTTCACAATCTGCACTGGTGGATATTTAGGTGTCATGGAGGCCGCAAGCCGTGGAGCTCGCGAAGCTGGAGGTAGAGTTCTCGGGATAGTAATGAATCAGTTTAAGCACGAGCCCAACCGTTTTCTTACCGACAAAGTCGCTACTCCGCACTTTTATGAACGTCTCCAAAGATTGATAACGCGCTCTGTCGGGTTCGTTGCGATTCGAGGGGGCATGGGAACCGTGACCGAGTTGTCGCTTGTGTGGAATAAGATTCAAACACGAGTGATTGATCCACGACCGCTCGTTCTACTCGGCGACTGCTGGCCGCCTGTAGTTGAACAATGGCAACGTTGTCTTGCAGTCAGTGAGAACGACGTACGCGCGCTCGATTTCGCAGAGACTGCGGAGCAGGCGGTTGAGATCATCAAGACAAAGTCTCAAGGAGTAGTCATATGAATTGTCCTAAATGCGGCGCTCCGATGGTGGCCGGTTCGACGTTCTGCGGCGGTTGTGGCAATCGGTTGAGCGAGGCTGCTCCCGGTGTTCAGTCGGCAGGGATTCACATTGACGCAGATTCAAGAGGTCAGGGGCGGGGCTACAGCTACGAAATTTTACATCAACCATCGTTTGCTCTCGCCGTTCTGCAGTTGGCCGCGGAACAATCGATTCAGGCTGAAGCAGGTGCGATGGTTTCCATGTCTGCAAACATCGAATTGCAGTCGCAGATGAAAGGCGGATTGTTTGGAGCTTTGAAACGCGCGGCCGGAGGAGAGTCAGCCTTCATCTCAACGTTCACAGCTCGAGGGAACCCGGGCGAAGTCACTCTCGCGCCAGGCAGTCCGGGCGATGTCGCCGCTATTGAATTGACCGGCCAACCTTTCTTCGTGCAATCAAGTTCTTATCTTGCCGGCGATTCGAGCCTGACAGTGGACACAAAGTGGGGAGGCGCAAAGTCGTTCTTCGCAGGCGAAGGTTTATTCGTACTACTCATTCAGGGCCAGGGTTTGTTGTTGGTCTCTTCGTTTGGCGCAATTCATAGAAAGACGCTGCGACCTGGTGAACGCTATGTTGTAGATACTGGTCATCTCGTAGCTTGGGAGGGATCGACGCAATACACGCTTCGTAAAGCGGCTTCTGGCTTCTTTCGCAGCATGATGAGCGGCGAAGGCATTGTCGCCGAGTTTACCGGACCAGGTGAATTGTTAATTCAGACCCGCAATCTTGCAGCTCTGGCTGGTCTGCTCAAACCCTTCTTTCCTTCGCAAAGCGGTGGCGGCGGGGGTGGTTTCAATATCAATCTTGGTGGTTAGTTCATGCCCTCGATTTCCGAAGCATCAAAACCCGCAGTTGGAATCCTGGGAGTGCCGCTCGGTTATGGCGCGAGCATGGCAGGCGTGGATATGGGGCCAGCAGCTCTTCGCGTCGCTCGTCTGAAACAACGAATTTCTGCGCTCGGTTACGCGGTGCGAGATTACGGCGATTTGAGAGTGGAACTTCCTGAGTCGATTCCTGAAGAAGACGACAAGCTTAAATATGTCTCGCAGATCAGCTCTGCCTGCGAAGAACTAGCGAAAAAAGTTGAAGTGATTCTTGAATCGTCTCAATTACCTCTAACACTCGGAGGTGATCATTCAATAGCGATCGGATCGTTTGGCGGAGTTTCTTCCTACTATCGAAAGAAAGAAGAGTCTGTTGGTTTGATCTGGTTCGATGCGCACGCCGACATGAACACGCCCGAATCAACACCATCCGGAAACATTCATGGTATGCCGTTGGCCGCACTCTTTGGCTACGGAACGAAGGAGTTGACTAATATCGCCGGCTTCGCACCAAAACTAGATCCTCGATTATGTGCACATGTCGGTGCTCGAGACATTGATCCAGGCGAGCGTGAATTGATAAGGAAACTTGGTGTTCGTTTTTTCACTATGCGCGAAATCGATGAGCGCGGTATGTCTGCATGCATGGATGAGGCAATCAAAATCGCCGCCCGTGGATCCGCGGGCTACGGCGTCACGTTCGATGTTGACGTTCTCGATCCGGGTGATGCTCCAGGCTCGGGAACATTGGTGCGTGGAGGATTGACCTATCGTGAAGCGCATCTCGGTATGGAGAAGATTGCGGAGGCTGGCGGTATGCGTTCGCTTGAGGTCGTCGAGATCAATACCGCTCTTGATGTTAATAACAAAACTGCTGAACTTGGGGTTGAGCTGATTCTCTCGGCTCTGGGGAAAACGATTCTGTAGTGTAGTGGGAGAAGAAGGGTGCCCAAAAAACTTCGCATTGGCGTGATCTTTGGTGGACGATCGGGTGAACACGAGGTTTCTATACGTTCCGCGCAGGCAATAATCCAGGCAATCAATCAGAAGAAGTTTGATGTAGTTCCGATCGCCATCAACAAGGAAGGGAAGTGGTTAGGACCAGCTCAAGCTGCACAGCTGCTGCCGGAAAGTGTGTACAGTGCCCTGGCATTGCCGTTTGAAGGTCGAAGTGGCGATGTCGCTTTGCTCGGTGATCCTTCACATAAAGGATTGATATCACTCCAAACCGAAAACTCATCCACAGGAACGGAGAAGCTTGACGTTGTATTCCCGGCGTTGCACGGTCCGTTTGGAGAAGACGGAACACTGCAAGGGTTGCTTGAAATGGCTGACGTTCCATACGTCGGTTGTGGAGTGCTTGCGTCGTCGTGCGGCATGGATAAGGTGACAATGAAGTCACTCTTCGTACAAGCCGGACTACCGATTTGCAAACACATCTGGTTCTTGCGATCACAATGGCGTGCGAATCCCGATCGAGTTCTGCGCAAGGTCAAGAATGAAATTGGACTTCCATGTTTTGTGAAGCCTGCGAACCTCGGTTCCTCAGTCGGTGTATCGCGCGCAACGGATAAGAAGACTTTGACTGAGGCGATCGATCTGGCAGCGGAATATGATCGAAAGATTATTGTCGAAGAAGAGATCGAAGCCCGTGAGATTGAGTGTGCGATCCTCGGAAACGATCAACCGCAAGCCAGTTTGCCCGGAGAATATGTTGTCTATGAGGAGTCGGCACGGTTCCTCGACTACACGGAAAAATACGCGAACACCGGCCACGTCAGTTTCGTCGTGCCTGCTCCGCTGTCGAAAGCTCTAACAACTCGAATTCAGAAAATGGCGGTTCAGGCTTTTCAGGCTGTTGATGGTTCTGGTTTGGCGAGAGTTGATTTCTTTCTGAGCCGAAAGACTGGTGAACTGCTAATCAACGAACTCAACACAATGCCGGGTCTGACTGAGGTCTCGGGGTATCCAAAGATGTGGGCTGCGTCAGGAATGAACTTCACCAGGCTTCTGGAGAACCTTATCGAGCTAGCCTTCGAGCGGCATCGCGAAAAAGCGTTGACCAAAACATCGCGATAAGAGTTCAGGTAATACTCTAACTAACGCTTTGGCGCACGATAGCCCTTTCGTGAACGCACAGTAAGATCCTCACGACTTACCTTAACTTCGAGCGTTCGCCATTTCCCATCTCTCGCAGTATTACTCGGCCGGTAAGCGATGGTGTACTGATGTCCTAATTCATCAGCAATTCCAGCGAAGGCGTCTCTCAGCACTTGCCCGCCGCCTGTCGCAACGAAACGACCGCCCGTTTTGTCAGCAAAGCCTTTCAACGATGCGGCGCTCTGCCGATTAGCAAAGCCCGGAGTATCAAGCGCAGACATGTCAACCGCGAAGATAGATGCTCCAACGGCCAGCGCACTCTCGACTGCTTTATCCGATGAGGCTTTGCTGTATGTGTCCATTCCGTCTGAGAGAACCACGATAGCGCGGCGAGGCTCGGGTCGATCCGTGAGTGCTTTAGACGCTTCCACAATTGCATCGTTGAGTGTGGTCATGCCTTTCGCTCGTATCGCGTACGCGATTGGCGCAAGATCGCGTCCGGCAGAAAACTCCTGAACCCGTTCAACCTTTGAATCAAAGCGATAGACAGCTGCTACATCTTCCTCGCGCAAGCCGTCGAGAAATCGAATCGCTGCGGATCTCGCGAGAGAGAACCGTGTTTCCATGCTGCCCGAACTGTCTAACAGAACAACCGCTGCATACGGCGCATCCTGAAACGCAAAACTTGCAATGGCACTCGCAGGGACTTCTTTTCCGTCTTCATAGACTTTGAAATCAGACTTTTTTAGAGCCTTGACGTACTGTCCATTTTTATCGGTAACCGTGACATTGAGAACAACCAGATCAGTATTGACTCGAACGACATCGTCATCGTCCTGCGCGTGAACTACTGGAGAGAGGAGAAGAACAATCGCAAGTAGCCAGAGAGATCGTGGACGGAAGGTCATGCGTTTGTGTTCAATGAATAAAGCCGCGCAATATCTTGACTAGCTGAAGTAACACATTAGCTCGATCGATCACGGCGGCTGAGACTACCTGGCGGGGAGTTTTTTGTACGTCCTTCGAGAGTTGCTCAGCATTGTCGGCGATTTGAGACACGGCGGTTGGAACGTCGGCCGGAGGAGCGGCAATCTGCACGTCATCATCTTCACCACCAGCTTCGCCTCGAATCTTCTTAGTGAGCTTTTCCAGTCGATCTATTTTTTTCGTGTCCTCACGATCAAGTGCAGAACGGTCTTTCAGATCGTTTTTTAGAGACTGACCTAGTTGAGAAATCTCTTTCGCGCGGTTTAGATTGTCCTCGTGTTCTTTTTCCGCGAGTTTGATTGCACGCTTCGCGCGCAGTTCCTCTTCAAACGTAGTAAGTGGACCAGGATTTTCTCCTAAACGTTTGTCTGCAGTTATGTCTGGCGGTGGAGGAGGTGTCGGTGACACCTTGCTGCTGCTTTGAGCGACGCTGACGACAAAGCAAAGAACAATGAAAGAGAAGATGCCAACAGATGTCTTCAGCAGCGCAAGAAAGCAACTGCGCATTCGAAACTTAAAGTTTTGCGTCACGGCAATTCCAACTTGGTTCGCGCTGCACATTAACTCTCGGCACGCCGACCTCTAAACAAACACATGAAACATCAGGGCACGCGCACAGGAGTGTCTGGTGTATTGATGAATTCACCAGGGCGACCCGGTTTCCTAACGACAATCGTTTTGGTCGGCAATCGTTCCGGAGGTCGTTGCTTTCCTGGAGCGCTGGTAAACGCGATCAGTTTCGCCTGGGGATCTCCTCGAAGGCCAACAAGAGTTACGGAACCATAGTCAGCCGCCGGTAACTTCAAACTGTACGAACCTTCCTGCTGCGGCTGTAACGAACCTGGCTCAACCGGAACGAGTTTTGGTTCGGAAGCTCCATTCTTTCTGTGCAATTCCAGATGAATGGCCAGTCCTGTTAATTCGGCTTGCGAAGTGTTTCTTACTACACCGCCAATCGTCGTTATCCCTTTGTCGAGTAATGGCTGATCAACCAGAATGTGCGCCAACGCAGGTCCCTTTGGTCCAGTGGTTGGCTCTGTCTGCGCCACCTGGTTCTCAATTACTTGTTTCGCGTGAAGTCGTCGGAGAAACACATATCCGGCAAGCAAAACTGCGGTCAGAGCGACTGCGCAGATAATACCGAAGATCATTCGGCGACTGGTCTCACGTTCACGGGCGATTGCTTCTTCGGGGTGAAATGGGTCGTTGATCATCTATTACATTACTTAAACTGATACTTCAAGGTTTTGAGGGCTCAGGACGTCCTGGTGGGGCTGAACCTGTTATTGCTGTCACGAGGTCAGCAATGAAATCATCCTCCGCCAAACCAGTGCTTCGTAAGGTCGTCCACTCTGCTCCCGTTGCTCCATCGGTGCGTCCTTCAACTTTTGCATTAACTGCGACGTTAGCCGCTGAGCCATCGATCGGCTGAACTTCGACGGTCAATGTGTAACGACCGCGTGTCCAACCTCGGGATGATGAGACCGGGACTTCTGCGTATCGACTTAACTCCGCCTGCGAAACAACAGCTCCTTTGATGAAGGTGAAGGGCTGGCTAACGATGATGCCGTCAGAAAACCTGGATGCCGTTTCATCGACTACCAGCTTCCGATCTCTCATGACATCCTGGATCGTTTTAATGAGAACGTCGCGACGGGCAGTCAGTCGATATGGATTTGGCAGTAGCGGTACTTCAGATGTTTTTCCGCGACCGAAGTCGAACCCTCTGCCCGATCCGGTGTCGGTCTTTGTTCCGTTGTTGCCGGCTGTTCTACTAGTGCCGCCGTCTCTAACTCTCTCGTTTTGCTTATCAACGCCTTTTGCGGCCTGCCCGAATCCAGTAACAGAAAGAACAATCAATGCGAGTGCTGCAGCGCTTATTCGAAACATATTTACCACCTTGATTTGATCAGCAACCTCACGCGAAAGGGGATTCGTTTTGAGAATAGATTAACGGACAATCAATTACAAGCAACAAAGTTTGTCGTTTATTGCGTCGTCGTTCCGTTGGCTTTGTTCTTCAATTCCTGAAGGTCCCGGTCTCGTTCCCACTGGCGCAAAGCACGTACACCCTGATCAAAATCACCGCCGTTGCTGTAGAAATTGTGTGCTCCATCATCGCGAGCGGGATTACGCACATAATACAAATAATCCGATTTCGCCGGATTCACCGCGGCCTCTAATGAACTTTGCCCTGGCGATGCAATTGGTCCCGGCGGCAGTCCAGCGTAGATTCGGGTGTTGTACGGAGATCTTCGCTCGATGTCGCTCTTATAAACTTTGCCGTCGTATCGCCACTTTCCTTCAAGCTTTGATGCGTAAATCACTGCGGAGTCCACTGCGAGTGGAATATTTTTCTCTAAACGATTGTAAATGACCGAGGCGACCAGTGGTCGCTCACTGGATAATTTCGCCTCAGTCTCAACAATCGACGCTACAGTCACAACTTGCCTGGGGGACATCTTCATAGTCGCGGCCTGTACAGACCATTCAGGTTTCCAAACCGAACGAAATCGCTTAACCATCATTTCGATCAAATCGCTAGCCGTCGTCTCGGGTGCAAACTCGTACGTGTCGGGAAACAGATATCCTTCAAGATTCTGGGCAGTCGAATCGAGATCCCTGATCAGGCTCACGTTATTCATTAAATCCAATGCCTGAGCTTCGCTGGTCAATTGAAACTGCGGAACCTGCTGTATCGCACGGGCAATGTCCCAACGTGTCCATCCTTCAATGATAGTGATGCGATTCAAACGTCGTTGCCCTTGTTTCAGTTTAGCCACAACCAGGAGTGGAGAGATTGGTGAAGGGAAATCGTATTCGCCTGCTTTAAGCGAAGAGCCGGTCCCGGTCACTTTCAGATAAACCTTCAACGGCAATTCGTGTTTAATCACGCCCTCGTCCGTTAGCTTCTTAATAATGAACGCCGGTGAAGAGCCTTTTGGTATTTCGATGTACTGTCCCGACTTGTTGTGGGTAGCGGCTAGATGCAGGTCTCTATAAATCCAAATCCCAAATCCTGCGGCAGCCACAATGCAAATGAGCAGTATTGCAATTAGGAGTCGCTTCATCATTTTCTTGCGGGGTTTCCTAGAGCCGGGTAGCTAGTGTCGCTGGTGAGGAAATCTCGAAGGATCAACGCCGCGGCTTCGCCATCGATTAAAGTGCGAATTTCCTCTTCGTCATGTCCCTCTGAAACCAACCTGTTTCGCGCGTCAAAGGACGTCAAACGCTCGTCCTGCAGGTAAACAGGCACCCACAGCGATTTCGAAAAGTTCCGAGCCAGCCGCTCGATTTCCATCGCAGATGAGCCCATATCTCCATCTAATCGTAACGGCAAACCCAAAACCAGTGCTTCTGCGTCAAAGTTCTTGATCAGGTTCTCAACTTCAGACAGCAGCCGTTTCCAATTGGAACGCTTTATAGGTGGAAGGCGCTTGATCGTGATGTGGCGTGCGTCTGAAACAGCGACGCCGACGAACTTGGTGCCCAGGTCGAGGGCAACGATTGGCTTTTGATTCTTGTCGTGAGCCTTTGCTTCAGTCATGAAAAGATTGATTCGATTTTTCGCAGATATAAAGGAAAACGAAAGCTTGCGCCACCCATATCGCCCCTGTATCATACGGTTCAAACTCGCGAGGCTGCGATGTTTGGCGGTTCTGCTCTAACGTAATCCAAGAGGTAACTAAATGTCATTTCGTAGCAAGTTCATTCTCATTCTGATCTCAGCCACTCTAACCCTGTATACCGTTGTCGGGGGCTGGATCTCAACTCGCGCGCAACAGCCTGCGAACGATCCCAATGCTCAGTTACGCATCTTCGAGAGCGTACTGCAACACATTCAGAACGATTACGTAGATGAGCCAAACATGGATAAGGTTCGAGCAGGTGCACTGCGTGGTCTTGCCTATGGCCTGGATCCATATTCCACGTATCTAACGCCCGACCAGGTTAAAGAATACAACCAGGGCACCAAAGACAATCAGGTCGGCATTGGCGCCGAGCTTTCACAAGTCGCGTCGTATCTCTACGTGATAGCGCCTATGAAAGGCTCACCTGCAGACCAGGCCGGTATTCGTAGCGGCGATATTATTGAGTACATCGACGGTAAAGCCACCCGCGATATTTCGCTGTACGACGCTAAGCAGTTACTGAACGGCGCGGCGGGAAGTGACGTAAAACTTCGCGTGCTGCGCGCGAATGCAAGTCCATTGACAGTAACCGTCAAGCGTGGTGCGTTCAGGGCCCCGGCCGCCGAAGCGAGAATGGATGCCGGTAAAGTTGGTGTGCTGCGGCTGAACAGTTTTGCAGATGGTGAAGCAGCTGACGCCCGTGCACGTTTACAGGATTTAATTAAGCAAGGCGCACAGAAGATCGTTATCGATATGCGCGATACCGCAGGCGGTTCATTGACTGAAGCCGTTGCAGTGGCAAACCTATTCATCAAGGACGGTGTGATTGCTGAGACAGTCGGTCGTGAAGGGAAGCCGCTTAAGACGTTTCCGGCCGATCCAAAAGCAGCGTTGTTCGCGGGCCCTGTCGTTGCCCTGATTGATAGCGGCACTGCAGGAGCTTCTGAAGTTGTTGCTTCGGCACTTATTGAACGCAATCGCGGTCAGGTTGTGGGCGAGAAGAGTTTTGGATCAGGTGCTGAACAACAGTTGTTCACACTGCGAGGAGGAGACGGATTGCTCCTCACGACGGTCAAATGGGCAACACCAAGCGGTAAAACCTTCCTTGGTGAAGATCGATCTCATTCAGGAGTTGCCCCTTCGGTCGAAGTTAAGGGACAGGAAATCGGTGACAGTGTCGATCCCGACGACCTGACAGGCAACGATGACGATTCCGTTGCCAAGCCTGATCAGAACAACGATAAGAAGGACGCAACTTCACCCGCACCTGCCAAACCGGCAACTGAGGACTTGCAAATGAAAAAGGCTCTTGAACTGCTCCGCGATAAACCGGCGCAAGTTCAAAAGGCCGCATAGCGTTTCACCTCTGTCGTCTATCTCAAGCCGGGAGGACTTAAGTCTTCCCGGTTTTTCTTTTCCTACAATCTTCTGCCCAAGCGCGTCCGTTCCTTTGCCGGCCCCGCCGAACAGAAGTCCGTCCCCTAACACACGAAAGCTCTTCTGTCGGAGCGCGGCCGTCCTCGGCCGCCCCCGTCGAACGCAACGACAAACTAAAAAGGTAACGCGTGGGACGAGCGCTTTGGATTCCTAGAGATCCTGTAGACGGGGGCGGCCGAGGACGGCCGCGCTCCGACAGAAGAGCTTTCGTGTGTCCGGGTCGGGCTTCTGCTCGGCGACCTTCCATATCGTTTAGTCCGCTTTAATAGGGTTCCATATCGGGTAGTTGACGGCGTTAACCGACACTGCAAAACGATTAGCCTTAGCTTACAAATTTCTTGCATCCCCCAATTTGACGCGGATTATTGCTAAAGTTGGGCCGCAATTTCAGATTCGATTCGCCCTTTATCTCTTCGGGAATGGCCTTTGCTGAATAGCCTGGCGGTTGGGAGAACTTAGATCTAATTGCAAGGAGAAGCGGAGCGATGATTTTCACAAACAAACTTTTGCCGGTTGCTTTAATAGCAGCCCTTATAGGCGGCTCGGTTGGAGCTCTTGTAATGCACAAGAGTCAGCCAGCTGACGCACAAACTGTGTCGCAAAGCAATGCGGCTCCTGAAACGACGGCAGCGAATCAACCGAGTGGCAATGAAATGGTGCCCACTGAGTTCAATACGGCCGGTGAACAGACAGCTTATAAAACCGGATTTGCAGATGGTTATAACGCAGCCGTTCAAGCCGAGAATCGAGCCGTTCCGAGCAGTGGAACAACAACCCGTCGGGTGGTCTATCGAAATGCGACTTCGCCGCGTCGGGTTTACTACGATTACAATCGATCCAGTGGTCGCAGTTTTTGGAGCAAACATCGTGACAAATTGACGATGGCGATCGGTACTGGCGCAGGCGCCGCGATTGGCGGTTTGATTGGTGGTGGCAAGGGTGCCGGAATCGGCGCACTGTCCGGACTCGGCGGCTCAGCTTTATATACATACAAGCTGCGCAAGCGCAATCGAAACTACTAATCGGCCGAGGTGCTGGCGGTGAGCAAAGCTAAACTTGCCCTGGCTCTAGGTATCTCTTTTCTCAACGCATGGGCAGTTCCTCTCGCGGGGGCTGCCCATATTTCTTCTTCACAGCATGTCCGAACTGTTAGCGACACACTTCGACCAATTCGATTTCGCGATGAAGGTAGTGCTGGTTTAGTCGTTAATGCCTGGATCAATGGCACCGGTCCGTTTGCATTTGCCATAGATACCGGTGCTGACGTCTCCATCGTGAGCAGCAGAGTTGCCCAGACTGCGGGTCTGTCCGTTACTAAATCGAAAAGGCCGATCGTGGCTGGTCTCAGCAACGCCCCAATCGCAGCGAGCGAAGAAGCGTTCGCAAAGGATCTGTCCATCGGGTCCAGAGACAACACTGTGCCCGAGCGGCCTCTGCTCGCGGTTGTGCCGTCACTCCCAGGCGGAATCGATGGCATTTTGAATCCTTCAGATGTTTTCGGATCGTTGGCCTACTCCATCGATTTGCCAAATCGACAGTTGCTTGTCTTCGATTCCAGTACGAACGGACTCGAAGCATCACACCAGCCTCAAGACGGCGCAGTTGTTCGTTGGATACGAGAAGCTGGGAGCACTCGCCCGTTTGTTAAGTTGGGGGATGGACGTCTTGCTCTTGTTGATACTGGTTCGGGATTTGGTTTGGCGGTACGTGAAGGAGCGTCAAGCAATGGCCGAAATCATAGTCGCAGGACGAGTGACCTGGGTGGCGGCAATGTCCAATCCAGAGAACTCGGCCCAACTACTGTAAGCATCGGCCCGCTGGTCCTGGAAAATATTCCCACGCAAATCCTGCTCGGAGTTCCGGCCTCGACACCGGTAATTCTTGGAAGGCGCGCACTGCAGCCGTTCAAGATCACATTCGATCCGGTCGCGCGGTTGATTGCGATCGAGCCCGCGCGAGGTCGGTAAGATAAGCCGACGAGTCGTCAGTACCATCTCGCGGTAGCGGGTGGGTGCGAAGCGTCTCTTGTGAATGCCCTTAGTTACAAGGCTTCGCAGCCACCCACTACCGCGAGGTGGTACTGACCTCATCCAAGCATCAAATGTCTTACAACGGGATGTTCCCGTGCTTCTTAGGTGGGTTCGAGTCGCGCTTGTTTTCTAACAACGACAACGCGCTGATCAGTTTTGGACGTGTCTGTGAAGGTTCGATCACTTCATCCACAAATCCACGTTCAGCGGCCAGGTAAGGATTCGCAAACTTGTCCTCGAGTTCAGCTATTCGTGCTCGTCGAGCCGCTTCTTTGTCTTGCGCGTCGTTCAGCTCGCGTCGATAAAGAATACCTACGGCTCCCTCAGCTCCCATTACCGCTATTTCCGCGGCCGGCCACGCAAAGTTGATGTCGGTTCTAATGTGTTTCGAGGCCATCACACAATAAGCGCCGCCATAGGCTTTGCGGGTTATCACCGTCACTTTCGGGACTGTAGCTTCGGCAAACGCGTAGAGAAGCTTCGCACCGTGCGTAATGATTCCACCGTGCTCCTGTGATACTCCCGGTAGAAAACCTGGAACGTCTTCAAACGTAATCAGAGGAACATTGAAACAGTCACAAAAGCGCACAAAGCGAGCACCTTTGATCGACGCGTTTATGTCGAGCACACCGGCAAGATATGCCGGCTGGTTCGCCACAATTCCAACTGAACGACCATCCAATCGCGCAAATCCAATGCAAATGTTTTGTGCAAACATCTGCTGGACTTCAAAGAAATAGCCATCATCCACTACCAGATTGATCACTTCGCGAATGTCATAAGGTTGATTCGAAGCCTCGGGCACGATCGTATTCAGCTTAATCTCCATGCGCTCTATCGAATCAACGCATTCAACCCGTGGTGGATCTTCAAGATTGTTGGAGGGAATGAAGGAGAAGATTTCACGCGCAATCCTCAAAGCATGTTCGTCTGACTCAGCTGCGAAATGCGCGACGCCCGAAATTGAGTTATGCGTCTTAGCACCGCCCAATTCCTCTTTCGTTATCTCCTCGTGAGTAACTGTCGCTATCACATCAGGTCCGGTAATGAACATGTATGAGGTGTTCTTTACCATTACATTGAAATCGGTAATAGCCGGACTGTAAACAGCTCCGCCGGCACACGGACCCATGATGCAACTGATTTGAGGCACAACACCGCTTGCAAGAGTATTTCGTAGAAATATGTCAGCATAGCCGCCAAGACTGACGACGCCTTCCTGGATACGAGCTCCTCCTGAGTCGTTGAGACCGATAATCGGAGCGCCGACCTTCATCGCCAGATCCATCACCTTGCAGATCTTTTCCGCGTGAGTTTCTGAAAGAGAACCACCGAAGACTGTGAAATCTTGCGCGAAAACAAAAACTTTTCGGCCATCGATCAGACCATGCCCAGTAACTACTCCGTCCCCCGGAAACAGTTGCTTGTCGAGATCAAAATCTTTCGAGCGGTGAACAACCAACTTGTCGAACTCTTCAAACGTTCCTTCATCCAGAAGAAATTCAAGACGTTCGCGCGCGGTCATCTTTCCAGACTGGTGCTGCTTCGCGATTCGCGCCGCGCCGCCACCTTGTTCAGCTTGTAGCTTTCTTTCGCGTAATACTTCGAGCTTCGTACGTGCCGACTTTTGTTGTTGTTTTGAAGTCATGAACTCGTCTCTAACTCGCGGCTCGGAAAGGGAACTCACGTGCTTCAATCAAGCAAATCAACTCTTCAACCGCTTTGTATGCATTTTTTCGAACGTCATCGGGATAGGAATAAACGCGCGAGTGGTTTTCAAATTCATCGAGATCGAGAACTTGATATGAAAAGTCTGGTTGTACGAGCACATCGATATCAAGGTCAATATAGGTGAGTACCTCGCCGTCAAAAGTTGGTGGCGCGTTGATATTGCAATAAAAGCACCTCAATCGATTGTCTGGATTCCAAAAACAAAAAACGTTGTACCAACGGTTCAGCCAGTAAAACTCCGTACTTAAAGTTCCAGCCGCAATTGACCCGAGCAGATCATGTTCGACGTCTTCTTCGAATGACCCCTCGAGGACAATCAGTGGCGCCTCAAAAGCGATTACCCGCGCGGGCCAGCGGCGATGTTTGACGCCGTCGTACTTAAACGTTTGGACTACAATCGGCTTCAGCGTTTGGATAGGACCTTATTTCCTTCCACTCTTGGCCCAATCTGCCAGGAACTGTGCTTGCCCTTTGTCCGTCAACGGGTGATTGAATAGCTGGTCGATCACCTTAAAAGGCATGGTTGCAATATCAGCTCCCATTCTGGCCGCTTCGATGACGTGAATCGGATGTCGCAGGCTGGCAGCAAGAACCTCTGTTTTCCAGCTGTAGTTCTGATAGATCTCGATAATCTCCTGAAGCAGGACCAGCCCGTTTTGACCGATGTCATCCAGACGGCCTAGGAATGGACTGATGAAAGAGGCTCCAGCCTTGGCTGCAAGCACAGCCTGAGCAGCAGAGAAGCACAACGTCACATTTATCCGAATGCCCTGATCAGAGAGCTCTCGTGTTGCCTTTAAACCGTCTCGCGTTAATGGACATTTGATGACGACATTTGGCGCGATCTTCGAATACTCCAACCCTTCGCGCACCATTCCTTCTTTGTCCTGACTGGTTACTTCAGCGGAAACGGGTCCCTGCACGATCTCGCAGATCGCGGCGATGTGTTGTTTGAAATCAACATTGCCTTCCTTTGAGATCAAAGTCGGGTTCGTGGTTACTCCGTCCGCGAGACCCAATGACGCCGCCTCGCGGATCTCGTTCAGGTTTGCGGTATCAAGAAAAAACTTCATGACAAACTCCTATCTAGAAAAAACCAAACTGATCTTGCTTACTGAAATAGGACCTATTCGACCTGTAGGACCTATACACTCGAACACTTCATCCCACACTCGGATCGTAAATCGAATTCCTCAGAACTCCTATTCCACCTACCTCCACTTCAACCATATCACCGTGCTTCATCCGAGAAACACCGGCTGGCGTTCCCGTTGCGATTAAATCGCCCGGATATAAAGTCATGATGCCTGATATATACCTTATTAAAAAAGAGACTGGAAAAGCCATGTCAGCGGTGTTGCCTTTTTGTTTTACTTCACCGTTTACTCGCGTGGTAACCGTGGCATTAGTTGGATCCAGATCAGTGACAATCCAGGGACCCACAGGGCAAAAAGTATCGAACGACTTTCCACGTGTAAACTGAATATCTTTGCGTTGTAGATCGCGCGCGGTAACGTCATTGATGCAGGTATATCCAAAGACATAGCTTAGTGCGTCATCTGTCTCAGACAACTTACGGGCAGTTCGGCCGATAACCACTCCAAGTTCACCTTCGTGCTCGACTTGTTGTGATTGTGGCGGCAATTCCACTCGATCACCGGTCGCGATTACCGAAGAAGGCGGCTTCAAGAAAAGAAGCGGCTCATCCGGCATCTTGTTTCCTAATTCGGCAGCGTGCTCGCGATAGTTACGGCCAACGCAGACGACCTTGGATGGAGTCACGGGAGCCAGAAGTTCCACCTGCTCAAGAGTCAATGAATCTCCGGACGCGATGACCTCCTCAAAAAGCTTTGACTCGTCCAACAAACGAACGATGGACTCTTCCACGAGCGCGTATCGCGGCCGTGCAAGAGAGCTGTTTGTGACGCGGCAGATCTTCATGCGTTTCTAAGGAGCGACTTCGGTCTTAACTTCGGACGGAGGGCTAACGTTACCGGCAGTGTCCACCGCCTTCACGTAGTAGTAGTACCTCTTACCACTTTCGACTTTGTCATCCTGGAATGTCGTGCGTGTTAACAACGTCGGATTCAGTTTTGTCCATTGATCTTTTGGCAGATCCGGATCTGTCGAGCGATACACGTTGTAACCCGCAATATCAGACTCCACATTAGCTGCAAAGAAGATAGAGAGTCGCCCAGGTGCGGCCGCCACATCGAGTCCGCGTGGCGCTGAGGGCGCAAAGATGTCATGAGGCGAGATTGAAAGAATGTTTGAGTTCAAGCTTTCAACCTGTGCACCTTCGGTACCTAAAGAAACGCTGCGTACGATATAGCGGTACTGTCCGCCGAATTTGAAATTGCGATCTGCGAATTGAGTTCCATTTACAAGTTCAGAGTTGATTGGGGTCGGTCCAGGCGTACTTTGCGACTCGTCCATACGATACACGTTGTAGCCAAGTAAATTCACAGGCTTGGAACCGTCAATGTTCGCGGAAGGCGGTTGCCAGGTAATTACAATTGAATTCTCGGTAACCTCATTGCTTTGAAGCACTGGTGCCTGAGCGACTCGCGCGGCAGGTTCGATCAAAAGAAAGTTTGAGAAGGCGGCGCGCTGTCCTGAAGCGTTGACGTATCGCACAGCGTATCGGAGGCGTGTCGGTTCACCAGCGAGCTCCAGGGCATCGTGATATGTCAACCTATCGCCAGCGTTTCGGATTTGGTCATACGCAACAGAACCAACGAGCGTTGCACGAGCAGCAAACTCGTCTTCAGTTAGAGCACGAGGCGCATCCGGCTTTTCAGCGAGTCGGTACACATCAATCCGTCGAATGCTCTGAACGCTGCTGTTAGGCGCATTGCGCAGAGGTGCCGGCCAACTCAGAATCACTTCGTTGCCTTGCTGCGTGCCTTCTAACGACTCAGTCCTTTGCTGCACTTTCTCGACTGGCGGCAATGGCGGACGTCGTTTGCCACAGGCCACCGTCGAACAAATGGCAAGAACACCGCAGATCAACGTCAAAAAGCATCGAGACAAGCGGTCTGGTCGGATGCGTGAGTTTAGGTCGGCCAAGGAGGTTTCGATCCGTGTGTCGAGGGAATCCTTAAAGAATGTACCGGCTGAGATCCTGGTCTTTCACTGTTGCAGCAAGCATCTGTTGCACGTACGCGGCATCTATTCGTTGTTTCTTTGGTTCGAGATCTGGTCCTTCAAAACTGATCTCTTCCAACAACTTTTCCATAATCGTTTGGAGACGACGCGCACCGATGTCTTCCGTTTGATGGTTAACCTGGGCAGCGAAATTCGCGATCGCATCGATCGCATCATCCGTGAAATCGATGGAAACGCCTTCCGTTTCCATCATTGCCTGATACTGTTTGATAAGTGCGTTTCGCGGTTCAGTCAGGATTCGCTTGAAATCATCGATGGTTAACGACTCGAGTTCCACACGAATTGGAAATCGTCCCTGCAACTCCGGAATCAAGTCTGATGGCTTCGATACGTGAAACGCTCCTGCAGCGATGAACAAGATGTGATCAGTTCGAACCATGCCGTAGCGACTGTTGACGGTTGTTCCCTCAACAATGGGAAGAATGTCTCGCTGTACACCTTCTCGGGAGACATCCGGACCCTGACCCGATTCTCGACCCGCAATCTTATCTATCTCGTCCAGAAAGATGATGCCTGATTGCTCAACTCGTTCGATCGCGGCTCGAGCAACTTGATCCATGTCGATCAGTCGCTCCTCCTCCTCCTGCATCAAATACTCAATCGCCTCATCGACGCGCATCTTTCGCCGCTTCGTTCGACCTTGAAAGAGATTACCCAGCATGTCTTTCATGTTGATGCCCATCTCTTCCACACCTTGAGGGCCTGCGAGTTCAATTACAGGAAAATTCTTTTCTCGCACCTCGAGCTCGACCAGGCGATTGTCCAACTTGCCGCTTCGAAGTTGGGTCCTCAACTTGTCTCTGGTTTTTTGAAACTGTTCGTCCTTTGGTGGAAGATCAAGGTCGGTCTGAACTTCGTTCGTTGTTTCGCTATCGAAGTCGAAGTAACTGGAGCTCGAGCGAGGTGGCGGAAGAAGCAGATCGAGTATACGTTCTTCAACGTTGAGTTCGGCCTTCTCTGCAACCTCTTCGCTTTTTTCCTGACGCGTCATCTCAACCGCGATTTCCGTAAGATCGCGAATCATGCTTTCCACGTCGCGGCCAACATAACCAACCTCGGTAAACTTCGACGCCTCTACTTTAAGGAACGGCGAATTAGACATTCGTGCGAGCCGACGGGCTATTTCAGTTTTACCTACGCCAGTCGATCCAATCATGATGATGTTCTTAGGCATCACATCGACTGCGAGTTCTGGAGGAAGCTTCTGGCGTCGAACCCGGTTGCGCAAAGCGATCGCAACGGCACGTTTTGCGTTACGCTGTCCTACTACATGTTTGTCGAGCTCGCTGACGATTTGTCTCGGCGACATCTCATCGAGTCTGGCCTCTTCATCTACTTCACCCGCTAAATAAATAACCATTGATCTAAATTGCAGCGCTGAATACGCTTTTTACAATTCCTCAACAACAATATTTTGATTTGAATAGATGCAAATCTCACCGGCGATTCGCAAAGCCTCTACGGCAATCTCTTTCGCTGTTAATCCCGTGTGTTTCAGAAGTGCTCGCGCAGCAGCTAAAGCATACGACCCACCCGAACCAATCGCGAGTATTCCTTCGTCCGGAGCGATTACGTCTCCATTGCCCGACAACAAAAACGAACTCTTCTTGTCGGCAACCACCAGCAAAGCTTCAAGGTGACGGAGCATCTTGTCTGTGCGCCATTCTTTGCTCAATTCAATCGCAGCGCGCTCCAGGTTTCCGTGATACTGCTCGAGCTTGCCCTCGAACCGGGTCAACAATGAGAAGGCGTCGCCGGTTGCGCCTGCAAAACCCGCGAGAATCTGATCGTTGTAAAGCCGTCGAACCTTGCGAGCGCTTGCTTTCATCACAGTTTCACCGAGCGTGACTTGTCCGTCTCCTGCAAGAGCTACATGAGTGTCTTTACGTACTAATAGAACGGTAGTACTGCGAATTCGCTGGGAATGTTTCGGCATGTTTTTCTTTGAGAGCACTATAGAAACTGGCCAGAACCTAGTCAAGGACGCCTCTCCTTACCCTTTAAAGCAAATCGCAACGAGTTAGGTTATGATACTTTTCGCTGCAATTCAGCACACAAACATACGAACCATATGAACAAACGACCCCGTATTGGCATCCCCATGAGAATAGAGATAGCGACTGACCGGTTCTATCTCTCGAGATATTACAGTGAGGCTGTTGAAGCAGCAGGCGGTACGCCGGTGCACATAAGTCTCATACCTAAAGTTGACTACATAGAATCGGTTGTCGATGGACTTGAAGGCATCCTGTTACCTGGAAGCGATTCAGATGTTGATCCGCTTCGCTATGGCCAGCAACCACATCCGGACTTAGGCAGTGTTCATGCGATTAAGGACGAGACGGATTTATTACTTATCGCTGCTGCAGAACGACGGCGACTGCCGATTCTGGCAATTTGTTTTGGGATGCAGGTCCTGAATGTCGCACGGGGCGGAACGTTGATTCAGGATATAAACTCGCAAGTTTCCGGCGCGATCAAGCACGAACAGGGCATTCCGCGCGATCGACCATCTCATAAGGTCAAACTGAAATCAGATAGTCGACTAGGTGACATTGCCGCAGCTGAAGAGGCAGTGGTGAATAGTCACCATCATCAGGCAGTTGCCAACCTCGGAGAGGACTTGGTAGCGGTTTCGTGGTCTTCGGATGGTTTGGTTGAAGCCGTTGAAGATCCGAGACGGGATCGATTTGTGGTCGCAGTTCAATGGCACCCGGAACTCGGGTGGAAAGAAGATCAGCTGTCTCAGCGAATATTCAAGTCGTTCGTTACAGAGGCTCAGAAGCGCATCGACGATGACGTACGACAGGCTGTTAGCCTGTCGTGTGCTGCAAAAGGAACGCCGACGGGCTAATAACCTGTCGAGTCCAGCAAGTGAACCCCGACAGGCTAACAGCCTGTCGTACAGAGAAGGGAACAGTTTTAGATTGCGTAACGACCTCCCCGGACTGACGGGTAAAGTTGTTCTAATCACAGGCGGCTCTCGTGGAATTGGCCGCGCAGCTGTCGATCTGTTTGCCGAGAACGGTACCGATGTGGTTGTGAATTACGTGAACGACCGAGAGGCCGCCGATGCCGCAGCTGACAGTGCAAAGGCCAAGGGAGTTCGAGCCCTGGCCATTCAAGCGGACGTTTCCCTCGTGGCTGACGGCGAACGGCTTGTTAAGGAAACACTTCAACAGCTTGGCCGGTTGGATTTTCTTGTTTGCAACGCCGGTATTTGGAAAGGTGGAAGTGTCGAATTAATCTCCGAGGAGCTCTGGGATCGAACACAGGAAATCAACCTGAAGGGAACCTGGACGGTCTGTCGCGCCGCAGTTCCCTTAATGAAGAAACAAGAATTCGGCAGGATCGTAATAGTGAGTTCCACTGCGGGACAACGAGGAGAGGCCAACGTGTCCAACTACGCAGCATCAAAAGGTGGACAGATATCGTTTACAAAGTCGTTGGCGCCTGAACTCGCGCCGTTTGGCATCAATGTAAACTGCGTCGCGCCTGGATGGGTCGAGACCGACATGAACGAAGGTGTCTTCGCTGACAAATCGAGACTTAACGGCATACTCGAGACAATTCCGTTGAGGAAGATTGGGAAACCGGAAGAGATTGCTGCTCCAATCGTTTTTCTTTGTTCAAGTTGGGCAAGTTACATTACCGGCGAAGTCCTGAACGTGAATGGCGGATCGGTTCTGTGCGGCTGAACGGCTAGAGCTAAAGTATGACTTTAATTCTTGAAGACCAAAGCACAACAGCAAATACCTCATCCAAAGGCGTCGCTCTAACTCTTGGAGTTGAGAAATTACTTGAAGCGCCAGACCTGTTGAAGGGTTCCCGCATCGGGTTGATCTGCAATCAAGCCTCGGTCGACCATCGGTATCGCCACGTCGCAGATCTCTTCCACGAACATCCTGACCTCCAGGTATCTGCGCTCTTTGGTCCACAGCACGGAATACGCGGAGATGTTCAGGACAACATGATCGAGACTGAACACTCGATTGATCGAAAAACCGGCTTGCCAATCTATTCCTTGTACAGTGAAACTCGAGTACCGACGGAAGCGATGCTGCGGGACATTGATGTCCTTGTGTTCGACATGCAGGACGTCGGCTGCCGCATTTATACCTTTGTCTACACGATGGCGAATTGCATGATCGCCGCGCGCAAATATGGTAAGCGCGTTATCGTTTGCGACCGCCCGAATCCAATCACCGGCGACAAGGTTGAAGGAAACGTTCTCGAGCCCGACTTCACTTCTTTCGTTGGTCAGTATTCCATTCCAACTCGACATGGCATGACGCCGGCCGAACTCGCAAGACTCTTCAACAAACACTTCAACATCAATTGCGATTTGGAAACCATTTCGATGGATGGCTGGGAACGAAGCTTCTGGCTAGACAACACTGATGCACCATGGGTACTTCCTTCGCCGAACATGCCGACCGTAGATTCGGCAACAGTGTTTCCTGGAACAGTTCACTTCGAGGGAACGCAAGTATCTGAAGGACGAGGAACAACGAAACCATTCGAACTCATCGGCGCGCCTTACATTGATCCGGACAAATATGCTGACGCGCTAAACAGTATCGACTTGAAAGGCGTGTATTTTCGTTCTTGTATGTTCCAGCCAACGTTTCAAAAGCATGGCGGCGTCACTTGTGGCGGAGCGCAGATTCACGTCCTCGATCGCGAAGCCTTTGAACCGGTAAAGACAGGCGTTGCGATGGTAAAGATGGTTTTTGATCTTTACCGCGATCATTTTCGCTGGAAGGAACCGCCATACGAATACGTTTTCGACAAGAATCCTTTTGATGTGATTTCCGGTACTGACAAGATTCGAAAAGCATTTGAGAACGACATAGAGCTCGACGACATAGTGGCAAGCTGGCAACCGCCGCTTAAAGAATTTCTGGAGCTGCGCCAGCAGCACTTGCTGTACTGACTTGAGGTAAAGAATTAGAGGTCGTGTTGCCGACGCCTAACGTGACTGATGAGGTTTTTCGAACAAGAATGCTAACGCGGCTGAAGTCAGTACCACCTCGCGGTAGCGGGTGGGTGCGAAGCCTGTTTCCACCGAGTTGGTTAAAGCGGAACTTCAATCGAGCGATGGAGGATCAATTTGGTAAAGAGTGAGAAGGCGATTGAACGAGTTGAGCCAACTCCTGCGACGGCATGGCTCGTCGGTCTGGCCGCATGGTTCATTCCGGGTGCTGGTCATCTAATGACAAAGCGTTGGACTCGCGCGTTGCTAATGGGTGGTGCAGTTTGGTTGTGTTTCTTCCTCGGCCTATGGATGGGCGGACATATGTTTAGCCTAAACACCGGGCAAGGATCATCGCAGGCACTGCAGGTTCCGCCGATGATCGCGAATCTGGGTTCAGGTGCGTTGTATATCGTCTGTTACATGTTGGACATTGGCTTCGCAGATGACCTGGTCCAGGCCGCTCGTGCTACTTATGAATACGGGAATACGTTCCTCTTGATTGCGGGTTTACTTAACTATCTAAACATGCTCGACGCCTTTGATATCGCTGCCGGGAGGAAACCGTGAGACATTTCCTCGTGATGACAGTCTTTGCCGGCTTGGTTTCAATTGTCTTTGGCGCAGTGGCAAAAGACACGCCTCGAGAGCGTTGCTTGTACGGATTGAAAGTCTTTGCAGAATTCATGCTGATTGGACTGGTACTCGGTTGGATTCTTTATTTCATTCCCTGATGCCTGCCAGATGTCTTTAGTCGATACTGACGCACTGATTCTCCGCACCTACAATCTGGCCGAAGCAGATAAGATCGTTGTTTGTCTGACAAAACATGCAGGACTGATCCGAGGCGTCGCGAAGGGTTGTAGAAAACTAAGAAACCGTTTCGGTGCTTCGCTTGAGCCATTCACACACATACACCTCACGTATTACGAGAGGGAAAATCGAGAGCTCGTTTCCATTCGCCAAACTGAGATCCTCAAGTCGAACTTTAACCTGTCATCCGATCCTTCTATTGTCACTGCCTTAGCGTACCTGGGTGATTTGTTAATTGAGTTCTCGCCGCCGCATCAAGCGAACGAACTTCTGTTCAGAATGTCGAGCGCTTGCTTCGAAGCGATCAGTCAAAGTCCTGAGGATGTGCAATCGATCCTGCGCTACTTCGAAGTTTGGCTATTAAAGATTGAAGGGTTCTTACCTGACTTGAAGCATTGTGCAGACTGTCGTCGGGTATTCAGCGTGGAAGAGCCGGTATTCATGTCAGCGGATCTGGTAATGCGTTGTAATTCGTGTAGCGCCGGTCGGGGCGGTACTGTTTCTCGAAGCTTGCACGCTCATTTAAAAACAACTGAAAAGTTATCACCTGGAGATTTTGCAAAGGGGGCGAGGGAAGTCTCAGCGAAAACAAAGAAAGAATTCGCTGAGTTAACTCACCAGATGATTAGTCGCGTCCTTGAGCGATTGCCACGGGTGAGACCGACAATGGTTCAGTAGAGTCGAACGTTGTTAAGGTTAAACTTCAACCGCTCTAGTTTTCTTATCCCCAAATACATAGTTTGGGCCACGATACCTTACGTTTTACTTTCACTTCTGATGCTGTCCGCAGTTCTGTTTGCTCAACAGGCTGCACGACTAGCTGAAATTCTTCTCTACGCGGATCTGCCTTTTTCAGTCGTCGCAGGCATCGCGGCAACTCTCTTACCGGGCGTGCTGACGTTCACTATTCCGCTTGCTACTCTCGCCGGGATAGTGATCGGCTTTTCTCGCATGGGTACGGATAGTGAAATCGTAGCAATGCGTTCGGCGGGCGTGGGCACATGGACTATGTTGTGGCCAGTGCTTCTCCTCGGCGCGCTCTTCACGCTCCCGACGATTTATATTCAGCTTGAAGAAGCGCCACAAGCCGCACGTCAATTGGAAAAGGTCGCACTTCAAGGTGCGCTGGCAAAACTTGATTCTCCGATTGAGCCGCGCACATTCAGCACTCTACCTCGTTACGTGATCTATGTTCGCGACGCCGATAAAGCACACGGAACATGGGGAAGAGTCTTTATCTACGGTCAGCAGGCTGATCACTCAACCCAAATCTTTACTGCGCGATCGGGTCGCATAGACTCATCCGGAAACCAATCTGAGCTTGTGCTCGGAGACGTATTGGCGGCGAAGTTTCCAGCATCCGACACGACTGGAGAGAAGTCCTATGTCGTCGAACGGTCGGAGCAGTTGCGAATCTCGATAAATACGGGAAGGGAAGACATCATTCGCCGACTGGACGAACGCAATACCAATGCAGACACGATGGACTGGAGTGAGTTGCGGGAGCGCACACGTTCCACCGATGCGGAGGACAAGTCAGAAGCAATTAGAATCCTGAATCGCAGAAGTGCGCTTGCCATGTCGCCGCTTGTGTTTTCACTGCTGGCCGGTGCACTTGGCTTGCGAGTGCGTCGTGGTGGGCGAAGCGTCGGTGTGATTCTGTCTCTGATAATCGTCGTGGTCTATTACTTGATCTCGCTGTTGGGTGAATCGCTTGCCAGGGTTGGCAGCGTATCTCCTTACGTTGGGCCATGGTTGGCGACAACGGTGATAGTAGGATTGGCAACCTTCTTACTTCTGAAGAGCCGCGTCCGAGTCTTTTCGCTTCATCGTCGTGAGTCCCGATCGAAAGAGGAATCTACGAAAACATCATCGCAGTCTCACACCTCAGGTGCGCGTGCCTGGGGCATTCCAAACTTGATGGATGCAACGCTTCTGCGAACACTTCTCCTTAGTTTCATTGTTGGATTCGTAGCGTTGGCAGCTATCTTCAACATCTTCACATTGTTTGAACTTTGGCGCTTCATTGCTGTGACACATGCGAGTGCGGGATTGGTCGCTCGTTATCTTTTGTTTCTGATGCCATTGATCACGGTTGAAATTTTTCCGGCGACCACACTGATCGCCGTTCTGGTTACTTACGCATTGCTCGCTCGCAGGCACGAAGCGATCGCCTGGTGGGCGTGCGGTCAAAGTGTCTACCGGCTGATGTTGCCCGGACTCTTTTTCGCCCTCGCAATGGCAGCTTGCTCATGGTTAGTTCAAGAGCATGTAATGCCGCGCTCTAATCTTAAACAGGATGCTTTGCGTGCTCGAATTCGCGGCGGTGAGGCTAGAGTGATCACGGGCACGGGTCGGCAATGGCTCGCTTCGACGGACACGCACCGTTTCTATTCCTATGAGTTTGACGAGTCACAGGGAACAATCACAGAACCGACCGTCTATGAGCTCGACTCTGAAGCAGTACATCTGAACAAAGTGGTGAGTGGCAACGTCGGTCGCTGGACCTCAGCTACTACTTTAGCCATTTCAGACAGTGAAACCTACACGCTTAGCGGTATGCAGGTGTTGCACGAGGCGAACCCGGAGACAACTCTAGCGGCGGTCGAGTCGAGAGATGTGTTCAAGCCGACTATCGACAAACCGTCGCAGCTGAGTTCGGATGATTTGGTGAGTTATGTTAGAGCGGCAAAACGGCGCGGATCGGATGTTTCCGGGCTGACGGTCGCACTGCAAAAGAAATACGCAGCGCCATTCGGTGTGGTAATCATGGCATTTATTGGAATGCCTCTCGCAGTCTCTTACGGCCGTAGGGGGACCATCATCGCCTTGTGTGCGGCGATTGTGGTGAGCATTGCATACTGGGCGGTTGGAGGAGGCTTCCAGCAGCTGGGGAATCATGGATTGCTGCGTCCGTCAGTTGCTGGCTGGTCCCCGCTGGTGATCTTTGCAGCAGTGGGAACGTATTTTCTTTCTAAGGTGAGGACTTGAAATGTCCGATATGCTTTAGCTTGTCGTGGCGTAATGAAAAGGCCCTCTGAACTGATCAAGCAGTCCAGAGGGCCTATTTGTCACGACCCGACAAGCTAAAGCATATCGGACACTAAGTTCCTGTCTCCCAACTTGAAATATATTCGAGCTGCTCGGCGGTGAGTGTGTCGATCGCAACACCCAACGCTCGCAACTTCAAACTCGCAATCTCCTGATCTACTTCTTTAGGCAGCAGGTGAACGCCCGGACTGAGCTCGCCCTTGTGTTTGACTAAGTATTCAACTGACAACGCCTGATTAGCAAAACTCATATCCATCACGCTTGCCGGATGTCCTTCAGCGGCAGCGAGGTTGATCAGGCGTCCTTCACCTAGAACAATGATGCGCCGGTTGTTGGATTTATTTGTGTACTCCTCGACGAAGGGTCTCATCGTCACTGGGTCGCCGGCCATCTCACGCAAGGCAACGAGGTTCAATTCCAGATCGAAGTGACCGCTGTTGCAAACAATCGCGCCATCCTTCATCGTTGAGAAGTGTGCACCGTCAATGACGTGACGATTGCCCGTCACAGTGACGAAGATATCGCCGATAGGTGCGGCCTGAGCGATCGGCATCACTCTGAAGCCGTCCATCACTGCTTCCACAGCCTTGATCGGATCTATTTCAGTAACGATGACATTCGCACCCATTCCTCGAGCGCGTAGTGCCACGCCCTTACCACACCAACCATAACCAACGACTACGAGGTTGCGACCGGCAAGGAGGATGTTTGTCGCACGAATAATTCCATCCAGTGTCGATTGACCCGTTCCGTAGCGGTTATCGAAGAAATGCTTGGTCTGTGCGTTGTTGACTGCAATAGATGGGAAGGGAAGTACGCCGGCAGTTTGCATTGCCTCCAACCGTTGAATGCCCGTCGTCGTTTCTTCAGTCGACCCGACAATCTCCTTGATTTGATCGGCCCGCTCTTTAAGAAGCGTTGCGACTACATCAGAGCCGTCGTCGATGATGATGTCTGGATGAGTATCGAGAGCGGTTCGTACGTGCCGGTTATATGTCTCAGTTGATTCGCCTTTGATAGCGTAGACGGGAATGCCCCAATTCGAAACGAGAGAAGCAGCAACATCGTCCTGGGTCGAAAGGGGATTGGAAGCTATCAAAACGGCTTCTGCGCCACCTGCTTGTAGAGCACGAGCCAGGTTTGCAGTTTCTGTGGTTATATGTGCACAGGCAACAAGCTTGACTCCACTTAACGGTTTCTCTTCACCGAATCGTTCCCTTATCAGACGCAACACGGGCATTTCTCTTTCAGCCCATTCGATGCGCTGCTTACCATGACCTGCCAATTCGATGTCTTTCACGTCGAACTCGACGGAACGTGTAGCACTCATTGTTTAGTCCTTTTTAGAAAGATGTAGTTAGATTCCTGCATTTGCGCGCAACGTTTCAGCTTTATCAGTCTTCTCCCAGGTAAACCCGTCTTCTGAGCGACCGAAATGGCCGTATGCCGCAGTAGCTTTATAAATGGGACGCCG
>DATDFV010000282.1:0-2118 GCA_036522415.1 Pyrinomonadaceae bacterium | reverse complement strand
GTTCCTACTTGCGTTAGTGTACCGAAGTAGTTCGGGAGGCTTTTGTCCTGACTGTCGTCGTCATTGAACGAGTCATAAATATTGACGGTGATCTTCAGTTGGTTCTTAAATGTTATGGATGGATATGTGGTAGCCATAGTCGTTGTGTTTTGGGATTGGAACTATGGTTACTCGGCAACTTCGGTTGCGTGTGCGCTATCCACGTACTCGTCAACATTATCGACGTTGGATATCCACTCGTACTCGTTGTTCACGCTCTCCCAGGCTGCAAGTTCTCCGCGAGCATCTTTCAGGGCGTCACCTGCGCCATTCAACGCTCTTTCGAATGCTTCCTGTGGTGCGGCCGCGAGCGTATTGATCACGTCGACCAGGTCGGAGTAGTTCCTTTCAAGATCTGCGAGTGCATCACCTGCATCACCTCCTTCATCGCTCCAGTTGTCAAGAGCATCCGTAACGGGTGCAACTGCCTCTTTCATGTTGCGAAAGGCTTGCTCTAAGTCGGGATTAGGCGTAAGCTGTCCATTGTCCATCATTGTTTTGATGTTGTCCAGGATGTTACTAACCTGCTCCATCGATTCTCGAATTTTATCTTCCGATAGTGAAATGGCCTTGGATCTTATTTCGATCATTTGCTCTTTTAGTTTGTCGATGAGGTCCTGGTCGGTGATGCGATTGAAGCGAGTGTCCATAATCTCGCTCACCTTTTGCTGAATGGCGGCTGTCAGTCGATCAGTTCCGGCATTCGCTGCAGTCAGGGTTACCTCGCCTGGTACATTTTTGAGTATCGCTTCGTTTGCAATAACACACAGGTGCTTGGCCTCGATTCCGGGAGGGAAATGGGGATTATCTGTTACTGGGTTACCCCTGTGAACACCGCGTGTCAGATCGCTGGTGTCATAAACATGGTCGCCTACTGTTGGTGTTGTTGGCAGAGCAACGCGGTTAAAATATAACCTATCATTGTAGATGGACCATGCCCCGATGTCGGCGGGGAGTACCGAATGAACGTTGGCGTCGAATCCAACCAGTCTTTGCTCCCGATAGATAATAGATGGATCCGGGTTGGCGTCGGCGCGGTCTAACTCCAATCGTATTCTCACGAATTTTCCGGTGCTGGGTTCATACTGGTAAAACGATGAGAACTGTCGCTGATGTCCGGCGAAATTCCCATTTGAGGGATCTGTATACCAAAACATAAGATTTGAATTTTTTAAATATGCCTACTCTGTTTTTCAGCTTTTCGGCTTCCGCTGTGTATTGGCGATAACTACCGGATCATTTCACCGCCATCGATAGGAGTTACCTCCGGGGTACCGGAATCAGAATCGTAGCCTCCGTCATCCGATTCGTTATTCATGTTATCACTATAGTCGTCACCTGCTTTGTCGAGCGAAGCGCTCTCCTTTGCAGCTTGCTCAAGAGCTTTGGAGGATTCTTCGAGAGACTTCGAATCAGAATCTCCGTTCTCTGCTATAACCTTGTTCACTTTCGCGGCAGCGTCTTTCATGGTTGCCGCAGCGTCGTTCAGGTTGCCTTTGTTGGCCTGATCCATTGCCTGATTCAGTGAGTTCACAGCATCTTCAACTTCAGGATTCGGTGCATCACCATTTTCTTTAACCTGTCGCTCTATTTCATTCTCAAGATTTTCTTTTTCTTTTTGTATCGATTCTCTCACGACTTCTCGCTGTTTCGCGACAGTAATCTCTTTATAGCTCACTTCAACCTGCTGAGCATTGGCAATCGTTGCCTGCACCGCAGGACTCTCAAACTCCGGGATAAGCTCATCCGACAGATTCTCCTGGAAATCATCATCCGGCTCGTTGGGATCCTTATTAGCCTTTTGTTTTTTAGCTTGACTTTCAGCATACTTCCTGGAGACGAAGTCATAGATCATGATACAGCCCACGATAAGTCCCATGACCGCACAGATCTTTCCGAAGACGGCATCGAAGGTTGCCGTTGTGCTTGAGTTAGAAGGCTTACCGGGAATTTGTCGTGCTGTTTGTGATGAGACCACATCGTCGCCGCCGATGGTTCCGACCACGGCGTTGCCAATTACATAATTTGTTACCGTGTTGCCGCCTTGTTGCGTGGTCTGCACAACATTCATCCAGAACG
>DATDFV010000281.1:0-8520 GCA_036522415.1 Pyrinomonadaceae bacterium | reverse complement strand
TGCAACTTCATCCCGTCACCTCTCAGCGACTGTAGCTCAAAGCAAAGTTGCAGATCTCCCCGGGTAATGCGCTCTCACCTTCACACTTATGCCCACCGCATTTACATACAATCCTTCTGTACAGGTATTGGACTTCGAAGAGGTTGGCCTTCTCATCCAGATGGCATGCCTCATATGCGGTTTCTGTTCGTTGGGCCACTGCTTTGCCTTCGGCTTCCTTCAGATTCCACCTCGCGGTGGACACCCTTGCCGTTCGGCTAACGATTCCCCCTGTCGGGTTCGTAGGAGACTTTCACTCCCTTAGTAAGAGCGCCCTCCCGGGCGCACCAAACAAAAGAAACGGGCAGCTTTACGCCGCCCGTCTCTTCGCTGGTGATGAGGATATCGTTAGTTGTTTCGCGGACCGGTGGCGCGCACCGTCATTTCGGTGCCGGCAGTCAATTCAAGATCGTTACGACCCTGAACATAAACTGACCCCGCACCGGCTCCGGCTCCGACGATCGCTCCTATCGCTGCGCCTTTGCCACCACCGGCAATTGCACCGATGATTGCGCCGACAGCCGTACCAATCGCCGTTCTCTGTACGGTCTTGTTCGTTTGATCACTGTCACGAACAGCGCCCTCATTGTCAACGCGAACAACGTCGCCATTTGGCATGCGAACATTTTCAAGGATGCCGGCGAATCGATAACTGCGTCCATCGCGCAGTCGAATGGTGTCGAAGTCGAGCGTCATCTGGGAACGGCCACTAATGCGACCGCTGCGATCAATGCTCGTTACGTAACCTTCGATAGTGGCTCCTTCATATTGCCCGGGTGACCTCACCGTCAGCGTGAACCGGTCGTTCTCGTGAGCGTTCTGCGTTGTCAGATCACCATTGAGAACGGCTACGAGTTCCGTTCCATTTGGAATTACGAACGTACCTGCAACGTCACTACTTCCACCAGTCGGATTCTCACGATTGGTGTCGTAGATGTTCAGTTGTGCCACATCGGAAGTTCTATCGTAGCTGGTACGCACCGTTATAGTTTGCGAGAGCCGGTCACTTGAAAGCGTTCTCGTTACCAGCAACCGCCGCCCACCGTCTGTTAGATCAAAGTTCACAGAAAAATCGTCCGCCCGATCTCCTGTTCGGCTAATGCTCAATTGATCTCCAACGATCTGGGCCCGAACTCTGACAGTTCGACCGCTTTGCGTTGTTTCAACCTGTTCGCGACCGTCGGCAGTAAAGGAAATCTGCGGCGCCCGTGTTGACGCAATCGTTACAGAGTTTCCACGACGATCGATAGCCAACATCTGCGGCGGATCCAGTCGGCGTAGAAGCGAGTCATAAACTCGTTGACGTTCTGCCAATGACAAGTTCCTGGTCGCATCATCTACCGCGCGACGTGCGTCGTCACTCTGGCTCGGTGCTATACGGTAGGTGCCTGTCAGGTCACCACGTCCTGGATATCCACGGTTGCCCGGATATCCACTGTTGCCTGGATATCCGCCGGGGCTCGGATAAGTAGACCAGTTCCAGGCGATGTTAAAAGCACTGGCCAGCTGATCCAAATCTGTCCGGAGCGGGGACCAACTATTCTGAGTCTGATAACCCAGCCGTCGGTTTTGGATGTAGTTGTTAAGGAAAGCCGCACTCTGCAGCAGGTCGTTCACATCACTCGCAGTTATCTGTCGAGTGTTCACCCGATTGCGAATTTGAACAACTGCAGTTTCAAACGAACTCACCTGTTGTCTCGCTTGATCGAGCGAGCGATCGTTGGTGTTTTGTCTGTTCAGATCGTAACGGAAGTTGCGACTGAATGTTGTGGTGCGGCTATCGATCCTTTGGATCAACTGACGCAATTGGATATCCGTCAGGTTGGAATTGTTGTAAGTACCTCCTGGATAGGCACCTGTGTCGCCACTAGTGTTGTTCCACTGCCAATTGAGATTGTATGCCTGGGCCAACTGGTCCAGATCACTTCTGAGTCTTTGCCAGTCGCCGAAAGTCCCCGATCGACTCCCTCGATTGTTGGCGAACAAGTTGTCAATAGGCGTCGCCTTCTCGAGGACAAGCCGCGCGTCGTCAGCGCTCGCGCGTCGATAAGACAATCGACGATCGAACTGGGTAGTTGCGGTATCGAGATCCACGAGCAACTGGTTTAGCTGATTCATTCTGTAGTTTCCGCGGTCGGCGGCATTTTGCGCTGAGTTTCGCAGAGTGGCCGTATCCGTCTGAATACGTCGAACGATGTCTCGAATATCAGAGTTGTTTGAATTGAACTGGGCCACCCCAGATTCAACCATTCCCCAAGAGGCAACAACAACGAGCAGGGTCTGCAATATTGTTTTTGTGATTGTCCTCATTTCTCCTCCTCCCAAAACCTTCCTCGGTCCATTCGTTTCAAAATATGTGCCAACGCCTTAAGCTAAGGTCGTTAAGCCCTTTTCATAGGAAACTGAGGGATGTTTACCTGCCTACACCGAATCAGGTGCAGACATTGAACAAACGAGTTGTATGGTTTTTCGAAGTCAAAACTAATGATGGGATATGGCGAGGCGCCGTTGGTGGCGAGAATATTGCGAAACTCTTGCACCGAGCAAATGAATCAAAAGGGGTGGGGATTGCGCGATATGCTTCGTGATGTTTATAGGTCAAATAGGTCCCAGAGGATTTCTCGACCAATTACAGTCATCCCGTCGAGCCGAATCCGCCAGCACCGCGAGAGGTGTCTTCAAGCTCATCCGACCAGATTGGAGTAGGAGTGATGATTTGTTCGATGATTAGTTGGCACAATCTGCTACCCTGCGCGAGTTGGATCGGTTCGTTACCGGTGTTAAGAAGCGCACAGCAAAGTTCACCGCGGTAATCTGAATCAATAACGCCTGCCAGCACGTCGAGACCATTCTTCACAGCGAGACCTGAACGAGGTGCTACGCGTCCATAGAATCCGTGCGGTATCGCAACCGCTATCCCCGTACGCGCGAGAACTCGTTGATGAGGTTGAAGGTTGATGTCTTCGATGGAGTAAAGATCAAGTCCCGCAGCAGCCGCACTGCCACGCGTTGGTAATACTGCGCGCGGATCGAGACGCTTAAAGTTTAAAGTAGTAAGAGGCGCGGTGGCTGGGTGCATCTACGAGTTCTAGAAAACTGTATAGGACCTATAGGACCTATCACGTCCTAATTGATAGGTTTTTACATTTTCGGCAGCGTCACTCCTCGCTGCCCTTGATACTTTCCGCCACGGTCTTTGTAGGAGGTTTCGCAGACTTCATCAGACTCGAAAAAGATCACCTGGGCCACCCCTTCGTTCGCATAGATCTTTGCCGGCAGCGGTGTGGTGTTTGAAAACTCGAGTGTGACGTAACCTTCCCACTCTGGTTCGAACGGGGTCACGTTAACGAGTATCCCGCAACGAGCGTATGTGCTTTTTCCCAAACAAACGGTGAGAACATTCCTGGGAATCCGAAAGTATTCGACCGTCCGAGCCAAAGCGAAACTGTTAGGCGGAATGACTACCGAGTCTCCTTTGAAATTCACAAAATTTTTCTCGTCAAACTCTTTGGGATCGACAATGGTGCTATTGATGTTAGTGAAAAGTTTGAATTCATCGGCGCAACGAATGTCGTATCCGTAGCTCGACGTTCCATAAGAAACGATGCGACGGCCCTCCACCTGTTTCACCTGGTCGGGTTCGAACGGATCGATCATTTGATACTCATTCGCCATCCGCCGAATCCACTTATCTGATTTGATACTCATATTGAGCTTTGTACTTCGTTCTTCGTGCTTTGTTTGAAAGGCGAGCGGCACATTCTAGACGCCAAAGTACAAAGAACAAAGCACCAAAAACGTTTTACTTGATATTGATTACGCCATCGCCCACAGTGAACTTGAAGTACGCTCCGCCCGCGCCAGCTCGTCCGCGTATTGTTCGTTCAGTGATTCCTGGCTTCTCTCTGGTTCCCAATCCCTCGTAAGTATTCACGATCTTGCCTGCGCGCAAGACGTCTGAATCAATGTCGCCACTAAACCCCGGCGGTAGATCGACGTTCAATACCCCAGCCGCGATTCTGATTTCAGCGCCACCACCTCGCCAGCTTCGCACGGGTATCGACAAGTTCACATTGCCAGCGGCTATAGTGACTGAAACGCTGCCGCCCGTTAAGGTCAAGGCCGTTTCACTTTCAGTTGCATTTATTCGCAGCGCTCCTTCAACGCCTGAGAAGGTTATTGGCCCGTGCCCGGCGTCAATCTCGACGTCAGCCGAAGCTGGAACATGCAGTTGATAATCAATTTTCCACGGGAGGTTCAGGAGTCTCTTGGGAAAATTCTTTGCTGCTCTCTTCATGAACTCCCGATCATGAGTGCCTGTTGTGATTATTCGAAGGTGATCCGCATCTTCGTCAAATGCGAAGTTGTTGAGAGGTACGAGTAACGCTAAGTCGGCTTCAGATTCGGCTTGCCATTCAAGATCTGCAGTAAGTTCAACTTCATTGCGCTGCCATCCTTCGATTTTGATCGAGCCCTTGGGAGCGCCGATGATGGTTACTGTGCCGCCGTAGTTGAAGCGCGTCGTTTCATGACGTGATGCGGTACGCTTAAGCAGCGTAGGAGTGGAAACGGGTTTTGTATTTTGAGCAACTGAAGTAGCAAACGGTAAGAAAACGAAAACGGTTAGCAGGGTTAGTTTGAACTTTGCCAAAGAATAATATCTCCTTGGGACAAACACGATATTCGATAGCGTCGTACGCATCAAGCCCCGCACTCCTGGGACCGCAGGCGTCCTCGCCTGCCCGCGTGGTCAGAACCAACTGCGAGGGCAATAATGATGTTGGTTCTGTTCGACGCAGGCAGGCGAGGACGCCTACCGTCCCAGGACTGCGGGGCTTAAGAGATCAAAAACGGACGCGATGATCGCGTCCGTTCGAGTGTTTCCCAAACCTATAAACGTTAATTACTTCCTGAGAAACGTTATCTGTCCGCTGAAGTTTGTCACCGAGACTGACGAGCGGCCATCGCCAACATCACCCACGTATCTTCTGCCGTCCTGTGTTTTGAACCCGTTGTTCCAGAACTCACCCAGCGCGATCTTGCGTGCAGGAGATGCGGCGACCAGACGAAATGCTGAATTGCCTGGGATACGAATTGTGATGTCGCCCTTGGTTGATTTGAATTCGTAAGTGCCGCCCGTTGAGAACTCGCCGTCAAAGAAAATGTTGCCGATGGTATTTTGAGCTACAACTTGTGCGGCAGTGATATTGGTCAGCTCGATGTCGCCTTCAGTGGAGACGTGAGCACGGACAGACGCACCACGAAGATTGCTAACGCTAATCTGTCCTCGACGTGTCTCTAAATCCACCGAAGAGCTGACGGGCACTTGCAACTTAAAATTCACATCACCTACGTCACCGCGACCGCGATTGTCGTTCATGACATCAACGATCAAGCTCTCATCCATCTGTTTCGGAACGATATGGGCGTTAGGTGACTCCATCGTTGCCGACAAGCGAATCTCATCTTTATTCCATGATTCAACAACAATGGTACCGGAAATATTTTTTAGTTCGATGCGAACATTCTTTCCCGTCTGGAAGCGTTTTGATAAGTGTTGCTGAGCAAAGCCGGCACTGGAGAAACAAACAGCGATGACGGTTGCCACCGCACAAGGCAGAACTCTGCGGACCGAAGTAAGGCGGAATAAGGAGGTGGCTTTCATCACTAAGGGGCTTTTCAGAAAAATAAATCGCCGACTACTGTCTTTGCACATCACAGGTCGGAGAACTCTTTCAACAGCGCGAGCTTGTCGTTGAGCGATTCATTGAGCATTTGCTCAGAAATGTCATCATGGGGATTCCGATTCAATTCATTCAGCGACTGTGTGACGGCGGCATCGATAACTTGAAGGTTGCGATCAAATGTGTCCCGCATCTCCGGGCTCCATCGCGACTTGTTTAACTCCACTCGCTGCTTCCAGTAATTGATAACCTGCTGTCGCTGAAAAACCCGTTCATTGATGTTTGAGGCCTGCGGTTGAGGCTGTTCGACAACCGGGTTGTTGCCAAAACGACGGATGCCTACGACAGTTACGATTGAAACGAGCAGCACGATAGCAACAGCAAAAGATGCAAGCTGTGGAAGTGACAACTCCCAACTGCGACCCAACAAATCGGCTAGAAATGACTTGCGTGGAGCTTTCGCTTTCACTTTAACGTTCGCCGCTTCCGCTTCCACGACATTCCGAATGCGCAACCAGAGCGCCTGCGGGTTCGGCGGCGTTTCGTATTCACCACGATGCGATTGGCAGAATCCCAGGATAGCCGACAAGTCTTGTCGGACACTCTCGCAATCCAGACATTCTCTTAGGTGCGTATTTAGGGTGAACTCATCGGCGCGACTAAGCGTGCCGTCCAGCAGATCGTGGATGAGTTCCTGGCATTTCTCGCAGTTCATTGCTTTCACCTTGTTCTGCCGCAAAAGTGCGGGCGAATATTACTAAATCGCGGGAAGACAGAACATAACCTGATTTTCATGAATCAACGGGAAGACTGCAGAAGAGCCGATTGGTTGACTCTGCACTATTCGAGGCTATTCAGCGCTGTTCTGTTGCCTCAGCAATCCTCTCAATTTCATCCTTGCCTTATGTAATTGCGACTTGGAGGTTCCGACCGAACACCCCAGCATTCTCGCAATTTCCTCGTGCTCGTGCCCCTCAATGTCGTGAAGGGTAAAAACTGTTCGATAACCGGGCGGCAGTTGCGCAATGGCTTTATCCAACGCGATGCGGTCTACAACAGGCATCGAATTGGGGTTTTCCGTCCCAATTACTATTTGGATGGGTGTTTCACCATCCTCGGTGGTCTGCTCCATCCGAACACCACGTTTGCGAAAGTGCATCAGCACCTGATTTACCGTGAGTCGATGAAGCCAAGTCGTAAAGGCTGATTCGCCTCTAAAACTGCCGATTTTTCTAAAGAGCTGGATAAAAACCTCTTGAGCGAGGTCTTCAGCCTCTGAAACACTGCCCGTCATTCTCAGGCACAACGAATAGACGCGTCGGTTGTGGCGCTCATAAAGATCCTCGAAAGCCCCCATGTCTCCCTGGGCTGCTCTCTGCGCCAGTTCGTAGTCCGTTTGTTGTGTGTCGGTTTCAGCTGCCGTCACGTGATTCGTCTGCTTCTCGCAAGATGGGAGAAATCTAACAACTTCCGTCAAGTTGTTCAGCGCGCTGATCACGTTTCCGCAGATTCAAGGGAGCCACACTGTCCGCTCAAGAAAGTCCGCGTGGGGATGCGGTAGGAGGTCCCAGTGCCCTCAACGCGGCTGTGATGCAGTGCTTTGAGCGCGTCGTTGCCTTACATGCCGTTAAAAACTTGAAATTCCTGCCCAGAATTGACCACCTCGTCACGGGCGTTCTGTACTTCGAGACGCAAAGTCGATGTTTTTCTGCCGCGCAACAATGGAGTCCTTTTCTGGAGCATACGGTGACACGCAGTTCTGTGACAAGCAGAGCCCACAGGCGCGGTGTCCGACGAACTTTAGTTTGTGCCTTGAGGTCAGTGCTTCTAATATTGACGGGCCCTGACTCCACGCACGACAAACTAAAGTTCGTCGGACACGAATCGATGAGGCTCTCTTGCTACCTGGGAGAAAAGCGCCACGCAGCGATGTCATAAACAGTTACGCGACCAATTGAATTTACTAAGCATCAGAGCCCTCACCATCCAACGACCTCGATGGCATTTGGATTGCCGATCATCGCAGGCCACTGGAACGAGAGATCTCTCGTAGTCAATTTTCAATTAGGGAGTTTTAGAATGAACGAGCACGAGAACGTGAACGTCGTGAAAGATGCTTACCGAGCGTTTGGTGAAGGCAATCTGGATAACTTGCTGGCTGTTCTCGACGACTGCGTGAAGTGGTTCTCGATCGGTCCACCCCATCTGATTCCAACTGCGGGTACTCGTTATGGACCTGAACAGGTCGAGCAATACTTTTCTCTCCTCCGCTCAAGTGGTCAACTCAAAGGCTGTTGGCCTCTGGAGTTCATTGCTGAGAAGGACAAAGTGGTGACGATTGGAGAATGGTTGAGCGAAGTGAAGTCATCAGGAAGCTTGATCCGATCACCATGGGTACATGTCTTCACATTGCGTGACGGAAAAATCTGCGAGTTTCGATCCTTCTACGATACAGCGGCGGTGATAAGCGGGTTGGAAAGTGCCCACCCGCGGCCGACGAGAAGACCCGGTCAGCATCTCGAGCGACCAGTGATTTATTGAAGAGATTGCCGAGTAGGACAGGCTGTTAGCCTGTCGTGGTTCTGGTTGGTTGCGCCGACAGGCTGACAGCCTGTCGTACAACGAAAAGAGAGAGCTTCTCCAACTTTATGTGCATTTCTCAGTGGACCGAGCTGGGTCAAGCCGTTTTTGTCAGCGGTACACTTAAGCCACAGCCCTAAACTCCCAAGCTTTACAAAACTTTACGATACCTTTACAAAACTTCGATTTCTTTCAACCTATCTAAGCTCACAATAGG
>DATDFV010000280.1:0-17640 GCA_036522415.1 Pyrinomonadaceae bacterium | reverse complement strand
CGTTGAACTTCAATGGCTCATCCCAGAAGTGATCACATTCAATTTAGAATCCACTCCGAGGAGGCCCTTTGGAATTTCCAGTAAATGGATGAAGACAACGAGACAATCGGCTCTCCGATAACACTCGCCGAACTCAAGGCGCTCGGTGAGTTCGTGCGTTGGCAGGATATTGGAGCGTGCGTCGCCGATCTCATCAAAGCAGATCGCCTGCCTAATGGATATCCGATCGTTCCGTCTCGCTTGCCGGCGAATGGACTCATCGATCTTTTTATCAACAATCGCTGGAAGCAGGTGACGGTCCTTCGCATCGACGGGACTGCTTTGGGCGGCAATCGACGGATCGTCTACCTTGATGAAGGAGTTGAGAAAGCTATTCGATATGATCGGTATCGTGTGGCGCCGGCAGAGTACTACAGCGAGTGGCAGGGGGCGCGGCCCGAAACATTGGTGGGCGCCAAGCTTACGGATGAATTCGAACTTGCACAACAAGATCATGTTATCCACTCGCAAACCCTTACGAATGACGACTGGCCATATCTCACATTCGAGGTAACCTCCTTTCATCCAAACGCTCGCTGGGTAAACCGGGAAGACATGTGGACTGCGTCCTATACCGTTCATGTTGCCGATCCCCGAGTGATAGTTGAAGGGGTTGCCTCTCGCGAGCCGTGGTTCAATACGACGATCGCCATCTCACACCGCTGGCTTCATCCGGACCATCCCGATCCCAACGGCGAACTCTATCGTGAACTCATGATCCTCTGCGAGACCTTGGGCCTGCATGACAATCAGGCATTCCTTATTGACTATTGCTCGCTTCCGCAACAGCCGCGAAGCCCAGAGGAAACGGACTGGTTTCGCGAGCAACTGCCGGGATTCCAGACGCAGTTCAAATACGTAACATTGGTGCTGAATACTGGCTCAGCTGACTATTCCTCACGGGCCTGGTGTATGTTCGAGCTCCTGCTGGCAGCAATGAGTCGTGCACAACGACCGACGCTCTTGAATCACGATCGGTTGGAAAAACCTTTGCAGGATGCGAGAGAGCTCGCCGCGACTTACCTCAAGCATGCGGGCTGGAATCAGCAGGAGATGCTAAGGTCGTTTCGTCACGGGGTCAGCAACACATCATTTGCACAGTGGGCCGCAAATCCGATGAATGTAGGTCTCTATAATGCGGCAATCGATGGGAAGCGCGACATCCTTGAGAAGTTCGAGAACGAACTGGCTGTGACCGATCCGAATGACAGACCGATTATCATAGATCTACTCAAGCGATTAGCATTCGACGAAATGGATGGCTGAACTTCAGTGGCTCATCGCATAAGTGATCACATTCATGCCGACCTTATAAGCCACCAGGCCAAATTTAGCCGGATAGCGCGAGTCGTTGATCCACTCCCACGCATCACCGAAGTCACAGTTACGCGTTAGAAAGATCATCAGGCGGCCGTCTTTGTTTTCGACTCCCATGTAGTGCGGGGTGACGCCTCCCTTTTCATATGTGACACCGCGAACGAGTGCGGCAACGCCAGGAACCTGGACCACACCGTCCAGATCAAAGTAACTGTGGAAGATTGGGTGTGTAAGCGGCAGGTCTTTGATCTCATACTCGGGAAAAATCTTTTTGATTTCCTCGCGGGCGTGTTGCCACTCAAATTCACCGTGAAAATCATCGAGCATTAAAAACCCACCTCGCAGCAGATATTCCCGCAGCGCTGCCGCGTCGCGATCGGTAAGTTCCATATGTCCAGGCTCGACGATGTAACAAAACGGATAGTCAAACAAATGTTCATCGGTGGCCCGCAGCTGTACGGGCTGAGCCGCCAAACGTAAATTAGATCCTGCCCATTCGCGGATCCCCATCATGAAGTTTTCATCGGCGTCCGGGTAGTCTACGCGCCATGCTCCACCGAACCATTTGTTGTACTCGTTGAATGGTGGATCTGGAGAATCGTAAATGATCCTCACGAACGTGTATTCACCAGGCCAGTCCCCCTTTGGTGGCACGCGCCTCGGGTGAGTCGGAAAGGGATCACCTCGAAATCCGTCCAACTGATCTTGTCCGGCGACTGGCAAAATGATTGGCAAGAATAAGAATAGGAACAACACCGGAATTCCTATCCTGCCAGGAGATTTGATCATAGGATTGACTTTGCTGACGATTCGGATTGTCTCAGAAGTTCGCGCCCACTCCCAATCTTCTGCCGGAAAGTGCGCGTTGTCACATTGGATTCTACCAACCCGATGGCAGTTGCCGCGCCACCTTTTCGGTTAAGAACTCACGATTAATACTGAGCAGTCAGCCTCCTTTAGCAACGTGAGAATGCTGTGCCCGAAAAACAAGCTCGATCCCGGTCGTACGTTGGCGCCCAGTACAAGCAAATTATGTTCGCCCTTATGCACTTGATTCAGAATCGCGGGCTCTGGTGTCGGCCGGATCTGTGCAAGCGTTTTAACGGCAACGCCCTCACGTTTTCCCAAATTTCGAATATTGGCAAGAACATCTCTGCCCGGTCGTAGCTGTTCGCGACTGAGACGAGCAAAGCCGGTTTGCTTTGGGGGAGGTGAAACGTTTAGCGCGGTGACTTTTCCAGCGCAGCCCTTCGCTATTGCAATCGCCACTTCGGCCGCAATCCTGGAGTAACTCGTACCTGTAATCGGCACCAAAATGTTGATCGATTCCAAATCGAGATTTCGAGTTGAATGATCTTTATTTACCAGAATCGCGAGCGGATCTTTGAACTCTTTAATAACTTGTTCGATTGAGCTGGTTAGCTTCATCACCGATTTTCCATTAAGCGACAACGCGTCTGCGAGTCCAACAAAAACCATGTCGTATCCATTCCTGATTTCCCTGGCCACAGCTTCTGAGGGTGCGTCACTCGACTTAACTGTGGTCAGCTGAGCTGGTGGCTCATCAGTCTTTTTCTCGTCTGATTTTGTGTTTTGAATATCGTCAGACCGTTTTGTGGCGAATTCCATCGCGCGTCTGGCAGACTGCTCGATGTTTCGCTGCGAATCATCATGATCGGTTTGGTTTGGTTTGAGGAATAACACTGTTGCCATGACTTTCCGGGTGCCCGCGAACAGTCCTCCGAGTTTCGCGGCCAGTTCACCGGATCGATTCTGATCGGCGACTATTAGCAATCGCTCGACATGCGGGACGAATTCATCTGCTTCTTGTTCTTCCCGCTCGAGCCGTTCTTTTTCACTTGCAGTAAGAGGAATTCGGGCGAGAGCCCACCGCAGCATTGGCGGCATAATCATCGTTGTTGAGACGGCCATGATTACGATGAGCGTGAAGAAGTCGTTTGTTAATATGCCGATTGAAAGACCGATCGTCGCAACAATGACCTCAGTAGTTCCTCTGGCATTCATCCCGATTGCGAGTGCTATCGCTTCTCGACCGGTTAGTGATCCGAGTTTTGCACCAAGGAAGCAACCGGTGAGTTTCCCGAAGGAGGCAATCAGGATCAGGCCAATCGCAAGTTTCAACTGGAGAGGCTGCGCCAGAATCGTCAAATTGACGCTCAAACCTGCTACTGCAAAAAAAATAGGGGCAAACAAGGCCAGCACGACGCCGCGAAGTTGCTCTCGAATGCGACTGGTCATCATCGGTGATTGACCGGCCAGCACTCCTGTGGTGAAAGCACCGAGCACGGTATGAACACCAATGACATCAGTGACCACGGCCATGAGGAACATCAGCCCAAGGATGGCGGACAGAACTGAAAACTCCAGATGAAATGTATCGTTTGTCCAACGGATTATGTGCGTAACAAAAGTCCGGCCAAATAAAAAGCTCATGCCGAGAAAAATGAGTGTGCCTCCAAGTGTCAGTCCAACTTTCTTAAAGTTCAGAGCACCTTCAGCAGCGATACCGGAAATTACCGCAACAATGATCCAGCCGATTGTGTCGTCGATGATTGCTGAAGCCAACATGAGCTGACCCAGGTTCCGACGCATGAAGTCGACTTCCATCAGGACCATTGCGACTATCTTGATTGAAGAGATTGAAAGAGCAGTCGCCAAAAAAAGAGCCGTCACTAAACGCCTCTCCGGAGCCGGCAAGAGCGACTCAGGAAGAAGTTCCCCGAGAACCAAACCGCAACCGAATGGGACAACGATACCCGCCACCGACGTCATGAAGGCCGCTCGTTTCTTTTGCCTAACAATGCCAAAGTCCGTTTCCATTCCGGCAAGCAGTAACAGCATTAGAATGCCCACCTGAGATACACCGTCGATCATTGCTTTCAGCTCAGGTGTACCTGGAAACAGCATGGCGTGCGCAGAGGGCCAAACATTTCCGAGTACAGTTGGACCGATCAAGATACCGGCTATCAATTGGCCCAGGACTTCCGGCTGGCGAATGCGAAGCATGAACTCGCCCAGTAGGCGTCCCACGAGAAGCATAAGAACTATTTCGCTGATGAAAATTGGAATGCTCGAGCCGGCAGGGGACGAGGTTTGAAAGAATAATCCAAATAGAAAGTTCGGATTGAAAGGTGTCATTACCGCACTTGAGACTGGCTTCTCTAACGAGCGTCGGCCTTGGGAAACATCACTTTGTCAGGCTCTGCGTTTAAGCGAGCCAACATTTTCTTAATCAATCGTGACTTGACGCGACCCGCCGCTCTGGTTGGCACTACGTACCGAACAATTGCGTCGAGCCATGTGTTGCTGTTTACTCGAAAAATGACAGTTGGTCTCTCTCTCACTTCAAGTCGATCGACTGGCGTTTCCGCAAGCAGCTTTGTAAACGTTCGTACGCGTTTCAACATTGCTTCGCCGAGTTCTTCCTCTGCGACTTGCTGCATAGTCTTAGCGACAAATTCAAGATCACTTTCATAGGCCACGCTAAACTTGATTTCATTCCAGATGTAAGGAAACAGAGGCCAGCTGTAGTTGTAAACTACCGAGTTGAGAACCTTGGAATTTGGAAACCGAATCACTCGACCACTTGGATGATCGGTTGACAGTAAGTCACCGCCGAATTCCCAAAGCGTGGTGTCAAGGTAACCGACATCTATGACATCACCAGTTGCTTCGTCGATCTTGATCCGATCTCCTACGCGATACGGTGATCGAATTAAGATGTAGACCCAGGCGATAAAACTGGTGAAGGTTGTTTGAAATGCGAGACCAACAATTACTGAAAAAACACCCAATGAAACAACGGCCGTGTACCAGTTTACAAACAGAACCGAAATCAGAATGATCACGATCAATAAACCCGCAACCAACTTAAGAATCCGTCGGACGTTGTATTCGGCAACGCGGTCATCGACGCGGTTGACCAAATACACGTCGATGCTTTGTGCGGCAGCGACGACGGTAATAATCGCCGTCGCCCCAAGACAAGCTCTACTGAGAAACGTGTGAACCGAAGGTGTTAGAGAGAACGCGTGATGGCTAAGAAGATAATAGAGTCCACCAAACACCAAAACGAGGAGAACGTACGCACCGAGGAACACTTTCTGTCTTTGAGGTGCTGAGCTGGGCGCGGGTGGCGCGCTCGAAGTCTGCTTCAAAGCCTTCTGAATTTGGTCCTGCTGCTTGAGCGCTTCCACTTCATGCTCGGTGTCAGTAACAAGGTCCGGCTTGCGCCGCGGTAAGTTCGACATGAACTAATCAAAAGCAAATCTAATGTAAGTTCCCGGACTCTAATTTTCTGCAGGTTTGCTGAGGAAATTGCCTGAAATTTGGACAGTTCATGCGTGAGGCGTACGTTTATAGAGCGGTGGTTAGGAGGTCTTTGCCTCAAAAGTCACATCTAGCTTGAGTGGAAAGCATTTTGGTTCGTGTTGTTTCGTGTGACTTCGTGGATCGTCTTTATTTTCCGGATAAAAGCAACGATCCACGAAGTCACACGAACTAGACACGAAACTTCTTACCTACTTAAATGGACTTTTAGGGCAAGCCCGGTTGGGAGTTAAGAGACTATTCACTCGCTTCTGTGCTCAACTTTGCATTCAACGCGCGCAAGGCAAAGGCAAAAGTAAGTGCAAGCAAACCCGCTATCAGCACGGCAGCCGGTGACGCTCCGAGACGCTCGAACCATTGGGTATAGAAATGTATACCGCCAAATACTGCTACTACGTTGAGCAACCATCGTCGATTGCGTCTCCATGCCCAGACACCTGCCATCAACAACGCGATGGCCCACGCAGCGGCAAAAACCCAATCAGCGATTACTTGACCGCCCCGATCAGGATCGTCGCCCCACAATGAGCCAATCCAGAAGCCCAGGTTAACGAGGAAAACACCAGTCCTCGCTGCGGCAATCGCCATGGGCTGGTAATCCGGACTTAGCCGTTTTGCCAGCTGATAGATCCCAATCGAAAAAGCAGTAAACAAGACCACTGTTAATCCTGGCTTCTCCATTCCGAGAAAATACATGGCGTGAAAATAATCCGTTCTCGCACCAAGACAACATGAAAGGGCAAGTACAGCGAGAACTGCCAACAACGAACTACGCGCAAAAATGCCGGCGATTGCGTAAGCCGCAGCAACGATCAGAAAGGAACTTAAAGAACCTTCCAGTTGACTGAGCGCACCACCGCCGAAGAGGAGCGCGCCCACTAAAAGGCAGATGTTGGCCAGCATCACCCATTGTCGATAGCCTGATCGGATCAATGTCAAACCGACGCCACAGATAATTACTCCCAAAGACAGTGCGGTGGTTGACGTCGGGATTAAAGCAAGGGCCGCCCCGCTTACCGCGATGACGCCAAAACCGATCAGAATGTTAAAACCGAGTGCGGCAGTAGCGCGTGCGGCGAATTGACTAAACTTGTCGTATTCGGCTTGAGTAATCTTGCCTTCCACCAAAAGTCGATCTAAATCAAGTGTTACTTTCAAGCGCTGCTCCCCCGAAAAGTTTGGCAGGACTTAGGTATGCCTTTCTAAACAAACCGCCAACACCATGCTTTCTTAAAATTCGCGCGGAAACCGCGAAGAGCGTGAGGCGATCCTTGGTTTACACTAGCCCGCGCGATGTCGCTTTTCGGCAACTGATCCCGCTATCAATCTCTCCAAGACTTTCTGATCCACGTCGCTCATCTTCCGGATGTAAAGACACCCTTTCCCCATCTTGTGTTTTCCGAGCTGAGAAAGAAGTGAAGCATGATCGGGCGAGCTGCTCACACCATAGACGCTTATGTCGCTCTTCCGTGACGAAAAGCCCACCAGACAGATCTCGCCTTCACGTCCGCTTTCGTATTTGTAATGGTGGACGCCGAAGCCGACGATGCTTGTCCCCCACATCCTGGGCTTTTCCTTTGTTACTTTCGTCATTAGCCTGGCCAAAGCCTCACATTCCCTGCGTCTCGTGTCGTCCTGAATGTCAGCAAAATATTTTGTCACACTGGCTTGTGTTTGTTTGGTCTTGTTCTCCGACAATGGTGCGGGCCTCCGATACGTGTCTGGGTGGGTCGAACAAAATGATTTTTTCCGAAGTCCTGCGACAGGTCAAGACATGTACGTTGCGTGTTGGACACAACCGTAATTGACGCTGCCGCTAGCAAGTCCTAGAATTTCTACGAATTCGTTAAAACAATCCCCCAAGCCCAGGTTCTTAGCCTAAGCCTAGCTAGAATCCCCCTCCGAATCCCGACATGCGGAACATAGTAGGGCGATGTCTGGTTCCGCGAACTTAATCGAGAGACAGCGAGCCAAGTTGTTGTTGCGCGAAAGTGAAGAGCATTATCGCGCTGTGGCCGAAGCCGCCACTGATGCGTCATCAACATCGATTCAGACACCACCATACTCAGCGTCAACAGCAACGCAAACGGAATGTGGCGGTAGTTGATTTATGCCTGCCTGGGACAAACGCCTTGGAATTCAGCCGTAACGGACGACAAACACTACATTCCGGTCATCATCACTGCGCAAAGCGATGAAAGACTCGGGCCGAAGCCGATAAGCAAGAGGCAATGGCTTTTCTTAAGAAACCGTTTCGGCAAGAAGTTTTGTTGGCCGCCATAGATTCCGCTCTAAAGCAGAACCGTGGTCAGCTCCTTAGAAATGAACTTGCAACGTAATTTTACCAGGTGTTCAAACACCAGAAAGAGAGTGTCAATTGAGTACCATCACCACGAAAGACGGAACCGAGATCTACTACAAGGATTGGGGCAGCGGCCCGGCCATCACGTTCTCTCACGGGTGGCCATTGAACGCTGACATGTGGGACGGGCAAATGCTCTTCCTTGCACAGAACGGCTTCCGCTGCGTCGCGCACGATCGACGTGGCCACGGCCGATCCAGCCAGGCGTCCTCCGGCAATGACATGAACGGATATGCCGACGATCTCGCGGCAGTAATCGAAGCGCTGGACTTGAAGCAAGTCACGCTGGTCGGTCATTCAACTGGCGGCGGAGAGGTCGCGCGCTACATCGGTCGTCACGGAACGAGCCGAGTTGCCAAGGCTGTGCTGATCGCGGCAGTACCGCCGCTGATCCTGAAGACGGAGAACAATCCCGAAGGCCTGCCAATCGAGTTGTTCGACGGTATTCGTGCGAGTCTCTTCAAAGATCGCTCGCAGGCGTACAGAGATTTCGCTGTTCCGTTCTATGGCGCCAACCGGCCCGGCGCAAAAGTCTCGCAGGGCGTGCTCGATCAGTTTTGGAGGTGGAGCATGCAGTCTGGCCTGAAGAACGCCTACGAAAGCGTCAAAGCGTTTTCCGAAACAGATTTCACAGAAGACCTGAAGAAGTTCGATGTACCAACTTTGGTGCTTCACGGTGAGGACGACCAGGTCGTTCCGGTGAAGAATTCAGCCGTGAAGTCAGCACGACTCATCAAGGGCGCGAAGGAGATCTACTACCCAGGAGCGCCGCACGGCATCACAGCCACACATCAGGATCAGATCAACGCGGATCTGCTCGCCTTCATCGCGGGGCAACGGTCGGCGACGGCGTGACGGATCACATCATTGGGATGACGACGACGGGGACCGGTTGCGTTTGGCGACGGGCCCCGTCTTGAAACCAATGTTTGTTTGCCTGAGGAGGGTGAGATGAGTGCAAGTGCAACTGATTTAAGAGCACGACCCGATCTTCCGAAACGGCTACTTGCCGGTGTCTCCGTGCCTGACACGGCGCTGATTTCGCGAGCCATAGAGCTCGCACGTGAACGGTCTGAACCATATCTCTTCAATCATGTGATGCGATCGTGGCTCTTTGCATCACTGCTCGCACAACGCAAACAGACTGTTCATGATGTGGAGGTTCTTGCGGTGACCACGATTCTGCACGACCTCGGTCTCGCGCAAGCCGTCAATGGACCGCTGCGATTTGAAGTGGAAGGGGCGAATGCCGCGCGAGCCTTCGCCCGCAAAGAGGGTATGGATGATCGTCGGACACAATTGATCTGGGATGGAGTCGCGCTCAACTCGACGCCTTCCATTGCGCTTTACAAAGAGACCGAGATCGCCCTGGCCACAATGGGCATCGCGCTCGATTGGGGCGGTTGGGGTTACGACGCGCTCACCGAGTCTGAGGTGGCTGCGATCGTCGAAGAGTTTCCACGGCTGGGAATGAAGGAACGATTCACGCACGCGGTCTGCCGCATTGTTGAGACACGCCCGGACACTACCTACGACAACTTCGCACGCGATTTTGGCGAGCGCTTTGTGCCGGGTTATAAACCGCAGTCCACCGTGGACTTCCTAATGAACGCGCCGTTCCGGGAATAAGTGTGCAAGGAGGTTGACATGATAATCATGAAGCACATGAAACTAATGTCAGTTCTGCTATTTCTTATGACGGGCACTCTGATGGCCCAGCAACCCACCGTGACGTCGCTCATGAATAGTTTGTCGCGATTTCGGTTTAGCGCGCCATGGAATTCTACGGCCACGAAATCAACGCATCGACAAACTGAAGTTCGTCGGACAATCAATCCGAAATTCTAAGGGAGGTTAATTATGACGGATGAAAAATCCAAGATGAAGGTTGTCGTTATAGGCGGTACTGGGCTCATTGGGTCAAAGGTCGTACGGAACCTCGGCGAGCGCGAATATGAAGCCGTCGCTGCAGCACCAAACACGGGGGTAAATACACTGACCGGCAAGGACTCGCCGAAGTTCTTCACGGCGCGTCGGTAGTTGTCGATGTCTCGAATTCACCGTCATTCGCGGATGATGCAGTTATGGAGTTCTTCAAGACGTCAACCGGCAACTTGCTTAGGTTCGAAGCAGCGGCAGGTGTGGGCCATCATGTGGCACTCTCGATCGTCGGCACTGACCGTCTACCGGATAGCGGGTACATGCGCGCGAAGGTCGCGCAGGAACAGTTGATTAAGGAATCTTCGATCCCTTATTCGATCGTGCGGGCCACGCAGTTCTTCGAGTTCCTCAAGGGCATCGCGGATTCGGCGACCGAGGGCAACATGGTTCGCATTCCTTCTGTAGCTTTCCAGCCGATAGCGGCCGAAGATGTCGCCGCTGCAGTGAGCAAAATTGCTATCGGAGCACCGTTGAATGGAATCGTGGAAGTGGCGGGGCCCGAGCAGTTTCGTTTCGACGAGTTCATTCGCCGGGGTCTCAAGGCCCGTAACGATCCGCGCGAGGTCATTACTGACCCAAACGCGCGCTATTTCGGTACTCAATTGAGCGAGCGCTCACTTGTACCAAATGACGGCGCATTGCTTGGCGAGACGCGCTTCGAGGACTGGCTCAGCCAATCCACAACTCAGCCTACGTCTGCAGCAGCTGCTTCAAAGGGTTCCACCGGCCCTCAGCGATAAACGAACCAGTAGGAGATTCACCATGAGCGAAGAAGAACTGGAGGTGCTGATCACATTGGATGATCCGGAGTTCGGGCCGGAGGAGTATACTTTCAACCATCAACAGACCATGAATACGCTCGAGCATACGCTCGGCCAACACTGTCAGCCCGACGAACGATCAGACGCCGATATCGAGATAACCCCACAGTAATGGTATTACTCGGAAAGATCTATGGACTAGGGTGACTTTTTATTTCCAAGCGCAACCTGTAATCGAAGTCTTTGATCTTCTTCAATCACCGGTACGACCTCTTTGTTATCTTTGGTGCGTTTTGCAGTTCGCATCCACATCGGGTTCTCCGCATCTTCGGCGATGTCTGCTTTGACGCTACTCAGCGGACTATTTCCAAACCACTTCTCTATCTTATCACCGTCAATCGTCAACTCCTTCGCAATCACGATTTCAATCTCAAGGTTGTCAGGCGGGTCTCCCCAATAAGAGATTGGGAAAAGTCTCAAGCGTACGGCAGCGCCGGGAGGCAAGAGAAGGGCATTGAAGCCGCCCGTGCCGAGAAAACGACCGACGACGACGTGACCTTTACCTCGTGGTGAGAAGACTTCCAACGTATCGACGCCGCCTTTCTCACCAATGGCTGAATGGCCGGATCCAAGGTTGCTCGGCAACAACAACCATCTTGGCGACTTCTGATCATTACGCAGGCGCACATCGAACAAGAGATAAACCAGCTTGGGTCTGCCGAAACGCATTCTCCGGAATTCGATCTTCACTGCGGGTTGCGGAATCAACGGAACGATCGTTCTTGTGCGAGGCCGATACTTAGCTGGACTGCGGTTGTTATCTTCCTGGCCGAAAACAAAGCTGAAGCTCATCAAGGCTATTACAACTACAAACTTAAGGAAGTGATGATTGATGCAGACACAGTACCTCAACACGGAGAGAATGCGATTGTAGCTGATACTGATTGTGTTGAGTTTTGTCATAGTGGCCTCCTTTCTTAAGGTCGAGTTGATAGATCGAAGCCCGAGGTTATCGTCGTATTCTGATACGCGGCAAGTGGATTCTCGGAGCCGTGCTGATTAAAGGCTTGAGATAGATTGTACGACAGGCTGTCAGCCTGTCGTTGGTGTCATTTACTCAACCTCTCATTGATGCCCCGGCAACGACAGGCTAACAGCCTGTCGTACTTACGGTCTTTCAAATCTGCCATGACGTCGCAGTGCTCGTGTTATTTGGTCGAGATCGCGCTTCCTCACGCTCGCATTTAAGCGAGAACCAAATATTGAATCAGAAACGAGTCGTATTAAAGCAGCATTGTTCAGTTGAGGATTTTCCGTTTTCATTGAATCCCAGACACTGAGGATGCGCTGTGTTTGGGTTGTTGGTACACCCTTGGGTCTTCCCTGTTGAACAGAGTTATCCTGCGAAGGTAGAGTTTTCCTGCTCATGACTTTACCTATAGGAGAGTGTTAATTGATGGCTAGTTCCAGGAAGAGGCCGGGAGGAATAGCGTGTGCGAGTTGCTCAGATACCTGTTCGTTTGATTTGGTTGCAAACAAAATTATTCATACGTACGACCGGCTGAAACGCTTGGACACCACCAGGCTTTAGCCGGTGGTTTTCAACTTCAGAGCTAGAACTAAGGCGCTGCCGAACTCATAGCTGTGAAATTGAAGCACCACCGGCTAAAGCCTGGTGTTGTCTCAGATGTAATCGCACTGCAATGTAGCCGTGAAATTGAAGCACCAGCGGCTGAAGCACGATGGTGTTGTTAGCCTGCCGAGGTTACATTGATTACGATTATTCTTAGCACTCATTTAGAGACTTTTTCATGTCAAGCAAACTTTGCAAATGGTCATCCCTCCTGCTCGGCCTATTGATGAGTTCCCAGACCCACGCTACCGTTCTCTACGTTCGCTACACCTCTAACGAAATCATTATTGCGACCGATAGCAAGCGCACGGCAGAAACGGGCCAGACAGTTTGTGTCTGCAAGCTCAGTAGGATTGGCGATACGTTCGTCGCATCCGCCGGCCTGGCAGAGTATGGCTCGTTTGATCCCAAGGAGTTTGCGCGGGAGGCTGTTCAAAGTTCGAACAACCTGCCGGAAATAAGAGATAACTTCGAGCACCTCATTCAGCAACCGCTGATAGACGTTCTCACAAAAGTGCGAAAGAGAAATCCGGCGCGGTATGCAGTTTTCAAGCAGGGCGCCGCCGTCAACATGGTGTTTGTCCGCTTTGGTGATATGCCCGAGCTGGCAGCCACGGCTCTGACACCACGAGATGCCAGGGACGGTTCGATCGTTCTGGATAGTCATCCAATCACGCTCAGCGGCCCAGTGAAAAGAGCGTTGAGGATTGCGGTCGGAATCAGCAGGCGCGCGGACGTATTTCTTGACAGACCGAGCTTTTGGGCAAAGGGAACAGTTGCCGGGGTTCAGCACGTCATGCAGTTGTCGATTGAAGACAATGGTGATGCAGGCGGCCCGGTTGACGTCGTGCAACTCACCAAGGGCAGTGTGCGCTGGTTTCCGCGTGAGCCGCAGTGCGACGAGCGAAGTCGGCGAATTGACGAACAGTCACCGAGTTGCAACTCTTCGAAACACTAAATCTCTTGTTTTGAAATGGGGGCGTGGGAGGTAATTGACTGCCCCTCGAAATTCTTACCTAAACGTCTGGGCGAGTTTCTCCGGCATCGTATCGTGAGGCTGAGTTGCGATTAGCCGGTTGGTTTGTAATTGCAGCTCGGAACTCTCCGGGATTGTCCTCGCCGCATGCTCTTCCGACAATTTATCGATTGGAACTCTAATCGCCTTGTCGAAGCTTAGGGATATGGCATAGCCGAACAATCGAGTCGAAATGGTCATCGTTAAATTTGCTCCTGGGGAAGGTGGACCAAACGTCAAACTGAGGCCGCGCTAGTTTTCTTACTAGGTTCAGTTAGATATTTGGCAGCTTTAGGATAGCGGTAACGGCGGAACTACAGCATCGGAGGAGTATGCCTATTTGAATGGCAGAATTATGCCTGTGGAAAAGTTTCGCGTACGACAGGCTGTTAGCCTGTCTGGTTCGGTTACGTAAGCTTATTTGCATGAGGGATGGTCCAGCCACATCGACAGGCTAACAGCCTGTCGTACCTTTACTCGACGCTCGAGATGCCATCAGGACTGATCATGATGAATGAACATTCACCGTTGGCAGCATTACAGAACAACGTGCCGCGCCGCACTATCTTTGTGTTTGTGGCGTCAGGGAAGGTGAAGTTAAAGTTCGCTGTTTTCAATCCAGCACTGATTGGCAGCAGTTTTTCATCGCCCTGAATAAACTTCACTTCCGATACCTGGGCGTTGCGGGACGAGCCCGGAACCAGGACCACGTAGAACTGTGCCTCACTGGCTTTCAGGTTCTTCTGGCCTGACGAGAACTTGATTGTCCGCATGTTCCTCGATACGTCAGGCGGCATCTTCATCAATTCTTCACTCTTTGTTTTTCCAACAAGTCTGATTAGTCCTTCCATTGCTTCGGGCACTATTCGGCTCGACATGGCCGCTACCAGGTACGTGTCTGCCGCTTCATCTTTCTTGCCGGCCTTCTCGAGTATTTCGCCGAGATGACAACCCACTTCGCTGTGTTGCTGTAGTGCCCACGCCGCACGAATGTATTTTTCCGCTGTTTCGATATCGCCTTTTTGGTAGTACACCCAACCAAGCGTGTCCCAGTAAGCAGCAAGCGACGCAACCAGACCAATATCCTTCAGTGTCAACTGGCCCAGTTCTATGTTGCGCAGTTCAGTTGCAACGGTAGTTACGGCTGATTCAGCGTATTGCTGCGCTTTGTCGAGCTGGACTTTGCTAAGCGCCATGTTGTAGGCGACATCGTTCCAAACCAACGGCCCTGGCGCAAGTTTGACGGCTTTGTCTAAAGCCTGAATGCCTTTTGCTGATTCGCCGACGTTCAGGTAAGCGTGACCGGCTGCGACGTAAAGCATCTCCTCATCGGGATTAAGGGAGATCGCTGCTTCCAACTCTGGTATTGCTTCTTTGAACTTGCGCCACTGGACCAACATTTGACCGAGATTTGTGTGAGCTTCAGCATCGAGCGGCGTGATCTCCAACTGTTTACGGAAAGCAGTTTCGGCCTGTGAATAGTCGTCCCGCGCCCAGTAAATTCGACCCAGCATGTTGTAAGCATAATTGTCGAACGGATTGATCTGGGTCTGTTCGCGCAGTGCCGCAATTGCTTCGTCGTACTTTTGTTGTGCGAAGAGTGCCCAGCTCAATTGACGACGTACGTCTTTGTGCTTTGGCTCTTTCTCAAGTACACGCTTGAGCAAGTCCTCGACCAGCGGGTAATTCCGATTCTTGGCCGCTGCTTCGGCGGCCTGGATCAAGTCTTCGACCTTGACTGTTGTGGGAATGGAGGGAGTTCCAGCGACGTCGGTTTCAAGCGATAACGCTTGTGACTCGTCGGCCCGCGCCGCCGCTGCGAATGCAATGTAATCCTGAGTACGAGCGGAAGGCAGTTCATGTTTATTAAGGCGATACTTTCGCTCAGCGGTCAAGGTGTTGCCTTCGAGTTTGTAGCTTGAACTGTACTCTGCATAGTCTCTCGTGACCTTGAGTGGCAGTGGAGCACGTGTTTGATACTTAGCCGGCAACGTCAGCTTCAGTCGATAAACAACATCAAGCGGTGCGCCTAATTGGATCGGACGCGCACTCTCCTGCCGGTCAGCGCCGATCAGAGGCAGATGAACTGTGGGTAAAGGCAGGCTGACTTTTTCTTTCTTGCTTGACCAATCCAAAAAGCTGTCGTCAGTAAAGTCGTAATCAATTTCAAGCGGTTGCTCCAGTGCGGCTGGGTCGGTTGGATTGATTTCTTTTACTTCCAAACCGCGCGAGCCTGTGACAGCCGCAAGGTAGTAGCCGACGCGTTTCCAATCACTCTTTGGAGTTCTTCTGAAGAGCATGCGGAAGAGCATCTCCGAATCTCCGCGAAGCTTCATGTGAGTGTGGCCGCTGAGCTTGCCGAATTCGTTTACCTCGCCAGTGATCTCAATGGACTCCGAAGACATAAACGGCGGTTCAGCGGGAGTCGTTTCCAGCTCCGCAGGCGCATCAATCGGAATCACCAGTGCTTTCTTGTCCCGCAATTGCGGAGATAGAAGTCGAAACGGAGCTACTTCGGCGGTGGTGTCCATCCAAAGCATCTCTTTGGCTGACGGTACCACTGTAATGACGTGATCAAACTGTCCAGGAGAGGGAACTTCCGCATCAATCTTTCTCGATGAGTTCATTAATGCCGGATACGCTCGCAGACCCGCCGCGTTGAGCATAGCGGCGAGCAGGGTGTGTTTGTCTTTGCAGTCGCCATACTCGTTTGCGAAAACATCCGAGGCGGCGTGAGGTTGGTAGCGTCCTTGTCCAAGCGACAAACTTACATAACGAAAGTTCTTTGCGACATATTCATAGAGGGCCTGGATCTTCTCTTGTTCTGAAGTGCGACCACGAATGATCTCCTCGGCTTTGGTCCGGATCCTTTCATCCGGTGTGGTCCGTTCTTTCTCGAGCGAACGATACCAGTTGCCGACTTCGCTCCAGCTTTGAAACGTCGTCATTTGAACCTGGGGCGGCTCAGGGTCGTCATCCTCGCTGCCCTTTTTCTTGTCGTCCTCGTCGTCATCATCCTTCTGGCGTTTCAAACTCGCATACTTCCATGAATAGATTCGTCTGTCGTCCTGATCCTTAACTGCCGGCTCTTTCCCAGGTTCGGTTTTTAGTTTGACGTTACTGTCGCGAGGGATATTTACTTCGAGCTGTTCATCCAAAACGATCAATGCGCCTGGTTTGAAGAACTTGTGCTCGAGCCAGAAATGATTCGGCGCAAGTGGAGTAGTTGTGCGCCAGAGGACGTGATAGGCGAGCGTGTCTCCTGGACGAAGGCCGCGAACAGTTATGTGTTTCTGACGCAGGTCTGTGTACACGGGCGCTTCGCGGGCGATTGGCGCGGAAAGATCCTGAACGTCACTGCTGGTTGAATTAATAACGGTGCCATCGGGCTTCTGGACTCGGACAAAGTCGATATCGAGTTGTTCGTTCGCCGAGCTATAAGGAAGAACTATTTGGCCAAACTGTTCAACTGCGGCTTCGCTTTGTACACGAGCTCGAAAGTTCTGTTCACGGACCCCCGTCCCCTCCTTCTCGAAGCGGTACGACAGCTTTATTTGTTCGATGACGAGTGCTTCCTGTGAGTAATCGGGTGCCTGTTGTTTTGCAGAGGTCGTCGCTTCGGGTTTGGGTGGTGGTGGTGCCGGACGTTGAGCAATGAGCAGCTGGGAAACTCCAAAGCAGAGTGCAAATGTTACGAGTGAAGTCTTAAGACGCGAGGAATTCAAATGTCGATTCTCCTATCTGAGTATCAGCTTGGAACGATAGTGTCCACGGATTACGCAGATTACGCAGATTTTGTTTTGAAAGATAGGTTCGGGAGCCATTCAAAAAATCTGTGTAATCTGCGTAGTCTGTGGACTATTCCGTCCAGGATTGCGGTGCCTGGAAGATGGCTGGCAGGTCCAGTTTAAGGGCGCGAGGTTGGGGTGTAAAGGTATGCCCCGTTTATAACTCCCTAAAAATAATCTATTGGGCAAACTCGAGGTCCCGGCGCTACAGTACCAGGTGAGTATTGAGCGGTCTCCCCAATGGAAGATGTCATGAGCAACTCAAACGCGCGCAATTCACGTTTCGCCCCGGTGGAATGGCCGGGTTGTCGTAACACTACATCAACCGTGCTCGTACTCACACTAAACGGCATTGGTATTAAGGCTGGATCTGCATAAGGGCCTGACTACCATCTTGAGTACTACGGGCCATCAACCAACGTTGATGGCCTTTT
>DATDFV010000279.1:0-29830 GCA_036522415.1 Pyrinomonadaceae bacterium | reverse complement strand
TCCATGTCTCGCCGAAGATTCTTTGCACCTCCAGAAGCATTCAACAAACAAACGGTTACGTTAACCGGTGATGAGGCACGACACTTACGCGACGTCCTGCGTTTGAAGGCCGGCGATGAAGTGTTCGTCTTCGATGGTGCGGGAAAAGAGTTTCGCTGCACGATTGACAGTGCGCGCCGGGACCAGGCGTTTTTGAGCCAGTGCCATGAGATCGCACCAACTCATCCGGAGTCGCCGTTGCAGTTAACGCTTGCAGTCGCTTTGTTGAAGGGTGAGAAGTTTGATCTGGTTGTGCAGAAAACGACTGAGTTAGGAGTCGCTGAAATCGTGCCAGTGATGACACGAAATGCGGATATCCACCTGCGTGACGCGAATGACGCAGAGAAGCGTGTCAATCGTTGGAGACGCATCGCTATCGAGGCAGCGAAGCAGTGTGGTCGAGCGGTGGTGCCAACAATACCCTTGCCGATCTCGTTTGAGTCGTTGATGCAAGACCAGAATAGTTTAGCGCGCTTCATGTTTTCAGAAAGGGCAGGCGTCAGTCTGGATCCGGGGTTTTCTCAACTGACGACGCCTGGCTACGTGATCGCTTTGATTGGTTCCGAAGGCGGCTGGACAGATCAGGAGCTTGCAAGTGCATCCACTGCTGGTTGGCAACTGATTACTTTGGGTGGTCGCGTTCTGCGGGCGGAAACTGCTGCGATTGCAGTGACGGCTTTGCTCCAAAACAAATGGGGCGATCTGAGATGAGTTGTTATAAGTCCTATAGGTCAAATAGGTCATATAACATTCTTGGCCAGTCCACTTTGACCAAAACCGTTTTCAGGCTCAGAATAGGCTGGAACAAAGGATGCAAGCCAGTCGTTTTTAGAAACAACGAAGGGTCTGTCTGAAATGACAAAAGAAGAAGCAACTGAAAAGGCCCGGCAAGACCTGGCGAAACGACTGGGTATACAGGAAAGCCAAATTACCGACCAGTCCGTCACTGACAGCGACTTTCCAGACATGGTATTAGGAGCTCCCAGTTCAGGAGAAATGAGCGGCCAGATGATGAGCAAAGGTTGGAAAATTCATTTGAAAGCCAGTGGCCAAAAATACGAGTATCGCGCCGACAAGAACCAGCTCAGGTTGTATCAGTTTAAGGGGAAGAATTATAAAATCTAGGTCTTTGGACTTTGGCCTTGGGTCTTAGAACTAACTCAGCCGACAAAGACCGAAGACCAAAAACCAAAGGCCACTGAATTTTGAGGTACCATCATGAACCGCAATAATTTCCTTCCACATGTCGCACTCGCTCTAATCCTCATTCTCGTTGCCGCGTTTGCCGGGCAGCTCAGAAGATGGCAAACACAGTGGAAGAGCAAGGTGCGTCTAATACCCGCGGAGGAAAAGCGGCGCGAACCTATTAACAACATCGAGAGCGCTCCATACGAACCGCGACAGGCGAATGCTCCGGAAGTGATGGTGAAATTCAAACCCGGTGTCAGTGAAGAGGCAATCGAAAGAATCACCCAGGGCTTGCACGATCAGGTTGAAGACGAAATTGAGGCGGTACCTGGATTAGACGCGATTGACGATCTCGACGATGTCGATGCGGAAACTGTCGCGAGTGAATATCGGAAGCTTCCCGAAGTCGAATACGCCGAGGCCGTTTTTGAAATTGAGGCGGATGACTTTGCGCCTTCACCGGTTACACCGAGTGACCCGCAATTCTCTGCTCAATGGGCGCTCCTCAACGATGGATCTCGAGGTGGAACCAAAGGCGCGGACATCAGCGCCACTTACGCATGGACCGTCACAACGGGAAGCGACAAAGTCGTCGTCGCCGTTCTCGACAGCGGTGTTGATTACACCCACACCGACCTGGCAAGCAACATATGGATTCGTCCGAACAACGTCCCGGCATACGAGGATCGCGAACTCGGAACGATTCAGGACTTCCATGGTTTCAATGCCGTTGACGACAGCGCAGATCCAATGGATGACAACGGCCACGGCACTCACTGCGCCGGAATCATTGGCGCGGAAGGTGGAAACGACATTGGGATTGCCGGCGTCAACTGGAAAGTCCAAATTATGCCGCTGAAATTTATGAACAAGAGCGGATATGGAACGACCAAGGCTGCGATCGAAGCTATTAACTACGTGATCGATCGGAAGAAGGCGGGTGTTAATGTTCGCGTGATCAGCGCAAGCTGGGGATCGACACAGAAATCTCGAGCGCTTGAGGACGTTATCCGCAAGGCCGGCGACGCTGGTATCCTTTTCGTCGCGGCCAGTGGAAATGCATCTACGAACAACGATCGCTCTCCACACTATCCGTCGAGTTACAACCTGCCGAATGTAATTAGCGTTGCGGCGTTGGATCGTAACGATCAGCTCGCGACGTTTTCTAACTACGGCGTAAAGAGCGTGGCGATAGCTGCCCCAGGCGTGGACATTCTAAGCACCTGGCTTGGTGACGAGTACGAGGAGAAGTCAGGAACTTCGATGGCGACTCCCGTAATCTCGGGCGTAGCAGCGTTAATAGTTGCACACAATCCAAACATTACAGTTGATCAGTTGCGTGAAAAGATTCTCGCCTCCGTCGATCCATTGGATTCATTGAAAGGCAAGGTAGCGACGGGCGGCAGGATCAATGCAGCCAAGGCAGTAAAGTAGATCAACACCACAAAAACCGCTTCAGAACCGCGAAGTAATCAATGACCCCATCGTCCTGGGAGCGCAGGCGTCCCCGCCTGCCCGCGTAGAGCAGGACCAACAGGATTTCTGAGTAACTCGATCAAAATGACTTGGTTCTTCTCGACGCGGGCAGGCGGGGACGCCTGCGCTCCCAGGACGATGGGGTCATTGATTGCTTCATCCTTTTTGTGCTGGTCCTCATAAAAATTAATCCGCTTCCTCAGCCAACGTAAGCCCCCAAAGGATTATCTAACGGCTGATCTCGTCCGTTTGTTAACTTCCGACATCCCGATGCAAGTCACTCACAAACATATTGCTCTCCTTGTGTTCCTATGGATCGGAAGTGCAACGTTGTCAGTGGCTCAGAAACCAGATCAGTTCATCACCCAGCAAAAGAAAGCCTTAGCACAAAATCCGGCCGGAGTTTCCTTTGTAATCCAAACCAGGAACAACCAAACCCGGTTCCGACAAGGCGAGGTGATTTCTCTTCAACTTAGCTTTTCCAGCGCTCAACCTAAGAAGTATCACCTCGACGCAGCCACTTATGATCGCAGTGGCAGGCTTCAAATTGACGATTTCCATGTCGATCCAGCCAATGGGGTAAGCGATCCGCTCTACGACTATTTCCATTTTCAATTTGCTTTTATGGGCGGAGGCCTTACAAGCTTCCCAGCGCTCGAGGTCAAGCCTTACCTCGTGAAAGCCGATCTCAACGAGTGGTGGCGCTTCGACCGTCCAGGCAAGTACAGGCTTTATGTCACGTCACATCGTGTCGGTACTGACTACTTCAGTGAGAACGAGAATCAATCCTTTGTAGTCACTTCAAATGTGATCGAGTTGGAGATTGTTCCCGCGGATCCTTCATGGTCCAGGCAAACGCTGACTGCCGCCAACGCAATACTCGATGGCAAGAACAAGAATTCCGAAAATCGCCGGGATGCGTGTCGCGTTCTGAGATTTCTGGGTAGCAACGAGGGCATTCAAGAACTTGTAAGGCGCTTTGATGGAAGTGATTCAGAGTCTGGATGCAACTTCGAATTCGACTTGGGGTTGCGCGGTACTCCGAATCGTGCCCTTGCAGTGAATGAGATGGAGAGTCAGGTTGCAGCGCCCGATTTCGCTGTCACTATGGAATTCCTCAATGTGTTGACGTTCCTTTCGTTTATGCAGCAAAACGTCCCACCACTACCACAGTCAGGGCAAAACGATAGTGACGAAGCAATCAAACTTTGGCGTGCAGCTTATAAGCGTCGGAACGATATCTACGATGAGATTTTGAACAACTATCACCAGCGCTTGACCACAGCGGTTTTGAACAAGAGCAGGCACGCTCGCGCAGTCAGTTTGGAAACACTTCTCTCAATGACCGAGGGTACGAGAGACTCGAAAAACGGCGGCGAAGATCAAGCGACCTTGAAGCAAGCTCTTGCTCCGATTTTTTCGGAGCTTCCGAAATCAACACAACAGAGTCTCCTTGAAAACAGGTGGCGCGACCTTGCGGGTGAGGAGATGTTGCCTGTTCTTAGACGTCTCTATGAGAAAGAAACGGAGTACCCAGACCTCACGAGCATTGCATTAAGTCGACTCTATGAGTTGTCTCCCGACGAAGGACGACGACTGATTATCGAGGAGATGCGGAAACCTGCTCCTCGCGTGAACATTCATACGCTTACGTTGCTACCCGACGAGACTCTTCCTGAAGTTGATGCATTAGTCGAGGAACGAGCCCTTAATGATAATTCTGAGTCAGAGGTCCTTTTACAACTGGCCGAGAGATATGCGTCCAGCGCAGTTGCTGCAAAGCTAACGTCAACCTTCGGAGAAATGGTTGGCCGGATTGCATGTGCACCACAGGAAGCTCTACTTTCATATTTCCTTCGTGTCGATCCCGATTCAGGTTTGGATCTGGTCCAAAAGGCTCTCGCCAGCCGTAAGGCGACCGGATGTTACGAAACGCTGTTGGCCAATATAGCCAGGAAGCAAATGAGTCCTCAATTGGAGAAGATTGCGATTTCATCTCTTGATGACGGTGACCCTGAAATGGTGAGAAGTGCCGCTGAGATGTTGGGAGGCTATGGCTCTAAAGACGCGCGCGACGCACTGCTTCACCGGTTTGAGCAGTGGCACGAAGTCTGGGACGGACGTGAAAAAGAGTTGACCGAGCTGCGACGCACCGATCGGTCGAACATGCAGGAGCGTCTCGAACAGACTCTCTTCAGAGCCCTCGCCAATTCGCCCGCCTGGCTTGCCGATGAGGAGATGATAACGAAGTTGCGCCAGCTGTGCGTAAGTCGCAACTGCAGGTCCGAAGCTGACTCGGCCCTGAACCAGTTTGGCCCGAATATTACGGTCTTCTTCGACATGCGCACCTCAAAGATTGCTCACACATCGATTGGGCAATACAACGTGCTCTCGCTGGATCAACTGAAGACCAAAGTTACGCAGTACCCAAAAGGAACTACTTTTACGTTTGGTTCAGATCGCGCCAACACAGCGGACGAGCAAAATATTTTCGATGAGTTGAAGGTTTATCTTGAGAAGTACGAAATGAAGTTACGAAGATTCGAAACCGACAACAAAGATCAGTGACTTAAATTGCGGGCTCCCCATCATTCTTGACTGCTTCCAGGGGACAATTATTCACAGCTTCCTGGCACTGCTTCTCCTCTTCGGGACTGCTCGGCTGGCTGAAGACGTAACTAAACCCGGTTTCGCCATAGCGGAAGTTGTTAGGCGCGACCTGTTGACAAGCCTCACAAGCAAGACAGTCGTCCGTCACATAGAACCTGCCGGGCACATTTTCTGGAAGCCTCTTCATTTGATCACTCATGAAAGTTCCCCGAATTCAGGATTGGCCCCCTTCGTAAAATCCTGCTGACTGTTACTGCCAACTGACTTAAGGCTGACTCAACCGCTTCTTCCCTTCCAGCGCCTGTTGATACGCACCGCCTCGAACCTCACCAAGCTTGATGACTTCGTCAAACTCTTTCAAAGCTTCATCCTTGTTGTCGAGGAATGCATTTATTCTGCCCATCGCTTCGTGCGCACGCGACAGAATTGCTTTGTCAGATTCGGGTGACGAAGCTTGAATTGCAAGTCTGTATTGTCCAAGAGCGCGGTTGAGTCGCTCGATTTTGATCGGATCATCCGTCGCGTCCATCGCCGCTAAACTCGCGGTTTGTCCGAGCGCAAAAAAGATCCGCGGCTCACCGGGAAAGTCCCTGAGCATATCTTTCAGGTGGGCCTCAGCATCAATGTAATTCCGATTGCGAAGCGTGTCTTCCACCGCCGACAATTCTTTTACCAACGCAGTTTCTCGCGGGTTATTTGGGTCATTGGAAGCGCTTGCCAACTCAGCCTTGCGTGCGGCGATCCGAGCCTCTCGCGCTGCTACGGAACGTTGACGAGCTTCTGCATATTCAGCCGGACGTTTAGCTTCTCGAGTTGGATCAAACGAAGCAAGCATATCCGGAAAGAAATTGGCAATGTCGAAGCCCGCAGTTTCAATCCCTTTCAATTGATCGGAAAAGAAGAATGTAAGCACGGCGCCTTTTTCATATTCATCGGCAAGCCGCGCGATAGTGTCGTCCTGTATCGACGCAATTTGCGTTTGCACATCCTTACCAATTGAAGTCCGGCTAGCCTCGTCCCTGGCTACACTAAGCTGAGTTCGTGCTGATCTCATAAGCAACGCGAGCTTGAGCGCCTCGTCGTAACGAGCATCGGCTGCCGCCACAAGTGATCGACCGACAGTAAGAAAAACGTCTGCACTCACCTGCGAACCCGCCTTCTCGCGTACGTCAAGCAACTTTCTAATGTCGTCTCTGCGCCCTGCAATCTCTTTGTTGAAACGAAGTACCAATGGATCGATCACGTATTGCAAATAAGCTCGCCGCAGTTCAGAAAAAGTCGGATCCGTGCCTTCGGGAACGATCGCATAATAGTCTTCCCCTATAACGCGAAAGTTGATAGCACCACGAGGTGCAAGTAAGTCAGGCAAGATCAAGAAACGTCGATCCTTTTGGCGAGTGCTGTAAGTTCTGTTTTGTTTTTTCTTGCCTGCGGAAGGCGCCTTAACTTCTACACGTTCGTAGGTCGTTGTTATTGGCCGCGTGTGGAGGTATGTAAGCAAACTACGCAACATCTCCGATGTAGGTTGTCGTAGTCGATCACCCTCGGCCTGGTAAGCACGGACATAAGTTACGAGGTGCTCTTCGATCCCTGAGCGACGGTAGAACTCTTTCAGAAGTGGCGCAAAGTCGAGTACATCCAACAAACCAGCGGGTAGATCATCGGAACGTTCCGGCGCAGTCAGCTCCGGTGCCGGTGAAAGTGCCAACGCGAGTGAAAGATATCGAGCTGCCTGGTCTGCAGGCGTCGCCGGCGCCGGCAATCGATTACGTTCATAGAAGTTCTTCATCCGATCACGAAGATCAGGATCCAGATTGGCAAGATCTCTTCTCACCTTGAGACGAAACTCTGATGGCGTGCCTCCTGGTTGCGCGTCAAAACCAGCCGCTTCCAACGCAGCCATCACAATGATCAAACGGGTATCAGCCTGAAAACTCACGCCATAATCGGCGACCTCGAAAGGCAAACCTTCCCGTTGTTGAACGGGTTCTTTGTTGATGGGTCGTTGAGGCGAAGGAATCGGCGTTGGCGTTTGACCAAAAACTAACTGGATAGCACCGAAGATAAAAATTAAGCTAAGGGCAATTCTTTTCATAAATCAAAATTTAACTAACGGTTGATTACTTGGACTGACGGGGAGCAGAATCTTTGCGACCACGAACCCGACGCAGCGCACGCAATGTTAGCGGATAAGCAATTAGCGAACAAACGACCGACAGAATCATCCCACCCAATGCAAAAGGCTCAAGAATATCGAGGCTCTGAACAAACAGTCTTCTATAGTAGTCACCGGTAAGGAGATGTGGACTCTTTAGTAACTCCACCCCCTCATCCGGAATTCTCATCGGTCGCCCCATCAACAATGCTCCGACCGCATACGACGCAATGATAATCGGCACCAGCGTCAACGGTGGGTTGTTTAGAAAAGTACCCGTGTAAATCGCGACCTTGTTGAAACGAAAGATAAAGGCAATGAGCGTTGCCAGGATTGTATGCAGTCCGAGAAAAGGCGAGAAGGCGATGAAGACGCCTATAGAAAAAGCAAGCGCCGTCCGCTCCGGTGGATCGTCGATCGCAAGCAGACGGCGAAAAGCAGCACGAAACATTGTTTTCAGATTTCGAGTTTGATTCTCGTACCCGAAACCAGAAACTCGCGCATCCGAAACGGGCTATTCGAAACTCTTTAAAGCTTCGCCTTCGTCTTCATAAGAGTCGAAGACAGTCAGGAGTTTAGTAATTACGAGGAGGTTCTGAATTCGATCGGTTAAATTGAGCAACTTCAGTTGACCACCTTGACGACTGACGGTGGTGTAGTTTGCAATCAGCTCACCGATACCACTCGAGTCAACGTAATTAACTCCAGCGAGGTTCAGCAGTATCTTCTTCTTGCCACTGTCGGCCAAGCCTCGGATAGCATCGCGAAGGGCGATGCTACCTTCCCCTATTCGAACGGCACCAGTCATATCAAGAATGGTAACGTCTCCGGCTTGTCGTTCATTCACTTCAAGCTCAGCCATTATGCTTCTCCGATCGGGCTAACGTCGTTAGCCAACCTACTTAAAACTGTTGAGAGCTTCTGCTTCACTCTCGTAAACATCGAACACTGTCAGAAGTTTGGTGATCGTAAGCAGATCCTGGAGCTTCTGCGTCAGGTTGAGGAGCTTGAGCTGGCCCGCTTCCTTGTTGATGGCGGTATAACTGGAAACGAGTTCGCCAATCCCACTCGAATCGATGTAACCAACACCCGCAAGATTCAAGAGGATCTTTTTCTTGCCTTCTTCCAGTAGCCGGCGAATCGCAGTGCGTAATGCGACGCTACCTTCCCCGATTGTTATCTTTCCATTCATGTCAAGAACGGTTACGTCACCCGCTTGACGTTCCGAAATGTTCAGCTCAGCCATTTTTGGAAATCTCCTTTATGCAATTACCACTAACGTCGCTTCAGCATGCGCACTGTTGTACCACCTTCGGGAGGCAGGAACCAGTGAACTTCATCCATAAAACTGCGCATAAAAAAAATGCCACGACCGGAGGTTTTCAAGAGGTTCTCTTCTGCGGTCGGATCTGGGACTTCGTTTGGATTAAACCCGGGGCCTTGATCATGAACGCTGATCTCAACGGCTTCAGGCGAGCTCTTTAGCACGATGTCTACTATCTTCCGCTCGTCCTGGCTATTGCCATGCACGACAGCGTTTGTGACTGCCTCGCGAACAGCCATGTCAATTCCAAACGCAGCGTCCTCACTAACACCAGACCGAGTCACAAAGTCCGCAACGGCGGCGGCGGCTGTGGCCACCGTCTCGATACGGCTGGGTAAACTTAGTTCGGTCGTCTCTACCGTCACGAAGGTTCAGGCGTGGCCCTCTCCGAAGCCACTGCGCGAGAGGAACTTGGCTGTTCTATGTAAAACGCGACCCGGGAGTTCGAGGGTGTAACATGCCCTGTAGCTGCGTGTCAAGAATGAGGACATTTATCTAAAACGGCTGGACAAACCGGTCCGGGGCGCAGCAGGACGTCACACTATAAATCCCAGACCTTTGAGTTTTTTATCGAGGTCGTCCAGGTCGAAAGGCTTGATCAAGTATTCATTACAACCAGCTTCAACCGCCGCCTCCTTCATCCCGTAAACATGGAATGCAGTCATCGCAACGATTGGCACTTGATCCTGAGCGCCCTTCATCATGCGGACGTACTTTATAGTCTCCAAACCGTCAAGCTCGGGCATGTTCAAGTCGACTAGCATCAAATTTGGGTGGTAGGTTTTGGTGAGTTCGAGCGCTTCCTTACCATCTTTCGCCTCAAGCACTCGATAACCCTTCAGCTCAAGGGCTCGTCGCAGCATTTGACGCGTATCGCGGGAGTCTTCAGCGACAACTACCATCGGGGACAACAATGCGGACACAGAGGTGCTCATCCGAGCTGTGGGCTTAATGTATGATTCCACCGGAGGGGGCCTAAAAAGGGAACAACGACCGACCTTTGTCCGGGGGTCTTATAGCACATAACCTTATGTACGGTAGCAATCATTAGCGAGACACACACTAAAGTGGAGATATTGACAGATTTGAAACTAAACCGAGCCCGAACCGTTAGAGGCGAGCTTCGACTGCCGGGAGATAAATCGATATCTCATCGAGCGGCGCTAATCGGCGCGCTCGCTTCAGGAGTGTCTAAATTCTCTAATTTCTCTACTGCGGTGGATTGCAGCTCCACTCTCTCATGCTTAATGCAGTTGGGTGTTCAAGTCGAGCGTGACGGGAATCACGTATGGATTCAAGGTGCTCCGGAGCTTAGGAAATCGGCAAAGGTGTTGGACTGCGGGAATAGTGGTTCGACAATACGAATGCTTGCAGGTGTTCTAGCAGCACAAGATTTCGCTTCTGAACTTAGTGGGGATAGTTCACTCAACTCACGTCCTATGCGCAGGATCATTGAACCGCTCGAGTTGATGGGCGCCACAATTCAAGCAACCGGTGGTAAGCCTCCGTTGGTTATTCACGGAACCAAAGCTATCAGGCCAATCAATTATAAATTGCCCGTCGCCAGCGCACAGGTGAAGTCTGCAATTCTGTTCGCGGCACTAGGCGCCGAAGGTCGAACGGAGGTACACGAGTCCTCACTATCTCGAGACCATACCGAACGCATGTTCAACGGATTTGGAGTGGAGGTGACGACTGACGAAGAATTGACGGTCACACTAAAAGGGCCCGCACAATTGATTGGCAGCGACATGACAATTCCTGGAGACGTCTCGTCAGCTGCCTATTTCATCGCTGCTGCGGTGTTGCTCCCACAGTCTGATCTAGTAATTCACGACGTCGGATTAAATCCAACTCGATCAGAATTCATTTCAGTGCTCCGCTCGTGTGGTGCAGATATCTCAACTGGAAACGTTCGTGACGAACGCAACGAACCAATGGGTCGGATCCAGGTAAAAGGTGGAATTCAAAGATCCGCTAACGAGCCGGCGCGATGTTTGGAGAAGTCGAAGATTCCCGCTCTTATCGACGAACTTCCTTTGCTGGCTGTCGTTGGAACACAATTGGATGGCGGCATCGAGATTCACGACGCCGGTGAACTGCGACATAAAGAAACGGATCGGCTAAGAGCAACGGCCGAGAATCTGCGAAAGATGGGCGCAGAAGTAATCGAGAGCCCCGATGGCCTCGTCGTCTCAGGTCCAACTCGACTTCGCGGTGCAACAATAAACTCCTACGGCGATCATCGCATTGCCATGGCATTTGCAATTGCTGCCCTGGTTGCCGATGGCGCGACTGAGATTGTCGGCGCTGACTGCGTCAGGATCTCGTTTCCTGAGTTCTTCGAACTCCTGAAATCCGTAAGCAACTAATGAACGTTCGCGCACCGATCGTCATCATAGGTTTTATGGCGTGCGGCAAGACCGAGGTCGCACGTGTTGTGGCGAAACAGCTGAATCTAAAAATGATTGATCTCGATGAGGAGATCACGTCGAGTGACCGTCGTTCACCTGCTGAATTGATCCGTGAAGAAGGAGAGGTGCCCTTCAGGAACATCGAAACCGCAAGACTGCGCCGAGTGCTCGAGCGAAACGAACCGAATGTCATAGCACTCGGAGGGGGTGCCTGGATCCAACTGGCAAATCGCCAACTACTTGCGGCAAAGAACGCAACTATTGTTTGGCTGGATACGCCATTTGAGATCTGCTGGAGACGTATCGAAAGCTCGAGCGAAGACAGACCACTGGGTACAGCCAAAGAACAAGCAAGTGAATTATTCAAACAGCGGTATCCGATCTACGAGTTGGCACCGATAAGGATTGCTGTGATTGGGACCGATACTCCTCGCGATATCGCCGGTCGAGTGTTAGATCGTTTGAGAGAGTTTCATGATTAGTGTTTGGCAAGGCTTTTTTACAAGTGCTAGACTTTTTCGGCAGTCCGACGAACTTTAGTTTGTCGTGCGTTGGTAATAGACAATCTTGTACGCAGCGCACAACAAACTAAAGTTCGTCGGACATTCGACAAATCTTAAATTCAAAGCGGCCGCCCGCAGACACGAGGGCGGCCGCTTTGTTGTGGGGAGAGAAACCCAAGGATCAGTACTTAAACTTCAAGGCAAACTGCATCTGTCTTGATGATCCTGAGTCGCCCGTCGGAAAGCGCGTGGTGGAAATCACCCCAAATGTTGAGCTGCCAACTTGTGCTACTCGGCCAGGTTGTCCGAAGTTTGCGTGGTTGAAAACATCGAATACCTCCCAGCGGAATTCAATCAACTTGTTTTCTCCAATCTTCGTTCGTTTGATCAGGGAGACATCGGAATTGTTGAACCCTGGTCCAATCACCACGTTCCGACCTAAGCTTCCAAAGTGGAAGATGGTTTTATTGTTGATGAAAGCCACCGGCAAAATTACGACAGAACCTGACGGACACGAGCCACTCGGACGAGGATCGCAAACGAGGTTAGGAAAGTACTGCACACCAATCCCCGATGCTGCCGCTGTTGGCGAGATGGGTATGGGTCCCGAAACGTCCGGTCGAAGTGTCGCCAGACCAGTCAGTGAGCTTGCGTTAGTAGTCGCCGTGGTAACGCCAAGAATCGGAAGAGCATTCCCAGCTAACAAAGTCACAGGGTTACCAGACTGCAATTGTGTAATCAACGAGAATTGCCATCCCTCTTTGAATTGATTGCCGGTGAACGGTAGTTCATACAAGCCACTGACTACGAATCGATGGCGTGCATCGAAGTCTGATAGTCCGCGGTCGCCCTTCAGGTTGTAACTGTCTTGGACAGTAACTCCCTGAGAGCTTTGGGAGTTGTAGTCAATCGACTTCGAAAACGTGTATGACGAGTTGAACTGCAAGCCGCGACCCAGGCGTTTGGTCGCAGTTACCCAGAGGGCGTTGTAACTGGAATTGCTGGTTCCTTCTCTGAACGTGATGTTCAGAAGTGTAGTGTTGGGCTTGATCGGGCTATTGGCTGATAACGCAGGAAACGGTCGAACCGCATTGAGTGCGGAATTGAGAAACGTTTGATTCAGGTTTCTGGTTATTCGCAGGTTTGTACCTTTCGAAGCAAAGTAACCAACCGTTACGCCGAAGCCTTTTCCAACTTCGCGCTGAACATTCAAGTTCCAGGACTGGACGTATCCATTGTCGAAGTTAGGATCGGAAGAAGAGGGTGAAATGCTGGCTCCTGGAATTGCTACATTGGTTGCATTTGATAACAACACAGTTGGGATGGTTGAAGGCAATGCAACGGTCGTAGCAAAGGGTGGGTTGCTCGCATTCCCGGTAACCAGATTCGTGACGGGTTGATCTGCAAGTATCGCGTACGCACCGCGAACCGAAGTCTTGCCGTTTTTGAAAGGATCCCAGGCGAAACCAATCCGCGGTTGGAAGTTTCTCGAGTTGGTGTGATAGACGGGCGCAACACCGTGATTCACCTGAACGAGCGAATTCGTTTCCGGTACATAATCCACAAAGCGATCGAAGCGTTCTGTTGGCGACATCAACCAATCCCAACGGAAGCCGAGTTCAAGCGTTAGGTTTTGCCTGATCTTGTAATTGTCCTGCACAAACGCCCCAAAGGCTCCCTGCGCAATTGCACTGGAAACGTCGCCAAGCGTGATCGTAAACGCGTTTGCCGTCCCCGCAAGAAAAGCTGCCATATTTCCGAAAGTAAAGGAGCCGGTGTCCTTGCCGGTATTGTTGTTGAAGAACCTGCGAGCTTCCCCGCCTATCTTTATGGAATGGTTACCACGAAGGTAACTGACTGTATCAGACAGGACGTAGGTGGTATCCGATCTACCCTGAGGAAAACCGGTAGGTCCGCCGAAGTTTAAGCCGGTACCCGTTACGGTTATTTGAGGCAAGCCCAGGTCGGTATTAACGCCGTCCTGAATGCCAAAGGTTTGTGGATTCAGATGGGCGTTCGGGTCAAAGAGAATATGGATTCGATTGAAACCAAACCTCGCTTCATTTACGAGCGTGGAACTCAACGTGTGCTCTTCATTTAAGGTAAAGATTTGCCGGCGAGAAGTACGTGTATCGCCAAATCCGGGTATTGAATTACCTTGAAGGCTTGGCTCGCCACGCTGGTCGCGCTGAAGTGCGTAATAGACGTGGATGCGATCATTGGTCCCAAAGTTGTGACTGACGTCCACGGTTCCCTGATCGATATTGACGGGGGCTGTGGCAGAGCCTGCAAAACCGTTGGTACCAACATTGGCGTGCGGAATCAAGGGCAACAATTTCTGAATTACGGGATCTACCGGATTAGGGATGCCTGCGCGCTGAGCTTCAGTGGGCACAGTCACTCCTGAGAGTGTTAATCCTTGGCGTTGTCGCAGTCCTTCATAGCTGAAGAAGAAGAATGTTTTGTTCTTGCCGTTGTAGGCCAGTTTGGGCCCACCCTCTCCAAAGTGTGGCAGGCTTAGAGGACCACCGATATTGAAGCCAAACTGATTTCTCTTGAAGGGCGCCGGTTGCGACGTCCTTTCAAAAAAATTGCGGGCATCCAGAGCATCGTTGCGCAAAAATTCGAAGAACTCACCGTGATAATCATTCGCACCCGATCGAGTTGCGATATTGACGATGGCCCCGGAATTACGTCCGTACTCAGCACTGAAAGTTGAATTGTCGGCTTTGAACTCCTGAACAGTATTGATTGAAGGCTGGAAAGTAATCTGGTTTTGAACCATGTCGTTCAGGTTGATGCCGTTGATCATGAAGTTGACTGTGTCTTCGCGCGCGCCAGCCGTATTCAAGCCAAAGGAACCCTGTCCACGAAGAGGTGCGGTTAAGAATCCGTTCTGGGGCGGAGTAACTGAACCCGGGATCAACAAGCCGAGATCGACGAAATGGCGTCCATTCAAAGGTATTTCCTGGACAGTTCGTTGGTTGATCACGGTGCCAACTGAAGTGGTTGTGGTTTCCACCACCGGCACGTCGGACGTAACCAGCACTTGTTCGGAAAGAGCTCCGACATCCAGTTGAAAATTCTGGACAATTGTTTGGGCGACGCCGATGACGACTGAATCAGCCACTTGTGCCTTGAAGCCGGTGGCTCGGACTTCGATTGCATAATTTCCGACGGGCAGCGCAGCCACCTGAAAGTTCCCATCGCTATCTGTCTGTGTAGTCCGCTCAATTGAGGTCGCCTTGTTACGAACGATCACAGTCGCACTGGGGACAACTGCCCCCTTGGAATCGGTGATCGTACCTTGGACCGTCGCTGTCGACTGTGCGCTGGAATTAATACTTGAAAGCAAAAGAACCGCTAAAGCTAAAACTGGCAGGAAGAAACCAATGCCTCTGCAACGCATGAATGAACCTCCTAAGTTACCGGCGAGAACAGCGCAGGAGGGTAATGAACCTCGTCCCCTTTGACAGGCCGAAGGAAGCTTTTGCTACCAGGTTCTCGCAGCTCTCTAGCGCCGGTGGTTTTTTAGGAATGGGGACCTGAGAAACTCCGAAGCAATAAAAGTGCCGTTGAAGAGGCTCTGACTTCTAACGATTTCCGAACAAAACCAAGCAGTGCTGTGTTCTTTAGGGAACAATCCGATCCAAAAACAACAAGCTCATCCGAAATAACAAAGACGGTGTCCGATTTTCCCTACCATTGTTTTAAAAACTCGCGCAGACGTTCATACATGTCGATAAAAGAATCCGCACAGAAGAGTACGGACTGATAATGTGTTGGGTCGTAGGCGTGCGTTGAGGCGCGCTCCAAATCCAAGGGTCGTAGTTCCGCCTTGTGCATTTCCTCCAATTCGCCCGCCGAAGAGAGCAAACCTGTGCCGTAGGCTTTCACCTCTCCATTTTCGCGTAACACGCCAAACTCGATCGTGAACCAGTAAACCCGGGCTAATTGATCCATTTCTGCCGCACTCGTGGTCCGTTTGACTGCCTCACCAAACAGACGATTAAGTTCGGCAAGTTTATTGCTCGCTAAAGTAATTGCGTGTCCAATGATCTCGTGAGCGACGTCAGGTTCCGGAGTGTAGAGCGGTGTCGAGTGGTGACGGATGTATTGAGTGCAAAGAAAGACTCCGCTAGCCAGGGATTCGAGGAAAACTCTAGGCTCTACTAAACCTGCAACGGGTTCGAGTCGAAAGCCACTAATCGCTTCTACTTTTCTACTAACGTCCGCCAACTGTGGAATGCGATCGGTATCGAAGTTTAGACGCCGAACACAGTCGAGATATTCCGCACATGCGTGCCTCTGTTGTGCCGGGCCCAGCGCGGTCCAAATTGTTTGCCAAACCCAATGTTCCTTTTCCGAATAAGGAGCAGTTGGTATTGGACTGCCCGGTAAATAACCCAATGCAATTTGAGCGATCTCATTGCGTCGCGCCCGGTAATCAGCATCCCGGAAGCCCGGATGATCCGGATCCAAGGTAACGAGGCTATTGCGATCTTCTACATCGGCCTCCGTGGTTACAGGCCGCATGTCGACGTGATCCAGAAGAAGTGTTTTGGTGTCTGATTGCATAGTTGTCGATCCTCCTTTTCGGGCTATAGGACTTATTGGACCTATAGGACCGATTCTTCCTGACAAAACAAAACCGGCCACCAATCCTCTGGAGGATGGTGGCCGGTGTTTGAAATCTGTCTAAGAGTGCTATCTCAGCAGCGCACGCTGACAGCCCATCGCCTGACCGCTCCTCCATCGGAGAGCTGGCCGTAATAGTAATAATAGCGATAAAGGCTGATATTCATGACGTCTGCTCGCACCGACAGAATAGGCAACGACGTATAGTGACGTCAAGCTGACCGTGATGTTTGCTAGGGTCTGCCTAATTCTGTAAGGCTGTACTCGGACGCAATGGACAGGCTAACAGCCTGTCGTACACCAATCCTTGCCGCTCCAATTCCATTTCAGTTAGATTCCTAGCTGATGTATTCAGCTCAAATCACGCGCGCGAATCCAACCTGCATCGTTCTCCTGGTGGATCAATCGGGTTCAATGGCTGATCCATTTAGTGGCGACTCAACCACAAAAAAAGCGGACTTCGTTGCCGAGGTTGTAAATCACACACTGCACGATCTCGTCATCCGCTGCACAAAAACTGAAGAAGTCCGCAATTACTACTACATCTCCATCATTGGTTACGGCAGAAACGTCGCACCGGCATTTGGCGGAGCACTTGGCGCGAGAAACCTCGTGCCGATTGCTCAAGTGGCTGATTATCCACTTCAGGTGAAGAGCAGTTACAAAAGAGTTCCCGATGGAGCAGGAGGTTGGGTCGAAATTCCAATTCGTTTTCCCGTTTGGTTACATCCGAATGCTGAAGGTAAGACGCCTATGTGCGAAGCGCTTACGCTCGTCAAAAATATTCTGGAGGGATGGTTAACAGAACACCCACGAGGTTTTCCTCCCACTGTTCTTCATCTGACCGACGGAGAATCAAGTGACGGCGATCCTGATTACATTGGAAGACAGATCATGTCGCTCAGAACAGACGATGGCCAGGTCCTTCTGTTCAATTGCCACATCTCGTCGCAACGAAAGCGGAAGGTGGAATATCCAGCAGATGAATCCGATTTACCTGATGCATTCGCGCGTACTCTATTCCATATTTCAAGCCCTTTGCCGGGAAACTTCCTTGCCGCAGCTGCTCAGCTTGGTGTTCAGACCGTAGATAACTCTCGCGGTTTTGTCTTCAACGGCGATCCTTCATCCATCGTACAGTTCTACGAGATCGGCACCAGCCTAACGGGAATGACTCCGTATCGATGGATGGATGACAGAACTGAGTCTGAATCAGCATGACGTCCCCACGCAAAACAGCTTCGCCCGGACTAACAGTCAACCATGTGTTGCTGCCAAAACAGGGGCATAGTCTTGCTGAGTGTGAAGATGCCTTTGCTTCCAATCCAACCACAATGCGATTTGCAGTTGCTGACGGCGCCACAGAATCGTTTGACGCCGCAAACTGGGCGCGTCGGTTGGCAACGAAGTGGGTCGACTCAAGCGACTTATTAAGTGAAGAAGATTTCTGGACCTGGTTAAAGCGTGAAGGTCAGGCTCACAATGATTCGTGGGACCGACTCGACCTTCCCTGGTATTCCATGGAGAAAAGACGCGCGGGATCGTTTGCCGCATTCGTAGGCGTCGAAATTCAACACGATAAGTCCTGGCACGCCTTAGCGCTCGGAGACTCATGTCTGTTGCATTGCCGATCCAGCGAGGTACTAATGATGTTTCCTGTTTCTGGTTCGACCGATTTTGGATCCGCGCCGGTGCTGGCGCCATCGTGTACTGAATTAAACGCACACGCGCGATCGGCGATTACACTCCAATCCGGAGACCTCGTCCAAGGTGACAGGCTGCTCCTGCTAAGCGACGCCATAGCCGCCTGGTGCATCAGACTGAGCGAGCAACGGGACTACAAAAGGATGTCCGACTTTGAGGACTTACTCGGAGATGAGGCGGCGGTATCAGATCTTCTGGAACTGGAACGCTCAGAAGGGCGACTAAAAGATGATGATGTTGCTATAGTCTGTATTGAAGTCTAGAGGACGTTAAGTAGTGCAAGCGTCATATCCAACAACCTCGCCAATGCCTCAGAACTGGCCCTCAGCACGACAGTTCACCGAAGCGATTCAGTGTCCCGCGGTATGTTTTCCAGGCTATGAATTGAAAAACACCTTGCCGGCAATTGACCGTCTGGGAATGCCTCTGGTTACGTCCGGCCAGTTCGCATTTGTCTACAAACTGAACTCCCTCAACTCTCAGAACAGCTACGCCGTTCGCTGTTTTCGAGGTTATCTGGGTGACCGCGATCAGAGGTATCGCGCAATTCAACGACATCTGGAAGATCGTCCAATATCACTCCTTTCCGATTTCACGTATTCGCCAGAGGGAATCCTCGTTGCCGGCAGGCGATACCCGATTTTGTACATGAAGTGGATCGAAGGACCAACCCTCGATCTTTACGTCGATGAAATGATTGATCGTAAAGATGTGCTGCTCCATCTATCGCAGGAATGGTTAAAGCTGGTGGCCGCACTCCGCGAATCAGGAGTCGCACATGGTGATCTTCAACACGGAAATATCATCGTGGAACACGGTGCGCTCCGCTTGGTAGATCACGACGGAATTTTTGTTCCTGAGATGAGTGGCTGGTCCTCCAGTGAAGTTGGTCACCAACACTATCAACATCCACTGAGAGGCGCACAACACTTTGATTCTGATCTCGATAACTTCTCGTCAATCGTGATCTACTTAACGTTCATTTCGTTGATGGAACAACCCAGTCTTTGGAAAGAGCATCACGATGAGAATCTTCTGTTCACTAAGTCAGACTTTGTGAATCCTGCAGCTTCGCCTCTGTTTGCAAAGATCAAAGAGATTGGCCCGGAACACCGGCAGCTTGCGGAAGTACTTGAAAAGGCAGCAACAGGTAAGCCGGATAATGTTCCAAGCCTTTTGGATCTAGCCGCAATAAAATCAACTCTTCCGTCCTGGATGTCGTCTGTCGAACTGGAGAGCCAGGCAAAGACCCGGGAGATAAAGGTCGATCCCGCGTTGAGGCGCGATCATCCCAGATGGATTAAGAAAAAGAACGAACCCTCATCATCAGTGCCGGCGTCGCCGACATCTTCAACGGTCACAACTATCTTTGGCGCACCGGCGACACCACCACCGCCATATGGGTTGGCCGGAATAACCGATCCAAATGCAATCTGGAAGAACACGCCAAAGTATGCTCGGCAAATGTTGGGTAAGACATTTCTGTGGTGGTATTGGGGAATCTATCTTTTCCTGAAGATATTCGGACTCGATCTGATCCCTGCCTTTTTGTTTGCCGTAGTGAGCGTATTGCTGTTTTGTTTTACGTTGGGATTTGTGAAAGCAAGAGAGTTAGCGCGCAAGGCTGGGGCATCCGGTGCAAAGAGTTTACCTGTCGGATCAGTGTCTGCACCAGCGCTACCAATTGCAAAGCAACGCGCTCCGGTGAGTATCACTTCGCCGGACCCAATAATCGGCAACACTGCGCTGAATATTTATCATTTGACTAACTGTGAATGGGTGAGTCGAATCGTGAATAGGAATCGCGTGACGTTCAGGTCAGCGTTGGAAGCGGCGTCTGCGGGTTATAAGCCGTGCCGGATCTGCTCACCGAACTAACAAATTTAAGATTGTCCGACGAACTTTTTAGTTTGTCGTGGGTGGGGTTAAGGGCCGCTTGCATATGTGGAGCCCTGAAACCGACGCACGACAAACTAAAGTTCGTCGGACATTTGCTAGAGCTTCAGCGTCTGACGTTCCTCAAAAAACGTCGCCCAGGGATCGCCCTTTTTCGTCAACAGTTCAGGAACATTTCTGATCGTGAAATCAGGGATCTTCACGCCTTGCTCGATCTGTTTCCAGGTTAACGGCATGGACACTGTAGCTTTCGGTTTGGCACGTGCGGTGAACACCGATGCCAGGCTCTTCCCACGGGCGTTCTGCATCCAATCTACATAGACCTGGGTACTCTTACGCTTCGCAATCGTTCGCTCCACTGTTGCGATTTTTGGTGCTCGATGGGCAACTTCACCTGCAAATAACCTCGCGAATTCTGCAACTCTGTCGTAGAGGTTTGCAGGTTTAAGTGGCACGTAGATGTGAATCCCGGAAGAGCCGGACGTTTTTGGAAATGCTCGCAAGCCAATCTCGTCCGCAACCTCTTTAACGACTAATGCAACGTCTAATACGTTTTGCCACGGAGCTGACTTTGGATCGAGATCGATCGCAATCCAATCAGGTTTGTCGAGATGCTTGATTGTGGAATGCCACGGGTGTTGCTCGATGGTTCCAAGGCTCACGAAATGGAGAAGTGACCCGACTGTTGAATAGACGGCGTAATCGAGTGTCCGACCTTCCTGATTAACCAATCGCGCAGTTTTAATGAAGGACGGAGCACTTTCGAGATCCTGCTGGAAAAACATTGGTGCAGCGATGCCGCGAGGGTAACGCTGAAGAATCGCAGGGCGATCCTTTAGAAACGGCATGATGTAATCGGCAACTTTGAGGTAAAAGCAGAGCAGATCAAATTTGGTGAGTTTCTCCTCCGGCCAATAGATACGGTCCAGGCTGGTCACTGATACTTCCTCACGTCCGACCCGAACTATCAAGTCGCCTTTCGGCCGAACGAGCGAGAGAAACTCAGCGATCGAGACAACGGTTCCCGTCTTCTTTTTCGTCACCTTTACAGCGTGTTTCATATCGTGAATCGTAAATCGTAATTCGTGAATCGTAAAACCCTCGGTCTTTAGCTTTCGCTACGTCCTGACTCAAGAGAAAGCGACGACGAAGCAGAGGGCAAAGCCGCAAGGCAAATACCAAAAGTTATTCGCAAAACTATTCGGACAACTTTATAACGCTGTCGTCATACTGTCGGCTTAGATTCTCAACATCGCCAATCATCCTAGTGAGCAGAGGCCCCCTGTTTGCCCCGAAATAAACTTCGCGTGATTTGTGGATCATCTTTTGTGTGGCTGAGCAAAACGATCCACGAAATACACCAACAGGACCGGGATGTTTTTTTATTCGAGGTCTAAATCAGGAGCCCAGGCATGAAAGTTAACAACACCCGTCATCGACGGAATGCACTAAAACTTTACTTCGCGGCTGTCATTATATTGTTGGCACTTGCCAGTTCCTTTTCTACCACCTTTAGCTCCGCTCGACAGTCATCAACGTACCAGCTTGATCCGAAGATGGGAAAGTTTGTTGCTCATGCGTTTGCCGGAGGACTCTTTTGGTTCAAGGGGCACGATCACTATCTTGCGGCTCGTGACTTCTCGGGTGAAGTTCAAATAACCTCCGGCACCATCACACCTGCTTCACTTCATCTCGTGGTAAATGCCGGTTCGCTCGAAGAAACGGGCAGCGTATTCACAGATGCACAGAAGAAAATCATCAACAAGGAGGTCCACGACATCGTTCTGCTCCCTGACAAGTATCCCGAGATTGTTTTTCAAAGCACGAGCGTTACTTCAAAACCGGCCGGTCCTGGTCAATACGACGTGAGAATTGTCGGCAACTTAACTCTGCTTGGAGTAACCCGGCAGGAAACGATACCGGTAAAGGTTTCTGTGAGTGGTAACGATCTTCAGGCAGTTGGTCAGTTCAGCATCGATCGGGGAGACTACAAGGTGAAAGCAACATCAGCCTTTCACGGGTTGGTAAGAGTTCGAGACAAAGTGAGGTTTGAGTTTGACGTGGTCGGTCATCGAAAGTGAGCTGCAAAAAATAGGACCTATACGACCTATAGGACCTATAGGACCTATTTAGACCGCTGACCACTAACTATTGACAACAGCATTCGGCTGAGTTTGCGCGGTCTGCATGGGATCAGTGTGAACGTAGTAAAGAATTCGTCCACAGTTATCACAAGTAATAACTTCCTCACCTCGACGAATCTCTGCCATCACTTGTGGTCTAAGTGACATGAAACAGGCCGTGCATGATCGATTCCGAGCCTCCGCCACAGCAACACCATCTCGAATGCGAGCACTAATACGACTGTAAAGCGAACTCATCGCTTTTGGTAACGCGGCAGCTACCTTTTCACGCTCAGCTCGCGCGGCAGTCAGTTGCTCAGACTGGCTGCGCGTTTCGTCGTCAAATAACTTCAACCGCGCCTCACGGTCGGAATTTAGACTAGTAATCTCGTCAGTCCGCTCTTTGAGCGCGCCCTCAGTCTGTTCCAACGCTTCCATTGTCTCGAGGATCTGAGTCTCGAGAGTTGAAATCTGCTTGCGTGCCGCGTCCGCTTCTCTAATGGCTGCTGTGTATTCGTCCTGTTTTTTGGACGACATCAGGTTGCGTTCGGCTCTCTCGGCTCGACCTCTCTGTTCGACGACCTCGTTTTCCAGACGTGCGCGATTGTGTTTGGCTTCATCGCGACGGTTTTCGAGGGCCCTAATTTCAAAGGCGCGCTGATCGAACTCTGCTTCGATCTCGGCGCGCCTTTGAGGTATGGCTTCTAAGTCTTTGTCTAGTTTTCGTATAGTGGCGTCGAGGTTCTGTAAAGCGACTAACTGCTGCAATTCCGCTTTCACTCTTTATGCACTCCTCAAAAGATCAGGACTAAATATGACGTTTCTCATCGTTTTGGATCATCACACAACAACAGTGGTTGGCGCAAGCGGATGCTGCCGTGAGGAGGGTTCGGCAGGTTCGAGATCGGAAATTAATGGCGCAAGCAGGGGATTATCAAGTCATTTTCCATATCTCATTTGACATTTTTCAATTGGTCATTTGAAGAATTGGGCCGTTCTGAAGTGCTTGAAAATGACCAACTGAAAAATGTCAAATGAGATATGGAAAATGACTTGATAATCCCCTTCACCTCCAACGCTCGTTAAATCGGCCCGGTAGTGTTCCGGATTACACGAACCCGTGGGATCTTCACACGAGGCACTTGTATGTCGATGGAAGGAATTGTCGGCAGATCGATTCTCGGCATTGCTATGTTGATTTCCGGGATGCTACCCAGTTCAACTCTTGGAATCACAATCCGGCGTCCAATTTGCGGGCGAGTCATAAACCCACCTCGCCCTCCCTCAGTCGGCATAACTCGCAACGTTTGCTGGCTCTTGTTTCGAATGATGGTGAGCGTAACTTCGCCATCCTTTTTACGATTAATGGCACGTGAGATATCACCGTTCGCATCGACGGTTTCACCATCCACAGCCGTTATAACATCTCCCGCTCTTAAGCCGGCTTTGGCAGCAGGACCATCGTCAGACACGTTGGTCACTAAAACGCCGCGACCACCAGTCACACCGAAATAATCGGCAAGTTGTTTGGTGAGCTCTGTAGTGCTGATTCCGATTCGGCGGCTTCCAGCGAGCGCAAAGACCCATGGACCATCGTTCGTAAACGCCGGGCCTTCCCATTCCCAGTTGCCGGGATTATCGCGTAACAATCCGCGGAAGTCGTTTTCAGCTCGTCGCCCCATGGTCGCAGTCAATTCCTGCTCGGATCCTGCCCTGCTGATCGTGACGCGCACGCTTTGGTCAGGAGCAATCTCAGAAACGACGCGGTTCAGCTTACGTACACTCGTAACATTGTCGCCGTCGATTCGAAGGATAACGTCATCCTTTTGCAATCCGGCTTTCTCGGCGGGACTGTCCTTAACGATCCTGGTGACTCCTACTCCCCTGACTTGATTAAGGTGATAACGAGCCATGTTGTCCTTGTTTATGTCTTCAGCGTACACACCAAGGAAACCATCGCCGACAAAATTGAACGTGTTAATAAAGGTGTCATCATCTGGACTCGGCGGCGGTGTTGCGGGTTCACCCGGCTTTCGCTGTGCCAGGGCGATTCCAGTGCAGAGAGTAATGGCGACGAGGAGACTAAGTACGTGCTTAGTTTTCATAGACGAATTCCTCCGGAAGCGTTTTGCCCTTACACGATCTTCGAGAGCCGTCAGTTCCAAAATTTTTCAGACGGCGGGAAAGAATAATTTGATTCGGTTTTTTGGGTGGGCTTTACGGAAGTTTGGTTACGATTGAACCCCTGGCGCCTCGTTTCTTGTTCGTAGTTCGTGTGATTTCGTGGATCGTATTTCATGTCTCCCAGAAGGCGATCCACGAAATCACACGAACTAACACGAATAAAAGAGGAGTTCAGAGTGGTTTGTAAACTTCCTTAAGTCCACTCAACTCCAACGCCAGCTTCCCTTCAGTGTGGGCCAGATCAAGATGAGCAACAGCCTCCGAAACCGCCAGAAACCGGTGCACGTCATCAGTGCCGGGAAACATTTTCAAAGCGATGTCCCACGCCGACGCGCCATCTCCCGACACGAGTTTGATTACTTGCGTTTGGCGATCCTGAATTGCCCGAATGTAGCGATTGAACAGTTCATCATAGTCATGCACAGGCTCGCCGTGGCCACCGTAGACAAGCGTTGGTGCGAACGAACGAAGCCGCGCCAGACTAACCAAATATTCCGCAAGCGACGGAAAACGTTTGGAAGGGTCCAACGGATCCGGAGACAAAACCGGATTCGGCGTGATTCGCTTCAATACGCAATCGCCCGCAATAACAGTGCGATCAGCTTCACGGATGAATGAACAGGATCCAGGGGTGTGGCCGGGAGTGTGCACGATTCGAAGAGTCCCTGATTCAAAAGCCAGATCCGAATCATCCCATAATGGCGAGTGCTCATGGTCCCCAAACGAATCGGCGTACTGCCGCACTCCTTCATACATGCGACGTAGTCGCGCAATCTCCGCATCGGGAACGCCGGCACGCTCGAGTAACTTTCGATGCTCTTCGTATTCAAGGCGACTGTGGCGATGTCCGGTTTCCCATTCATGAACCAGGACCTCGGCGTTCTTTGCTTCGTCACGTAGTGACTTTGCGAGTCCGCAGTGATCCTCGTGGGCGTGCGTCAAAACAATGCGTCGAATGTCAGAAACCCGGAAACCCGCCGCTCTTAACCCAGACCGCAAAGCTTCAACAGCTTCTTTAGTCTTCGGACCAGTGTCGATGATGGTGATGGGATCTTCAGCGATGAGGTAAACATTGACTGGGCCAATGTAAAAAGGCGTGGGAACGGAAATGGGGATTATCTTCATTGCTTGGAACGCAGATCTAAAACCTATCAGTCATTGGTCGAGTCATTTTCCATATATCATTTGGCATTTTTCATTTGGCCATTTGATGTTGAAGTTCCAATGGCAAGACCATATGGCAATTGAAAAATGTCAAATGATATATGGAAAATGACTCGACCAAAGACAAATAGGTTTTCGTAAAGTTCCAAAGACTAGTACACGTACTTGTTCGCGGAGATCATTTCATCCGCAATTCTTTGCCTGGCTGCAATCGTGTTCATTGGCTGCAATTTAGTAAATCGTTTCAATGCCGCTAACAACGTCCGCAGTTCATCACCTTCCGACATTCCTGCCAGCGTGTTCTTCGCACGAGCTTCGATGCGTTCAACGGCGTCGTTGCAGAAGACTCGCGTCATATCGAGGTAGCGTTCGGCAGCGGCTTCACCTTGCGATGAAACCAACTTCCGTGAACGAAGGATCGCAGTCTCCATCGCGTACGTATCCATGATGACATCTGCAATGCCCATCAGAACCTCCTGCTGATCAGCTAGCTTCATCATGTATTTTTGCGCCGCGGTGCCCAAAGTCATCAGAGCAACCTTCTTCGCGTTCTGCGCGAGCTTCTGCTCAGCGGCGAGCACGGTGTCGTCATCGTCAAAGCTACCAAACTGCGGCGACAATACTTCGTCCATCAAAGCCTGTGCTGCTGGTAGCAATGCTAGCCGCCCACTCATCGCGCTCTTCATCAGTCGTCCTGGAATCAACATGCGATTAATTTCATTGGTTCCTTCGAAGATGCGGTTGATTCTCGAGTCGCGGTACGCGCGCTCCGCCGGATAGTCAGCCGAATATCCGTACCCACCGAAGATCTGAACCATCTCATCCGCGACGAAATCACAGTATTCCGAGAGCGCGACTTTGATGATCGAACACTCGGCCGCATATTCCTCGATCGCGCGGAGTCGCGCATCCATGTCTTTCGAATCCACGGCGCCAATCCCGGCCTCGATCATCCCGAGCGTGCGATAGACCATCGATTCACCAACCCAGGTCCGAATCGCCTGCTCTGCAAGTTTGGCTTTGATTGCGCCAAACGATGAGATCGATTTTCCAAACTGCTGCCGCTCATTTGCGTAACGCACCGACTCCTGCACCATCAACTTCATGCCGCCGGAACACATCGCGCCGAGTTTGAAGCGACCAATGTTAAGAATGTTGAAAGCGATCTTGTGTCCCTTGCCAATTTCACCAAGAAGGTTCTCAACTGGAGTTCGTACATCTGAAAGCACAAGCGCGGTCGTCGACGATCCCTTAATACCCATCTTGTGTTCTTCTGCTCCAGACGTGAGACCCGGCTGTCGCTCAACTATGAAGGAACTGAACTTATCGCCATCAAGTTTTGCAAACACGATAAAAATGTCAGCGAAACCACCATTGGTAATCCACATCTTCTCGCCGTTCAGAATGTACTCCTTGCCGTCTTCACTCAGTCGTGCTGTCGCTTTGCCCGCCATTGCGTCCGAGCCGGCACCCGCCTCCGTCAATGCGTAAGCCGTAATCAATTCGCCGGCGGCAATTCTGGGCAGATACTTCTGCTTTGCTTGTTCGGTGGCGAAATAGATGATTGGCAACAAACCGATTCCACTTTCGGCGCCCAGAGTTGTCGCAAACGAGGCTGACCTTCCGATGTTCTCGCCAACGAGTGCGCCGCTTGTTTGATCGAGACCGAGACCGCCGTACTCTTCCGGAATGTTCGCGCCGATCAATCCCAACTCGGCGGCCTTGCCGATCAGTTCCCGTGAAAGTTTCCAATTGTGTTTCTCGAGTTCATCGATATGGGGATTCACTTCATTGTCAACAAACTGGCGAGTGGTCTCGGCAATCATCCGATGCTCTTCAGTGAAATCCTCGGGCGTGAAGATCTCTTCAGGTGTGCGTTCTTCGATTAAGAATGAACCGCCTTTAATGAGTTGTTTTTGTTCGGCTATTGCTGACATAAGAGTCATCTCCTAAGGACTATTCTGAAACTTGTCTTCTGATCTCTTCCGGCATCATGGGACGCAACTGTGGATGTCCGACGAACTTTAGTTTGTCGTGCGTCGAGTTTTAGCCCTCGACTCTTCGAAGTACCGGTAGATCGACGTACGACAAACTAAAGTTCGTCGGACATAATTAAACACGCTCAAATATTCCAGCCGCGCCCATGCCGCCACCAACACACATCGTCACCATTCCATATCGACCCTTACGTCTCTCGAGCTCGCGGAGAATAGAAGCGGTCAACTTCGCTCCGGTACAACCAAGCGGGTGGCCAAGAGCAATTGCGCCGCCGTTTACATTTACTTTGTCAGGGTTAAGACCAAGGGTCTTGATGACTGCGAGTGACTGTGCGGCAAAAGCCTCGTTGAGTTCAATCACATCGATGTCATCCAACGTAAGGCCTGCGATCTTCAGCGCTTTAGGAATCGCAAACACAGGACCTATTCCCATCTCCTCCGGCGGACAGCCGGCGGTTGCATACGCAACAAACCTCGCCATTGGTTTCGCATTTAATTCTGCCGCGCGCTCGGCCGACATTACCATCGCAGCAGCGGCTCCATCAGACATCTGCGACGCATTGCCCGCCGTGATTGTTCCTTTTACGTGAAACGCGGGCTTGAGTTTCGCCAAACCTTCGAGGGACGTATCGCGTCGAACACCCTCGTCTTTATCGAATATAACTTCACGCCGTTGCTTCTTACCTTTTGCATCAAGTTCTTCGAGGACGACGCTCAAAGGAACCGTTTCGTCTTTGAATTTGTTTGCGTCAAGTGCTGCCGCCGCGCGCTGATGTGAACGCAATGCAAATTCATCCTGCTCTTCACGCGTAACTTCGAACTTGCGAGCAACATTCTCCGTAGCCAAACCCATGTTGAGATAAAAGTCAGGATAGTGCTCGACCAGATATGGATTTGGTCGAATGATATGGCCGCCCATCGGAATCATCGACATCGTTTCCAATCCGCCCGCCACTATCACATCAGCGCCACCACTTCTAATTCGATCAGCCGCCATCGCGATTGATTGCAAACCAGACGAGCAAAATCGATTGATCGTCATCGCGCTTGTCTCAACCGGCAGTCCCGCGCGAATGGCTGCTGCGCGCGCGACATTCATTCCCTGTTCCGCCTCCGGCATCGCGCAACCCATGATGACGTCTTCGATGTCAGACAGTTCCAGACCAGGCACACGCGCCGTTGCCTCTTTGATCACGGCAGCGCCCATTTCGTCGGGACGAGTCGTTCTCAACGTACCCTTCGGCGCCTTGCCAACTGCCGTGCGAACTGCGGAAACAATAACTGCTTCTTTCATAATTTCATTCCTTATTCCTGCCGCAGGTCAGCAAACCAAAAAGCTGCTCGGCGAAACAATCGATTTATTTCTATCAACAACCTCGGTCCCAGGACCAAGTAACTCTAATTTCTCAACGGCTTGCCCGTCTTGAGCATGTGCGCGATTCGCTCCTGAGTCTTACGCATGCTCACCAATTTCAGAAAAGCCTCGCGCTCGAGATCCAACAAATACTGCTCAGAAACTCTCGTCGAGTGGTTCAAATCTCCACCTGTCAGAATGCACGCCAGTTGAGTCCCAATCTCCGCATCATGATCAGAAATATAACCGGCTCGTTTCATCTGATGAATTCCGAGTTTCAATGTCGACAACGCAGGTTGTCCCAAAGCGAGAATGTCGGTTCGTTGTTGTGGCGCAACATACCCACTCGCAGCCAGTGCCAAGACTTCTTTCTTCGCATCGGCTATCAAGCGATCGGTGTTCATCGAGATGGTGTCGTCCGCACTCAGGAACCCCAGCCCGCGCGCCTCTTCAGCTGAAGTCGCAACCTTCGCTAGTGCTATCGTCTCAAATGCTTTTTTCACGAACGGAAACGGATCCGCGTCGTCTGCACCTTTCGGAATTGCATCCATCGCGCGTACGAGCAGTTCTTTTGTACCACCGCCCGCGGGAATAATTCCGACGCCCACTTCAACCAGGCCAATATAAGTTTCGGCCGCGGCTCTGACGCGATCGGCATGCAGCACCATCTCGCAACCGCCCCCGAAGACCAATTGAAATGGCGCAACGACCACCGGCTTCGGCGAATATCGCAAACTCATGGTCGAGGCCTGGAAGACTCGAGCCATCATGTCGAGCTCTTCCCAGTTCTCGTCCTGCGCCTCCATCAACATCAACATGATGTTCGCACCAACGCAGAAGTTTGGTCCCTGGTTGCCAACAACTAGTCCAACAAAGTTCTTATCAACTTCGGCAAGCGCAAACTTCAACATCTGAAGTGTGTCGCCGCCAATCGCATTCATCTTCGAATGAAACTCTAAACAGGCGACACCATCGCCTATATCGATCAACGATGCGCCTGCGTTCTTTTTGATGACTCCAGTTCGATCCTTAATCGACTTGAGGACTAATACTCCTGGCTG
>DATDFV010000278.1:0-16223 GCA_036522415.1 Pyrinomonadaceae bacterium | reverse complement strand
CATCTATGAAACCGGCACATTAGTCAAGCGAAAAAAACCGTTGCCTAAGCAGACCCGTGTCTGGGAGCGCGCTGCGTCCGGAAAAAAGGTTTAGTCTCCGCTTGCACGTGGGTTCGTGATCAGTCGGACCGTTAAAGATCAGACATCTTATAAGACGGTTTTTCTTTTTGCTTTGCCATTAGCCGCCACTACCGTCCGGATGGCCGCTGTTCAACTTCAGATCGATCAACGGGTGCGATCAAACATCTATTCAGGGATCGCTATGAAGTTCAGTTCGCACTCTCTCACGCGAGAGAGGCCGAGCGCCCAATCAGATTTCAGTCATTGAGACTATGTGGATGACAGGCAACTCGAGCTGCGACACCACGCCTGACGAATTCGGCGTAGTCAATTTGGTCGCGCAGCATGATAAAGCTGCGGACCAGCAGTTTCCTGGCTACAGCTACTTTCGCTTTAGGCCGCTCCCGCCGTAGCAGTAGTCGTTGATAGAAGCGTTTCAACTCGGGATCTTTGCGACAGGCAGTTTGTCCCGCTTCGTTCAGTAGATAGCGCAACAAGCGCGATCCGGCTTTGCTAATGCTGCCCATGCGCCGGCGCTCGGAAGATTGATCTTCTATGCAATCCAGTCCGGCGTAAGCAGTCACCTGCCGGGTAGTACTGAAGCGCGATACCGGCAGCAAGGTGTAACGCAGCGCCAGGCTGGTCAATAAACCAATCCCCGGATGCGTTTGCAGCAAAGCCGTGTCCGCATCCTTGTCGGCAATCTGCTGCAAGTCAGCTTCTACCCTGGCGATCCGTTGATTGACAAAGGCGATCAGCTGCAACCATTCATCCCGCTGTTGGGCCAACACCGGAGATAAAGGCAAAGCTTGCAACTGACGAATTCCTTTCTCAGTTAACAGCTGTCGTTTCAGTGGCAAGCCGGCATTGATACCAATGGCATGCAACGAGTTCTTGGCGATCGTTCGTACCTTTACCAACTTGTGCCGGAAACGAAGCTGTCTTAACACCAACCGACTTTCATTGCTGAACGTATGCAAGCGCGGAAAATCACCCTTCAGCATCAGCTCCAGCATGTGGTCGGCATCGCGTCGATCGTTCTTCTGGCGCCGCGGTGCCTTGCGTCTAATCTCGGCCGGATTGCCCAGCCAAAATGTATGACCCAACTCGGCCAGCATCTGTTCAAACCAGGCGCTGTAACCACTGGCCTCAAAACCGATGATTACTTCCCCCTTGAGTCCAGCGTAAAACGCCCGCACGTTGTCACGCTGATGGTGTAACTCGAGGCGATGAATCTCACCGTCAGCCAGGTCACAGTAACTGATGGTTTGTTGACGAGCATGAAAATCAACTGCGACATATACTGTCATCGGGCACCTCCTTTGTTGATCACAAACCCAACCGTAAGTGTAAACAACTTACGGTGGGAGGTGCCTGTTTCATCACATCAGAGAAGAGCTCAAACATATGCGAAGAGGTGGAACCTGGATTCAGCGTTGGCGCGTACCTTTAGGCTTTTTGTGTGCAGCGATCTTTCTCGTACTCGCCAAGCCGACGCCGAGGTTTCTTCTGATCGGTGCCGCTGTTTCGTTGATTGGACTTGCGATTCGCGCTTGGGCGGCCGGACATATTCGAAAGAATTCGCAGTTAGCTGTTTCGGGGCCGTATGCCTTCACAAGGAATCCTCTCTACCTGGGAAGCTTCATTCTGGGCCTCGGGTTCACGATTGCTTCGGGTCGCTGGTTACTTGCCGTTGTTTTTGCGGCCTTATTTCTGGGCATCTATTTCCCGGTGATGCGCGTCGAAGCCTCGATATTGACCGACTTGTTCGGTAAGGAATACCAAGCTTATAAGAATGCGGTTCCCTTGTTCTTTCCCCGAGTCACTCCCTATCGACCAGCTCATTCAGGTTCCCTCAAGTTTGATAGCAGCTTGTACTTGCGTTATCGAGAATACAGAGCAGCTCTGGGGCTGGTGGTTGCATGGAGCTTGCTGTTAGCCAAAAGCTACTTTGTAAGATGAGCCGCAAAACAAGTTATTTTTTGGTTATCGTTTTAGGCGTGACGGTGAGTGTGTTGAGCCGGCAGAGTATCAATGCTCAGCAACCGATTGCTGCCAGCACGAGGCCATTTGAATCGGTTGAGGAACTTCAATACGAAGCTGAGTTTAATCGATCCCTAATTCGTGGACTGAATATAGCTGATTTCAAATTCCGCTCAGCCCGAACTCCGAATGTCGAAAATGGCAACGGTTCGAAGCCCGTCTCATTAGTCTTTCGCGCCGACGTTGCGAGCAAAGGTTTCTTCACTCGTCTCTTCAATTTGAAGTTTCATGAACAAGTAGAATCGACAGTAGACGCTGAAACGCTCACCTTGCAAAGAACAACCATTCGTGATGAACAAGGTAAACGAGTACGCGAGACTGAAACCACTTACGATCGGGCCAAAGGGAAAATGGCCTGGACCCGGCGCGATCCAAATAATCCGACCGCCGAACCTAACAAAGCACTCGTGGACTTTTCGGGGCAGCTCCAGGACATTTTGTCAGCGATCTATTTCATTCGAACTCAACCACTCCACCTGGGAAACAGTTTCGAAATCTTCATTGGCGATGGGGGCAAAGTTTACCGGGTACCCGTTCGGGTTCTTGAGAAGAAGAAACTGAAAACTGTACTGGGAAGCGTCAATGCGTTTCGAGTTGAGCCAGATCTTTTCGGACCTGATAGCCTGATCGATGGTGAGAAGGGTCAGTTCACATTATGGATCACGGACGATGGTCGCCACATTCCCGTGACCGCCAAAATCAAGACCGATTACGGAACGTTCGACATAAAACTAAAGAAAGCTGTTTACAACTAGTGTCCGACGAACTTTAGTTTGTCGTGTGATGCCAAACACGGACAAGTATTGAAAGCGAACCTGGGAAATCAGCGCTCCTATTTGGCATCACACGACAAGCTAAAGCATATCGGACATGCAATCCCCACTAATCATCGGACATCGCGGGGCCTCCGCCCATGCTCCTGAAAACACGATGGCCGCTTTTCGGCTGGCGATGGAAGTTGGCGCAGACGGAATTGAGTGCGACGTTCGCCTCTCTCGTGACGGAATTCCCTTTGTCATTCACGACGATAACCTGAAACGCACAGGACTTGATCCCCGGCGAGTCGTAGATCTCAACTCATCCGAACTAAAACAAATTGACGTTGGCAGATGGTTCGATCCTAGCTCCTTCACCAACGAACACATTCCAACACTGCAGGCGGTGTTGGATTTGTTCGCGTCGATAACTGGGGTCCTCTACCTGGAAATGAAAAGCACTGCTGCTGAACGTGAAAACCTGGCGAGCGCTTGCTGCACTCTTCTAAACCAAAGCCAAGTGAAGGATCGGGTAATAGTAGAGTGTTTTGATCTCCCTTCAATTCAACTTTTAAAACAGATTGATTCCTCAATCAAAACCGCAGCTTTGTTCGAACTTCGCATTTGTCGTCCTGCTTCACGCGACGGTCACCGATTGGTTGAAGACGCTTTAGCAGTTTCCGCCGAAGAGATCGCGCTCCATCACCGCCTCGCAGATCCAAAAACTATTGCGTTGGCTAAACAGAAAGGTCTTCGAGTGGCCGTATGGACTGTCGATGACGCGAGTTGGATCGAGCGGGCTAACACCGACGGGATTGATGCACTCATCACTAATCAACCCGAGCGATTGCTCCGCGAACGCGATGATGTTTAGGACAGGCTGTTAGCTGTCCCCACTTTTGAATATGCGCGTCAGGCTAACAGCCTGACGTACGCAGCGATTGAAGCTGCACCGGACATTCGCGTAAATTGGGAGACAATGACTCGTCCCCAAGCTGCGATTAATCGTTTCTTCCTCGATTCTGAATATTCCGTTTACTACAGAAAAGCGCAGCCGTTCGAATGGCAAAACCAGGTGACGGCGAATTTCGGCTTGTTAAGTATTCTGTCCGGCGACCTCGATTGCGTCGTGAGTGATCGCAAAATCAAGGTGGATTCATCACACTCGATCGTCATCGAACCAAATCAGAACGTCACTGCCCGGAGTAAGCAAGTGGAATTCTTATATTTGACGCTTGCGGCCGCCTTCATCGTTGAACACGCGCTCGCTATGCGACTGGTTGCGCCCAAGTCGATGGTCAAGTTTCACGGACACCTAATCGATGATGACGCGCTCAACGCACTGGCAGGAAGCTTCGCGACGGAATTAATCGATGAAGAACCAGGAAAAAAGTTTGTGATTCGTGCGCTTGTCGAGCAGGTCGTCGTTCACCTATTACGACGGCATGCCACGACGCGGCGATCTGATGAACTCGAATTGTCTCGCGTCGGATTGGTGGATAGGCGGATTCGCAGATCAGTTGAACTGATGCACGCGCAGTTGGATCAGGATCTTTCACTCAAATCTTTGGCCGCCGCATCGTACTTGTCGCCATTCCATTTTTCCAGGCTGTTCAAAAAACTAACAGGAGTGACACCTCATAATTATCTCGCAGCAGTCAGGGCGACTCGTGCTCAGTCACTCCTGGCGACTACCGACATGTCGATAACAGAGGTTGGTACACGCGTCGGCTATCTTTCCGCGAGTCATTTCACGAAGGCCTTTCGATCTTCCACTGGAACAACGCCACGCGAGTTTCGGAAGGCATTGATTCCTCGGTAACGGCGATGGTTCAGTCGTCCGTAGAATAGGACCTATATGACGTATCGGACCTATGGCTAGTGATCGCTGACTGGGTCCAATCAGTACCGCAATCTGTCGCCAAATTTGAGCAAGATCCTGCGCATTCGCAACGCGAGCGACTTGTATTATTCCTTCTGCAATCAAAGGAGAGTCGTCCGTATGCCAGCTCAGAACAATGCAAACATCAAACCAGCTGAGGGAAAGCTTGGTGTGCTACTCGTCGGTCTTGGCGCTGTTAGTACAACCTTCATCGCCGGCGTCGAAGCGGTAAAGAAGGGCTTCGCTCAACCGATCGGTAGCTTGACGCAGATGGGAACAATTCGACTCGGCAAACGAACCGAGAATCGTGTGCCCTTGATCAAGGATTTCCTTCCGCTCGCTGATTTGAAGGATCTGGTGTTTGGCGCCTGGGACATTTTCCCCGATTCGGCATACGAAGCAGCACTAAACGCGGGCGTACTCGAAAAGGAATTGCTCGCGCAGTTGAAAGAGCCTCTTCGCAAAATCAAACCGATGAAGGCCGTGTTCGATCAGAGTTACGTCAAGCGATTAAGTGGGACTAACGTAAAAACTGGCAAGAACAAATTCGAGTTAGCGCAACAGCTAATCGATGAGATCGCAGACTGGCGAAAGAAAAACAAATGCTCGCGAGTGGTGATGATCTGGGCAGCATCAACTGAAGTTTTTCTGAGGCCGCACCCAGTTCACAAGACTTTGGAGACATTCGAGAAGGCAATGCGCGAAAACCACAAAGCGATTGCGCCCTCGATGATCTATGCTTACGCAGCTCTTAAATCGGGTATTCCCTTTGCGAACGGCGCGCCTAATCTCACCGTCGATATTCCAGCGCTGATGACTTTGGCCGACAAAAACAAGTTGTCGATTTGCGGCAAAGACTTTAAAACCGGTCAGACTTTGATGAAGACAATCGTTGCGCCCGGATTGAAGTCGAGAATGCTCGGACTGCACGGCTGGTATTCAACAAACATTCTAGGGAACCGTGACGGCGAAGTCCTTGACGATCCCGATTCGTTCAAGACGAAGGAAGAATCAAAACTTTCGGTTCTGGAATACATCCTCCAGCCAGATGTTTACCCGGATCTTTACAAAGATTTTTCCCATGTCGTTCGCATCAACTATTACCCACCCCGCGGCGATAACAAAGAAGGCTGGGACAACATCGACATATTCGGCTGGCTTGGATATCCGATGCAGATCAAGATCGATTTTCTTTGCCGTGACTCGATACTTGCGGCGCCGATTGTGCTCGATCTCGCACTGTTTCTCGATCTCGCGCAAAGAGCAGGCATGAAAGGCGTTCAGGAGTGGCTCTCGTTCTACTTCAAATCGCCGCAAACAGCACCTGGTTTGTATCCCGAACACGACATTTTTATTCAGTTGATGAAACTGAAAAACACTCTGCGTCATCTGCGCGGTGAAGACCTGATCACGCACTTGGGCCTGGAATACTACGATTGACGCGCTTCAACGATTGCTTGCTCACTATACCCGACACCTGTTCTCGAAGTAGCTCAGAGTACGTTGTTCCACAGTTTCGCACGTTTTCAGCAGCCCTCGCGCTAAAGCGTGCACTCAGTTCCGGCCGAACTTTTCGCAATGCAATTAATTGTCAGAGCCGTTTTGACAGTTTCTGGCAGGACTCTGACGGTCTTTGCAGCAATCGCAATCGGATTACGCGTGCATTGCTCTGTAAATTAATGATTTACAAGTGAGTTTCACTAATGTTATAGCATGCAGCCGTTTGGAGTTGGGCGCCCCCAAAGCGTTGTTAGCGAACTCCGACCATACAGAAAGCATCCATTCATCGAGCGGCCTCTGCCTTGCTTGTTAGGTACGGTTGGGCCAGTAAGTTTTGCGGCCCGACGACTGAAATTGGCCCCTGACGCGCACCGCAAGGAGAACGCCGATGTTAGTTGAGATGGACATGACCAGAACTAAAGACATGGAGAATATGGGAACCGTTTTCCTGGATCCGGATCAAAAGAGTCCTCGTGCTCAGGATTTTGAAGAGAGGCTTTCTTCTCGCATCGTTGGTCAGGAACGCGCTGTGCGCCGTATGAGTGGTTTGTACCAGATTTTTCTTGCTGGTATGAATCCCCCAAATCGACCGATCGGCACAATGCTCTTTCTCGGACCGACCGGTTCCGGAAAGACTCGGGTTATAGAAGCTGCTGCTGAGGTTTTGTACGGCGACGCGAATGCTGTGGTGAAGATCGACTGTGCCGAGTTTCAGCACTCTCATGAAATTGCAAAACTGATCGGTTCGCCCCCGGGATATCTGGGACATCGCGAAACTTCACCGATGCTCACGCAGGAGAATCTCGATCGGATGCATACAGACGAGATGAAAGTCTCGTTGGTGCTGTTTGACGAAATCGAAAAGGCGTCGGACAGTCTTTGGCAGTTACTACTTGGCATTCTCGACAAAGCCACTTTGACTCTCGGCGATAATCGTCGCGTAGACTTTTCAAAGGCGATGGTGATCATGACTTCCAATCTCGGCGCCCGCGAGATGTCGGAGTTGATTTCCGGAGGTATTGGTTTCGCACCTGGTAAAGGTTCCAAGACTCCGAACGATACCGAAGTCGATCAAAAGATTTATCGTACGGCCGTTGAAGCAGCCAGACGAAAGTTTTCACCGGAATTCATGAACCGTATCGACAAGGTTGTTGTCTTCCGTTCGTTGAAGGAGCATCACCTCCGGCAGATTCTCGATCTCGAACTGCAAGCAGTGCAGGATCGAATCATGCAGTCCGCCGGAACTAAGTTTGTCTTCCAGTGTTCTGAAACTGCGAAGGACATGCTCATGAAGGAAGGACTAGACTTCAAGTACGGCGCTCGACATCTAAAACGCGCGGTTGAACGATTCCTGGTTTACCCATTGTCGAATCTCGTCGCAACTGGTCAGATCGGACTAGGCGATCTAGTGCACGTTGACGTTGATGGAGTTCGCAACCGGCTTGTTTTTTCCAAGAGCTCCGGCGGCGCCTTGATCCACGAAATGACCGACAAAGACCCGCATCGGGATGACTCCAGCGAATCGTTATCCGGAGGAGTTGGGCTGCCTATCCCTCAAGCAACAAAGGCCGCGAAGAAGGGTCATGGTCGAGGCGAGAAGTCAGAAAGCTAAAAAGTCTCCGTTGAAAATTGAAAGGCGCCGATCTCCGAAGAGGTCGGCGCTTTTGTGTCGGTCGTCAGTGGTATAGGACCTATTTGACCTATGGGCCCCAGGGTCAATCAACTAACCACTGGCTATTGAACACTGACTACCTGCCGCGCTCTTTCACTTACGGATTTAGTTTTCGGAGGGACTCAAAAGCAGTTTGTGCCAGATACGGATCCCCGGAAGTAGTCGCAGCGCGCAATGCAGGAACAGCCGCTGGATCACCAATCACGCCAAGTGAACGAGCCGCTTCACGACGAATATCATCGTCAAATTTTTCGTTTGTGAGCGCTGTAATGAGTGCCGGCACAGCCGCGCGACTCTTAATCTGTCCAAGTGATCTTGCCACCGCTCGAAGGACAAATGTATTTCTTTCCCCTTTGCTTTTCTTCTTAGTCGAACCGTTGCCGTCACCTGAAAGAACATTTGCGAGAGTCACGACTGCGTTTTCGTCTCCCACTTCGCCTAATGAAACTGCGGCGGCTGCACGAACGCCGTCCTCTTTGTCGTTCAAGAGCAGTTGCGCCAGCGCGGCAGTAGCAGTGCGACTTTTCGTCTGACCCAGAGCGTAAGCGACTTCCTTTCTCACAAACTCGTCCTTATCGCCCAACAACGGCGTAAGCGCAGCAACACTTTCGTCTGGCCCGAGTGCAAGAATTGCTTTTGCGGCCACTGCTCTCACCATCGGAGATGAATCCGTTAGCCCAATCACCGCCACTCGAGACGCCTCAACACGATGCATGGCCCACAACTGCATCAGCGCATCTCGACGTTCTTCAGCATCAGTTGCTGACAGTCGCTGACGTTGTTTTTCTATGGCACTTTGAGCAGGCGTGAGTGAACTGGATTGTCGAACGGAGAAGCCTGACGCACTAAAACTACACGTAATCACTAATACGCTTAACCAAACCAACATGCCGCTGGGAATATTCATTCAGATTTGAACGTTGGGCTTTGCGGCTGCTCGTCGCTCCGCTTTTCGGCGAACGCTTTCCCACTCGTAAGCCTGTCGTGCGCGACGATTCTCTCGAGCATCTGCCAGAACTGACAGCACCTCATCCTCCCAGATCGATGGAGCAGTGCGCGAACGTCGCATCGATTCCATGATCGCGATGTAGTCGAGAACTTCCTGCACCTCAGACTCGGTTAGCGCATCCAGCTTCAATGCCAGGAACTGTCGCTGACTTAATGTGTTCGCCATCTCCGTACTCCTTTTCAAAACCGACTGCCAAAGACTGGCAGGCCTCTTCAAAGAGACCGTGCTGAGAGGCTGGCCGTCCGCAATTCAATTTTGAGGCGACGAAACCTTCAGAAGTTGAAAGGCCGGATCTTCAACTTCCAAGGAAAGTAATGCGAACCACCTATGGGGAGTCAGAACTATACACGACCAAAAACCGAGGAGGCAATATTTTGAGGGCAATTGTTCTTTGTACTTAGTGCTTGTGCTGAGCAGGCTAATCGATTCGTGCTGCCAGTCCCTGCATCGTATCGATGATCAAGACGGCGATTGGTGGATAAAATACCAAATCAGGAATCAATAGCGCGGCAGACGAATTGGCTAGTGCCTGAGCACCAGCCGGAGTGCGGATCAGCATGTTCATAGAACTGAAGAAGTCTTGTGTGTGCCAACCAATATAGAGACCAATACCGATACAGAGCGCGTATCCCACTAACAGAAACGTGTAGGCAGAGAACCTCGTGAATGGTTGTTCCGGAGTTTCACTGTCGCGAATTGATCCCTCTATGACTTTTGGCTGATACGTGTAATGTGCGAAGTACTCTCGCAGACGTGTAAACAGGTGCCACACGCCAATCACAAACAACGTCAGAACAATTGCGCGACCAAACGGATTGAAGATCTGCCACAACTGAGGGCGAATCATCGCGAGAAAAAAGGTCGAGAGAAACAGCGAGACGGTCGTAAACACTGCGCGTTGACGCTCTCGGTTCTCCTTTCGATCGTGCTCAAGCACTTCATCCACCAGCCGATCCCACTTGGCTTGGACGGCCAGATTACGGGCGCGTTTAGCGTGTGGGTTGTTCGAGTCGAGGATTGAATAGCTGCGATTCTTCTCGGCCTGCCACTGCTGGTCGTAGTAGACCCGATCCTGAGGATTGCTGAGAACGTGATACGCCTTGGAGAGTAGAGCAAACTCGCGAGCGGCTTGGGAGTCGGGATTCAGATCCGGGTGACTTTTACGCGCGAGCTTCCGGTAAGCCGACTTGATATCGGCATACGATGCGTTCGACTTAACTCCGAGGATTTTGTAGTAGTCGATCACTGTGCTTCAAGACTCCATAAAAGCCAGCGATGAAGGCGAGTCGCCAAGGAAACTGCCGGACTCGCGCCGAAATTATAGCACCGGGCGCAAGCATTTAGGCCCAAGAGTTCAGACTTTTGATGAAAGATTCTCAAGAGGGGGTGCCAAAGGGTGGCCGGGAAAATTACCTCGAGCGGCAATCGAGGGGGCGAGGACTGTGTATAAGGCGGCTCGTCCCCTTTGGCGGATTGCACAAGCCTTCTACAACCGCCATGCCAGCGACGCTGTCGTTCAAAACACCAATAAAACGACCATTTCTCAGGTAAGCGTTCGGTTGGAACTGTAAACACTTGAGCACAGGGACTGTCCACGGGTGAAAACACCTCAGACACCACCGGCTTCAGTCGGTGGTTCTTCAATTTCATAGCTACAAGACAAACTGACGCACACTCCAGACACCCCCGGGCTTTAGCCGGTGGTACTTCAATTTCATAGCTACAAGACGAACTCACGCACACCCCAGACACCACCAGGCTTCAGCCGGTGGTTCTTCAATTTCATAGCTACAAGACAAACTGACGTTCGCCGAGATCACAATCCTGAGCCGCGTAGTGCGTAGCTGTGAAATTGAAGTACCACCGGCTAAAGCCCGGTGGTGTCCAGGCAAGTTTGGCTGGCAATGTCTGTAGCTGTGAAATTGAAGTACCACCGGCTAAAAGCCCGGTGGTTTAAAAGCGCCTATTTCGATCCTGATTGACTCTCCCACTCGACAATCTTCAAAAGTGTTCGAAGCGCAATTCCCGTTGGACCTTTAGCGCGGTAAGGCTTTGCCTCGTCCGCCCACGCAGTCCCAGCAATGTCTAGGTGGGCCCAGGCAAGACCATCCGCAAACTCCTTCAAGAATGCTGCCGCCGTTATCGTGCCAGCTTTGCGACCCCCAACGTTCTTGATATCAGCGATGTCTGACTTGATCTGTTTTGAATATTCTTTATCTAAAGGCAACTGCCAAAACTTTTCGCCGACTTCATGACCCGCTGAGATAATTTGATCGATCAGTTTCTGATCAGTGCCGAGGACTGCGGCATTCACATCACCAAGAGCAATCGACACGGCGCCCGTTAAGGTTGCCATGTCGATAACTTTCGTCGCTCCGAGCTTCTTCGCGTAAGCGATTGCATCTGCAAGTATGAGTCGACCTTCAGCATCGGTGTTGATTACTTCAATAGTTTTGCCGGTCATCGCTCGAACTACATCACCGGGCTTGGTAGCTTTTCCTGATGGCAGATTCTCCGTACAAGGCGCAACCCCCAAAACTGGAATTGGCGGTTTCAATTGCGCGATTGCCCTCATCGCACCAATCACGGTGGCACCGCCGGTCATGTCGTATTTCATTAGCTCCATGTTCTCGCCCGGCTTCAATGAGATACCGCCCGAATCAAAAGTAACGCCCTTGCCAACAAATGCCAGCAGTTCTTTTCCACTGTCATCATAATCTGCCGGGACGTACTTCATAATTATGAGCTTGGCTGGTTGGTCCGAACCATGCGAGACGCTAAGTAACGAACCCATTCCTTCCTGCTCCATCCGCGCTTCATCGAGTACGTCGATATTCAGTCCAAACTGATTCGCAACTTCACGAGCGCGCTCCGCCATGTCGGTTGGTGTCATGTACGCGCCCGGTTCATTTGCGAGATCGCGGGTGAAGTTGAGCGCCTCACCGACAATTTGTCCCGTTTCGACACCCTTCTTTAGCGCCGCTTCATCTGCACCTTCCATTACGACAACAAGCTTTTCAACAGTCTTTTGTTCTTTATCAACAGTTCGATACTTATCCGGATCAAATATTGATATGTAAGCGCCCTGGACAGCCGCAGCCGCTGCGGCTTCTGCGTCAGCGTCAATTCGCGGCATGACCGCAATCGACTTGGCATTTTTCGCGCGCAGCGCTCGAACCGCAGTACCAACCAAGTTCGACACACTTGCAATTTTGTAATCAGCAGCGTCACCAGCACCTACCAAAAGCAGGCGGCGCGCTTTCACTTTGTCGTTGCCGATGAGATGAAAATAGGCTGTGTCGCCTTCCTTTCCAGTGAACTCCTCGGATTCGATCGCGGCTTTGACGAATCCATTTGTGAGTTCATCCAGCTTCTTGAGAAAACCTTCGGCAGGTTTCTCGTCTTTGAAAACTGCAATAGCGAGGGCTTGAACATCAACCTGCTCAAAAGGTCCTGGGCTGGCTTCAACATGCATGTGAGTGTGTTCTCCTGTGACTTGGTATATCAGAAATATTTTCTAGCGATTTCGTTCTTTCAGTTGCGCCCTTGTTTCCCGTTCAACTGTTCTCTTCAATTCAGCTTCACGTTTGTCAAAAAGCTTTTTACCACGTGCAACTCCGACTTCAATTTTAATCCGACCGTTTTTCAAATAAACCTGCGTAGGCACTAGGGTCATTCCCTGCTTTGCGGCCGCCTCGTCCAGGCGTGAAATCTCTCGTTTGTGTAGAAGCAGCTTGCGAACCCTCAGTGGGTCGTGGTTTTCGCGGTTGCCATGAGAATACGGTGAAATATGCGCGTTGAACAACCACGCCTCTCCTTCATGAACCGAAACATATGCTTCTTTCAACTGAACGCGACCATCCATCGCGCTCTTTACTTCAGTTCCAGTCAATGCGATTCCGGCTTCGTACTTATCGGAGATGTGATAGTTGTGAAACGCCGCTCTGTTTGCTGCCAGCACCTTTTCCTCTTTTGCCATGATAGAGCGATGTCCTGATTGATCTTACCGGGCGAGCACCATTTTTAACCGCAGATTACACAGATTACGCAGATTTTTCGGAGGAATGCTCCCAACTCATTCAAAGAAAATCTGCGTAATCTGTGGAATCTGCGGATAAAAATGTTGCGCTCCCAGCAGACTAGGTTCGCAGCTTCAGATCAAGTACATCATGCCTGGTAATAATGCCGACGATCCGACCGTACTCTTCTACCAAAACAGCCGGGCTATTCTGCAAACGCCTCGTTACTTCATTTGAACTTGCATCTACGTCAACGATCGGAAATGGTGACTCCATTACTTCACTGACCTGGGCAGTTAGTAGCTCGCGATCACGAACAACCTTCGCAAGCACTCGATTCTCCCGTAATGCGCCGACTGCCCTTCCTTCATCCAACACCGGAATCTGACTGAGTCCCTGATCATCCATTTGACTGAGAGCATCGCCCACGCTGTCCGTCGGCCTCACCGAGACCAGCGTCTTCGGCGATTGAGGTTTCTTCGTACCACTTATCAGTCCCGCCGTAATTCGTTGCGGTTCGAGTAATCGCTTTTCTTTCAACCACTCATCTGAATGATGCTTTGTCAGGTAGTGCTCTCCTGTATCACAAACTATAAAAACAACGACTGCATCCTCATTCAGTCCTTCCGCAACTTTCATTGCAGCCGCGAGATTCGTACCGGTGGAGCCGCCACAGAATATCCCTTCCATTCGACCAAGGCGCCGCGACATTTCAAAAGAATCTCGATCGGTAACATTGACCACTTCATCAACATACTTGATGTGAACGTTCGGTGGGACAATCTCCTGACCAATTCCTTCGACCAGATAAGGAGTTGCCTCGACGAGTTTTCCGGTCTCCTTGTAGGTCTTAAAAATAGATCCATAAGGATCCGCACCGATGATTCGTATGCTTGGATTCTTCTCTTTTAGAAATTTGCCTGTGCCGGAGATCGTTCCGCCAGTGCCCAGGCCAGCGACGAAATGCGTTAGCTTGCCTTCAGTTTGTTCCCAAATCTCCGGACCGGTTGTTCGGTAATGAGCATCGGGGTTTGCTGGATTGGAATATTGATCGGGATAGAACGAGTTGGGAGTCTCGCCAGCAATGCGACGTGCAGTTGAAACGTAGTGATCGGGAGTGCCTGGCTTAGCGGAGACAGGAGTGATAACAACATCTGCTCCCAATGCTTTCAGGTAACGAGACTTTTCGACCGAAGCTTTGTCAGTCATGACAAATATGCACTTATAACCTTTGACTGCCGCAGCTAATGCCAAACCAATACCAGTGTTTCCAGACGTTGCCTCGATGACGGTACCACCAGGTTTTAAGATGCCTTCTCGTTCAGCGGTCTCGATCATTGCTACGCCAATTCGATCCTTCACAGAATACCCGGGATTCAGGCTCTCCATCTTCGCGAGGATGGTCGCCTTCAGACCTTTCGTAATTCGATTCAGTTTGACTAAGGGTGTATGACCAATCAATCCCAGAACATTCTCGTGGAATTCCATCGCGGTCTCCGAACTTGTACTAAAGAGCAGAATATCTATAGCAGAATCTGACGCGTGGAGCTAATGGTCAAAAACTCGCGCAATTACCAAATTTGAATTCTTCCCGGTGCAATCTCTCTGTTCTTAGAAACTCTCGGCGCTACCTTTGCGTTCTCTGCGTCTCTGCGGTTGTAGGATACGGGTGCGACCTTGTTCTTACCGCAGAGACGCAGAGGCAGCGCAGAGATTAAAAATGTTAGGGCCCGGATGTGCTCTCCCCTTCACATCCGGGCCCCACAAGGCCACTCATCTTGCAATGCGTGACCGAACCGTTATTGCGACAAACTTAGTAACGCGGATATTTGTCGCGAATCTTGTACGTGTAGACAGCTGCGGCGCCGCCACCAGCAATCGCTCCAATGATTGCGCCCTTCGTACCACCAAACAATCCACCTAACAGTGCGCCGCCACCAGCACCCGCTGCGGTTGTGATTTTGTCGCGCGAGCGGTCCCAAACAGACCGGTTATCGTAATAGCGGCCGTTTTGGTAATACCCAGAGTTTCCGTAGTAATCTGAGTTCCGGTAAACCGAACTGTTATAGGTATCGTTCCTATATACCTGGTTGTTGTACCGACTTTGACGATCGTAGCGCCGATCATAAGTAGTCCTGTTCGTCGTGCAGCGAGACCGCGTTTGAGCGCCAGCAGGAATCGCCGTCAAGCTCAACGCTACGAAACAAACAACACTCACTAATATCTTCTTCATCCCCTGTTCTCCTTCGCTGAACATTTTGGCAATGACCGTGCCACGCTGGTGCGGGTTGAGTTTCCCGTGATTTTTTGCGGCTTCACTATTTGGACGCCTCAAATGGGCTGCACCCGCTCAACGATACCGTGTGTGAGGGTTTACAACACTTACCTTTTGGGGTATTGACCTTCATCGTACCGACAGGCTGACAGCCAGTCGTACTCTACCAAGTAAAATGACAACTGAATCTCAGCGCGTACTTGTTCTTAATTCAAGTGACATAAAACTACTGCTCCCGATGCGTGAGTGTATCGACGTTATGGCCGATGCACTCGCTGACCTGACTCGTGGCGCTTTTCTGCAGCCGCTCCGCATGGTTGTAAGACCTCCGGAAGCGCGTGGTGTCATGGCAATGATGCCGGCGTATCGTCAGCGTCCACGAACCGCCTACGGGCTCAAAGCAATCTGTTTCTTTTACGGCAATGCGGCATTCAACAAAGATGCTCATCAAGGTTGTGTGCTGTTATCGAGCGGTGATACTGGCGAGTTGTTGGCAATTATGAATGCGACCGCGATAACCGCAATCCGAACAGCTGCTGTTTCGGGTCTCGCCGCCAGGTTACTGTCCCGGGAAGATGCTCACGAGCTCGCAATTGTTGGTTCAGGTGGTCAGGCCCGCATGCACTTGCGAGCTTTCTCCGAAGTCAGAGAGATCAAACGCGCTCGCGTGGTGAGTCTGAACCCGGACCATCCAAAACAACTCGCTCAGGAAATGCGAGATGAACTTCCGTTTCCGGTTGAACCGATGACCAACGTTGAAGACGCACTAAAGGACGCGGACTTGATTGTGACCGCAACCAGCGCCCGTGAACCAGTCATTCGTCGCGAGTGGATTGCTGATGGCGCACACGTCACGGGTATCGGTACTTACTCAGCTGAATCTCGTGAAATCGATTCGGCTACGATGGCCGCAGCTCGAATTTTTGTCGATCGTCGTGAGTCGGCATTAAATGAAGCCGGCGATTTCATCCTGCCACTCAAAGAGGGTTTGCTTACTGAGGCGAGCAT
>DATDFV010000277.1:0-3103 GCA_036522415.1 Pyrinomonadaceae bacterium | reverse complement strand
ATGACTAACTGCGAGCCGGCTGCGGTTCGCGAACCCATGCGGCGCAACCAGCGGAAATGGGACAAGAGTCCCGCACGAAAGGAGCTGTGCTCACCATATCTCACCCCAAAATCTCGACAGGTCTGCTCCACGAGGTTTGAGATGGCAGGGTAATTGACGTGACATACGCGAGGGAAAAGGTGATGTTCGATCTGAAAATTCAAACCACCCAGGAGCCAACTCTCGATTCTACTGCGTCGAGCGAAATCCACAGTGGTTTCGACTTGATGGATCGCCCAGGCATTTTCCATCGAGCCGGAGTCATGTTGCGGCAATGGGAACTCCGCCTCTTCAACGCAATGAGCAAGTTGAAACACAACGCTGACAACCACGCCCGCAAGTCCGACTACCAGAACGTAGAACAGGAGCACGATCCAGAGGGGATGGACCAGAAGCGGCAATCCAAAAGCCAACGTCATAAACAGCGCTTTACCGCCAATAAACCCGACGAGTTCCCATCGTTTCGGCCGGGGCACTCGCGTGGCTCCGATTCGGCCAAGGATCAAGTCGCGGAAATCATCGTATAAATGCCACTTGATGACGTTCAGTCCGTACAGCGGCCACAAATAGAAATGCTGCCAACGATGGAGTCCGAATCTCTTCTGATGTGGTGTTAGCCGGCCGAAAAAAGAAATGTCGATATCGGCATCATGCCCTGTGATGTTTACGTAAGTATGATGTACGACGACGTGTTTCCAGTGCCATACGTAAGAACTGGCGCCGATCAGGTCCATCGTCATGGCCGCCAGCCGGTTGATCCAGGCGTGATTTGAATAAGAGTGATGGCTGCCGTCGTGTTCGATATTGAAGCCAATCGCCGCCATCGCTAAGCCGAGCAAAACCGCCAGGGGCAAAGCTTGCCACCACGATCCGGCTACGAACACGAGCAATGAATAGAACCCACTAAACACAACCAGAATAATTGCGGTTTTCAAATACATTGCGGGACAATCGCGTTGACTGCGATTGGAACTGCGAAAATAGTCATCAACTCTTCGTCTTAACTCTTTATGGAAAGTACTATCTCTCCTGAAGGTTAATCGGCTTTGACTGACATCGCGAATGTGATCAATGGACATATTCTTAAAAAACTCCCGGAACTGCTTATCAAGCACTTTGATGCTCCCACCACCATATGTTACACATCACACATAACAACTTGGTGTCAAAACCCGGGTTTTAGGCTGAAGTGACAAAAAGATTACAAGCGGCGAACTGGAATGGCGCGCATCACCCGTTCATGGAGTGAGCGGGCACGTGCAGATAGAACTCAATTCAGGTATGCATCCGTTTCGGCTTTAATGATCGCGTAGCATTCGCAGGATTTAGCTTCCAGACCGCGGCGATTAAGAACGGTGATTATTCCTCGACTGTAACGAATTAGCTGGGCCGCCTGCAGCGCGCCGGCAGCCTTACTTACGCCTTCCCGCCGCACGCCCAACATGTTGGCCAGGAATTCCTGAGTGAGCGGAAATTCCAAGGCTCCAAGACGATCTTTTGTCATCAAGAGCCATCGCGCAAGTCGAGCGTCAACCAGGTGGAAGCGGTTGCACGCAGATGATTGAGAGACCTGGGCCAGGAGTGAGTGCGAATAACGATGCAGCAGGTGATGCAAACTGCCAAGCCGGTTTGCTTCCATGCGTACAGCGGCTGAACTCATTCGCATTGCAGTGCCCGCGCCTTGCACTAGAGCACGAGTTGACGAAGAGTTGACGCCCATAAAGATAGCAAGGCCAGCCATCCCTTCATTTCCCACCATTCCAACTTCAAGCCACGAAGTCCCCGACAGCTCAGAAATCAATGAGATTATCGAGTCGTTAGGGAAATAAACGTACCTAATCGCAGCACCAGGTTCGTACAACACCTGCCCCAAAACCAAATTGACTGTCTTCAGTTTGGGCAACAGACGCTTGTATTCATTTTTCGGAAGCGTGGCGAGGAGTCGATTAACACTTGAATCGCCATTACTACTGCTATTCAAAAAAGGCATATTTTGAAACTCCTGGCACGCATACCCATCACGCTAGAACATAGGCGGTACTAAGTCTGTGCGCCAACACACATACCGCCTGAGGGGAAACGTTGCCTAAATAGCAGTTAGTTAGCACAAGAATCGCAAGATTGACCTTAATGAGGTATATGGTTATGTGCGTTAGCACACACATGTGTTATAGTGCCGCGCGAAGCGACAGCCTGCTGTGACATCAGGATCGAGTTTTCCCCTCCTCCTCTTGCCCCTTTTGCGCAATTCATCGCAGATGAAAGGCTTTGATATTAATCCTGAACCGGGAGATTGGAAGATGAAGATCCTGCTCTACAATCCAGACAATGGTGTCACGCGCAACTTCATGCCACACCTCTGGATGTTTCTCCTGCAAGCGATTACGCCTCCCGGTCATGAGGTTATTCTCATTGACGCGAATGCGCGTGCGATGAGCGATGAGGAGATCGTCCAATTTATAAAAAAAGAAAAAATCGATCTCGTCGGCATCGGCGCGATGACAAGAATGGTGGAGAAAGCGTACCGAGTCGCCGATGCGATTCGCCTGTCCGGCGTGCCGGTGGTGATGGGCGGTCCACACGTCACCGAAGTTCCTGACGAGGCGCTCGGTCGAGATGGAGGGCCTCGCCACGCTGACGCAATCGCGCTTGGTGAAGCTGATGAAACGTGGCCGAGGATAGTTGAAGATGCTGTCCGTGGTGAACTTAAAGATATCTATGCACCCGTCGATGATACCGGTAAAGAACGGAAGCCGAGTCTTCAGCCTTACCCGGCGATTCCATGGGAATCACTTAATCTCGATCAATTTAATTTCTTCCCGCGTATCGTGCGTCCACTGCTATCGCGTGTCGGCCCGCATTGGCGCACGCTGCACATTGTTCCAATCGAGTCAGGGCGAGGCTGCCCTTATGGTTGTGAGTTTTGCACCGTTACCGGATTCTTTGGCGACTCGATCCGTTTCCGCACAAATAAAAGCATCATTGACGAACTACTGACGTTAAAGGCGCGTGCTAAAAAGGAAGGCGGGCTGATCTCAGTATTTTTTGTTGATGATAACTTTGC
>DATDFV010000276.1:0-39254 GCA_036522415.1 Pyrinomonadaceae bacterium | reverse complement strand
GACTAGCAGTAGCGGCTGTGGGAACTGTGGAAAACTCGACCGCTTTTTGGAGAGTTTTCCAAGCGCTGTGGAAACGGTGGGAAAACTGCAGTTTGTTTTTCCACGGTTTCCACAGCGCGGCAGTTCCATAGCCGGTGGTTTGAGTTTAGCTCGTGTCGGTCCTGGGCCAATACCGCTATTTGAAAAATACTTCATTCGGTGTTCGATAACCGAGTGTTTTCCGGGGTCGGTTGTTAAGCCTTGCTTCAGCTCGTTGTACATCGCGGTTTGTTATCTGCGCAAAGTCATATTTCTTGGGAAAGTACTGACGTATCAAACCGTTGGTATTTTCGTTAACACCTCGTTCCCAACTCGCGTACGGATGTGCGAAATAGATCTGGCAACTTAACTCAGCCGCCAGGGCTTCGTGTTCGCAAAATTCTTTGCCGTTATCGACGGTAATGGTGTGCAGCCGATCACGAAACGGCGCTAACAACTTGATGGCCGTGCGACAGACCGTGCTGGCGCATTTATCCTTGAGCTTGATTAACCGAACCAACTTTGATTTTCGCTCAGTAAAACTTAACAGCGCGCCTTGATGGTTCGCCCCGATGATGGTGTCTGCCTCCCAATCACCAAGGCGCCGCTTACTGGCGACAATCTTTGGTCGCTCATCGATGCTGACGCGATTCGGAATCTGACCGCGACGAATGTAGCCACGATAACGGCGGCGCTGCTTCTTCTGGCTGCGCAAATGTCGATATAACGTGCCGCCGCGTCGTTGGTCAGCATAGATGTATTGATAAATTCGTTCCGGGCTGACCGTGGGTTTCCGCTGTCGTTTAAGCCAGCCGTAGATCTGTTGCGGACTCCAGTCCCGGCGTAAGTAGCGCTCGATTATTCGCCAGGTGCGCTTGCGAATGCGCGGCTTATGACTATTTCGTCGCCGCTTGGCCGCCAGCAGCTGTGCCAACAGTGCATAGTAGTCGCGTTTACCTCGATTGCGTCGCAGTTCGCGCGAAATAGTGCTCTTATGACAACCAATTTCCTTGGCGATCTCCGTTTGGTTAAAGCCGGCTTTGAACCAGGCGTGAATCTGGTATCTTTGCAGCAAGGTAAGCTGCGTGTAGCTCATTATTGTGCTTCTTTGACTTGGTCGTTAGAAAAGCACCGTAAACTACCGCAGCTTGCCTTTCTAATGCCAGTCTCAAAGTTGCACTTCTAAGTTGAATCCGCCTAAGGCGAAAAACCAAGGTGGGCTTTGCCGCAGAGTTTCCATTTTTCTCACAGCACAACAGTCTGCTTCCGACTCGGCGTGTTTTGCGACGCCAACATTTCACAAACGTGCGGTTTGCCTGCATCCAAAAACGTCCATTTGAGATAAAGCAACTGGACGCCGGTCTCTGGTAATCACGGAGACAATCAGAGATTGGTGCGCGTTTATCATAGGCTCTGCAGTTTTGGGTTACTTGCAGACCTGAGTTGCACATTCGTGTGTGTCTTCTCGAAGCGCGGGGAATTTTGATGGATAAACTGACAAAACTCAACGATCCGATTCTCAGCCCAAAATCTGTCCTGCTCTTTAACGTGATCAGCTACGAAGCCCACGTGTCCGCCATGCTTCGGGGCTAAGAGTAGTACATAGGGGTTAGACGCAACCGAGGAATGCTTGAGAGGTTCAAAAGGGATGAATGGGTCATCTTGCGCGTGGATGATAAGAGTCGGCCTCTGAATGTGCTGGATGACCGGGAGTGCGCTGGCGCGTCTATAGTAGTCGTCGGCATTTTTGAAGCCGCCATCATGTGCGGTGTAGCGCTCATCGAAATCTCTGATCGTGCGCACCAAATGAAGATCGCTCGTATCGTATAGGTTCGGATAGAGGTCATGCTTTAGCCGCAGACGACGACACAAACTTCGTAAGAAGTATTGCTCGTAAACCCTGTTAGTACGAAATTTGACGGCTTCCATACAGGAGGCTAAATCAACTGCGGCAGACACTGCGCAAATACCTGAGAGTTGGCTTGGCAATGCCTTTGCATCTTCGCCTGCGAGCTTTAAGACCATATTGCCACCCATTGAAAAGCCGACCAGAAAGATAGCTCGCAAGCCATCCACTTCAATCAACTCTTTGAGAACCGCATGCAGGTCACCAGTCATTCCGCTATGATAGAGCGTCGGGGTGAGATGTTCTGTGCCTCCGCAGTTCCGCAAGTTCAAACGAACAACGTTGAACCCGCAGCTGAAAGCTTTTTCCGCAGTGCCCAACATGTACTTAGATCTACTTGAACCTTCCAAACCATGTACGAGCAGGAGAGTAGGGTGCAATGTCCGATCGTTTTGCCAATGACAGTGCGCAAGGAGTCGTACGTTCGGTTCCAGCTCAAACAGACGCTCTTCACCCAGGTCGGAGATCGACATTGCTAAGTAGCGGGGCCATGCCAAACCCAGGATAGTTTGCGCGTGGCCGTTTTTAAAGAGAGGGTGTGGCTTAAAACTATTTCTAGTCAAGGAACGGACTAAGCGCCTGGTTAATTGGCGACTAGTCCCGAGGCTTCCACGTGGCTTCACAGGCATGATGAGTGCGAAGCGAAGCTGACATATTTCGGTTCGTCCGCTTTTTGATAGCTAATAACCTGACAGCTTGTTCCAAACACCCGTCTCACCTTGACGTCTAATCATTTCGGCAACCATCAGATACGCTTCAGCGTAAAGCGTCCGCATCTCCATTTGTGTAGGCGGGTGTTGGAGGCGCTGCTCCAGTTCATCTTCTGCAAGCCGCCTTTGCGCCAGGTAACGGGATATTGCCTGCCCCTCACGCGCCAGGTAAATGGCAAACCCTTCTTCCAACCAGCGTGGCGCGCGCTTGTTACTGACTGAATCGATCAGGATGTGCGCCAATTCATGACGAAGCGTAGTGAAGAGAACACCCCGCTGCTTCAGTATCCGCACGGGTTGCAATTCGATGCGATTGCCCTGGGTTGCCGCCGCGGCCCACCAGGGCTGGCCCGTACGAGATGTGAAGTCACCAGTGCTTTCATTTAGTCGAATCTCGAGTCGTGGAATACTCACCGCGGTCGATGCGGATGAAACGCGACGTAGATAACCGTCGCGCGTCAATTCCAGAGTACTCAGAATCTGATCTACGAGGCGTCGATCGATATCGGGGGGGTAAGCCACGCTAAAGTGCTCTGAGGAGATTGTTAGGAACCGAACTAACGGGACGAAGCTCGGATGGTGTGATGCGGCGATGTGGAGAGGGGGCGATGGGGCAACGGGGCGAAGGATGGACGCGGTGATGCGGAGAGGGGGCGATAGGGCGACGGGGCGAAGGATGGTCGCGGTGATGCGGAGGGGGGGCGATAGGGCAACTGGGCGAAGGGGAGACACGGTGATGCGGAGTTGTGGTGACACACCCCGTCTCTCCGTCTCCCTCTCGCCCCATCGCCCAATCTCCTTGTCACCGCATCTCCGTGTCACCGCGTCACCCCGTCGCCCGATCTCCGTGTCAGCGCCTCCCCATGTCACCGCATCTCCCCGTCGCTCCGTCTCCTTTTTCACGATCGTTCCTGGAAAATATTTCTCAAGAATCTTCTGGCAACTCGCTCCACGCGCAGCCATCACATGCGCGCCTTCCTGACAGAGGCCGAGCCCATGGCCGAAACCGCTACCTCGGAAAATGAAGTTCGATCCTGAACGACCAACCTCGAATCGCGAACTCTTCAAAACGTTCCATCCCAGCACGCGCCCGACAATGATCTTGAAATCCCAGCCACGAACTGTTTTGCGACGTTCGCCTTCCAGCGTGATGAATTCTGCCCGACCCGTTTCATCGCGCTTACTGATTAGAACTTGATCCAGTCGGTTGCCGACATCCGTTCGTGAATCACTTTGAACGGCCCGCAAAAGATCGGCACGGCTGATGGTATCAGTCCACTTCGCGTGAGGACCCGCATCGCAGTATTCATCGCGCACGCCGCGGAGATAGAGAGTAGGCGCAGCTCCCCAAAGTTCTCGGATGTTGGCAGTTTCGCCACCACAGGATGCGCCGAAGTATGCATCTATCGGCTGGCCGCGGTCGTCGAGTAGTAACTGACCTTCGGTGGCCCGAACTGCGGCAGGAAGTCTACTGTCAACTTCAGCGCTCTTCGTTGCACCGACGAACCTCTGACAGTGTGTGGTCGAACAAAAGTCGTAGCCGTCGGTTGCATGACGGCCGATGTTCTTGAGTGCGAATGTACGAATCGCGATGGCAAGGGCCTTCAACGCTTCAGGCTCCGACTCGACTGTACCTTCGGCGCGCATTACCCCGAGGACATAGTCTTCGAGCGAAAGTGTTTTCGTTACATTGTCGCCGACGAGATGAACTTTGATCTGTGACGTCGGGTCCGCAGAGCGTGGAGTCTCGCCGGACTTTTCATCACCTGAGTGAGCATTCCTTTGTGAGGTTGATTGGGCTTCTGTGTTGCGGTAGTTAATCTCGTTCGCATACGTCTCGAAAATCGGACGCGCCAGCGTGGCGGCCTCCGATCCGTGTGCGCGCGACAAAAGCACCAGCACTGCCAGATCCGTTTGCGATGGTTCTATCTCACCGCTACTTTGAAACTGACCCGCGAAACCAACAAACCAGCCGTTGCTTCGAAATCCCTTCACAGGCATTGCAGTGCCAGTCTTGCCAATGATCGTTAACGGCAACGAATCCAGTTTCGCGGCACGCGCGGTTCCGTAGCGGACCGCACCACGCATGCCGTCGACTATGATGTCACGATGTTGTGGTGCGATATTGATGTTGGACCGCACTGCCGCCCGAAACTGGTCGCTTGAAGCAATCCGCGGTGAAAACAAATGCCCGCCATTTACCAGGGCAGCATAAGCTGTCAACAATTGTATGGGCGTGACTTGAATGTGATCGCTTTCACCGACGGCTACTCGCTCGCGGCAATCCGCCTGGTCAGCATCGATGTTGGATTCTCCAGTGCGCACGCGCGAGCTGTTTCCGATCTCACACGGACGTAAGGTGCCGCTAACCTCGTCTTCCGAGATACCCGTCGCCTGACCAAAATCAAACTCGCGAAGAGTCGCCAATAGCCTGTCTCTGCCGAGTCGCTGGCCGGCGGTTGCGAAATAGTAGTTGCAGGAATATGCGATTGCCTGCGAGGGAGAAAACGGCGGCAGGTGATCCGCGTGTACGCAGGCTAGCGAAAAATTCAATCCCGTGAAGCGACCAGGACAGACTGTCCGTGAGTCTTCACCAATCAATTCAGCGCGCAGGGCTGCTAGCGCCGTGAACGGCTTAATAGCCGACCCAGGCATTAGCGCCTGCGCATACGCCACTTGCGGATTAACGATCGCACGAACGCGTCCGGTTTGCGCATCCATCACAATAATTGCACCGTCGCGATTCGCAAGCGCAGCTGCGGCGGCCTCCTGTAGCGCAACATCGACGGCCGCATCCTCTTGATGTGAAATGACGGTGGACCAGGAGAAGGCAATCGGTTTGTTGGGCGACGAAAGAAGAATGAGAACCAAAATCGCAGAGCTCGCACACAACAGCAGCAAAGCATGCTTACGAGTAACCTGACGAATTCCTGCTCCAACAAATTTCATAGGCCTAAGGCCTTCGCACAAGAACCGAAAATCCTATCCACGTCGGTGAGACTCGTTCAAGCAGAAGTTGTGAAAATAGATGAGCCTCGTCATGCTGGGACCGCAGGCGTCCCCGCCTGCCCGCGTCGAAAATAACCAGTCGAGTTGCATTACTCTCTAAACCGTCAGCTGTCTTTGCCAATCAGGGTCGCGCTGGACGCGGGCAGGCGGGGACGCCTGCGGTCCCAGCACTATAGTCCCTGATCACTTTCAAGGTTCGCTTTTTGCAAAGTCGTGATTAACACGTTTACTTCATGCCGCCGCCTCCGTCGGATGTACAACCGCAGGGACTGAAACCTCGGGAGGCAGAACGGTTGCAGTTCTTGCAAGAGCACTCAAAGTGACTACCCAGCCAATCAGGCTGAACAGGAATGACAACACCAACCGCAGAACGAAAAACACAAACTCGGTCTTGTTGCCATTAAGCTTGAACACAGGTACCAGGGCAACGTAAGGCAACACAAAGAAAATGATCAAGCCGAGCCCGTAAACAAGAACAGAATCGGCAGAAAACGCGCGTGCGACGGCCAAGCCTATTCGTTTGAACAAAGATTTCACTCCGTCTCTGAATAGAGTACGGAAGCCACCGCCGGCTACAGCGATCCAGAGATGAATTGCCGTAAGCGGAAACACAACACCCAACAGCAGAAAACGCAGCGTAGCAAAAGTCAGACTTGGCCAATGAAGCGGCGACGTTGGTAGTGGCGTCGGCAGCGGCGTTGGCGCGGTTGATGGAACCGGCGGTTTAACCGGAAGCACCTCTACAATCGGAGCCGGATAACGACCGGACACTTTGCTCAGCAGGTAATAAAGCAGCCAGACAACCAGCAGCACAGGAATCGATACTGCAAGGAACTTCACGGTGTCGATTACGACTACACGCCACCGAAATTTTTGATCCAAAACCCGATTGATGATCGACGCCTGCAGAATGAAGAAGCCGATCGGAATCAAAACCATCAGCGCGTAAGTGACAAACACTTGCCAGATCGTCGCTTCCTGTGTCGAGATAAAAATGTAGGCCGCGACCAGCAAACAAGCGTAGATGATCGCAAAGATAAACAGGGCACCAACATTTGCGAACGTTCCCGCAATTGTGCTGAACCAAAGTTTCAGGACAGTAGTCATAATGGCCTCAGTTTGTTGTTCGTGTGAGTTCGTGTGTTTTCGTGGATCGTCTGCTGCATCGTGGAGAAAGCGATCCACGAAATCACACGAACTCACACTAAGTCATTTCTTATCCAAAATCCGCAAGCGGTCGTTTGCGGTATTCGCCTGCACGGTCGGTTGATACATTAACTCCGCGCGTGCAGGTGCGATCTTGAATTCACCCGGCACCTCTACGCGCATTGCGTACTGGAGAGTTGCATCACCGTCGAAGTAATTCAGGAAGATCGCACTGCGGTTGTCGCGAAACTCACGATTGCTATACCAATCGCACCACTGCCCAAGCGAGTAATTGAGATAGATTCCGCTAACACGCGCGACTTGTTCCGCACCCGCCGGAATGGGATCTTCGATCATCACGTACTGAGCGCGTGGACCAGTGAGCCGCAGTCTAACCACAATCATGTCACCCGATCGCAACTCACCATTGAGCGCTTCCACCTTCCAGCTCGCCTTGCCCTTCTCGTCTTCAGAGACACGGAGCCGCAGATACTCACGCGTGATCTTCAATCCACCTGCCGATTGCGCAGCCACATTTTCGTCGGCTGTAAAGTATTCAAGCGCACTCGAAAGATACAAAGCCCCATTGCCGTGTTTGACTATTCTGATTTGGTTTGCTGGACCAATTTCGCCACCCTTCTTCCAGACCGTCACAGTCTCTGCACTGGCGCTATCGTTAGTACCAACATGTTGTCCCGCGACTTTTACGCCGTTTAAATAAACTTCGAACGTATAATCAGGCGTCAATTCCTTGCTGACTTTTAAGTAGTCAGTCAGCCCGTAGATCGCAAATGCCGTTTCTTTGGTTGATAACCAGTAGTAGCCGTTCTGCCGGTTCTTTACCAGCCAACGCGCGACTTTAGGCAGCAGATACGATCCAGGATTAATCTGCGACAACGCCTTCAAGGAAAGCGACGTCGCTTCGGCGTCAAGATAAACATCTCGGCCATAGTCATTAACCCGCGCCGTTTGCCAGTGCGCTTCAAACTCGTCCTGTTGCGCTGACCCTTCGATCAGTTTCGCGACCTCCTGCGCGCGCCCATCTTTACGTTCCTGCAAAGCCAGCGCTAATAGCGCGCGCCCATATGAACCGAGGTTGTTGCGCTTGCCATAAAGTTCATCAAGGAAGTGAACGTCGCCGTCACCACTTTCCGTAAAGGCATAAATCATGTAAGCCCGCGTTTCATCGTCGATCGGATTCCCATTATCGTTCTTGCCGGCGGTTAACAACGACGACAGTTTTTCCCTGCCCTGCGCGTGTCTCCAATTGTCAACCTGATATCCGGCGCGACTCGCCATCGTTAGACCATCAACGACATAGGCCGTCATAAATGGATCGCTCTTGTCATCTTTCCACCAACCCCAGCCGCCGTCGGCATGCTGATACGCGTAGAGCCGATCCAGACCTTTTCGCACTTTGTTATCAAGATCGTTTGAGGCGCGAATCTTTGCTGTTGGAATGTCTTTCAGTGCCTGAGCGACGACGATGTTCGGCAGGAAGCTGGACATCGTTTGCTCGGTGCAGCCATACGGATAACTGGTCAGGTAATCAAGGGCGCCAAACAATGCACCAGCGATTGATGGCGATACTTCGATCCGCAGAGACCGGGCCTGCGTATCGGCTCGTCCTGGCACATCAAGATTGATAGTCTGATCCGCGTCTTTTTGCGTGACAGTCATCGTATTGCCGGTCGTCCGTTTCAGACCATGCGGCACGATGTCCATTGTCATCTCGACTGCATCGGATTCCGTATCAGTCAGCGCTTTCGCAAGCAGCGTTAGTTTTCCGACTGTGTTCGCCTGGACCCGCCAGTCAACGCGATGCTCGCCGTTCGGCCGAATCATCACCGTTGACGAAGGTGAATCGAGCAACTGCGCACCGTTTAAATCAAGCGAGATCTTTGTGGACTTGTCGCTTTTTAGAAAGTTGTGGACCACACCTGAGATCGTGACCGTGTCGCCTTCAGTCAAAAAGCGCGGCATCTCTAACCGCATGATCACGTCTTTGCGCGCGATCGTTTTCTGCACCCCTGAACCAACACGCGTATCCGCCGTCACCCCTCGCGCTGTTGCCCGCCACGTCGTAAGGTTGTCAGGAAGTTTGAAGCTCACAGTAGCTTTTCCATCACCGCCGGTTAACACATCAGGCTGCCAAAATGCTGTGTCTTTAAATTCTTTACGAATGGTGGGCTCTGCGTAGGAACTTTCGTTCTTGAAGTCAGCAAGCTGGTAAGCGGACTTGTTCTTCGCTAGATCCGCGGGTTTTTCGCCGCCGTAACCCGTGAACGTGTAATGAATCGCGAGACTCGTCTGCACTTCGTCGTAACGCCGGCCATAAAACTCGCGCTTGATGTTGGCGGCCGTTTCGGGTGCGATGCTGTAGATCGATTCGTCGACAATTCCCAAACTGACTTCCGTGTTTGCGGCTGGTGAGCCGTCATCGTTGCGCGCCACGATGGTGTATGACGCGACATCGCGGGGCTTGAACTCGGTTTTGTTCGGAACTATGTCGAGTTTCAGCATTTTGTCGCGCGCCGGCACTCCAATAATTTGACTCTGGCTGTACATGTCGTTGTTCTTCACGAACGACACATCCAGGTAAACGTTCGGCGCGTAATTCTTTTCGATAGGTACGTCGATTACGATGCTGCGGCCTGTTACATCAATTTGCCGAACGGACAGCACTTCTGACAATTCAGTAGTGACCAGCAAGTGCGCTTGATCAGTCGGCAACATTGCCAGCACGTGCGCGGTTTGGCCGGGCCTGTATGACTTCTTGTCCGGAACCAGCTTGATGGATTTCTCGTCGTAATCCTGATAAGAAAAATCCGACCACTGGCCCTTCTTGTCGGGTGCCCAAAAGTACCCGCCGCGATTCACGATCTCTTTGCCATCTTCGTTAACCAACGTCTTGACGTAGATGCTGCCAGGCGACGGCACAGTAAAGTCATACGTTGCGTCCCCCTGGCTATCGGTGTTCACTTCGCCGGTCGCCAATTCGCGTTCGTGAAGGATGTATTCGACGCTCTCATACTTGTAGCCGTTATACTCTTCCCACTTACTTTGTCGCTCCCACTTTTGCTCGATGAATTTGAGCGTGACCTTTTGGGACACAGGTTTACCCGCGTAATCAGCGGTCTTCACGCGAATCCTGGCTTCGTCGCCCTGATAATAGAGATAGCGTTCGGGATAGGCGTCGGCGACAGTCTTTCCGCGCGTGCCGATGAACGAAGCAGCGCCCTGCATTTCGCGGCGTGAGGCGTCGGTGACCTGAGCTTCCAGCCGGTATGAATAGTCCCATTCTTCTTTCGGATCAGATTCAGGCACTTCGAAATCGACGTTTGCTTCACCTCTGGGGTTCAGCGAAGCATCGCCTTCCGTCACCAGGTCGGTACTGTAATAGTCGGAATCTTCTTCATCGTCCGCCTCATTGTTTGGTCCAGCCGCATCGTCAAATTCGTCCGACTCGTTGTCCCACCACCAGTGGTAATAGCGCTGTTTGTAGATGTAGTAATGCACCTCGGCATTAGTGACCGGCGCTCCGAAAAAGTAATTCGCATTAATTGTGAAACGAACGTTCTCGCCGACCGCCGCAAATTGTTTCGGCCCTTTGACTGTGACTTTGAACTCGGGTTTCTTGTATTCCTGAACGTCGAAATAGCCGCTGGCGCTGGCCTCACCAATTGACGCCGTAATGTTGTAGTTACCAAGCGGGGCCTCCTCGCCAATGTCCAACTGTCCACTAAAAGTGCCGCGATCCGAAAGCGGCAGTTCTTTCTCAAAGACCTTGCTGTTGTTCGGGTCTTCGATTGTAACTTTCACGGTTTTACTGTCGATCAGTTTGTAACCTCGCGCAGTCCATTGTCGGAGAATCCCTTTAAAGAAAACTGACTGTGCCGGGCGGTAGATAGGACGGTCGGTATAGATATAGCTGGTTACGTCCTCACCGGTAAGCACGTCGTCTTCGCTGGTGTCGCCGCCGAAATAAAGCGAGTCAACATCGGAGACGACGAAGTTGTCGCGCTCGCGCGCCATGATCAGAAAAGGATTGCGCTGCGGTTCATCCGGGTTGACATCCTCCTCCGCAGTCTGCGGTTTCTCAGGAACCTTCACATCCGTTTTGAAGATCCCGAATTTGTCAGTGTGGCCAGCAGCCAAAGTATTTTTCGCCTTGCTGACTTCAACTGAAACGCCTTCGTGCGGCGCCCCCGTTTTGCGGTCGACGATGTAAACCATGACCTGACCGTGACGGTTCGTTTTTTCGATCATTGTGAGGTTGGTAACGATTGCGATCGAATAAGCACGCATTCCAGCGCTGACGCCTTCGATCAGGTAGACGCCTGAATCCAACTTGCCCAGTGGAATCATGCGGCTGTCGTATTCGTTTTCCAGTGCCGGTAACTTCTCGCGCCAGTCTTTCACCTTCTGATCCGGGTTCAGCAATGGCACACGTGCATAGTCGGCTACGTTCAGCGGAGTGCGTTCAGCAGGCGGCTCCTTGCGAAATTTTTGATTGAAAGTCTCGCGGTGCGGCTTCAACAGGTGAGTGCGGACATAATCCTTGACCACTGCGAAAAGCGAAGTCTTTAACCGGTGAGTACGATCGAGGACAGATGGACGCGCACCGTAGCCCTGGGAAATTTGCTCCTTCTCTTTTTCGCCCATCTCGTGCGGATCATCGAGTTGTTTGAAAAACTTGTTGGGGTCTTTGATCCGATAGACGCGGAAATCGAGATAATCAAGGTTCTGGTAGCTGGCCCACAACCTCGCCGATTCATTCGGCGAGTAAGAACGATTTGTCGTCAGTGAAAAGTAGGGTTTGGCGCCCGAGACAATGGCAGTCTTGGTCTCTGCTGGCGGCGTGGGCGCCGGTGTTGTGCGAGCGCGGATGACGTTGAAGCCAAGGACCGAAGCGACGAGCGCAAGGTAAATGATACCGGTCGCAACGTAACGACGGAGTTTAATGTTAGCCACGTTAGTAATTCCTCCAACAGGAGAAGAGCAATGGTCTCGCCATATCGCTTACTGCAAAATCTTCAAGCGATAGAACCCTAGAAAATTCTTGTTACGCTCAACCGGTCGCCAGCGCGGATCCGGATGTCGATCAAGTACTGAAAGCTCAACCTTCTTCACGGTCCCTTTGTCGACCGGCGAAGAGCCGGTGTGATAAACGACCCAGTCCTGCGCGCCGTTGGGCGCAATATGCGCCGGGCCCAGAAATATCATCACGTGATACGGAAACTTTTGGACCCATGGCTGGTAATAGAAGAGGAGATCGCCTGGCTGAGCCTCGCGCCGATCGCGACTGACAAACACGACATTAAAATTCTTTAGCGTGCGCGCATCGGCGAATTCTGAAAACCGGCCATTCCGAATATCGGTGTTAGTAAACGATCCAAAATTCGTGCGAAAGATTTTGTCGTGGAACAAGTCGTTGTCCAGGTCGAAACTCTTGACGTCGGGCGCAACTGTTTGATACGCCGATCCCATTTTCTGAAACCAGATCCGATCGTGATGCCGCAGGGCCTCGCGGATTGCGAATCGCGCGAGTCCGGCACAGTCCCGCTGTTCCGCATTCCATTGATCGCTCAACTGATAGAACTGCGTTTCGGCAATCGCCGTAAACCAGCGGCGAAAGCTGTCGCGATCCTGGAAAGTGCGCAATTCAATGACATCCGGTATTCCATCGTTATCAGAATCGATCAATTCAGTCCGATTGCTTGATTCTGTTCCGGAATTCACGTTTCGGTTTAATAGAACAGAACGGCCTTCAGTTTTTTCGGTGTGATGAAGACGTGAAACAGTCCAGGCAAGCGCTGTGGTGGATGCGACAACGACGCCCGCCAACGCTAACCAGCGTTTCAAAGGCGCGCGCATATGAGGGGACTCGTGCATTGCCGCCTAGACTACGGTTTGGTTTGGCGCGAGCGATACGCGGATGCTATCACGGATACGCTCGGCCAACCACTGTCTCGTGTTGGTAAGTACAACGGCGAGGATGTGGATTACCTCAGTCGAATTGAATTGCGATCAAACTCCGGACTTAGCAAGCGTCAGAATACGAATTAGAACTCTCCTCATCGGCTTTGCACAAAAGTGTACCTCGACTCTTGCGCTTCTCATTTGGACAGATTGATAATGCCAGACCTAAGAATGTTCGCGGGTACCGAACCCACCAAGTTGAGAGGCCTCATTCGCCCAGGGTCTGTGAGCCACCGACAGTCATTTGTCTACTCACGCGACCGACGGTCACTTCTATGGGAGTAAAAAGATGAATCTGCGCATAAGAGAACTTGCAGCTTTAATGCTGGTAGCACTGCTTGGTCCTATCGTCTTGCACGCACAAACGCTGAACCCTGCCTACCTTAGCGAGATGCCGGCACCTGCTCGCATCCTCGCTGAGATCAAAGGCAAGAATGCTGAGGATACTGGTGAAAGGCAAATGGGCGCATTCATGGGCCTCATCAAACTGATGAATGATATGGCCTGGGGACTCGAGCACCGTTACATCGACCTTGCCGACAACAGGAAAATGACGCCCGACGAGCTTCGTATCAATCTTGCTTATCAAACGGCTTACGCTGACCTCTGGCACAAGGTAACGAATAAAGAAGGTCACGTTTACGATCACGACATTGATCTGCTGAACGAGATGCTTCAAAAATTCTTTTCGGAAAGCTTTCGCGCGAAGTATTTTCAGGCAAACCGGAATGCGCAGGCGGGATACAGAGCCTTCCAGGAAAGGATGTACGGACCCCAGTCAAACTCAAGCACCAGCGCGGCGCCCACCAGCCGGCCAAGTCAACCCTCAACCTCGAGCGTTGCATCCGGTCGCCCACCAGGCGCGGTAACCGATCCGTCCATTGCTAAGGCACGAGCAGCAAATGTCGATACAAAGGTGTTGGGCTTGCAGCTGGGTGAACCTTTGCAGATTCCGACATGCGCCGAGATGTTTCCCGGACTGTTTTCCGGACGCGACACGACGTGCCTGAAAAAGACGGATGATCTGTTGTCAAAGTCGATTGAAGACGCTCTTGGTGTCAAAGATGATCCTGGGGCCCGAGAGCATACAGCGATGCTCGAACTTAGCCAGGACGGTTGTCCCTCCTGGGTGCAAGGTTGCGAAGCTCGCCTCATGACGTACGATGGTTTGCTCGTTGCCATAGACCTGAAAACGAAGGGTCACAACGTCGATCAAGCTGTCGCAAAGGAGCTTCGAGCTAAGTATGGTCCACCTTCATTGGTTAAACAGCATGTGGCTACGCCGAACGTTGGCAATTCAATCAAAGTCAATTTCCTCGAATGGATGCTGCCGGGTCTTCACGTCGTGTACGACGTCTACCTCTTAGGGGAAAGTGAAGGAGAGGTGGCAGACATAGAGACTGGAAATATTGGTTTTGAAACTGAAGCCGCTTATCAACGTCGTCTCGCCAAAGAGAAAGCCAAGCCAAAGGTGAAACTATAGCTGGCTACTTTGCGATCAATCGTCTATAACGCAGAAGTGGCTGCGTTTTCGCCGCTCATATCCGGCGGGTCGAGGACTTATAGATGCACGCTTTCTTTACGCGTTAGCTATGGTTGGCATTAGTGCGAGACGCTGAACTGAAATTCTTCCGTAGGACCGCTTTGGCCATCCGCCATGATGCTGGTCAACTCAACTTGGTAAGTGCCGACGGTAAGAATTTGATTAGGCAATCTAAGTAGAATCGCTTTTCCGTCTATTTCGGCATGGAGATTGTGGACAACAAACGATTGAGCGTCGCCTGTTCTTTTCAGCCTTGCCTGATAGCTTGGGTAGGATTCGCTTAAGTTCCAAAGTAAGCGAAGCTCGACAATTTGAATATTGGGCCGCCTCACTAACTCCGTTTGCGTCTCAGCACCCCTCAGCGTTACGGGTCGCAAAGTCAGGGAGGAACTTTTCTCGTCCGGATTACTCGTTGACGCATTGAGTCGAACGATCTCTTTCTCAGTCGCTAACTGACGATTCCGCAATTCCATATTCCGATTCAACCAGAGACCAACCATCACGATTGCAACGACAGTAGCCACAATCGGCATAACCAGCATCGGCTTCAAGCCAAACGATGTAAATATACTGCTCCGGCGTGACGTCTGAGTGACTGACGAGGTTCCCTTCCTTTTTTGCGCGGCAACCGCCCAATTTCTTATGTCTCGTGTAATTCGCAACCGGCGTTGGCTTTGAGAGTTGTAGGCATATTGCGCGAGAAAACTCTCTCTATCTAAACCGGAGAGGGCGTCCTCAAAATAATCCTCCAATAGAGTTTCTTCTGCCGCGCAGACTCTTTCCTTCGTCACCGCATTAGTAATCACCAGACTCTCAATGCGAACACGCTCTTCATCATCAACGCAGCCTAAGAGGAACTGGCGCAATGAGGCGTCAGTCACTATTTCGTCCTTCATGCGTCACTCTCCCATTCTCTATGGAAATTCTTCTGATTAATTTCATTCGTTATCCGCTTTAGCATCGAGGCAGCTCTCGATGCACCGCTCGAGCTGGGATCGAATTCGATAGATCCTGACCCGCAAAACCTCTATTGACACGCCGAATCGCCTGGCAATTTCTGCGCGGTGATCGATCTTTGCCTGCTTTTCCTTCGCATAATAATCAAGGATTAGATCGCGTTTGTGGCTGCTAATTTTTTGCAGGCAAAGTTCCAGACATTCTGCTCGCATCATTCCGGGCTCGTTGTGGTTCGCGTCGGGCTCGTTGGCAACGATGTCCATGGACTCCAGCGAAACATGCGAGCGAATTTTCTTTGCCTCCTCTTTAATCAGGTTCCGGGCCACGCCATAGAAGAAGAGTCTTGGATCGCCGCTAAAGGTCTGCCTCAGCTGGTGCACTTTTCTTGAAACACGATCGAAGACTTCATCCGTCAATCCTTCCGGATCGGAGCATCGGTTCCAGGTGAAAATTTTGGCGAGGTCATGACGAAGCTGAACATACATCTGTCCGGCGACATCACGATCGGAATTAAGCCACGCAAGGATCTCGTTGAAGGTACCCGGAGGGGTTGCCAATTCTCGTGCCATCTCAGAGCTTCAGTCTTGGCAGCTGAAGTAAAGGAAGCTGTGATTAAGTACGACAGGCTGTCAGCCTGTCGACGCTTTGATCACAATGTACGTAACGGAACCACGACAGGCTAACAGCCTGTCGTACTCAATCACAGCTTCCTAAACTAAGTTTTAAAGCGGCGAGGCTTTCAGATACTACGCGAGCGGCCATCGGCGCCGTCGTCTTTGAAAAACAACCACGACGAACACCAGCAGGGCGGGCGCCACATAGGTCAGGTACTTAAACCAGGATGAAGAGTTTTTCTCAACAACAACGCGGTTGAGGTACTCGCCCTGCAATGTAAACCCGGCCCAATAGTACGGTGCACTCCAACGTTTGTCCTGCTTCATCCTCAATTTTGCTGATCTCAATGCCGCAGCTGTCGGCATGCCCTGGCGTAATAAGCCATCGTAAAAATAAGTCATCAGAGTTGTAGTTGCGAGATCATCTACTTTCCAAAGACTGGAAATCACAGTTTTCGAGCCAGCAGACATGAAACTATGTGTTAACCCGACCAATCCCTCACCTTTCACGTCCTGGCCCAACCCTGTCTGACAACCACTGAGCACCGTTAACTGAGCCGATAGATCAAGTGTGTAAATATCTCGTAACGACATCAAGCCATTCTGTTCGATCCCATTCCGATCAACCATACTGAGAACAATGCCGGATAATTCCGGATGCTCCGCATCAACAAGAGCATGCGTCGCAAAGTGAAGTACCTGGTAGTCGCCAATACGTCCATTAATCATGTCAGGCGTTGCGTCGAATCCTTCCGCCAACATAATTGTGCCCTCAGGCACAGTGGCAAGAATTGCCTCTGCTTCTTCAAAGGAATGGGATAAGCGTGCCAAACCTTTGCGCCGCGACTCTAAAGCGGGCGCCAACGCAATATCGACTGGCTCCCGTAGAGGTGCAGCACTTGCGGTCGCGATTGTCGCAAACTGTCCGTTGCTCGGTATGCGATCATCATTGAGACTGAAGACTGGATCTGCGATGACGGCTGCAACGTGAAGCGGAGAGCACTGGATTTTCGTGGCTCGAAGGGCAACTAACGTGGAAACCGAAGGGATTGTCGACACTTCATTGGTATCGATTAAGCGCAAGTTCCTGGCCTTTGCATTCTGCGCGGCACCCGGCACTGGTAGTGCTTCAAAAGGCACATACTGCAGAGCACCTTCCGTTACCAGAAGAAGTCTTTTGTTGCCCAGGTCATTTGCAACTGGACCAAGGACCATTTCGCTAAACGTACTTGCCGAGTCAAAATAAGCTTTCTCTGCTGCTGCGACGTTTACCTGGTAGTCGTTATCCGTTTCTCCTTTGCTTCCCTCTGACACCGTAAGCAGCTTGTATAGTTGGTGTGCTGCGTCCTCTATCGTCTGACGCGACGGCAACGCATACGTCTTTAGCGAGTTCGCTGATACGACCCACAAATAACTCCGCTCTTCTCCCAAGCTGTACTCGAGTAGCAAAGTGCCATCTCGTAACTCGCTCTGAATCTCTTTCAATCCGGTCACCGGTGAAGACGTAAGAGACAAACCTCGCGGATGCTCTTCTCTCAACTGCGCTAACACTTCCTGATATTCGGCCCTAGCCTGTGCTAATTGATTCGCTGTTTCCGGGTTATCGCTTGAGTCTCGTTCCTCCAGAGATACATTCATTTCGTATTGAGCCTGCGCCCTAATCAAGCCTCGTAATTCGTGCTCACGTTCAAGCAGTTGTTTAGGTGCGTCCTCAGGAAAGGCGCGTTGCGATTGATCGAGGAGATCGAGAAGTGAACGGGAGTGTGCCCTCTCATTTAGCAACAGCGCTTGAGTTGCAAAGCCTCTACCGGGCCGCAATTGGTCAAGCCTCATCAAAATTTCTGCACCCAATTGGTAATACTTTTTTACACCCGAAAAATATGAGGCGCGAAGGTCAGGCGTTTGCACATTGGTACGCAGATCTTCGATTAGGGTGAGAGATTGTTTGTTAAAAGCGAGCGCCGCATCATAAGAGCCAACAGCTCGATTTACCCGCGCCAGGTTATAGAGCGTTCCGGCCAGAATACTTTTGTCCCCGCTGATCTCGCTGAAAGGTCGTGCGCGAAGATAGGCCTTTAACGCTTTTGTATTTTGCCCGAGTTGCAAAAGCAGATCGCCATATGCATTCAGAGCTGTTACCAGTCCACGCCTATCACCAATTCTTTTGTAGAACTCTTGTATTCGCCTGTACTGTTTGATAGCAAGTTTGTAACGACCTTGATGAATATAGAGCAGTGCAGTGTCGTTAAGCGCATTTGCCTCCGATCGAACCTTTCCAGCCGCGCGGCTTAAGATGAAGCAGCGTTCATAAAACGCCAGCGCTTGATCTGGTTTTCCGCTCAAACGATAGATGCGTGCAATTTTAAAGACAGCTATCGCTGCACCATCGAGGGCGCCAGTCGTTTGAAAGAGCCGTAAAGCGTTCTCATAATTATTCAGTGCGATCGTGTATTCGTTGAGATTTTCATAAGCCTGCCCCAGGGCGTTGAGCGCTATTGCCTCGCTGTGCCTATCCCCGATGGAACGAAAGATGCTGATGGCTTCCCGGTGAAATTCAACCGCCCGGTTCTCGTCTCTGGTAAGTGAGTGAGACAGTCCGAGTGCAGTCAATGCCAGGCCCTGACCAAGCTTATTGTTGATTGCCTCGTATAAGCTTAATGCCTGAGTAATCTCGGACACGGCTCTCTTCGGCTCACCAATGCTGCCGTATATGTAACCTGAGAACAGATGTATTCTCGCCTCAACTTGCCGGTCGTTGTGCACCAGTTTGCGAGCCTCTTCGTACTGCTTCAACGACTGCGCCAGATCACCTTTTGCATAGCTCACCTCGGCCAGATGACTGATGAGCTCGCCATGAACGTTCGCAATTATGTCCGACAAACTCGAGTCTCTTTTAAGAAGCGCAAGTGCTTTGTGTAAGGTTTCATCGGCAACGTCATTTTTCCCGAGATAGGATTGGAGGGAGCCTGTGTGACTCAGGATCCTGACTTTGATCAACTGATCACCTGCCTTTCTCGCAAGTGAAAGCGCGCGCTGATATCGCTCAAATGCGTCGCGATACTCGCTTACAAGCAACAAAGTATCGCCGGATTTCAGCAACGCACGAGAAGCATTCACATGATCAGACATTGAGCTCCAGATGCATGCCGCACGATCATATTGAACTATAGCTTTTCGTAACGAGGTCTCTGCCCAGGTTGCGCGCAGGTCTTCAGCACCGGCGAACGCCTCTCGCGCCTGGCTGTCGAGCCTATTTCGTTCAGTAATGGGCATTAAATGTTCCACGCGTAATTCATACGCTCGAGTAGTGCCTGATCTTTCCAGTGATTGAACTTCGATGTTATAGGAACCTGTGAGCTCTATCGGGGCCGAGATTTCAACTCTCTCGAATTCGTGACTGACCTGCTCAATCAATTTTGAACCCGTTGGGCCATACACTGTAGCCGAGAGCGCCAGATCACCCTTATCAATTATCAATCTTAGAAGTTTCCCTTGTTCCACTTGTACCTTAAATACTTGTTTGGACCCTGCTTCAATATCGCAATGGACTGAGGAGCCAGAGGATAATGGTGTCGCATCGGTCCTGTTGGAGAAGATCGAACTCGCGCTAGGTATATAAAAGCCTAGAAGAAGGAGGAAACTACAGAGGTACTTCAATCTGCCGACACTTACTCTGCTTATGGATCTGGTTGTTTTTGTTGGTTGCATTTGAGCCGAGGTTCCCTAATGGAAACCAACATGATGAGATTTTTATTTTATTGAGAACGTCACCTCACGTCACAAAGGACTGTTTGGAGGAATGGCTCTATTTACCACGGATTTCGTGCGGACTCAAAGCGCGTAGGCGCAGATCAGCGTCAACGCAGCTTCTCGTCATTCGAGGCGTGGCGAATTTTTTATTTGGAGGGTTCGGCGCGTTCCAGAATAAAGCAGACTAAGTCGGATGAAAGCTCACCCGTTTGTGCAGAAGAATTAGAACGGAGTGAAGTGATGAGCGAGAAGTGCATTCAGTAACATTGACAGGATTACCGTGATCTAACAGGAGGGCGGAACACAAAAAAGGTAGCCCGTGTGAGCTACCTTATGTAGAGCGGCAGCAACTGTGAACCTACCGGCCATCTCGAAACGCGTTGCGTCCGCCTGCGGGTTTGCCAGTCCGGCCATCGCTTCCTCTCCAGTCCTCCAGAGTGCCATACCTGGTACCGGGTGCCTTTCGTTCGGGCTTGGTGGTCTGTCGTGATTCAGTCACGCGTTTTTTTTGGGTCTTAGGACGCATTCTTGTCTCCTCCTCCTGGAGCTGTGAGATCTGCAGTTGTCTCACACAGCATTCTTTATTCGGCCGCAATCATTTCACTTGAGATGACCACGCCTGCAGACCGACTTTACTTCTGACCGTAAACCAAAACCGTACGCAGTTTGAGTGACACCGGATCGATTAACGATGGTGACGTGACACTCAGATCGCTCTTCTGTTCGCTCCACCAGCACCTCACTCTCCTGCTCTTCCTCCATCTGAGGAAACGAATCGTCTTCACTAACAGTGTCTCGGACGAACAATTCGATGCCTCGGGTGCGTGGCATCTTTGTCAAACCAACTTCGGCTTTAGCCGATCCAAATGCCGTGCGGATTGACTTCCCGAAACCCAAAGCTCGGTAAAATGCACCGGCGAAGGCAACTCCGCCTCGATCGCCAATTCCTTTACCTGCTCCGATTGAGTAATCGATTACCTTTGAGATGGAGCGGGCTTGCGCTTTTGTAAAACAGGCATTCAGAAAGACCAGGCGGAGATGCATGCTATATAGCGCGAATACTCCAACCAAACCGTCGTGATCAACCGTCTTTCCTCTGCCAGGCGCTCCGCCCAGGATGAGTCTGTGTTTCTTGTTCGCATGACCGCTGAAGTGAACGATGTGGGGCTCGTGCAGCAGTAATAGTCGCTGCAGATCGATCGTCCTTGTGGCTTCATGCTTAAGCAACTGAAAGCTATTACGGTAAGGGCCTTCCTGAAGTCTCTCGAAGATCTCTCTGGCTTCTTCATCCACGAGAATGCGACTGGTCGTCCAGGGATTTGCGGATAAAAAGAGTATTCGAATTCTCTCCGTCATCTTCTCCCCAAGAGTTTTCCTAATTCTTCACGTCGCTTCACACATACGTGGCGCAGGAATAACGAAGATCCCGTCAGACCGTGAAGATTATTTTTTGAACTCCGTCGAGAATGTTTGTATATGAGGGTCAAGGAGGTCCGAAGTGAGGCATGCATGCTTAGTTAAAGTAAGAAGTGTCCGGATCAAGAGCAATGAGTGACTATTTTCTGTGCATGTGAGGTTGCACGGCTTTGTCCTAAAAGTCTTCATCTCATTCTCACCGGTGTTGAAGCGGGATAGAGGATGGTTAACCGTTTTAACGGTTTACCTGGTGCAGCAGATTGACATCTTGAAAACGAGGTGGTTTCAAGTGGTCGCACTCGAAAAACCGTTGAAACGGTTACACAACTATCAGGACCTTGGCACCGGGATGAAGCCCGGTGAGAATGAGATGAAGATTTTGGGGGCAAGCCAGGTTGGACCCGATCCTGGAAAAACGCGTCTAGGCCAACAAGCTTATCTGTGTTGTACCTGAACCATCTTGACCAGGACATCGCCCCTACCTCGTACGGTGGTCTGCTGACTATTCTTGTCTCGAACGCTTCTCGTTTTTAATTGTGAACGCAACTCCACCAAAAGCGATTTGACAGTATCCAGATCCTTACCGATCACTAAACCGCCAGGTTGCCTGAAGGCTTTCGTCTTCGCACCTTCCAGTTGGAAAATCGACGACGTAGACCACACGATCCAGAAGTTTTCAGTTCCAGCTTTTCTTTTAAAGGTATTCCAGTTAGTTCGTACCCATTGGCCTGCGCCGAGTGTTGCCGAACCATCGTTTGTGTCACGAGTGGGGTAAAGCATTGTGAAACCGCTGCCGTTTGATTCCGATTCTTCCTCTTTAAAAAGATATAGGTAACCCGGAGCGGAACTGGAGAGGTTCAAACGAAACTTGTCCCCATTTTCGAATACGTCCTGACCAGTTGTCTCAAACGACTCCTCGTAGGATCTTTTGTCCTGCAGTCGCTGAATCGTCAGCGAATAAATAAACGAACGCGTCGCGCCAGAGGCAACCCGGTTCCTGATCTTCAAGGAGTAGTGAAAAAAGAAACCCGCGCACGCGATTACCACTACAAAAGTGCTGGCAATCACAGTGATATACGGCCCGGTCGACCTGTGTCCTGTAAGCGACTTAACCGATCGCTGTCGCTCTGCAGATGCCGCCTCATGATCGCGTAGAGAAAAGGACGGCCATTTAGGTTCGCCTTGATTCTCGTCATCCGTTAGCGAGCGGGCGAGACTGTAGCCGAACTCCGCGGCGCTCTGATAACGGAGCGTTGCATCGAATGCCAATCCACGAAGGATTATGGCCTGCGTTTCTGGTCGCAGGTTTGGCCGCAAATCCGTAGGTTTGACGCGAACTGCTGCCCTTTGCAATTCGAGCAGGTGAGCAGGTGAGTTGGGATTGAAAGGCCGACGGCCGGTTAACATTTCATAGGCGATTACGGCCATGACATAGATATCACTTGCTGCCGTTACTTTCTTTCCACCTCGAAGCTGCTCAGGAGACATGTAGGCTACTGAGCCAGTGGATACATCATTAGCCGTACTCGGCCCGATGGCCGAGTCTTTCACTTTGGCAATGCCAAAATCTACGAGCTTGACCAACTCCGTCCCGTCTTTCAAGACCTGAAACATTATGTTCTCCGGCTTCAGATCACGATGAAAAATTCGTTTGTCATGAACGGCTTCAAGTGCGTCGCCAAGCTGTCGCAGTATCGATGCCGCGCGCTCAAAGTCCATACCCTCCGTGGTAATTTGCGAGCGTAGCGTCACACCCTCTACATACTGCATGACCAGATACAACTTGCCATCAGCTAACTTGCCGGCACCCAGCGCCGTCACAACGCCAGGATGATCGATGCGCGAAAGGGCTTCCACTTCCTGGCTGAACTTCTTCACCACGTACGGATCCTGCTGCAAGGCCTCCAGCAAGAACTTGATGACCACTGGTCTGCTGTGAAGAGTAAGATCGCGGGCCAGATAGACATTCCCCATGCCGCCTTTGCCAAGCTCACGCTCAATGAGATAACGCGCATCGATGATCTTTCCGATAAGGGCATCTGCTGCCTCCGCACGCGCAATTTCATCACTCCGATTGCGAGCTGCAAACAATTTCAAACCTAATTCGAAAATCGGTGGTTCGAGAAAACTCTCCGACGAGTCGTGTGCTTCGAGAAGAGAGTTAACTTCAACCGAGATAACCGGATCCTGTTGACATTGTGCCTCGACAAATTTCCGCCGCTCAGGTTGGGTCATTGGCAAGGTCGCATAATAAATTTGTTGAATACGATCCCATTCCACGGATTCCATTCACATTTGTCTCCTTAGGTCGGAACTAGAGCGAACGAAAATATTGCGAGGTCTAGACAAGCGGTTTGAGTTCTGAGTGCGTGCGGCATTCTATATAAGCAACAGCTCGTGGAGACAGACGATTTGTCCGTAGTCAATGGTTTCGCAGTCTGATTCATTACGCTGGACGTTAAAGTCCAATCGGCCTTTAGTCCGGAACTTGCTGTAGCAGCACTCAAAAATGAGTCGGACCCATGAAATAACAGAGCTGCTGCAAGCGTGGAGCCGTGGTGATTCGCACGCTTTCGAAAAGTTGATTGTCCTCGTTGATCATGAACTAAGAAAAATCGCTCATAGTTACATGGTAAATGAAAGGGCCAGTCACACGCTGCAGACAACTGCCCTGATCAACGAAGCGCTTATCCGACTCATGGAAGGAGGAAGAATCAACTGGCACAGTCGAAAGCAGTTCTATGCACTGGCGGCCCGCCGAATGCGGCAAGTTCTGATTGAGCACGCCAGAGCTCAGTTGACGGCTAAGCGAGGTGCTCGGGCCCAGCATGTCGAAGTTGACGAGGCAATATCACTGCCTCAAGAGACATCCGAAGAATTAATTATGCTGGACGAGGCGTTGACGAAGCTGGCAAAGATAGATGAGCGTAAAGCGATGATTGTGGAGTACCGTTATTTCGCGGGATTTACGGTCGAAGATCTGGCGGATATATTCAATGTAGGACGATCAACAATAGAGCGCGAATGGCGACTTGCACGTTCGTGGCTTAAGCGAGAGATGACTTGAGAAAGCCCCGTGACTCGGGTTCGGCATTGTCTTTCGGCATACAAAAGATGGGATCATTGGTCAGACACTTAGTCATTCAATCCAGCCCATCGGCTGGCGAAAGAAAGTAGTTCTAACGTTGGGCAAGCACCCTGCGGCGAGCTCGTTCCACTCGCAAGTAGAGGGTATTTCGATGTGTTCCCAGAATGCGTGCGACCTCGGAGTGATTTCCGGTTACCGCCAGAAAGTGATTGTAGAGCCCAAGCGTAGTGCGAGCGAGGAAATCATCAAGCGAATCATCCTGACGAAAGCCTAGAGGAATGTCGCAGGCAACTGCAAACCGGCTCATTTCTTCGAGGACCTGCCGAACTGCTTTCGCGGTGATTGGCCCGCCATTGTTCTCTTGCGCGATGAGTCGCTCTACAACATGCCTTAGTTGTCTCACATTGCCAGGCCAGTCATGTCGCTGAAGAGCTGAAAGTGCCTCGTGATCAAAGGTTGGCAAGGTTGTTCCGCTGGAGCCGTTAGTAATTTCCTTTAAAAAGTGTTTGACCAGGAGCGGGATGTCAGCGGACCTTTCACGCAACGTCGGTGTGGCAATCGTCAAGACAGCCAGACGATAGAAGAGGTCTTGACGAAAACGGCCCTGAGCAATTTCATGTGGCAAGTTGCGATTGGTAGCGGCGATCATGCGCACGTCGACTGGTGTTTCCGTTTGGGCACCTACTGCTCGGACCTTGTGCTCCTGCAATACTCGTAGCAGCTTTACTTGACAGGACGGTGACATTTCTCCGATCTCATCAAGAAACAGGGTGCCCCCATCGGCTGCCTCGAAGAGTCCCTTTTGGTCACGGATAGCACCCGTAAAAGCGCCACGTGCATAGCCGAATAGTTCGGACTCGAGCAAAGTTTCAGTGAGGGCCCCGCAGTTAAAGCTCACCAGATGTTTCTTGGATCGCTTACTTCCGTGGTGGATCGCGTGGGCTACAAGTTCTTTGCCGGTGCCAGACTCGCCAAAGACAAGTACTGTTAGATTGCTGCGAGCAGCAGTGGCGATCTGATCCGCCAGCAAAGCCATCGGCGCTGAATCACCAATTAGGCCAGAATGGTGTACGGAAAAAGAATCCATACCAACCTCTTTGCCGGCAGAACTACCATTTTCCCCTGGCAACCGCTTTGTGCAGGCGCACCTCTACAAATTCTTAGGTAAGATCTCCGACTACACATAACCCTCTCACTCCTTGATCGCGCGTTTGACGACGGAGCTTCGTCAATCACTACGATCTGCTTTTGCAACACGCCCTCGTCTCTGCTGCTCCACCTTATGGATTAGCCCTGCCTCCCGAAACAATGCTTCGCGAAAACCATGCAGCACGCGAAGGAGAAGATCTATCTTTGCTAAACTCTGCCGCCGCGCCCGGGCATTACCAAGGAAGAACTCAAACTCAACTGAACGCCTACAGTCAGCCAACGTAAGCATGTAGTGACCGAATTTGTATTCACCACTTCGACTCGATTCAACCTCGGCAAACACATACGAAGCATGTCCGCTACTGATCGGCGCGAGAAATAAACGTTTGCGATAGGTAAACCTACTCATAATGCGACCTTAAAAACGAGTTAAGGTTCCTTACGTTCCAGGCTTTCATAAGCGCTGGAAAGTCATCTGAAGTTGTGGCTCGTTGGTGCTGAGAGGGGCTAGCGCCTTCAGTGCTGCTGAGGTCTGTGTATAGGCAAGTAAATTGTAATGGTCCTCGGCAGAGTATTCTCTACGCCGAATACATCACTAAGAAACGGTCAGTTGGTGGTAACTGTCTTTGATAGCAGCACTGGCTATTGCCTACGCCATTCACAGAGTATAATAGTTCCGCTCTCACGGGCGTGTCAACACAAAAGTTGAGCCTCATCCTACAAAAGGACAACAGTTTTTGTTCTGTTTAACTAAGCGATGGAACTACTCGATTATGTTGCCGCGCAGATCAAGAATTTGCGCATGACTTATCGCGGAGGTGAAGGGATGTCTCAGGAGGCCCTCGCGCGCGAGATCAAAGTTGCTGCCAACACAATCTCACGCTGGGAAACCTGTACCTATCGGCCGAGCCTGGTGGATCTGGAAAGGCTTGCCCGCTTTTTTGAGGTGTCGATCGTTACCTTTTTCCCGCCGGAAACACAGGGAATGGAAGATGAGAATTGGCTCTCATTGCTACGCACGGTAAAACAATTGCATCCAGACGATCTTGAAGAACTGAGAAAATACGCCGAATTCAGGAAAGCGCGGCGTATCTATGAAGGAAAGAACAAAATGGCACCTCGTCGGAAGATGACACATAAATGAGTTGTGTAGCAGGAAAGAATGAAGCAGAGCAGCCAAAGGAATAAAACTAATGAATGTGGTCTACGATTACTATGATCTCAAAGTGCTCGCCCGACAGGTCCGTGCCAAGTACGATCTGAAATCTACTCGAGTTCTGCCCTTTGATTTACGTCGCATCTATTCTCAAGAAGGAATCGAGATCGATTATTGGCCTTATCGCTTGAAGTATCTCCGCGGCGCATTCATCTGCGATAATTTTGGAACGACGGTAATGTTAGCGGGTAACCTTCCTCTCGATCCACATGTTTTCACGATGGCCCATGAACTCAAGCATTTCCTGATGGATAGACAACTCGGCATTTCATATTGCGATCAGTCAAACATCAACAGGAGCATCGAAATCGGCGCCGAGATTTTCGCGGAGGAATTGATCTTTCCAGATCAATATTTCGTCCAATATATGCAGCGAATGAATGTGCACAGGGGACGCTGCGATTCAACTACGCTGGTGAGACTGAAAATGGAGACGAAGACAACGTTGAGCTACGCCGGTCTCGCCCTCAAAGCTGAGAGACTGCGATACGCTTCGCCCAATTCCCTCACCCGCGTGAAGGGCTGGCGGAAATTGGAGAAGCTGTACCACGAAACCTCTAAAGAACAATTTCAGCGATAATGCCTAGGTGATTTGCGGACGCGTCTATTGGATGCCAGCGAAGTCATTCGACCGACCAGTTCCCGGACAAAATTTTCTCGCGCTCTACTTACCGATCGCGCTGCCATCTTGTTGAACGGCCAAAGGGACCATTACGTGTCGCCAGTGGTCGGAAAATTGGGGTCAGTTGACCACGCACCTTTGCCTTTTTATTAGGAACGGAACGAATTGGCTGGCGGGGAGAATCAGCATGAGAGATTAGTAAGAGAGAATCCCTTCTGCGCTGCGCGTGACAACAGTGAAAGCGCGCCTCATATTCGATCAAAAACACGGGACGCGCGAATTCAGACCAACTGCCATCAGTAACCTTCCGCTTATTCTGATCCAGTTGCAGCAACGTTCCAGGTGGTAAAAGCGGCCACATCATCAAATCTTCAAACCCAATAATCACCAACGGTCCTCGTTCCCAGTCAATCTCCTGCATCAGCAATAATGGCACGTTACTCCATGTCATCAGCAGACGATGAGTTGCACTGGCAGAATCCCTTAATAAGGCTGTTAATTGTAGTTTTTCAGTGGGTGAGGTATCGGCCACGTTCCACCCCAACTCAGTTACTCATTCAGTTGCTCTTTGAATCACCATAACAAACGTGAAAGATCGTTACTCCCGGGTTGTTACTTCGTTCATGATCCGGAACACAAAACAGACTGAACTGGAAATAGTGAAGCATTTACTAGGACCGTTCGTTCCCGGTTTACGCTAATCTGATAATGCTTCTTGTGCTTCCCTTCTCTTCGTCCCGTATTACGAACGACGACGGACCTCCACCAATAGCTCATTCGCTCCTGCGTCTCGCCGATAAAGAGTGCGTGGGCTTTCCCGGCAATCTGTTGGGTAGATTCAATTCATCATCGACAATCACATCGAGACATACCCCTGCAAGATGCGCGTATCGCAAAAGAATGGGTAACGATGGCTGACTGCCACCGAGTTCATAGCTCGAAATAGAACTACGAAATTTTTCATCAGCGAGTCCCAGCTTTCGGAGCATCTGATTCTGCGACAATCCAAGACCAATGCGAATTTGTAAAAGCTTCTCGGTTAGCCGTCGCGGCTTCAAACGCGCGTGCCTCGCCATCAGGAGTCTCCTCCCGAGCGATCGCTCTCAATTAATTCAATCTTGCTTCTGTACAGGAATCTGACTAGACTACTGGACAGGAATCTGTCTAGGTAAGTGTGAGTATTTGAAATCGCCGGGAACCTTCTCCTGATAGGTTCCACGACGAGACCTCTCATTTGTGATGTGAGGCGACGCTGCGCATGCGTCTACATTCGTCTCTACTAACGCTCGATTCCCAAAGAACTCTTGCGAACAAGAAGTGTCAGGTCCTCTGATTTTAACATACGCCAACGCCGAGTGAGGTTGCCACCTCTTATCAGAAAGATGCTTTAGTTACCTACGGGCACGTTGATCCACAGATGCTTGAACCAGAAAGGATATCCCCTCGCTCGGAAACGAGAGAAGAGGTCTTCACCAAGCGTTACTCGCAGTTGCTTGCCTGGGCGCTGCGGCTCACCAACCAACACCGCGCGTCGGCGGAAGATCTCGTACAGGATGCCTTCATTCAATTTACGCGCGGACGAACCAACCTGGCCGAAATTGAAAACGTCGATGGCTATCTGCATCGCATGCTGCGAAACATGAATCTGTCTCGCTTGAGTCGGATAACCGAGCAGATACAGGGAAAGACAATTTCAATTGCTGAGCAGGAATTATTACAACTCAACTCACAAACGGTAGAACTCCAGCGGCGCCTACAATTTCATGAAGACCTCCAGCGAATTTGCCAGTACGCGTGCACCAGAAAGGAAACGTCGCGGGCTGGTAGTGTCCTGATTCTGAGGTTCTTTTTTGAGTACACGCCAAGTGAAATTGCGCAGGTGCTGTGTTCCTCGCGACATTGCGTCGATCAGTGGCAGAGATTTGCGAGACGCGAAGTAAAACTCTATCTGGAAGATCCGGAACGACTGAAATTCGTTAAGTCGCAGGCAAAAGTCTCACTACCAAAAATCCAACTATTTGATGCCAGGGACTCTTTGCCAGATCAACTTCGTCATCTCATTTTTTCTGCCCGGACCGGCGAATGTATAAACACAGACGAGTTAGAAGACATTTATCGGCTCCGACGAGAAAATGCGCTAACGAGTGCGAGGCTAGGCCACATCGCAAGTTGTCCGAAGTGCCTCGATGAAGTGAATCGAATCCTCAGTCTTCCATCGCTCGCTGAACGCTACACACCCGAATCCGGAGGTCATCAGAGAAGACCACCAGCTAATCGGGGCGGTGGTTCCAGCGGGGACTCCGGCAATGGCCCAACCGGCCTTTCAACAAAATTCCGGCAGCGACTGGAGGAGGTTGTTAACCATAAACCAAAAGAGCTGCGTATCAGCGTGAATAGCATTCCAGTTGGTTCCATTGCCATCAATGCCGACAGCAGCGAACTTATGCTAAATCTTGGAGCTGATGACCAGATCGACTTCATCGATATCCGGAGCGAAGAAGACACGCGGTTGCTGTTCTTCAGCCCGGCTGACAAATACAACGACTTACGCGAGCAGTGGGCAGAGATCGAATTGAGTGATGATCGAACCCTGTCAGCTTGGCTATTTACGGATAACGGAACGAAAACGCTGCGGATCTCCTATACAACTGCGCCGCTCATCGAGGTTAGACCGGAATTCATTACTGCTCAGGATGGTTGTGGCCGATCTGAACGAGCCGAGGGTTTTCGTTTCATTTCAGCACGTTTATTAGCAGCAATAGCGAGCTTGAAAAGAAACGGATGGTGGATGAACCCCGTGCTCGTTGCGCTCTCGTTAGTATTACTTGTAGTTGCAGCGGCTCTCTTCTTCAGGGCACGTCCCGATAGCAGTTTGCTCGACCAGTCGCGTCTACGTGAAGAGACTTCCGCTCTGGCGGGTAAAGCAATCACTTACCAAGTTGTCCAGCTCGAAGAACTGAACAACAGAGGTGAGGTCACTGCCAAACGTAGGGTGGAAACGTGGCGCGATCCTCTGAGGAATCGTCGTGCGCGTCTGGTTTACGACGAGGCGCAGTTACTTATCGCTGGTACGTGGGAAGAGAACGATGGTTCACGCATCATCTATCACCATGGATCCGGGTTAATCCGCGAGCGGAGACACCCTGCCGAATTGTCTTTTGACGACCCATGGCTATTGGATATAACCACCAGCCAATTCCAATCAATTATTGGATCAGCCGCAAAGAACATTCAGATCTCTGAGTCAGATTCTACCTACACTATTCGGTGGAATGCAGATCACGTGGCGAGATTAGTTGGCAACTCAAGACTGCTAGCAGCCACGCTAACATTAACGAAGCCGCAACTACATCCAGTCGCGCAGTTCTATACGCTCGAGAGTGCTGGCGAAATACGTGAATATCACTTCACAGAACAGAAGTTCCAGACTCTTAACGATCGAGATGTGCCGCCAAATGTATTTAGTCCCGAGGCGATCGTGGGCTCAACGATACCGGAAGTTCCAAAGCAACCGGGCCGCAAGGAATCGACACACAACTCATCTATGCCTTCATTGCACTTAGGCGTCGCATCGCCGGAACTCGAAATCGAGGTTGCGTACTTGCTGGACAAGGCAAAGGGGGGCCGAAATGAGCAAATTTCCTTCACCCGCATGGCCAGCGGCTGCCTACAGATTATGGGTGTTGTAGACACCAAAGAACGAAAAGCTGAAGTACTGGAATCACTTTCTCCCGTCAGAAACAACGCTTTGGTCCAAATCCATCTCGTGACTGCATCTGAATTAACGCAATCTCAGACCAACACTAAAGTCATCCAACACGGAGCTGAAAATACTCCCGATCAGATACCTATGGATCAAGAACTCCGCGCATACTTTTCGAAGATTAACAAGGACACAGACGTCGACGCCTCGATGCGTAATTTCGCATCACAGGTCGTTGACCACGCCTACCGTGCGCTCTTTCAGGCAATCGAACTGAAAGGTTTGACAGGTAGATTCGCGAATACTGATTTGCGCACAGTAACCCCTGAAGCACGTGCGAAATGGCAACAGTTGATCCGAGCCCATGCAGTCGCGTTTGCAAATGAAACCAGGCGGTTAAGCAGTCAACTCCAGCCTGTGTTCTTCGCGGGCAATCTTGAACACTCTGTCGAGCATGCGGCTCAGATTCGTGACGATCAGGAACTCGCGAGCGCCGTCGAAAAACTTAACCGACTGGCTCTTTTTAACAATCAAACCATTCGAGCAGCCTTTACCATCTCTTCTCACGGTGAGAGTTCGGCCGCTAAGTCAAAGGAATTCTGGCGGACTTTGATCGATGCGGAGCAGCTTGCGGTTCAGATTAAAGCTTACTGCGAGTGAGATATCGCTTGATTGACTTTGGCGACTGCTGTTTTTACCGAACAGTCCGCTTCGTACGACTGATCTCAATCGCCCGGTGAGGGGGAGTCACGGGCAACTTCGTCGGTACATCGATCGCATCATCGACAATTACCTCGAGACAGATTCCTGCCACACGCGCATAAGCCAGCAAAACAAATAATGGCGGCTCGCGCTCATCATTTTCATAATTTGAGATGATGCCTCTCTTAAATTCTTTCGGGAGTAGCAAGTGATGCGTTATCTGATTCTGTGAAAGACCAAGCGCATTTCGGATCTGACGAAGCTTTTCTCCGATACGTCCAGGTCGCCTTCGTGAACGCCTTCCCATCAGAAAAAACCTCCTGATCAAAATCCATACTTGCGTCTAGCTGCAAATGCAGCTAGTATGAGTTCGCTCAATAGATTCTTAGTAGCCACCATCATCTTCACGGCCCCTTGAATCAGCGCGGTCTTCCACCGTGTCCATCACAAGTGTCTGCTCCCTCCGCTTAAGTTTTTTCGTTCGTTCGTTTTACCGCAGCTAATCGTTTGAGATTTCAGCCCCTGGAACAGTCAAGAGTATGAGCAATGAAGTTTGTGCTCGAATCCTCAATCAACGCCACGCATCAATGCGGGTCATCAGGGAGATTAGAAATGCTGTTAACAGGATCGTCAGTTTTGTCTTCGCGCAACCAGATTCTACTGTTTTCAGTCCTTGTTCTTTTGATCTACCAGTCGTCACTCATCTCCGGGCTCGCTCAAAACGCGACTGCCACACTCACTGGTACTGTGGTGGATCAGAACAACGCTGTACTTACAAATGTCAACATCTCGGTCATCAGTATCGCTCGCGGGTTCCAACGATCCGTAGTTACAAATAGCGCGGGTCAATTCGTTGTGCCCTTACTTCCTCCCGGCACCTATATCGTAAAAGCCGAGCAAAAAGGATTCGCTCCCACCGAAATCAGAGATCTTTTGTTGAACGTCAACGATCAAGTAGCGGTCGAAATCCAGATGAAAGTGGGTGCGCTCAGCGAAAACATTGAGGTCCTCGACACTTCTTCTTTGAGTAGTGATTCTCCGGCAGTGTCGACGGTCGTCAATCGGAATTTTGTCGAGAACATGCCACTGAACGGCAGAAGTTTTCAATCACTGATCGCACTCACTCCCGGAGCGGTGATAACTGGAACTAATGTAACAGACCAGGGTCAGTTTAGCGTCAACGGACAACGCGCGAACGCAAACTACTACACAGTGGACGGCGTCAGCGCAAACTTTGGATCCAGCGCCAGCCTTTTTCCTGGTCAATCAGGTGCAGGATCGCTGCCCGCGCTAACCGCATTCGGCGGCACAAACAATCTCGTCTCTGTCGATGCCTTGCAGGAGTTTCGCATTCAAACATCTACCTACGCACCGGAATTCGGCAGAAGTCCCGGTGCTCAAATCTCCATCATTACAAGGGCTGGCACAAACGAGTTTCATGGATCGTTGTTCGAGTATTTCCGAAATGACGTTCTGGACGCTAACGACTGGTTCGCGAATAGACAAGCACTGAAGAAGCCCGCTTTACGTCAAAACGATTTCGGAGGAGTTTTGGGTGGTCCGCTTTGGCTGCCGCGATTTGGAGAAGGTGGACCAGCTCTATACCGTGGAGAGAATCGCGTGTTCTTCTTTCTATCGTATGAAGGCTTGCGATTGAGACAACCACAAGTGGGTGTTACCTCAGTTCCCTCGGTTGCCGCACGCCAGGCAGCGCCAATTGCAATTCAACCCTTCATGAATCTCTATCCGGTGCCGAACGGCCCAGCAACGGGAACGGGACTCTCAGGTTTCTCATCCAGCTTTTCAAATCCTGCAACTTTGAACGCGACGAGCATCCGTGTGGACGGCAACGTAAACAAGAAAATGACAGTCTTCGGTCGCTACAATTATGCACCTTCGAAGACTAGCCCGCGCGCCGGAACCGGTATCGCTCTAAGTGTCATTCGAGTCTTTTCTGCCGGCACCGAAACATTCACTGGAGGATCCACCTATCTTTTAAGCAATAATCTCACCAACGATCTGCGATTCAACTACAGCCGCAGTAGAGCAGAAGCATTCTCAATAATTGATAACCTGGGTGGAGCTATCGTGCCCGACGAGAGTTCTATTTTCCCTCCCGGGCTCTCGACCTCGAATGCTTCATTCAGCATGACAGTCAGCGGGGCTACCAACTCCGCAGTTTTTCTCGGAAAGGGATCTGCTACTCGCCAACGCCAACTCAATATTGTTGACAGTGTGCTCTCGGTCATTGGAAATCATCAATTCAAGTTTGGCGTGGACTATCGTCGACTCACACCAATCTTGTCGTCGCCGGGTTACGCACAGATATTGATCTTTTCTGGCGTTGGTACAGCAAGCTCTCCTGCAGCAGGGACGATGCTTTCCGCTCGAGCTCTTCAGGTGCGTGTCTCATCGCAGAAAAGTCCGCAGACACCGGTATTCAACAATCTCTCGGTTTACGCACAGGACACTTGGAAAGGTAGCCCAAGACTAACGTTGACCTATGGTCTTCGCTGGGAACTGGTGCCTCCACCCTATGAAGCACACGGAAACGATCCTGCCACCGTCAATCAGGTTAATGATCCTGCGACTATGTCGCTCGCACCTGCCGGCACGCCATTATGGAAAACTACTTTTGGAAACTTTGCACCACGTTTTGGTCTGACTTATCAGCTCGTGAAGCGACCTGGACGCGAATTGATGCTCCGCGGAGGACTGGGTGTTTTCCTCGATCAGGGAGATGGTCAGGCTTCGAATGCTTTCGCTTTCTCTTTTCCATTCGTGGCGAGAAAAGTCCTTACAAACAGGCCGCTGCCATTGTCTGAAACTGACTCGGCGGCTCCCGTCCCCGGGTCATTACCGACCGCCACCGATAGTTTTTTTGTATTCGATCCCAATCTCAAGTTGCCGCGAGTCTATCAGTGGAACGCAGCGCTTGAGCATTCGCTCGGCATTCATCAAGTAGTTACGGCCTCGTATGTCGCCGCCATTGGCCGTGACTTATTGAGAGTTGAAGAAAGACAAAACGTAAATCCTAACCTCCCGGGCATTTTGGAAATCTCCAGAAACGATGCCAGCTCCGACTACCAGGCACTGCAACTCCAGTATCGGCGGCGACTCTCAGGAGGTCTTCAGGCACTCGCCTCTTATACTTTCGCAAAATCACTCGATACTATCTCCACGGATGCCCTGGCTACAGCGCCCGCTGACGTTTTCGGCCTGAATGATCGCGGTCCATCCAGCTTCGACGTGCGGCATGCTTTCAATGCTGCAGTTACCTATGACGTTCCACGGCCCAACCTGGGCACCTTTCTTAATAACGTTCTTTCCTCGTGGTCGATCAACAGCATCATCACGGCTCACTCCGCCACACCCGTTAACGTTACTTACTTCTTGACCTCCACAACAGGATTGACCGGAACGTTCATCGTGCGCCCTGATCTCATCGCGGGCCAACCACTCTATGTCGCAGATTCGACCATGGCTGAAGGTGTGAGGATTAATCGAAACGCATTTGCGATTCCTTCGACTCTCCGCCAGGGGAGTCTCGGGCGCAATGCACTGCGCGGTTTCCCTTTGTCGCAATTGGATTTTGCTGTGGGACGACGTTTCGACCTTGGAGACAAACTTAATCTTCAGTTCAAAACCGAAGTCTTCAATCTGTTTAATCATCCGAACTTTGGGAATCCGAGTCCCAGCCTCGGTTCTGCGAGCGGCGGCGTGTTCTTCCCTGATGCGTTGTTTGGTCAATCGTTATTTATGTTCGGCCGTAGTTTGGGAACCGGTGGCACCAGCGGAGGATTTAACCCTCTCTACCAGGTTGGAGGACCACGATCGATACAGTTGTCTCTGCGGCTGGGGTTTTGAATCAGGAGCGGGGGCAGGCGACGTGAATAGATCATGTAAATCTTGTCAATCATGTCGAAAGATAAAACGTTGCGGAATTTGGTTGGAGCTCATCTTGATGAACGCTGGCTTTAATCACTCACTCTTTTATTGAGTAAGGTCAAAAGCCAACCTGTCGAGGGTGGAACGATCAACAGAATTCATTTGTCGAGAAGGGAGAATTCAAGAGTGCCGAGATTCATAATACGGTCGCGATGCCGAGTCCAGCTTCCGCAAACTATTCATCAGATCTCAGTGCTAATGTTGCTGGCAGCATCATGTGTGGCGCACTCATCCGCCCAAAGTTCATCACTCAGACCATATACGCCAGATGACATGTTGCGTCTGGAAGAGTTTGGCGAAACCGCATTTTCATCCGATGGTCAATCACTCGCCTATGTAGTGAAACGGGCCAAAGTCCATGGAGCAGTCGATGGCCTGCGTAACCTTAATAACAACGAGCATGCAGATGTTTGGGTTGTCTCAATAAATGGCGGGACGCCTATCAACGTTTCGAACGGATTGGCGGATGGTTCTGGCTATTGGGCGCCTCGCTGGTCTCCTAACGGAGAACAGCTTTCGATGATGGGCACACGAAATGGGAAGATTCAGCTTTACCTGTGGACCAAAAAAACAAACCAGTTGAAGGCGCTGACTAACCGGAATGTTTGTCCGATTTCCCTGGAAAACTTCGATGAGCCTTACCTTTGGATTTCCGATGATAAGATCGTGTTTGTTGCTGAGCAAGAGCGAGCTTCTAAACTCGACGCCATGATGTCTGCGTGGACCAGGGCACGAGAGTCTAAGACTACGACTGCAAGTGTTCTGGAAAGCGGAGTGCCTCCAAAACTGGAGACTCGACCACAAAGAGAACTGGTTACAGTTGACGTTTCCTCAGGTCGCGAACAAACGATTGTCAGTGGACCAGGTTTTGTGGAGTTAAGCCTATCGCCGGATCGCCGGTTTCTCGCGTTCTATAAACAGGTCGGGGTCTGGCAACCAGACTCGAGCATTTCCAAGATCACGGTTCTCGAGCCGGAGCTCTATCAGCCGATGCTGACAGACTTCAAGAACGCGCCGCGACTGCTTGGTGGCATCACTCAGGCAATTCGAGGTTCGCTTCTTTGGTCACCAACCAGCACTGAACTGGCGATCATCGGTTATGACGAACCCGGACTGAAACAAAAATTCTTTCGTTGCAATGTTTCGAAATCAGCATGTGCTGTTGTGAGCGATAACTTTCAAGACCTCGATCCATACAAACTCAACCGTTATCTCCGGCCTCCAATGACCTGGTTACCAACCGGCGAACTGCTCATCTTCTCCCGTAATGAGGGGCCATCGCGACCTGCAGAGACTAGCAAGAGATGGTGGGCGATTAATGAAACAGGAAGCGCGCGGCCGCTATTCGATACGCGAGATACTTTGCCTACACAAATCCTTCCGGAGGCAGAAGGGCCAAATCTGATTGCAGTGATTGGTGGCGAGTTGTGGTCGATCACCACAAACAGTCAACGGATTAAGAGACTTCTCCCTGACTCTACGCCTAAGATCCGCTCGATCGTCTGGACTGATCGACAACTACAAGTGACAAACCTGCGGACGCGACTTCAAGGCGCCGCTGCTCCGGTTGGCAAATTGTTGATAGCTGAGGGCCAGGCTGGACCAATACCAAGCTTTTACCTCATCGATACAAAAACAAGCGAGGTTAAAGTCTTAGCCGAACCTAGCCTGGACACAAGAGTACTGGCGGTGGCTAACACGACAAGAACAGTCGCGCTGCTGACCGACGATGAAAATGGTATCCAAATGTTGAGTGCTCAAGCGAACCAATCAGCGCTCACACCAATCGTTAAGATCAATGAATTTGTGCGAGAAATTGCCCCTCCGAAATGGCAGCACTTTCAATATTACAGCTCGGATGGGCAGTTACTAAATGCATGGGTAATTCTTCCTATTGATTATCAGGAAGGTAAACGATGCCCGACGATTGTCTGGGGATATCCAGGCTCTGTATACAGCGATAGACGACCAGGTTCTCGTGTTCCCCGAACGGCCTGGTCCGATTTAACGCTACTAGCAGCACACGGCTACGCCGTGCTGCGAGTGAGCGTTCCTCTGAAACCTTACGGAGAGATACAAGATGCCTATCCTGAACTGGCAAAGGGCATACTGCCGGCGATTGACAAGGCCATTGAGTTGGGGATTACCGATCCAGACCGTATTGGTCTCTTTGGTTACAGCTATGGCGGTTATCTGGTTTTCAGTCTGGTAACACAAACCAGGCGCTTTAAAGCGGCTGTCGCCTCGTCGGGTCTTTCAGACCTTGTCAGTCTCTTCGGCACATTTGACGCTAGTCTTAGATATGACTCGGACGTTCATGAAAACCTGATGCGAATGTGGGATGTGGAGACGATTGGAATGGGCGGTCCGCCGTGGGGAAACATGAAACGTTATCTGCTGAACAGTCCGGTCAACTTCGTCGATCGGGTGGAAACGCCACTTCTGATCACTCACGGTGATTTTGATAGTGCGACGCAAATTCAGCAAAGCGAGGAGTTTTTTACCGGACTGTATCGGCAGAACAAACGCTCTCGATTCGTTCGATATTTTGGAGAAGGACATGTCATTGAAGGACCAGCAAACGTTCGCGATATCTGGAACCAGATCTTTTCCTGGTTTGACGAATTCCTAAAACCGAAAGCAAACACCAGTTCAGCCACGCGAAATTGAGTTGTGGGGGGAGGCGTATCCGGAACTTAGCTTTTGCCTCGCGACAATCGAGCTAAGCTTGCCGGATACGCCTTCGGGCATTGTGGGTTGCGGTCTCACACCGACCTAGTTGCTTACTCATCTTCAAGGTTCTGACGGCCAGGTCCCTCAGAACCGGCAATCTCGTCCAAAGCAACGTCCTTTGGTGTTTGAATGATCTCCGCTGCATCACCAACTTCGAAAATCTCGGTCACTTCATAGTTATTCATGATTGTCTTCCTTTCTCTATCCGCACTTCGTGCGGACAAATGACTTGACTAATAATCAGCGCGTCTCGGAACGATCAAGTATCACGCCTTCGACTGCGCACTAGTTATCGACCCCACCCGTCTCATTCGTCTTCGAGGCTGTACTGGTGAGGACCATCACTCCCGGCAACCTCATCAATCATCGCAAACTTCGGCGTTTGAATGATTTCACCCGCATCGCCAACCTCGAAAAGATCAGCAACTTCATATTCTTTCATGACAGTTTCTCCTTGCTCGGGCCGCACTTCTGCCTCAACACCGCTCTCAACAAACTAGTTTCGCGCGATGCTCGTTCTTAACAGGTTGCCACCGGCACGGCTTCCGGCAATCCAGTAGTAGCAACCGTTACGTTGACATGACTTCTCTTCTGTTCAATTAATCGCAGCCAGGACTCAAGCGGAATGAGCCTGAATATCTCCAGCGACTTCATGTCTCCATATCTCAGCTTCTCAACTTCCGCCGTCACGCGCGATTGATTCACGTATCCACATTTTGCGACGCAAGAATTCGTCAATAACGAACGTAAGGTGTCATGCTCTCGAACTATCGCCCGTGATAGAGCCTCTATAGGATTGCCCTTCCCTTTCCGTCGCAAGATCTCCGGCGGGACCAAATCTCGTAGCGCTCTTCTCTGTAGCGATCTCGTTTCCCCCGGACGCGCGCGCTGTTCCTTTGGGATCGCTTGCATGAATTCGACCAGCGGCCGGTGAAGAAAGGGCATCCGGATCTCCACATTCTGTAAGAGCCGCATGAATCCGCCTGATTGCTCTCTGACTGCACACAGAAAACTGATCGCCTGGAGACGATCGCTCGGACGA